>NZ_JAFLMZ010000029.1:0-263 GCF_017313365.1 Agrobacterium sp. OT33 | reverse complement strand
TATCTGACGCGCCGTTTCGAGGAGGACGGGCTGTTCTTCTGGTTCAGCCATGAGGACGGTTCCCACAAGCTGCATGTTGCCGACAGCGCCAGCGGCTGGCTTGCCCCGTCGGCTTCGGCGCAGGGCGAGGGCCGGGTGCGTCTGGCGCAGGGGTCTTCGGACCGCAACCACATCAATGACTGGGCACGGCGTTTTTCCTATGTGTCGGGCCAGCGGGCGGGCGCGGACTGGAACTTCGAGACGCCGGGCATGGTGCCGGGCAC
>NZ_JAFLMZ010000028.1:0-271 GCF_017313365.1 Agrobacterium sp. OT33 | reverse complement strand
ATATCCGCGCCTTCCTGGCGGGCACCCTTGATCCCGAATATTCCCGTCAGCTGACCGAGCAACTACGACAGGCAGGCGTCCCGGTTTGACCATGCCGTCGCTGGCAATTAATCTGAGCACGTGGCGGATGTTTGCAAGCAGACCCGGATGTTTGCGAGCACATTGGCAAAGAGCGTGAGCACGACGCCCGCTCCATTGTCAGATAATTCGAGCAGAAAATGCCGATGTTTGCGAGCAGAGGCGCTTATGTTGGCAAGCCGCTACAGCTAGC
>NZ_JAFLMZ010000027.1:0-305 GCF_017313365.1 Agrobacterium sp. OT33 | reverse complement strand
ATCGAAGACGTGTTCTCGATCTCGGGCCGTGGTACGGTTGTGACGGGTCGCGTTGAGCGCGGTATCGTCAAGGTTGGCGAAGAAGTCGAGATCGTCGGCATCCGTCCGACCTCGAAGACGACGGTTACCGGCGTTGAAATGTTCCGCAAGCTGCTCGACCAGGGCCAGGCTGGCGACAACATCGGTGCACTGGTTCGCGGTGTTAACCGTGACGGCGTCGAGCGTGGTCAGATCCTGTGCAAGCCGGGTTCTGTCAAGCCGCACAAGAAGTTCAAGGCCGAAGCCTACATCCTGACGAAGGAAGA
>NZ_JAFLMZ010000026.1:0-476 GCF_017313365.1 Agrobacterium sp. OT33 | reverse complement strand
ACATGCAGCTTGTGGGAACCGTCCTCATGGCTGAACCAGAAGAACAGCCCGTCCTCCTCGAAACGGCGCGTCAGATAATCAAGATCCGTCTCGTTCCATTGCACGCTATAGTGTTGCGCAGGCGGCGGCGAGATGATGCCCGACGTGTCGGGGGCGGGAATGCCATGTTCGGAAAACAGCGTCTCGACGATCTCCACCGCCGTCTTGTCCATCCAGATGCGGCAATCCGACCGCCGCGACAGAAGCCACATCTGCGGGCGGATGGTCAGCGCATAAGAGCGCAGCCCACGGGTGATCGGCGGGCCCTCATGCAGTTCCGTCACCAGACCGTTGAACGGCCGGCGGACGCCGCTGCCCTCCTCCCCGTCTCCCTGGCTTATCTCGACCGACACATCGACAAGCCGCCCGATCAGCTCCTCGGGCTTGACCGCTTCCTTCTTCGCACGCAGCGTCAGGTGAATCTCGAAAAGCCGCGA
>NZ_JAFLMZ010000025.1:0-621 GCF_017313365.1 Agrobacterium sp. OT33 | reverse complement strand
TGCAATCAAACATTGTGGCGAAACCATGGACTCACCATGAATTATGCAACCTGCAAATGCCAAAATTCCATCGATGATATCTGACAGGCCGGGGGTGCGGAGTGACGATCGAAAGAAATCCGAGACACACAAAACACGACGCCGACACCTACGGCCTGCGCCGGGAAGAGGCCTCCGGGGCTCGCCACGGTGCCGGATGGTGGGTCAGTGTCAGGCGGCGTGGCCACAAGATCGTCAGGCTGTTCAAGGACAGTGTCTACGGTTCCGGCGATGAAGCCTACCGTCACGCACGCGCATACCGCGACGCCATCATCCTTGCCATCCCGCCAACCACCAACCTCGAGCAGGCCGTGCTTCTGCGCAAGAACAACCGAAGCGGCATCTCCGGTGTCAGACGTGTAGAGACGGCCGAAGGTGATGTATGGCAGTCAACGCTGATGACCAGGGAGGGACAGAAGAAGGAGAACTTCTCCATCGCCAGGTTCGGCGAGGAGGCGGCAAAGTCGATGGCGATCACACAGCGCCGCAAATGGCTGAAGGCGCGGCCCGTCACCCATCTCGCCTATGCCCATCACGCTGCCGAGGTTGCGCGCGCGCAATTTGGCGACGAGCTTGCGCCGG
>NZ_JAFLMZ010000024.1:0-710 GCF_017313365.1 Agrobacterium sp. OT33 | reverse complement strand
ATGGCAAAGAGCAAGTTTGAGCGGACGAAGCCGCACGTCAACATTGGCACGATCGGTCACGTTGACCATGGCAAGACGTCGCTGACGGCAGCAATCACGAAGTTCTTCGGCGAGTTCAAGGCGTACGACCAGATCGACGCTGCTCCTGAAGAGAAGGCTCGTGGTATCACGATTTCGACGGCCCACGTTGAGTATGAGACGCCGAACCGTCACTACGCTCACGTTGACTGCCCCGGCCACGCCGACTACGTGAAGAACATGATCACCGGTGCAGCGCAGATGGACGGCGCGATCCTGGTTTGCTCGGCTGCTGACGGCCCGATGCCGCAGACGCGCGAGCACATCCTGCTTGCCCGTCAGGTTGGCGTTCCGGCGATCGTCGTGTTCCTCAACAAGGTCGACCAGGTTGACGACGCCGAGCTTCTCGAGCTCGTCGAGCTTGAAGTTCGCGAACTTCTGTCGTCCTACGACTTCCCGGGCGACGATATCCCGATCATCAAGGGTTCGGCTCTCGCTGCTCTTGAAGATTCCGACAAGAAGATCGGTGAAGACGCGATCCGCGAGCTGATGGCTGCTGTCGACGCCTACATCCCGACGCCTGAGCGTCCGATCGACCAGCCGTTCCTGATGCCGATCGAAGACGTGTTCTCGATCTCGGGCCGTGGTACGGTTGTGACGGGTCGCGTTGAGCGCGGTATCGTCAAGGTTGG
>NZ_JAFLMZ010000023.1:0-2421 GCF_017313365.1 Agrobacterium sp. OT33 | reverse complement strand
AAGCCGGCGACGAAGAGGTTGGCGGGGGTGCGGTAAAGCTCCATCGGCGAACCGACCTGCTCGATATTGCCGCGGTTGAGGACGACGATCTTGTCGGCCATGGTCATGGCTTCCACCTGGTCGTGGGTGACATAGATCATCGTCGTCTTCAGCGCGTTGTGCAGCTCGGAGATTTCCAGCCGCATGGTGCCGCGCAGCGCCGCATCGAGGTTGGAAAGCGGCTCGTCGAACAGGAAGGCTTTCGGTTCGCGCACGATGGCGCGGCCGATGGCGACGCGCTGGCGCTGGCCGCCTGATAATTGCGAGGGCCGGCGTTCGAGATAATCGGTGAGGTTCAGCACCCGGGCCGCGTCCTCGACCTTTTTATCGATCACCGCCTTGTCGAGCTTGGCCATCTTCAGCGGGAAGGCGATGTTGTTCCTGACACTCATATGCGGATAAAGCGCATAGGACTGGAACACCATGGCAAGGCCACGCTCGGCCGGGGCCTTTTCGGTGGCGTCATTGCCGTCGATGACGATTCTGCCACCGGAAACATCCTCCAGCCCGGCGATCAGCCGCAACAGCGTGGACTTGCCGCAGCCGGAGGGGCCGACGAAGACGACGAACTCGCCGTCGTTGATATCGAGATCGATCGACGGGATGACTTTCGCCTCACCGAAGAGCTTGGACACGTTCTGAAGGGAAATGCTGCCCATGTTTGTCGTTCCTTATTTCACGGCGCCAAAGGTCAGGCCACGCACGAGTTGTTTCTGCGAGAACCAGCCGATGACGAGAATGGGGGCGATCGCCATCATCGAGGCGGCCGAGAGTTTTGCCCAGAACAGCCCCTGCGGCGAGGAGAAGGAGGCGATGAAGGCCGTCAGCGGGGCGGCATTGGTGGTCGTCAGCCGGATGGTCCAGAAGGCTTCGTTCCAGGCAAGGATGACGTTCAAAAGCAGCGTCGAGGCAATACCCGGCACCGCCATTGGTGTCAGCACATGCACGATCTCGTTCCACAGGGATGCGCCATCCATGCGGGCGGCCTCCAGGATCTCGCCGGGGATTTCGCGGAAATAGGTGTAGAGCATCCAGATGACGATCGGCAGGTTGATGAAAGTGAGCATGATGGTGAGCCCGATGCGGGTATCGAGCAGGCCGGCATTGCGGAAGAGCAGATAGATCGGCACAAGCACGGCGACGGCCGGCATCATCTTGGTGGAGAGCATCCACATCAAAATGTCCTTGGTGCGTTTGGTCGGCGAGAACGCCATGGCCCAGGCGGCGGGAATGGCGATGATCAGCGCAATGATCGTCGAGCCGAGCGACAGCACCACCGAGTTCATGAACGGCTTGAAGTAGTCGCGCTGGGTCTGGACCGTCACGTAATTCTCGAAGGTGCCCGAGGGAATGAGGCTGAAGCCGGCGATCGCCTCCGGTTCGGTCTTGAGCGAGGTGAGGAAGGCATAGAGGATCGGGAAGAACAGCAGCAGCGCCACGGCCCAGGCCGCGATGGAAAAGCCGATCTTCGCACGTGTGGTTGTCTTGCGGGCCATGATGTTTCCCCCTTACCGGTCGAGGTTCTTGCCGACGGCGCGCATCAGGAAGATGGCGACGATATTGGCGAGGATGACGGCGATGATGCCGCCGGCCGAAGCGCCGCCGACGTCGTAACCCAGAAGTGCGGTGCGATAGATGAGGAAGGCGAGGTTGGTGGAGGCATAACCCGGTCCGCCATTGGTGGTGACGAGGATTTCCGCGTAGACGCCGAGCAGGAAGATCGTCTGGATGAGAATGACGACGGTGATGGCGCGCGACAGATGCGGCAGGGTCAGATGGATGAAGCGATTGACGAAGTTGGCGCCATCCATCTCGGCGGCTTCCTTCTGCTCGCCATCGAGCGACTGCAGGGCGGTGAGCAGGATCAGCGTCGCAAACGGCAGCCATTGCCAGGCGACGATGATGATGATGGACAGCAGCGGAAACTGCGCGAACCAGTCGACCGGCTGCAGGCCGAAGAAGCGCGACAGATCGGCAAGCACGCCGTAACCGGGATGCATGATCATGTTCTTCCACACCAATGCGGCCACCGGCGGCATGACGAAGAAGGGCGAGATGATCATGATGCGGACGATGCCCTGGCCGAAAATGTCATTGTCGAGCAGGAGCGCAATGGCAATGCCGCCGATGACGGTGATCGCAAGCACGCCGCCGACGATCAGCAACGTGTTCCAGATCGACTGGAAGAAGGCCGGGTCGGTGTAGAAATACTGGTAATTGAACAGGCCCGCAAAGCTGACATTGGCCGGGTTGAGGAGATTGTAGTTCTGGAACGAGAACCACAGCGTCATCGCCAGAGGCACGATCATCCACACCAGCAATAACAGCACCGATGGCGCAAGCATCACCCGCGCCAGACCGCTCGTGTTTCGAGTTGCCATT
>NZ_JAFLMZ010000022.1:0-3102 GCF_017313365.1 Agrobacterium sp. OT33 | reverse complement strand
TTATTTCAGCTGCGTCACGGTCAGCTTGCCGTTCACCCGCTCGGCGACGAATTGCACTTTCGCGCCTTCCTGCAATTTCGCCAGCATGGCTTCGTCCTTGACGTCGAAGACCATGGTCATTGCCGGCATGTCCAGATTTTTCAGTTCCTCATGGATAAGCGTGACCTTTTTGGCCTTGGTATCGAGTTTCTTCACCGTGCCGGCGGTGAATTCCTGCGCGAAGGCGCCGGCGGCAGAGGCGAGAAAGAGGGCTGCGGCGAGGGTGGTGTTGATGATTGTTTTCATGGATCGGTTTCCTTGTTTGCTTACTTTTTGGCAACGGTGACATCGCCGTGCATGCCGGCGTCGTAATGTCCGGGCACAAGGCAGGCGACCTTGAAGACGCCGTCATTGGTGAACCTCCAGACGATTTCTCCTGTCTTGCCGGGCGCCAGACGGATGGCGTTCGGATCGGCATGTTCCATCTCGGGGAATTTCTCCATCAGCGCCTTGTGCTCCATGACCTTCGCTTCTTCGTCGAGAACGAATTCATGATCGAGCTCGCCTTCGTTCTTGACGGTGAAGCGGATGGTCTGATCCTTGCGGACCTTGAAGTTGTTGGGCGTGAAGATCATCTTGCCATCCGGCGTCTCTTTCATGCTGACGCGGATGGTCTGGGTGACTTTCGTGGCGTCGCCGGGTTCGCCGACGGCCATGACCTCGCTGTGTCCGCCGGCATGGCTGCCGGCCGCCAGAGCGGGGGTCGCAAGTGCTGCCAGCACAAGGCCAAGAATTGCAGTGTTCATGTTGTTTTCCTTTTTTCGTTTGGGAGGATTGACGGTCAGCCGTGGTTGGAATGGGCAGAGGGTGGCTGTGTGCTTGCATCTTTGGCTTTCGGCGCGTCGGGCAGGTTGCCCGCCCACTCAAAGGCCTGTGTGCCGGGTGGGTTTTCATACCAGCCCGGGTCGGCGTAATCGCCCGCGGAGATACCTTCGCGGACCTTCACCACCGAGAACATGCCGCCCATTTCGATGGGGCCGTGCGGACCCCAACCGGTCATCATGGGCACGGTGTTTTCGGGTATCTCCATCGACATTTCGGCCATGTCAGCCATGCCGGCGGTGCCCATCGGCATGTATTCGGGGCGAATCTGCCGGATTTTCTTGGCGACTTCCTTTTTGTCGACACCGATGAATGTCGGGATTTCGTGACCCATGGCGTTCATGGTGTGGTGCGACTTGTGGCAATGGATCGCCCAGTCGCCCTCATATTTGGCGTCGAACTCGTAAGCGCGCATCGCGCCGACGGGAATGTCGATGCTGACTTCCGGCCAGCGCGCCTCGGGCCGCACCCAGCCGCCATCGGTGCAGGTGACCTCGAAGTCGTAACCATGCATGTGGATCGGATGGTTGGTCATGGTCAGGTTGCCGACCCGCACCCGCACCCTGTCGTTTTTCGACACGACCAGCGGATCGATGCCGGGAAAGACCCGGCTGTTCCAGGTCCAGAGATTAAAATCGGTCATCTCCATGACACGGGGCACGTAAGTTCCCGGGTCGATGTCGAAGGCGCTGAGCAGGAACACGAAGTCCCGGTCCACCGGCATGAACGCCGGGTCCTTGGGATGCACGACGAAGAAGCCCATCATCCCCATGGCCATCTGCACCATTTCGTCGGAATGCGGGTGGTACATGAAAGTGCCGGATTTCACGAGATCGAACTCGTAAACGAAGGTTTTGCCAACCGGAATATGCGGCTGCGACAGGCCGCCGACACCGTCCATGCCCGAAGGCAGGATCATGCCGTGCCAGTGAACCGTCGTATGTTCGGGCAATTTGTTGGTGACGAAGATACGCACCCGGTCACCCTCCACAGCCTCGATGGTCGGACCGGGGGACTGGCCGTTGTAACCCCACAGATAGGCGGTCATGCCCTCGGCCATCTCGCGTTCCACCGGTTCGGCGACGAGGTGGAACTCCTTCACGCCATTGTTCATCCGGAAGGGCAGGGTCCATCCGTTGAGGGTGACGACCGGGTTGTAATCCGGGCCGGTTGAGGGGCGGGTGGGTGTCTGGGTCGCGGCACCCTCCATGCTGGCTGCCTCCGGCAGGCCCATATTGGACGTCTGCGCCCAGGTTTTGGAGGAGATGAGCGCCGCGCCGGCGGCGCCTGCTCCAAGCAATTGTCTTCTGCTGAACATTCCCGTTTCCTTTCTCAATGACCGCCGCCAGCCGGGGCTTCGGACGTCGCGACTTCGGTTTCGGCCGCGGCACTGCCGGTGCTTCCGCCATAGATGACGGGGGCAAGGTTGGCTTCGGCCAACCAGAAGTCGCGCTTGGCGTTGACTGCGAGGATGGTGGATTCGACTTTTTCGCGGGTATCGGCGATCAGCTCGAAGGTGCTGGTAATCATGCCGTTATAGGACAGCAGCGATTGCTCCTCGATCGCGCTGCGCAGGGGCAGGACATTGTTGCGGTAGTGACGGGCAATGTCGTAATTCGACCTGTAGGCCAGATGGGCGGAACGGGCCTGCGAACGGATGTCGACGGCCAGCCCGGCCAGCTGGTTGGCCGCCCGCATATAGGCGAGTTCGCCCTTGCGCAGACGCGCCTGCCCGGAATCGAAGATCGGGATCGTGAAGGACAGCGAACCGGTTCTTGCAATGTCCGAACGGGTGGCGCCGTCCTCGCGCTCGCGTTCCTTCTCCCAGTTTCCGGCCAGCTCGATATCGGTGACGATGCGGGTGGCGTCTTCCAGGCGATAGGATTGTGCGGTTGCCTGCAATTCGAGGCGGGCGACCTGCAAATCCATGCGTTTGTGAATTGCTTCCGCCTCGATATCGTTGCGCGCTATCAGGGTCTTCGGCAGGGAAGGAAGCCGGTTCGGTATCTGGAACTCGGCGTCCGTGCCGGAAAGGCCCATCAGCCGGATCAGCTCTTCCTTGGCGAGTTTCGCTGCCAGTCGCGCCTTTGCCGTTTCTCCCGTCAGTTCCGCATAAAACACATGCTCGCGGGCCTGATTGGCCTTGGGCATCGAACCCGCTTCACCGATCTTTTTCGCAAGTTCCGAAGAGGCGTCGGCCGCAACCTTCGCCTGATTGAGATAGGCGACGTTTTCCCAGGC
>NZ_JAFLMZ010000021.1:0-3415 GCF_017313365.1 Agrobacterium sp. OT33 | reverse complement strand
ACGCAACATCCCCATGCGCCGCGCTGGAACGCCCGCCGAAGTGGCCGCACTGGTGGCGTTTCTGGCCTCCGAGGATGCGGCATACATCACCGGCCAGACGATCAATGTCGATGGTGGGTTGATCATGTCTTGAGGGCTCGCGACCTCTCTCCTCCCGTCATCCTCGGGCTTGACCCGAGGATCCATCCCCACGCAACCATGGATCCTCGGGTCAAGCCCGAGGATGACGGCACTGTAGAGAAGTCTTCAGTGACAGGCAGTAATCCGCAATGTCAGTTGCGCAGCCGATACCCCGTCTTGAACATCCAGCCGACAACACCGAGGCAAAACGCCAGAAACAGCGTGATCATCGCGAGGCTGATGACCGGATTGACGTCGGCGATCTCGTAAAAACTCCAGCGGAAGCCGCTGATGAGATAAAGCACCGGATTGAAGTGGCTCACCGTCTGCCAGAAGGGCGGCAGCATGTCGATGGAATAGAAGCTGCCGCCGAGGAAGGTCAGCGGCGGCACCACCAGCATGGGAATGAGGTTCAACTGCTCGAAATTCGTCGCCCAGATGCCGATGATGAAACCGAACAGGCTGAAACTGACAGCCGTCAGCACGAAGAACAGGATCATCATGAACGGATGGGCGATGGTAATATCCACGAAGAAGGAGGCCGTTATCAGGATGATCGTGCCGATCATCAACCCCTTGGTCGCCGCAGCCCCGACATAACCGGCCAGAATTTCCGTCATCGCCACGGGTGCGGAGAGGATTTCATAGACCGTACCGGTGAATTTCGGGAAATAGATACCGAAGGAGCCATTGCCGATACATTGCGTCAGAAGTGTCAGCATGATGAGGCCGGGCGTTATGAACGCGCCGTAGGAAACCCCGCCAACCTCCTGAATCCGCGAACCGATCGCGGTTCCGAACACTATGAAGTAAAGCGACGTGGAAATGACCGGAGACACCACGCTCTGCAGCAGGGTGCGACGCGTGCGTGCCATTTCGAACAGATAGATGGCCTTGATGGCTTCGAAATTCATTTCTGGCCTCCCACCAGCGAAACGAAGATATCCTCAAGCGAACTCTGCCGCGTTGAAATATCCTTGAAATGGATGTTGGCGGCGAAAAGGGCGTTCAGAACATCGGCAATGCGGCTCTGTTCGCCATTATCCTCGATTTCATAGGTGATGGTGCAGCGGTCATCGGAAAGCGTCAGACCGAAGGGAGCAAGACTGTCGGGCAATTGCTCCACGGGCTGGGCAAGCTCCAGGAAAAGCTGCTTGCGGCCGAGTTTCTTCATTAACGCCGTCTTTTCCTCCACCAGCAGCAGTTCGCCGCCATTGATGACGCCCACCCGGTCGGCGATTTCTTCCGCCTCTTCGATGTAATGCGTGGTGAGGATGATCGTGACGCCCCTGGAGCGCAGCTCGGAAACCACATTCCACATGTCACGGCGCAGCGCCACATCCACGCCGGCGGTCGGCTCGTCGAGGAACAGCACCTTCGGTTCATGCGCCAGCGCCTTGGCGATCAGCACACGCCGCTTCATGCCGCCGGAAAGCTCCCGCAGCATGTTGTCCTTCTTGTTCCAGAGCGAGAGGGATTTCAGGATACGCTCGATCAGTTCCGGGTTCTTCTTCTGCCCGTGCAGGCCGCGCGAGAAGCTGACGGTGTTCCACACCGTCTCGAACTGGTCGGTGGTCAATTCCTGCGGCACGAGGCCGATCAGGGCGCGGGTCTGGCGGAATTCCTTGACCACATCATGCCCGCCGACAAGCACGGAGCCTTCCCCCGGATTGACGAGGCCGCAGACGATGGAAATCAGCGTTGTCTTGCCGGCACCATTCGGGCCCAGAAGAGCGAGGATTTCCCCCTCCGTGATATCGAGGCTGACACCCTTGAGCGCCTGAAAGCCATTTGCGTAGGATTTGGTCAGATTCCGTATCGAAACGATGGCATTCATGGCGAATCTTTCGAAAAACCGAGTAAGATGCACGCCATATAGGCCGTAGAATGCGCGAATGCCAGTCCGGAGGCCTGAACACTGCGTTCGGCAATCGAGGAAAATCAGCCGTAGACGCTGTAGAAGAACTGCGCCGCGACGAAGACCAGAAACACCCCGAAGGCCCGCTCCAGCTGCTTTTTGCTGAGCGCATGCGCCAGCCGCGCGCCATAGGGCGCAACCACGAGCGTAATGGGGATCAAGAGCACCACGGCGATCCAGTTGATGAAGCCGGTTGAAAATGGCGGCAGGCCCGCATCACCCCAACCGGCCCAGATGTAACCCAGCAGCCCCGGCAGCGAAATCAGCACACCGACGCCGGAGGACGTGGCAACCGCCTGATGGATGGTGCGCCCGTAAAGCGTCATGAAAGTATTGTTCATCACCCCGCCGCCCACGCCCATCAGGCCGGAGAGAAGGCCGATGCCTGTGCCCACCAGAAACCGGACCGGGTTTTGCGGCAGGTCGGAACCGAGATGCCAGCTCGCCCGGTTGAAGACCATCCGAAAGGCGAGCGCCAGCGCGATGAAGGCGAAGATCAGCCGCAGCGCGACGCTGGAGGCATAGGCGGCCACGACGGATGCGAGGATGGTGCCAAGCGGCACGGCGACGATCCAGCCCTTCAGAAGATCGATATCGACCGCGCCCTTCTGACGATGCGTCAGGAAAGAACGGATAGATGTCGGCACGATGATGGCAAGCGACGTGCCGAGCGAAAGATGCATGCGCACCGCCTCCGGCACATCCAGAAGCCCGAAGACATGGTAAAAGACCGGCACCAGAACCGCACCGCCGCCAATGCCGAAAAGGCCCGCCAGAAGGCCCGCAACGACGCCCGCGGCCGCAAGCGCCGCAGCAAAGATCATTATCTCTGAAACAGGGGGCATGAAAGCAGGCTCCCGGGGGCCGTTGTCACAAACATGTGACGCTCATAGCGTATCAGAAGAGCGCGGCAAGCCATGTTGGCCGCAGGTCAGTACGGCGCGATGTATTTTGCCGCACATCCGCGTCGGATGGACCGCTTTTTGGGATCGATTCCCATTTTCATGCCCTTGCAAAGACGCCGATATCCCCCCGATAAGGCTGTCTTCTTCACCGGCCTTCGGGCCGGTCTTTTTTTGTGGGCATGTGACAGGAGCGTATGTGCTGGGAGATGGATGATGCCAACGCCCTCCCTCCGTTATTCCGGCTCATCCTCGGGCTTCGGGGACGGGAATGACGGAAAATACACGGCGTCACAACAAACGCCGATCTGCCCAGCGAATATGGTCCCGCACCACCAGGCAGGTCTCACCGAACGTCCTAGATGTTAGCTTTCAGGGGGGTGTCCATTGGGGTCGAGGGTGCGTGGGGCTTACCCCCCTCTGCCCTGCCGGGCATCTCCCCCTCAAGGGGGGAGATCGACAAGCGGTTAGGTTT
>NZ_JAFLMZ010000020.1:0-2500 GCF_017313365.1 Agrobacterium sp. OT33 | reverse complement strand
GTCGTGAAAAGGGCAACAACCCTGACCTCCAGCTAAGGTCCCCAAGTCATGGCTAAGTGGGAAAGGATGTGAGGATCCCAAAACAACCAGGATGTTGGCTTAGAAGCAGCCATCATTTAAAGAAAGCGTAACAGCTCACTGGTCTAAATAAGGGTCTTTGCGCCGAAAATGTAACGGGGCTAAAGCCATGCACCGAAGCTGAGGATTTGCGAGTAATCGCAAGTGGTAGCGGAGCGTTCCGTAAGTCTGTGAAGGCGGACCCGTGAGGGCTGCTGGAGATATCGGAAGTGCGAATGTTGACATGAGTAACGATAAAGGGAGTGAGAGACTCCCTCGCCGAAAGACCAAGGGTTCCTGCTTAAAGTTAATCTGAGCAGGGTTAGCCGGCCCCTAAGACGAGGCGGACACGCGTAGTCGATGGGAACCACGTTAATATTCGTGGGCCTGGTGGTAGTGACGGATCTCGTGTGTTGTTCAACCTTATTGGATTGGTTGGGCGGCGAAGAGGTTCCAGGAAATAGCTCCACCGTATAGACCGTACCCGAAACCGACACAGGTGGTCAGGTAGAGTATACCAAGGCGCTTGAGAGAACTATGTTGAAGGAACTCGGCAAATTGCACGCGTAACTTCGGAAGAAGCGTGACCCTTTTGTACGCAAGTATGATGGGGTGGCACAGACCAGGGGGTAGCGACTGTTTATCAAAAACACAGGGCTCTGCGAAGTAGCAATACGACGTATAGGGTCTGACGCCTGCCCGGTGCTGGAAGGTTAAAGGGAGGGGTGCAAGCTCTGAACTGAAGCCCCAGTAAACGGCGGCCGTAACTATAACGGTCCTAAGGTAGCGAAATTCCTTGTCGGGTAAGTTCCGACCTGCACGAATGGCGTAACGACTTCCCCGCTGTCTCCAACATAGACTCAGTGAAATTGAATTCCCCGTGAAGATGCGGGGTTCCTGCGGTCAGACGGAAAGACCCCGTGCACCTTTACTATAGCTTTACACTGGCATTCGCCAAGGCATGTGTAGGATAGGTGGTAGGCTTTGAAGCAGGGACGCCAGTCTTTGTGGAGCCATCCTTGAAATACCACCCTTATCTTCGTGGATGTCTAACCGCGGTCCGTTATCCGGATCCGGGACAGTGTATGGTGGGTAGTTTGACTGGGGCGGTCGCCTCCGAAAGAGTAACGGAGGCGCGCGATGGTGGGCTCAGACCGGTCGGAAATCGGTCGTCGAGTGCAATGGCATAAGCCCGCCTGACTGCGAGACTGACAAGTCGAGCAGAGACGAAAGTCGGTCATAGTGATCCGGTGGTCCCGTGTGGAAGGGCCATCGCTCAACGGATAAAAGGTACGCCGGGGATAACAGGCTGATGACCCCCAAGAGTCCATATCGACGGGGTTGTTTGGCACCTCGATGTCGACTCATCGCATCCTGGGGCTGGAGCAGGTCCCAAGGGTATGGCTGTTCGCCATTTAAAGCGGTACGTGAGTTGGGTTCAGAACGTCGTGAGACAGTTCGGTCCCTATCTGCCGTGGGTGTAGGAATATTGACAGGATCTGTCCCTAGTACGAGAGGACCGGGATGGACGTATCTCTGGTGGATCTGTTGTCCTGCCAAGGGCATAGCAGAGTAGCTATATACGGAATGGATAACCGCTGAAGGCATCTAAGCGGGAAACCAACCTGAAAACGAGTGTTCCCTATCAGAGCCGTGGAAGACGACCACGTTGATAGGACGGGTGTGGAAGCACAGCAATGTGTGAAGCTTACCGTTACTAATAGCTCGATCGACTTCTTCGTTCCCATTGAATATGTTCATCGAACAAAGTTCGATGACATCATCTTCTGTCCTCACGGGCCAAAGGCCCTGCGGACGGCGCGCCAAACGATTGGCGATGGACTAGCGTCCTGTATGGCTGCCACGCTCACTGTTGAGCAAAGGTGGAATACGGATCGGTCAGAGAAAGACGTGTAAATTAAATAGAGCTTTGGCTCTCCAGCTTCTCGAAACAGCAGTTTCCATGTGAAAACATGGAGCATGTTGCGTTTTGCCGACCTGGTGGTTATCGCGGGGCGGCTGCACCCGTTCCCATTCCGAACACGGCCGTGAAACGCCCCAGCGCCAATGGTACTTCGTCTCAAGACGCGGGAGAGTAGGTCGCTGCCAGGTCTGCAAAACGCAACATCAAATCTTCTCAATCACAAAATTCGGCCCAGCCGATACAAAAGGGCCGCTCATGCGGCCTTTTGTCGTTCAAGACCAGAATAAAAAAAAGACGCCTCGTGCGTCCCTTAAAGGAGACGAATCGCCTTCGGCAATTTGCTCCGGCACCAAGCATAACCGCAATGCGGTTACGCTCTCGCGACAAGTTCTGCGAACTTGCGCTGGAAATGACATTTTTGCGAACGCAAAAAGTCGGTTAACGCGGGGTGGAGCAGCCCGGTAGCTCGTCAGGCTCATAACCTGAAGGCCGCAGGTTCAAATCCTGCCCCCGCAACCA
>NZ_JAFLMZ010000001.1:0-814191 GCF_017313365.1 Agrobacterium sp. OT33 | reverse complement strand
TACCGGAATATCAAGACTTTGTCGGCCTCCCAACGGGAGGCCGAAGTCGTTTCTACCCCTAGCACAACGCTTGCACAAATCCTGTCCCTTATTTAATTATTCCCCTATGCCGTGACTCCATCCTCTTGAAACAACGGGAACCAGCCGGGAGTTTTTTGTCTCCGCAAAGACGTTAAAAACAAAAAAATCACAAGCACCGGACAAACCAACCTTTTGTCTTCACTGCGTTGCAGTCTCAGCCTATCCAAAAACACAGCGAAGAACAAAAAGCAGCTTCAAAAACTTGCGGCCACAGCGCCGGCTCGCACCACCAGTTCAATCCCGGGATTGCCATACAAGGCAAACTCGCCATGATGCGGAAAACGCCGAATCCAGAAGAAAGCTGCCGTGACCGCCGACCCCTTGCAGATACTCAAGACAGTTTACGGCTACGACACCTTCCGCGGGCGGCAGGCCGAAATCATCCGGCATGTGATGGCGGGAAACAATGCCTTCGTCCTGATGCCGACAGGTGTCGGAAAGTCACTTTGCTACCAGATTCCAGCCCTTGCCCTTAAAGGTATGGGGCTGATCGTCTCACCGCTCATTGCGTTGATGGTCGATCAGGTGGCGGCTCTGCGTCAAGCTGGCATACGGGCCGAGGCTCTCAACTCCGATCTTTCTCCGGATGAGAGACGGACACTCTGGCGCGATATGCGGGCCGGCAATGTCGATATTCTTTATGCCGCGCCGGAGACCCTTCTTAAGCCGGATGTCCTAGATGCGCTTCAATCCATTGACCTCTCCCTGATAGCGGTTGATGAAGCCCATTGCCTGTCGCAATGGGGGCATGATTTCCGCCCGCCTTACCGCCAGCTCGATATGCTGATCGAGCGTTTCCCGAAGACGCCGCGCATGGCGCTGACGGCGACGGCGGATGAGCCCACCCGCACCGAGATTCTTGGACATCTTGCCATTGATGAAGGTGATGCCTTCATAGCCGGATTTGACCGTCCCAACGTCCGTTATGCGATCATGGAGAAGGACAATCCCCGCGCCCAGCTGAAACGTTTTCTTGGCGGCCGGGAGAATGAAAGCGGCATCGTTTATTGCCTGTCGAAGCGCAAGGTGGACGAAACGGCAGCCTGGCTGCGGGAAGAGGGGCGCGATGCACTGCCCTATCACGCCGGCATGGACAAGGCCGCCCGCGAGGAAAATCAGACCCGCTTCCAGCACGGCGAGGCGGTGATCATCGTCGCAACCGTTGCTTTCGGTATGGGTATCGACAAGCCGGATGTGCGATTCGTGGTTCATATTGACCTGCCCGGCAGCATCGAGGCCTATTACCAGGAGACCGGCCGTGCCGGCCGCGATGGCCTGCCCTCCGATGTGCTGATGCTTTACGGCTACGAAGACATTGCCCTACGAAACCGCTTCATCGAAGAATCGGATGCCGCGGACCAGCGCAAATATATGGAACGGCAGAAGCTCGATGCGTTGCTTGGCCTTGCGGAAACCGCCAGCTGCCGCAGGCAGGTCCTGCTGTCCTATTTCGGCGATCGGTGCGAGCCATGCGGCAATTGCGATACCTGCGCCGAGCCGCCGGATCTGTTCGACGGAGCCATCGCCGCTCAAAAGCTGCTGTCCTGCATTTATCGCACTGGAGAACGCTTCGGGCAGGCTTATGTCATCCGCGTCCTGCTGGGCGTCGAGGACGAGCGGATTTCCCGCTTCGGGCATGATCGCCTCACCACATATGGAATAGGCAAGGAACACGATAATCGCGCTTGGCGGGCCATTTTGCGCCAGCTTGTAGCGCTGCGACTGATCGCGGTTGACTTATCCGGGCATGGCGGACTGTCCATTTCCGAAGAGGGAAGGCGGTTTCTGCGCGAAAAACCGTCCCTGATGCTGAGAATACCATCCGCCCGTCGCGCCGGCAGGCAGCAAACGCCGCGCAACGCGGCGTCGACGGCTTTGCCGGAGGCGGATCGCGGTCTCTTCGAGGCGCTGCGAGCAAAGCGCATGGAAATTGCCAGGGCGCAGAACGTTCCGCCCTATGTGATTTTTCACGACAAAACCCTCATCGAACTCGCGGCGGTAAAGCCGGCTTCGGCGAGGGAGATGGCGCAGATTGCCGGTGTGGGGGACAGCAAACTGGAGCGTTACGGCCCTGCCTTTCTCGAAGCAATCATGCAGCATGCCGCCGGTGATTGACCGCCGATAGATCCAGCGCGTCGTTATAGATTGAAGGCGTTCGGCGTCATCCTGTCGTGTCCTTGAACAGAACGTTCTGATCGATGAGATAACGGGAGAACAGGGGCAGGCTCGCGCCGCCGATTGCCCGGGCCTGACTGCCGACCGCGCCTTCGATAATCTCCGGCAGCGTGACGCCTTGAAGATCGTGGTGCTTGAGGGCCAGCCGGGTGGCGGAAACGATCCTCGTTCTGACCCAGTCGGGAAAACCGCCATCGATGATGACGCTGGAAAAATCGATGATGGAAGCGGCGGCAATGACGGCCTGTGCCAGTGCGGCGGCGGTCTTGTTGATCCAGCTTTCCAGCGGTTCACCGAAATCGATCCATTCATCCGGAGAGAACCACAGGGGGCGTGGATCGATATCCCGTTCACGCAACATGTTTTCCAGAACGAAGATCGAAGCGATCTTCAGCAGCTGAACCGTGTTGCCATCCTCTCCCTGCACCGGCAGCGGGCCGATTGCGCCGGCGGTGCCCGTTTTTCCGGAAAACAGCGCCGAATTCAAAACGACTCCACCTCCGATAAAGGAACCGATGAAGATATAGAGAAAATCGGCGTAATTCTGGCCGGCGCCAAAAACCAGTTCGGCACCACAGGCACTCGTGGCGTCATTCTGCAGAAAAACCGGATAGCGAACGTTTTCGGCGATTTCCGAGCGGATATCGACATCCCGCCAACGTTCCATCTCGGCCTGAGGCGCCCCCACTTCCTGCGCCCAGTTCCACAATTCGAACGGGGCGGCGATGCCCACTCCGGCAATTTTTTGCCGGTCAGCCGGGGGCAATTTCGATTCGAGTTCCGTTATGCCTTCGATCACGAATGGCAATATCCATTCCGGCAGGGGGTAAGGATAGGTCTTGCGAAGCTTGAGCTTTATCCGGCCGACAAAATCCATCAGCACCAGATCGACGCTGCGCCGGCCGATCTTCACGCCAAAAGAGAAGACGGCGTCGGGATTGAGGCGCATCGGCGTTGAGGGCTGTCCGACCTTCCCGCGCAACCTTTCACCCCGAACGAGAAGCCCGTCTTTCTCGAGAGAGCGCATGATGACCGAAACTGTCTGCGCAGAAAGTCCGCAAAGTCTGGATATTTCCGCTTTCGACAATCCGCCATGGCGGCGAACAAGGGACAGCACCAGCCGCTCATTATAGGCGCGTACCCCAATCTGGTTCGCGCCGCCGCTGATATCCATAATGGTGGGCGGCGCAGGCGGCGCCGTCTCGACAGATTGTCTCATAATGTCATCCTCCCGCCCGCGATATCTGCACGGGCGATACCGGCAGGCTTTATGGCAATCTTGCTATCGCAACGTAAACGACCGCTGCAATATTCCTCCCTGCCGGAGATTAGAATGCCATACGGAATTAATAATTCAATCGGATTTATTTATTGACAGCCGTTTCCTTTGGTGGTTCCATCTGGGTCAACGGTCGCTGTTCTCGGAGGAGACGAGATCGTCGGGCAACCGTCATGGTGCTCAAATATCCATTGGGAGGATCTCATGAAGACCACTGTTTCCGCTCTTTTGGGCGCGCTTGCGCTTGGCGTTTCTTTTGCTTCCGTCGCGTCCGCCGCCGATACGTCGGTTTGCCTCATTACCAAGACCGACACCAATCCCTTCTTCGTCAAGATGAAGGAAGGCGCGACCGCCAAGGCCAAAGAACTCGGCGTGACGCTGAAATCCTATGCCGGCAAGATTGATGGCGATTCCGAAAGCCAGGTAGCTGCCATCGAGACCTGCATCGCCGATGGCGCCAAGGGTATCCTGATCACCGCATCGGACACCAAGGGCATCGTTCCGGCCGTGCAGAAGGCCCGTGATGCCGGTCTTCTGGTGATCGCCCTCGACACGCCTCTGGAACCCGTCGATGCCGCGGATTCCACTTTCGCCACCGATAATCTCCTGGCTGGCGAACTGATTGGCAAATGGGCGGCCGGCACGCTCGGTGACAAGGCCAAGGACGCGAAAATCGCCTTCCTCAACCTTACCCCCTCCCAGCCGACTGTGGATGTGCTGCGCAACCAGGGCTTTATGAAAGGCTTTGGCATTGATGTGAAGGACATCAACAAGATCGGCGACGAAGACGATCCGCGCATCGTCGGCCATGACGTCACCAACGGCAATGAAGAAGGCGGCCGTGCGGCGATGGAAAACCTGCTGCAGAAGGATCCGACAATCAACGTCGTTCACACCATCAATGAGCCCGCAGCTGCCGGTGCTTATGAGGCGCTGAAGGCGGTGGGCCGCGAAAAGGACGTTCTGATCGTTTCCGTCGATGGCGGTTGCCCTGGTGTGAAGAACGTTGCGGAAGGCGTGATCGGCGCGACCTCGCAGCAATACCCGCTGCTGATGGCGGCTCTCGGCGTCGAAGCCGTCAAGAAGTTTGCCGATACGGGTGAAAAGCCGAAGCCGACCGAAGGCAAGAATTTCGTCGATACCGGTGTGAAGCTGGTGACCGACAAGCCGGTCAATGGCCTCGACTCGATCGACACGAAGGAAGGTCTCAACAAGTGCTGGGGTTGATGCCTCACCGTTGAACCCCGCGGGGGCATTTTTTGCCCCCGCCCTTGGACCAGAATGATTTCAGGCACGATCCGGGGGATCGGACAAAGGAACAAACGAGCGCGCCCCATATTCACCGAGAATGACGTGGGCTGCCTCACAACACTTTGAATCTACGCATCATTCTCCTTTTAAAGAGGCCCGGTTCGAGGGCAGATGCGATGGAGCGATCGGGAGGAAAATCCATGAGCGATCAGCCGGTGCGGGCTCAGCCGCATAACGAATTTGAAAAGGTGCTTTCAGGAAGTTCGACACAGGTTGCCGCTTTCGATACGCACGACAAGAGTGCGCTGGAAAAATTCCAGCATTTTCTCCATTCCAGTCCGGCGGCTGTGCCGCTTATCGTTCTGGTGCTGTCGCTGACTGTTTTTGGCCTGCTCCTCGGCGGCAAGTTCTTCTCGGCCTTCTCGTTGACCCTCATCCTGCAGCAGGTCGCGATCGTCGGCATCGTTGGCGCAGCGCAGTCGCTGGTCATCCTGACGGCGGGCATCGATCTTTCGGTCGGCGCGATCATGGTTCTGTCTTCCGTCGTCATGGGACAGTTTACCTTCCGCTATGGCTTGCCGGCGGAGCTTGCCATTCTCTGCGGTCTCGCCGTTGGCGCATTCTGCGGTTTCATCAATGGCGTACTGGTCTCGCGCATGCGCCTGCCGCCCTTCATCGTCACGCTCGGCATGTGGCAGATCGTGCTGGCGACCAACTTCCTTTATTCCGCGAATGAGACGATCCGCGCACAGGATATCGCCCAGCAGGCGCCGATCCTGCAATTCTTCGGCGCCAATATCCGTTTCGGCAATGCGGTCTTCACCTATGGCGTCATCGCCATGGTCCTGCTCGTCGCCCTGCTCTGGTATGTGCTGAACCGCACCGCCTGGGGTCGCCATCTTTATGCTGTCGGTGACGATCCGGATGCCGCCGAACTTGCCGGTGTCAACGTCAAGCGCATGCTGACGACCGTTTATACCCTGTCCGGTCTCATCTGCGCCTTTGCCGGTTGGGCCCTCATCGGCCGCATCGGCTCGGTTTCACCGACCGCCGGCCAATTTGCCAATATCGAATCCATCACTGCGGTGGTTATCGGCGGCCTGTCGCTGTTCGGCGGGCGCGGCTCCATCATGGGCATGATCTTCGGCGCCCTGATCGTCGGTGTCTTTTCGCTCGGCCTCAGGCTTATCGGAACCGACCCGCAATGGACCTATCTGTTGATCGGCGTCCTTATCATCATGGCTGTCGCAATCGACCAGTGGATCAGAAAGGTAGCAGGCTGATGGCAAAAGAACCCATTCTCACAGCACGCAATCTCGTCAAACGTTATGGCCGCGTGACCGCCCTCGACCATGCCGATTTCGATCTCTATCCGGGCGAAATCCTGGCCGTGATCGGCGACAATGGCGCCGGCAAATCCTCGCTCATCAAGGCGATTTCCGGCGCGGTGACGCCCGATGAGGGAGAGATCAGGCTGGAAGGCCAGCCCGTCCAGTTCCGCTCGCCGATCGAGGCGCGCAAGGCGGGCATCGAGACGGTGTATCAGAACCTCGCGCTGTCGCCGGCGCTTTCCATAGCCGACAATATGTTCCTCGGCCGGGAAATCCGTAAACCCGGCATTCAGGGCAGCCTGTTCCGGGCTCTGGATCGCCCGGCCATGGAAAAATTCGCCCGCGAAAAACTGTCGGAACTCGGCCTGATGACGATCCAGAACATCAATCAGGCGGTGGAAACCCTCTCCGGCGGCCAGCGTCAGGGTGTGGCCGTGGCGCGCGCGGCGGCTTTCGGCTCCAAGGTCGTCATCCTCGACGAGCCGACGGCGGCGCTGGGCGTCAAGGAAAGCCGCCGTGTTCTGGAGCTTATTCTGGATGTGCGCTCGCGTGGTCTGCCGATCGTACTCATCTCGCATAACATGCCGCATGTCTTCGAGGTCGCGGATCGCATCCATATCCATCGGCTCGGCAAGCGCCTGTGCGTCATCAATCCGAAGGACTATTCTATGTCCGACGCCGTCGCCTTCATGACCGGCGCCAAGGAAGCGCCGAAGGAAACGCTTGCCGCATGACGCTGAAGCTTGAGACGATCGCCGAAGACGTTCTTCGGCGGGCAGAGGGCAAATCTCGTTTTATCATTGCCATTGCCGGTCCCCCTGGGGCCGGCAAATCCACGCTGGCGGACGCGCTTTGTGATGCTTTGCTGGCGCGGGGCGAAACCGCCGCCGTACTGCCCATGGATGGCTTCCATATGGACAATGGCATCCTTGAAGAGCGCGGGCTGCTGCCGCGCAAGGGCGCGCCCGAAACGTTCGATGTGCGTGGCTTCCTCGATATCGTCTCTGCCGTCCGCAAGGGCGGGCAGGAGGTGCTTGTCCCGGTTTTCGACCGTTCCCGCGAGATCGCCATAGCGTCTGCCCGGGCGATTGCGCCGGAGACACGCTTTATCCTGGCTGAAGGCAATTATCTGCTGCTGAACGAGGCGCCGTGGACGGCACTTTCCGAGAGCTTCGACCTTGCCATTTTCGTTGGGCCGTCCGTCGCAGTGCTTGAGGAGAGGCTGCGCAACAGATGGCAGGGCTATGGTCTCGATGCGGATGCGATCCATGCCAAACTTTTTGAAAACGATCTTCCCAACGGAAAAAGGGTGATCGAGAACGCCCGTTCTGCCGATATTCACATCGATATCTGGGAATAGGTTAACGCTTTCCCGTCACTGAGCGGCAAGGCGCATTTGCCGTTAAGCCTTTGTTGACCATGTGTTGAATCTTTTTGATCCACAGGGTGGGGCTTTTGTGTGTCTATTCATTGACGCGAAAATTTCCTCATATACTATATGTGGTGTTCGAGGTTCTTCCGATTCGCAAGGATTGGAAGCTAAGACGGGAATTCGGTGCGCAACGCCATCATGGCGGAGCAAGGCCGAAACTGCCCCCGCAACTGTAAGCGGTGAGCATCGTTCCGATTTGGGTCACTGGGGCTAAAAGCTCCGGGAAGGCCGGAATAGATGTTGTGACCCGCAAGTCAGGAGACCTGCCTTGAGCGCAAACGTCCACGGGCGGGGTGTCCGGAGGAAGGTGTATGACGCAAATGATTTGCGTTCTCCCTTTTCTGCCCCCTCCAGAACAAGCTTCGGGGTGAAGTCATGCCAGTGCATTTCTTTAAGTTGCTGCGCTCGTCGGCGTAGAGAGTGATTTTCTGCGACTTGCAGCATTTTTAGGGAAACCGGCCCCGGTTCCATCCCGAAATGCGAGGAGTTGCCTGGGCCGCGCGCCTCACCTGAATGACAGATCCACCGCCACCCGATTGCGATTGCAATCGGCAATGTTGAGCCGTGTCCGAAACCGGCTTCGAGAGAGGAAATTATGACCGTCACCGTTTACAGCAAGCCCGCCTGCGTCCAATGCACCGCCACTTATCGCGCGCTCGACCGCATCGGCGTCCCCTATGAGATCGTCGATATTTCCGAAGATGCGGATGCGCTCGATCATGTCCGGGGTCTCGGTTACATGCAGGTTCCCGTCGTTGTCGCCGGCGAACGGCATTGGGCGGGTTTCCGGCCTGATATGATCGGCTCGATCAGCTGAGGCGTCGGTGTGATGGGGCTGATCGTCTATTATTCCAGCCGCTCTGAAAACACCCATCGCTTTCTTCTGAAACTGGGGCGGCGATTGTTTCGCCTGCCGCTCGGCGCTGAAGAAGATGTGCCCCATGTATCGGAGCCCTATGTGCTCGTCACCCCCACCTATGGGGGCGGCGGCCCGAAAGGGGCCGTGCCCAAGCCGGTCATCCGGTTTTTGAACGAGCCCTCCAACCGAAATCTCATTCGCGGCGTCATCGCGGCTGGAAACACGAATTTTGGCGCAGCTTTCGCATCCGCCGGAGACATCGTCTCGCGTAAATGCGCGGTGCCGTTTCTCTATCGCTTCGAGCTTCTCGGCACGGAGGAAGATGTCGTCAACGTCAAACATGGATTGGAACGATTTTGGACACGCTGACCTCAGGCGCGCTGCGCAAGGACGCCAAACAGCCGGTAGCCGCAAGCCAGAAACCGGTTGATACGGGGCTGGACTACCACGCGCTGAACGCGATGCTGAACCTCTATGACGAGAACGGAAAGATCCAGCTCGACAAGGATCGCCTTGCCGCCCGGCAATATTTCCTCCAGCACGTCAACCAGAACACGGTGTTTTTCCATAACCTCAGGGAAAAGCTCGATTATCTGGTAACGGAAGGATATTACGAGCAGGAGGTTTTGGATCAGTACTCCTTCAATTTCGTTCGCGACCTTTATGACGAGGCCTATGCCCGGAAATTCCGCTTTCCGACATTTCTCGGGGCGTTTAAATATTACACCTCCTACACGCTGAAGACCTTCGACGGAAAACGTTATCTCGAGCGTTACGAGGATCGCGTCTGCATGGTGGCGCTGGCTCTGGCGCGCGGTGACGAGCAGCTTGCCCGTGATCTGATGGACGAGATCATTTCCGGCCGCTTCCAGCCGGCAACGCCGACCTTTCTCAACGCCGGCAAGAAGAGCCGCGGTGAGCTGGTCTCGTGTTTTCTGCTGCGCGTGGAAGACAATATGGAGAGCATCGGCCGCTCCATCAATTCCGCCCTGCAGCTTTCCAAGCGCGGTGGCGGCGTGGCGCTGTCCTTGACCAATATTCGCGAGGCCGGAGCGCCGATCAAACAGATCGAAAACCAGTCTTCCGGCGTCATCCCCGTGATGAAGCTTCTGGAAGACAGCTTTTCCTACGCCAACCAGCTTGGCGCACGCCAGGGCGCGGGTGCTGTCTATCTGCACGCCCATCACCCGGATATCATGCGCTTCCTCGATACGAAGCGCGAAAATGCGGATGAAAAAATCCGTATCAAGACCCTGTCGCTCGGTGTTGTGATCCCCGATATTACCTTTGAACTCGCCCGCAATAATGAGGACATGTACCTGTTCTCGCCTTATGATGTGGAGCGGGTCTATGGCGTGCCGTTGACAGAGATTTCTGTCAGCGAAAAATATCATGAGATGGTCGCCGACAGCCGCATCCGCAAGAAGAAGATCAAGGCGCGCGAATTCTTCCAGATCATCGCTGAAATCCAGTTCGAGAGCGGTTACCCCTACATCATGTTCGAGGATACGGTGAACCGCGCCAATCCGGTCGCCGGCCGTATCAGCATGAGCAATCTCTGCTCGGAAATCCTGCAGGTCAGCGAGGCGAGCGAGTTCAATGCCGATCTCTCCTACAGCCACATGGGCAAGGATATTTCCTGCAATCTCGGTTCGCTCAATATTGCCGCCGCAATGGATTCCGCCGATTTCGGCAAGACGATCGCAACGTCCATCCGGGCGCTGACGGCGGTGTCGGATATGAGCCATATCTCCTCCGTGCCCTCGGTGGAAAAGGGTAATGACGCCAGCCACGCCATCGGGCTTGGCCAGATGAACCTGCACGGTTATCTGGCGCGCGAGCGCATTTTCTATGGCTCCGAAGAGGGCGTCGATTTCACCAATATCTATTTCTACACGGTGACCTATCACGCCATCCGTGCGAGCAACCGGCTGGCGGTGGAAAGAGGTCAGAGCTTCAAGGGCTTTGAAAATTCCAAATATGCTTCCGGCGAATATTTCGACAAATATACCGACCGGGAATGGCTGCCGGAGACCGAGAAGGTGAGGGTGCTGTTCGAAAAGGCCGGCATTGCCATTCCGACGCAGGAAGACTGGAAGGCCTTGAAACAGGAGGTCATGGCGTCCGGCCTCTATAACCAGAACCTTCAGGCCGTGCCACCCACCGGCTCGATCTCCTATATCAACCACTCCACCTCTTCCATTCATCCGATTGTCTCGAAGATCGAAATCCGCAAAGAGGGCAAGATCGGCCGAGTTTATTACCCGGCTTCCTATCTCTCGAACGACAATCTCGAATATTATCAGGATGCCTATGAAATCGGCCCTGAAAAGATCATCGATACCTATGCGGCGGCCACCCAGCATGTCGATCAGGGCCTGTCGCTGACGCTGTTCTTCCGCGATACCGCCACGACGCGCGATATCAATCGGGCGCAGATCTACGCCTGGAAGAAGGGCATCAAGACCATCTATTACATCCGTTTGCGCCAGATGGCGCTGGAAGGCACGCAGGTTCAGGGCTGCGTTTCCTGCACGCTCTGAATTGAGGGACAAGAGAATGAATATCGCCGTAAAACCCGTGTCCCGCATCCGCGCGGTCAACTGGAACCGCATCGAGGACGACAAGGACCTCGAAGTGTGGAACCGCCTGACCTCGAATTTCTGGTTGCCGGAAAAGGTGCCGCTCTCCAATGACATCCCCTCCTGGGGAACACTGAAGCCGGAAGAGCAGAAGCTGACGATCCGCGTCTTCACCGGGCTGACATTGCTCGACACCATCCAGAACGGCGTCGGCGCCGTGCGCCTGATGGCGGATTCGGCAACGCCGCATGAGGAGGCGGTGCTTTCCAACATCTCCTTCATGGAGGCTGTCCACGCCCGTTCCTATTCGTCGATCTTCTCGACACTGTGCCTCACCCCTGATGTCGATGATGCCTATCGCTGGTCCGAGGAAAACGAGTTCCTGCAGCGCAAATCGGCGCTCATCATGCGGGAATATGACAGTGGTGACCCGCTGAAGAAGAAGATCGCCAGCGTGTTTCTGGAAAGCTTCCTGTTCTATTCCGGCTTCTATCTGCCGATGTTCTGGTCAAGCCGCGCCAAGCTCACCAACACGGCGGATTTGATCCGTCTGATCATCCGCGACGAGGCCGTGCACGGCTATTACATCGGCTACAAGTTCCAGCGGGCGGTGGATCGGCTCGGTGAGAAGGAAAGACAGGAGATCAAGGATTTTGCCTTCGACCTGCTTCTGGAGCTTTACGACAACGAGGCGAAATATACCGAAGACCTTTATGACGGCGTCGGTCTGACGGAGGACGTCAAGCAGTTCCTGCATTACAACGCTAACAAGGCCCTGATGAATCTGGGCTACGAGGCACTGTTTCCGGCCGAGGCCTGCCGGGTCAATCCGGCGATCCTCTCCGCGCTCTCGCCCAATGCTGACGAAAACCACGACTTCTTCTCCGGTTCCGGCTCGTCCTATGTCATTGGCAAAGCTGTTGCCACCGAGGACGAGGACTGGGATTTCTGAAGTGGGATATGCGCTGAAACCCGCAGAAGTTACTGCGGGTTCACCACCTGGCTTGCAAGGCGGAAGGGACTGGAGACGGTCGCGCCGATCGCATCGAAAACGAAGGCACCCGCACTGTTGATGTCGCCCCCGCGCCTGCTGGATTCCAGCTGCGGCACCATGGAGGCCAGCGCCGCATAGCGGTCATGGTTGAGCGGATCGGAAGCCTCGAGTTTGGAAATATCGATGAATTGCACGCCCTCCTTCAGGGCGGCCTCCTGCACCTGCGGGTCGGTCACGTCAAGCGCGCCGATGCGGGTGACATCCGCACCCAGAATGGAGGATGCCTTAAGGGCCCGATCGTCTTTGGAAACGAGAACGGTAAGTGGCGGGCTGAGCCGGCCGACCACTTCGATCTGCTTGCGGAAGACATCGGCGTCGATGTCAGGCGCAGCCAGCACCACCTGCAGCTTGGCGATGACATCGTTCCTGCCCTCAAGGCGCAATTGCCGCAGGGCTTCCATGACCAGCCAGCCGCCCATGCTGTGGCCGAACACGACGACGCTATTTCGCGGGGTTTGACGGGTAAGGTCGGTCAACAATGCGGCCAGCGCATCGCGTGAAAAGGTCGCGGACTCCTTGTCGGCGACATAGCCGGCGACATTGGCCTGTGATGGCCAGGAAAATACCAGCGGCACGCCGTCCATCTTGGCGTCGGCAGCCATTTGCGCCGCCCGGAACAGGGCTTCCTGATAGCTGTAATTATAGCCATGCACAAAAAGCGCGATCTGCTTGCCGGATCGGGCCACGTCGCCCAGATCGGCAGTGAAGCGCGCTTTCGTCAGCATATCGGCCCGCGTGACGACAAAATCCTTGTTCGGATCCGGCTTGCCGCTCGACCATTCGATTTTCCCGCTTTTATGACTGGGCGGAATGGAAATATCGAAGCTTGCGTAGTTTGGCTGCATCGCACGCTGGGTGCCGAAGCCTTTTTTCGCGTCCTCGTTTTTCTCCCGCGTACTCGCCACATAGGCCGTCACGATTTTCGTGTCATGGGTCCTGGTGTTTACGGCCTGTAGCACGTCCGCCCCGGGCCGGCCTGCGCAGGATGAAAGAAGACCGAGAGTGAGAAGCAGCGAAAAGACAAGACGCATGAACGGGCTACCGGTGATAAGGACGGCCCATAAATAACCGGCCGCTGAAAAAGTTGCTACTGGAGAATGAATTGCATTGCCGTGTGGGTGTTTGACGCGGATGGCCATTCCACTGCTTGCCATCCGGCCATGTTCGTTTTAGGCCGTACAGATGACGAACAAGGTGTCGCTTTTACGGCTGAAACTCACGGACTTCCGCAACTATGCGGCGGCGGCGCTTGCGCTAGATGACCGGCATGTGGTGCTGACGGGCGACAACGGTTCCGGCAAGACCAATCTGCTGGAGGCTGTCTCCTTCCTCTCGCCCGGAAGGGGCCTGCGCCGGGCCACCCTGTCGGATGTGACGCGGGTTGGCGCGGAGGCAACCGGTTTTTCGATCTTTGCCGATGTCGAGGGCATGGACGGCGATGTCGCCATCGGTACCGGAATTGAAGGGGACGGCGAGGTGGTGTCGCGTCGTCTGCGGCTGAACGGTACGCCGGTAAAATCCGTCGACGAACTGACCGATCATCTGCGGGTTCTGTGGCTGACACCCGCCATGGATGGCCTTTTTACCGGCTCATCATCGGACCGCCGACGTTTTCTCGACAGGCTGGTACTATCGCTCGATCCGGCCCACGGGCGGCGGGCAGGCGATTTTGAAAAGGCCATGCGTGGCCGCAACCGCCTGCTTTCGGAAGGTCGCTTCGATCCGGTATGGCTGGACGGTATCGAAAAACAGATGGCCGAACTCGGCATCTCGATGGCGGTTGCCCGTTATGAAATGCTCGGCCTGTTGAAGAGCCTGATTGAGGGACGGGCGGGCAATGCCGCCTTTCCGTCGGCGGCGCTTGCGCTCTCCGGTTTCATGGACGACGGGCTCAATCGCCCTGCCGTCGATCTGGAAGATGAATATAGGCTTATGTTGCGCGACGGCCGGTATCGTGACGCCGCCGCCGGCCGCACCCTGGATGGGCCGCACCGTGTTGATCTCTTCGTGCGCCATGCGGAAAAGGATATGGAAGCCGAACGCTGTTCGACGGGTGAGCAGAAAGCGCTTCTGGTGGGGCTGGTGCTTGCCCATGCGCAGCTCACCGCCAATATGACCGGCTATGCGCCGGTTCTGCTGCTGGACGAGATCGCCGCCCATCTGGACGAGGGCAGGCGGGCCGCTTTGTTCGATCTCATCCACGCGCTTGGCGGCCAGAGTTTCATGACCGGGACCGATGCGGCCATGTTTTCCGCTCTCGGCGAGCGCGCGCAATTCTTGAATGTTTCCCACGGGAGCATCACGGCATGATGGCTAAGAGATGGAGGGCGGTATGGATCCGCTGAGCCCGGAAGAAATCGAACGCTACAAGCGCCACATCCTGCTGCCGGAAATCGGCGGAGCCGGCCAGCAGCGGCTGAAGGCGGCGCGGGTGCTCGTCATTGGCGCGGGCGGCCTCGGCGCGCCCGTCCTTCATTATCTCGCCGCCGCCGGTGTCGGCACGCTCGGCATGATCGATGACGATGTGGTTTCCCTCTCCAATCTCCAGCGGCAGGTGATCCACGACACCGGCACCATCGGTGAGCTGAAAACGGAAAGTGCCCGCAAGGCCATAGCGCGGCTTAATCCGCAGGTCCGCACGCTTGTTTATGAGGAGCGCTTTTCGCAGGTCTGGGCGCATGACCATCTGCCCTCCTTCGATCTCCTGATCGATGGTTCGGATAATTTCGATACGCGTTATGCCGCCGCCGATGCAGCGGAGACGGCGAAGAGGCCGCTGGTCACCGGCGCCGTCGGCCGTTTCGATGGCTCTGTCACCGTATTGAAACCTTATGAAACCAACGCCGAGGGCACTCTTCTGCCGGGTTATCGCGATCTGTTCCCGGAGCCGCCGCCGCAGGGTCTCATTCCCAATTGCGCGGAAACGGGCATTGTCGGCGCGCTGACCGGGGTCATCGGCACCCTCATGGCCATGGAGGCAATCAAGGTGATCACCGGTGCCGGTGAACCGCTGATCGGCCGCCTGCTGCTTTATGATGCCCTGTCGGCCCGCTTTGAAACGGTGCGTTACAAACGCCGGCCAGGGGGAAGGAAACCATGATCCGGATCGCAAGGGTTGGGGAAGAATTCGACCGCTGGCAGGAATTGCTGGCGCTCATCATGTCCTCTTTCGCTTATATGGATGGCGTCATCGACCCGCCATCTTCGGCCCACCGCCTGACGCTGGAAAATCTTGCCGAGAAGGCGAGGGCGGAGATCGCCTTCCTGGCGCTGGATGGCGATGAGTTGCTGGGCTGCATGTTCTGCAGGCCGGAGCCGCCAGCCTCTCTTTACATCGGCAAGTTATGTGTTTCCCCGAAAACGCAGGGCAGGGGTATCGGCAGGATGTTCTTGCAGCAATCCGAAGCGCTGGCCCGCGAATTGGCGCTGCCGGCGCTGCGGCTGGAAACCCGTATCGAACTTCTTGCCAATCACGCCAGGTTTGCCGCCTGGGGTTTCGTCAGGACTGCTGAAAACGCCCATGCCGGTTATGATCGGACGACCTCGATCGAAATGACCAAATTCCTGGACTGAGATTATCGAATTCTGCCCTGTGATAATCCGCTCGGGACAGTCGAAAAGCCCGTCCGTGACTGCATGGCGCCGCTATCGCAAAATGCCGGACTGCATCATCTGGGAAAGAAAGACAGAAGAGACCCGCTCAAGGCCCGTCTGCGGCTGAACGTCGGCCGATCCGACACGCCAGACGCTTTTATCCGGGCCGCTGAAAAGCTGGATTTCCGTCGTGACCCTGCGGGTGAGCGGAGCCGCCTTCGTGGCCTCGACCATCTGTTTCATGAGTTTCGCGGAAGGCATGCGGGTTCTGTCGCCAAGCTCATCCGCCTTTGCCGCAGCCTTCAGTTGTTGGAAGGCAGACCCGACATCCGGCAGGGAGCAATTCATCTTTATCCGCGCCACGAAGAGACCCGTGGGCGATTGTGAGCCGATACGCGCGGGTTCTGCCTTACAGCGCACCCGCTCCGTGCTTGCCACCCAGAGCCGCGCGAACTGGTCCGACTGTTCGTTCGTGGTTCCGCTGGGCGCGTGCATACCCTTGTTTTTACGCTGCCACGCGACCGGGTTGGCAACGAGATCCATGTCGGTGTAGCGCGGGCCGTTGCCGGAAGATCCCCATTCCTTGTTCAGGCGAACCATGCTGGTGCGATCAAAATTCAGCCAGGCGCGGTAATAAAGTTCCGCAGTCTCCTCGGGTGAGGCCGAAGCAGCCCGGGCCGGACCGCTGACCAGAACGAGCAGGGCGGACATGAGTAGCAAGAACTTCGCCTGAATTCCCATCGAACTCCCCTCCATCTGGCGATCGGACAAGACTTGCCTGAGCCGGCTCAGTTTCGCCCCGGCAGCACCCGGTTCGGTGGACGGTGCCCATCAAACAGCGTGCGGATGTTGATGATGACCTTGTCGCCCATTTCGATGCGCCCTTCGATCGTCGCCGAACCCATATGGGGAAGCAGCACGACCTTGCCTTCCTTGGCAAGCTTGATGAGCTTGGGGTTCACCGCAGGCTCATTCTCATAGACATCGAGACCGGCGCCGGCGATCTTGCCTTCGCGCAGGCACTGGATCATTGCCGCCTCATCGATGATATCGCCGCGTGCGGTATTGACGATGTAGCTTGTCGGCTGCATCAGCGCCAGCCGTCGCGCCGAGATCAGGTGATAGGTCGCGGGTGTCGAGGGGCAATTGACGGAAACGATATCCACTCGCGCCAGCATCTGGTCGAGGCTGTCCCAATAGGTCGCCTCAAGCTCCGCTTCCGTCGCCGGGTTGACGCGTTTGCGGTTGTGATAATGAATGGAAAGGCCGAAGGCCTTGGCACGCCGCGCGACCGCCGTCCCGATGCGCCCCATGCCGACAATACCGATGCGCTTGCCGGAAATGCGCCGTCCCAGCATCCATGTCGGCGACCAGCCGAGCCATTCGTCCGCGCCATTGGCAAGCACACGCGTGCCTTCGATCATGCGACGCGGCACGGCGAGCACCAGCGCCATGGTGATGTCGGCGCTGTCCTCGGTCAGCACATTCGGCGTATTGGTAACGGTAATGCCTTGTCTGGCCGCGGCATCGACATCCACATGGTCGATACCGTTGGAGAAGCTGGCGATCAGCTTCAGCTGCGGCCCTGCCTGCTCGATCATCGCGGCGGTGATGCGGTCGGTGACGGTCGGCACCAGCACGTCCACGCGCTGCATGGCGGCGACAAGCTCTTCCTCGCTGCGCGGCGTATCGTCGATATTCAGTTCGGCATCGAAGAGTTCGCGCATTCTGGTTTCGACGACGTCAGGCAATTTGCGGGTGATATAGACTGTCGGTCTCTTCTTGTGGGTCATCGTTTGCCGCTGCCTTGTTCAGAAGTCATTAACCAGAAAGAGCGATAATTTCTTTCAATCAGGGCGTTTCTACCAGACCCACCGGCGAAGACAAATAAAACTCGCCGAAGCTTGAGGCATGTGGAAACGAGCCTCCTCGAATATCATCCGGTTTGCAGAAGGCGGGAAACGGAAATGGGCATGCGCAGTGTGGTTTCTATTGTTTGCATTGCATTGTCTTTGGGCTTCCTTGGTGCGGCAACCGATGCCATGGCGCAGGGTGCCGCCAAGGGCGCGAGCGGCCTGCCGCTGCCGCGTTTTGTCAGCCTGAAATCCAAGCGCGTCAATATGCGCATTGGCCCCAGCACGGATTATGCCGTGTCATGGATGTATCTGAAATCGGGCATGCCGGTCGAAATCATCCAGGAATATGAAAACTGGCGGCGTATCCGTGATGCCGATGGCACGGAAGGCTGGGTCAACCAGGCTCTGCTGTCCGGTGAGCGCACGGCGGTCGCCGCTCCGTGGATGCGCGGTAAGGGCAAGGAAATCTATGTGAACATGCGCCGCGAGGCACAGTCGGGGGCTGCCGTCATCGCCCGGCTGGAACCGGGCGTCGTCTTCAGGATCGGCGAATGCAATGGCGACTGGTGCCGTGCCGAGGCCGGGCAGGCCTCGGGCTGGGTATCCCAGGGTGAGATCTGGGGTGCCTATCCGGGCGAAGCCTTCAAATAAGGCCGTGCTTCGCGCCCAGCGCCCTGAGCGATGACATCGGGCGCGGTCCTACCTGCTGGATGACGGCTGCGGCGGCAAGGCAGCCGAGCTTGCCGCAATCTTCAAGCGACCGGTCCTGCGTATAACCGAACAGGAAACCGGCGGCGAAAAGATCGCCTGCACCTGTCGTATCGACCACGTCATGCACCGGGTAGGCGTCTACCTTCACACGTTCGGTGCCGCGCAGGATGACAGCGCCTTCCTCACTCATCGTCACCGCCGCGATCTTGCAGTCGGCGGCGATTTTAGTCAGGGCCAGTTCGAAGTCGTCGGTTTCGTAAAGCGAGAGCGCTTCCTGCTTGTTGGCGAAAACAATGTCCACCGTGCCGGAGCGCATCAGGTCCAGAAACTCTTCGCGATAGCGGCCGACGCAAAAGCTGTCGGAAAGCGTCATGGAGACTTCGCGGCCGTTTTCATGTGCAATGCGGGCGCATTCGCGAATGGCGTCCTTGGCGCGCGGCGGATCCCAAAGGTAACCCTCGAAATAGGTGACCTTGGTCTGTGCCACGACGTCTTCCTCCACGTCCTCCGGCCCGAGATCGACACAGGCGCCGAGATAGGTGTTCATCGAACGCTCGCCGTCTTCGGTCACGAAGATCATCGAACGTGCAGTCGGCGGGAACGTGCCCTCCGGCTTCGTTTCGAAATAGACACCCTGCGCGCGGATGTCGTGCTGGAAGATTTCGCCGAGCTGGTCTTCGGCAACCTTGCCGAAATAGGCGGCCTTGCCGCCGAAATTCGCCACACCCGCCGCCGTGTTACCCGCGCTGCCGCCGGAGGCTTCGAGAGCCGGTCCCATCAGCGAATAAAGCAACTCGGCGCGTTCCGCGTCGATGAGGTTCATCGCACCTTTGGTGATGGCGTTGTCGTTGAGGAAGCGGTCATCGCAGCGAGAGATGATGTCGACGATGGCATTGCCGACAGTCAGTACGTCGAATTTCGTCATAGAGCCCTATCCGGTTCGCACGGCGTGCGCGTATTTTTCGAAAGGTCTTAAACATTTCTGGCGGCAAGAAAAGCCCAAAGGGAAAATATGCGGTTCGCCCCGGTCGGCGAAAACGCGTCATCTGCCTGTAATGTGGTTAAGTTATTCCTTTCCGCAGAGCAAAAGGTATGTGAGTACGTACCGGAATGGGAGACATGATGGTCTTCTGGCTCAACCGTTATCTCCGCCACGGATGTACTGGTGGCATATAACGGACATAAAAGGCGGGGGAGACCCCGCTTTTTCTTTTGCGCGGATGTCTTCACGCGCGGGACTTTGCGTGTTGCAGGTCGTGCGTTCGACGACGGTTCCCCACAGCCACCATATGGCGCGTACCCCTATTTGACGAAAACAGGCAGGTGGGGCGTTTTCGCGATTCCATTCCCGGGGAAAAGGCTCTAAAGCGGAGTATCTCCCCGCAAAAGCCGCGAAAGCTTTCCCTCCATGTCTGCCGTTGCCGCGAATGTCGCCCCGATTTTCATTCTCATCCTGATCGGCTGGCTGACAGTCAAGGCCGGCCTGTTCAGGGCCGATGCCGGCGATATCCTCAGCGATTTCGTGTTCAAGATCGCGGTGCCGACCTTGATCTTCCGCACACTTGCGGAAGCGAATTTCCATGGCGCATCGCCTTTCCGGCTCTGGATCACCTATTTCGCCGGCGTGGCCGTCACCTGGACGGTCGGGCATATCGTCACCCGTTATGTCTTCAAGCAGGATGTTCGCATCGCCGTCATCGCCGGTATTTCCTCGGCCTTTGCCAACAATATCTTCATCGGTCTGCCGCTGGTCGGGCGTTCCGTGGGGGATGAGGGGCTAGTGGCTCTCTCCATCCTGCTCGCCATCCATCTGCCGGTCATGATGATCGCCGGTACGATCCTGATGGAAAATGCCACGCACAAGGCGGTTGGCGGCGAAAAGCGGGGTATGGCGGCGGTGTTTAAACAGGTGGGCCGCAATCTCGTCACCAATCCGCTGGTGATCGGACTTTTCATTGGGCTTTCAACCAATGTTTCCGGTGTAACGCCGACACCGATCCTGAAAACCGTGGTTGATCAAATCGCTTCCATGGCGGGGCCGGCGGCGCTTATCTCGCTTGGCATGGCGCTGACGAAATATACCATTCGCGGCAATATGGGCATTGCCGTCACCATGACGGTTTTCAAACTGCTGCTGCTGCCCGCCTGTGTATGGGCCATGGGCCATGCTCTCGGCCTCAGCCGCGAATGGACGGCGGCGCTTGTACTCACCTCATCGGTTCCGACAGGGGTGAATGCCTGGCTGATTGCCAACCGCTTCGGTATTGGCCACAGCGTTGCGGCCTCCACCATCAGCATTTCCACGGCGACCGGCGTTCTTTCCGTGTCGCTGTGGGCATGGCTGTTGAGCTGATTATTCTGTCGAGTTGATTATTTCTGTGCGCTCAGAATCTTGAAGCGGGCGTTGCGGCACACTTCAGTGCTGGTGCGGAATTCAGCCGCGAGCACCGGCTCATAGGGCATGCCGCGATTGGCGACCATCAGCAGCTTGCCACCGCTGCGCAGCGCGCCGGCGGCAGCCTTTATGAAGGCCTGACCGAGGGCAGGTTCTGCCGCCTGTCCCGCCGCATGGAAAGGCGGGTTCATGATGATCAAGTCGTATTTTTCCTTCGGCGGCTCGTTTGCCAGGTCCTGCCAGAAGAAGCGCGTCGTCAGACGCGGATTGTTTTCGAGAAGATTGGTCTTGGCGAATTCCAGCGCGTTCCAGTCCGCTTCGAAAAGGTCGATGCGAGCAGTGCGCGGTGATTTTTCCGCCAGCATGATGGAGAGATAACCCCAGCCTGCGCCAAAATCGGCGGCATTGCCGTCGAAGTCGGCCGGCAGGCGCGATGCGAGCAGCTCCGAGCCGTCATCCACGCGGTCATGCGAGAACATGCCGGGCAGGGCGGTGAAGCGACCTTCCACCGTCGCAGGCTTTTGGGCAAGCTTGGAGACAGCGGTCGAGACATCGTCCGGCCGTTTGAACCAGAGCGCGACGCCGTGATATTTCGGCGTCGATTCCGTCTCGATGCCGAGCTTCGTCAGTGTCTTGCGCAGCGTCAGAATACCGTCTTCCTTCGATCCGGCTGCGACGATCAGGCCGCCGGCCTTCACCCGCGAAAGCGCTTCGGCGACACGGTTTTCGTTCTCGCCACGATGTTTGCCGCAAAGCAGCAGCGCCGCATCGTAATCTTCGCCCGAAACATCCGGGGTGACCTTCGCGCCCTGAGCCTCAAGGGCCCGGTAAAGCGGCCGAAGATGCTGAACCGCGACGATCTCCGCGTCGAAACCATCCAGCCGCGGACCGGCTTCCGCTCCCAGAAACAGAACGCGTTCGCCCTCTTTCGGCATGGCAAGCATGTCAGAGGCAAAGGGATGGAAAAGGGTTTTCACGGCGTCACGGCTCATGGGAGCGTCCTCGAGGTAGGATGGAGTTTGTCAGGGAAAAGTGGAAACCGGTTTTCCCGAAAAGACAAACGATAATAAAAACGAAAAAAAGGCGCGGGCAAAACCCGCGCCTCGATAGGGTCTGGTGGCGCGGCCTTATTCGGCAGCGGCTTCACCGTCTTCCTTCTTCTTGTCGGCAACGACTTCCTTGCCGGTTGCCTGGTCGACAACCTTCATGGACAGGCGAACCTTGCCACGCTCGTCGAAGCCCATCAGCTTGACCCAGACCTTGTCGCCTTCCTTGACGACGTCGGAAGTCTTGGCGACACGCTCGGAAGCGAGCTGCGAGATGTGGACGAGGCCGTCACGGGCGCCGAAGAAGTTGACGAAAGCGCCGAAGTCGGCGGTCTTCACGACCGTGCCTTCGTAGATCTGGCCGACTTCTGGTTCAGCAACGATGGAGTGGATCCACTTGCGGGCCGCTTCGATTTCCTTGCCGGAAGAAGAAGCGATCTTGACGGTGCCGTCGTCTTCGATGTTGATCTTCGCGCCGGTCTTTTCGACGATTTCGCGAATGACCTTGCCGCCGGAACCGATGACTTCACGGATCTTGTCGACCGGAATGTTCATGACTTCGATGCGCGGTGCGAATTCGCCGAGCTGGCTGCGGCTCTCGGTGATGGCATTGGCCATTTCGCCGAGAATGTGCTTGCGGCCGCCCTGAGCCTGTTCCAGAGCGATCTTCATGATCTCTTCGGTGATACCGGCGATCTTGATGTCCATCTGCAGCGAGGTGATGCCGTCGGCCGTACCCGCAACCTTGAAGTCCATGTCGCCGAGGTGGTCTTCGTCACCGAGAATGTCGGAGAGAACCGCAAAGCGCTCGCCTTCGAGGATGAGGCCCATGGCGATACCGGCAACCGGCTTGGCCAACGGAACGCCGGCGTCCATCAGTGCGAGCGAGGTGCCGCAAACCGTTGCCATCGACGAGGAGCCGTTGGATTCGGTGATTTCGGAAACGACGCGCAGCGTGTAGGGGAACTGTTCCGCAGTCGGCAGCATCGGGCGGATAGCGCGCCATGCGAGCTTGCCGTGACCGATTTCGCGACGACCCGGGGAGCCCATGCGGCCTGTTTCACCGACCGAGTAGGGCGGGAAGTTGTAGTGCAGCAGGAAGCGTTCCTTGTACATGCCGGTCAGGCTGTCGACATACTGTTCGTCTTCGCCGGTGCCGAGCGTCGCAACAACGATCGCCTGGGTTTCACCGCGGGTGAACAGCGCCGAACCATGGGTGCGCGGCAGCAGGCCGACTTCCGAGATGATCGGACGAACGGTCGACAGGTCGCGGCCATCGATACGGCTCTTGGTGTCGAGAACGTTCCAGCGAACGATCTTTGCCTGAAGGTGCTTGAAGACGGCGCCGATTTCTTCCGGCGTGTATTTGGCTTCGCCTTCTTCCGGCAGGAAGTGTGCCTTCACCTTCGCCTTCACGGCGTCGACGGCAGCGTAGCGGGCAGCCTTTTCGGTGATCTTGTAGGCGTCGCGCAGTTCGGCTTCGGCCAGGCCTAGCATCTCGCTTTCGAGCGCGGAGAAATCTTCCGGTTCGAATTCGCGGGGTTCCTTGGCGGCAACTTCGGCGAGCTTGATGATCGCGTCGATAACCGGCTGGAAGCCCTTGTGGCCGAACATGACGGCGCCGAGCATGACGTCTTCGTTGAGTTCCTTGGCTTCCGATTCAACCATCAGAACGGCGTCGGAGGTGCCGGCGACAACCAGATCGAGCGTGGATTCGTCCATCTCGTCCAGATGCGGGTTCAGAACATATTCGCCGTTGATGTAACCAACGCGCGCGCCGCCGATCGGACCCATGAACGGAATGCCCGAAAGGGTCAGCGCTGCCGAAGTGGCGACCATCGACAGAATGTCGGGGTTGTTTTCCAGATCGTGCTGGATGACGGTCACGACAACCTGCGTGTCGTTCTTGTAGCCTTCAGGGAAAAGCGGGCGGATCGGGCGGTCGATCAGGCGCGAAACGAGGGTCTCGTTTTCGCTCGGGCGGCCTTCGCGCTTGAAGTAGCCGCCGGGGATCTTGCCGGCTGCGTAGGTCTTTTCCTGGTAGTTGACGGTGAGCGGGAAGAAGTCCTGACCCGGCTTCGGAGACTTTGCGGAAACCACGGTCGCGAGAACCATCGTCTCGCCGTAGGTTGCGATGACGGCGCCATCAGCCTGACGGGCAACCTTGCCGGTCTCGAGCTTCAGCGGGCGGCCTGCCCATTCGATTTCCACGGAGTGTTGATTGAACATATCTTGTCCTTGGTTGTGGCTGCCGCTCCGGCATCGTGCCGGCGGTGGCAGCGCTGTGACTCAATCACGGGCAAGACAGCGGGAGGCTTTCGACAGGCAAGCATCCGGCAATCCTGCCCCATGACAGGTCTGCGGTTGAAAAGGAGGCACCGGCCCATCCGGTTCACCCTTATCGTCCGGGGGCCACATCAGCGGCGAACGCCCGGAAATTCACGTGGCCTGAAAAGGCCGGATATAAAAACCGGCGGGCATCGTTGTGAAACCCGCCGGAGACGTTATTAGCGGCGAATGCCGAGAGCACCGATCAGCTTGGAGTAACGGGCTTCGTCCTTCTTCTTCAGATAGTCGAGAAGCGAACGACGGCTCGAAACCAGCGTCAGAAGGCCACGACGGGAGTGGTTGTCCTTCTTGTGGTCCTTGAAGTGACCGGTCAGGTTGTTGATCCGCTCGGTCAGGATAGCGACCTGAACTTCCGGAGAACCGGTGTCGCCTTCCTTCGTGGCATATTCCTTGATGAGGGCGGCTTTGCGCTCTGCAGTAATCGACATCGGACGATCCTTTCTGTTTTAAGGAAAAATGGGACGCCTAAAGCCGGGATGTCGTCCAGCTCTGGCCATTCAGCAGCATAGGCAAAGCCCAAGCTGGCGCTGCCTATAAACTATTCCGGGTGCAATTGAAAGAGGCGATTGACAGCGCCTCCCGAGCCTTGATTTAGCCGAAAACGCGCTTCGGCCGGAATTCGCCTTCGCCGATCTCGCCGATGGCGACGAGCTTGCCATGCGCGGTGGCATAGGCCTCGGGATGATTGGCCGGTGCGTCGCGCCCGCGCAGCAGGATGGGGTTGCCCATCTTCAGCCTGTGCGCCTGATCGTCGTTGATGATGAGGCGGGGAAGAGCGGAAAGCGCCTCGGCCGTATCGATCAGGAAGGCGTCCAGCGCCTCCAGCCGTTCGTCGCGGTCCTCCACAGCCTCCAGTGCCGTCAGGGTTTCGAGCGGCACCATCATGTCTTCGCCGAAGGGCGCGACCATGGTGCGGCGCAGTTCCGAAATATGGCCGAAACAGCCGAGATCGCGGCCCATATCGCGTGCCAGCGCCCGCACATAGGTGCCCTTGCCGCATTCCACTTCGAAATGCGCGGTATCGGCGTCGGGGCAGGCCAGCAGCGTCAGGCGATGGATTTCCACTTCGCGGGCGGGAATTTCCACCGTCTCGCCGTCACGCGCCAGATCATAGGCGCGCTCGCCGGCGATCTTGATGGCGGAGAATTGCGGCGGCGTCTGCAGGATCACACCGGTATAATTGGGCAGAATCTCGCGGATCGCCTGTTCGTCCGGGCGCTGATCGGAAGACTCGACCACCTCACCCTCAAGATCGTCTGTCGTGCGCTGTTCGCCCCAGGTGACAGTGAATTCATAGATCTTGCGACCGTCCATGACATAGGGCACGGTCTTGGTGGCATCGCCGAGCGCGATCGGCAGCATGCCGGAAGCGAGCGGATCTAGCGTGCCGGCATGGCCCGCCTTCTGGGCGTTGAACAGCCACTTGATCTTGGAAACGGCCTCGGTCGAGCCGAAATCCAGCGGCTTGTCGAGAATGAGCCAGCCGGAAATCGGGCGGCCTTTGGGTTTGCGGTTCTGCTGTTTGCGTGGTTTGGACATGCTTCAGTTCTGTTCGTCGTCTTTTTCGTTCGAAGGTCCAAGATCGCGCTGCACTTCGGGTGAGCGCAGAAGCGCGTCGATCTTCTGGTAATTGTCGAAACTCGTATCGTCGCGGAAGCGCAGTTCCGGCATGTATTTCATCTGCCGAAGCTGGGGTCCGAGACGACCGCGCATGAATTTGGCATGGCGGTTGAGCGCGGTGATGATGTCGGTGTGGTCGGCAACGCCAAGCGGCGTCACGTAAGCGGTGGCGATCTTGAGATCGGGCGACATGCGCACTTCCGAAATGGAAATGACGGTGCTTTCGATCAGATCGTCGCGGATTTCGCCGCGCTGGAGAATCTGGGTCAGTGCGGCGCGCACCTGTTCGCCGACGCGCAGCATGCGTTGCGAAGGGGCCGATGATGTTGCTTTTGCCATGGGTTATGCCTCAAACGGAGCGAGCGCCGGTAAGCCGGCGCCCGACAGAAAAATCCTGTTTTGCGGCGAGAACGCTTAGAGCGTTCTCGTGATGTGTTCGACGCGGAAGCACTCGATGGTGTCGCCGGCGCGGATGTCTTCGTAGTTTTCGAATGCCATACCGCACTCCTGACCAACCGGCACTTCGTTGACTTCGTCCTTGAAGCGCTTGAGGGTCTTGAGCTTGCCTTCGTGGATGACGACGTTGTCGCGCACCAGACGGACACCTGCACCACGTTCCACCTTGCCCTCGACGACGCGGCAACCCGCGACCTTGCCGACCTTGGTGATGTTGAACACCTCGAGAATTTCGGCATTGCCGAGGAAGGTCTCGCGACGTTCCGGCGAAAGCAGACCCGACATCGCCGCCTTAACGTCATCCACCAGATCGTAGATGATGTTGTAGTAGCGGATTTCGATACCGGCGCGTTCGGAAGCCGTACGTGCCTGTGCGTTGGCGCGAACGTTGAAGCCGATGATCGCGGCGTTGGATGCCTCGGCAAGCGAGATATCCGATTCCGTGATGGCACCAGCACCCGAGTGAACGATACGAGCGCGGACTTCGTCGGTGCCGAGCTTGTCGAGCGAAGCGATAATGGCTTCGACCGAACCCTGCACGTCTGCCTTGATGACCAGCGGGAATTCCTTCATTCCCGAAGTCTGCAACTGGCTCATCATCTGTTCCAGCGAACCGCGCTGGCCCGTCTGACGTGCGACAGCCTTGTCGCGTGCCAGACGCTGGCGGTACTCGGAAATCTCGCGAGCACGGCTTTCGTTTTCGACAACCGCGAAACGGTCACCGGCAGACGGCGTGCCGGAAAGACCGAGAATCTCGACCGGCATGGCCGGACCGGCTTCCTTGACGTGTTCGCCCTTGTCGTTGACGAGTGCGCGAACGCGGCCCCACTGATCGCCGGCAACGATGATCTGGCCAGGCTTCAGCGTGCCCTTCTGCACCAGAACGGTAGCGACGGCGCCGCGGCCTCGGTCGAGCTCGGCTTCGATGACCGTACCTTCCGCCGTGCGGTTCGGATTGGCCTTGAGATCGAGGATTTCCGCCTGAAGCAGGATGGCTTCGAGCAGCTTGTCGAGGTTCAGCTTGTTCTTGGCCGAAACTTCGACGTCGAGAACTTCACCGCCCATCGATTCCACGAAGACTTCGTGCTGAAGCAGCTGCTGGCGAACCTTTTCCGGGTTTGCCTCGTGCTTGTCGATCTTGTTGATCGCAACGACGATCGGAACACCGGCCGCCTTGGCATGGTTGATGGACTCGATCGTCTGCGGCATCACGCTGTCGTCTGCGGCAACCACCAGAACGGCAATATCCGTCGCCTGCGCGCCACGGGCACGCATGGCCGTGAAGGCGGCGTGGCCGGGGGTGTCGATGAAGGTGATCTTCTGACCATTCTTTTCGACCTGATAGGCGCCGATATGCTGGGTGATGCCACCGGCTTCGCCGGCAACGACGTTGGCCTGACGGATCGCGTCGAGAAGCGAGGTCTTGCCGTGGTCGACGTGGCCCATGATCGTGACAACAGGCGGACGCGGCAGCATTTCGCCTTCGTCATCCGTCTGGTTGAAGATGCCTTCTTCCACGTCGGATTCGGAAACGCGCTTGACGGTGTGACCGAATTCGACCGCGATCAGTTCAGCCAGATCGGCGTCGATCACGTCGCCCGGCTTCATCATCTGGCCTTCCTTCATCAGGAACTTGATGACGTCGACGGCGCGTTCGGACATGCGCTGCGACAGTTCCTGAATGGTGATGGTTTCCGGCAGGATCACTTCGCGCATGACCTTTTCACGGGTTTCCTGCATCTGGCTGCGGCGGAACTTCTCCTGCCGGCGACGCATGGATGCCATGGAGCGGCCGCGCGGCGTACCGTCTTCATCCAGATTGGATGAGGTGACGGTCAGCTTGCCGCGACGGCGTTCTTCTTCCGTCTTCAGGCGGGCAGCCGGCTTTGCCGGTGCAGGTGCGGCGACCTTGCCACGGACCGGAAGATTGCCACGGCGTGCACCGCGATCATCCTCGTCCTCACCATCGGCACGACGTCCGCGCGGAGCGGCGGTTTCGGGCGTTGCGCGGGCAGGGGCGGCGGCTGCCTGAGGGCGAGCCTCGGCGCGCTGCGCCGGCTGAGCGACGGTAGCCGGCTTTTCAGCGGTCGGTTCGGATTTCGCTTCCGCGGCCGGCTGGCTTGCCGCTACCTTGGCGGCTGCAGCTTCTTCGGCGGCACGGCGTGCAGCCTCTTCCTTTTCGGCGGCGATGCGGCGTTCTTCCTCGACCTTGCGGCGTGCTTCATCTTCGGCACGCTGCTTGGCTTCGATCACGTCGCGGGCCTGTGCTTCCATGAGTGCGCGGCGACGGGCTTCCATCTCGCCGGCGGACAGATCGTGCAGGACGTTGCCACGCGGGCGCTCGGGCTGGCGCTGCTGCGGTGCGGACGAGCCGGGACGCTGCTGCGGCTGGGAGGAACCCGGACGCTGCTGCTGGCCGCTGGGCTGGTGGATGCGTTGCTGCGGAGCCTGCGGACGCGGTGCAGCGGGGGCAGGGGCGGCCGGCTTCGGAGCCGGTGCTGCAACCGAATGAACCTGCTTCTCGTCTTCAGGACGCATGGGGCGGCGCTTGCGTGTTTCCACGACAACCGCATTTGTGCGACCTCGACCCATATCCTGCCGCACGGTGCCCTGATTCATCCCGCCCGGTTTGAGGGTGAGAGTCTTCTTGGCCGGCGCGTTGAGTGTCTTGTCGTCGTTGTTGTCGGTCATTCCGTTCCCGTTCCTTCGGACGAGAACCGGATGACGTCCATCAGGTCTCGTCGTTCAATTGCTGCATCGGAACGCGGCGACCGTTCATGTCGGTTAACCGCGTCATTGTTCTGTCCGGGCAGCGTCGCGTTCCGCCTGAGATCGACCGCCAGGGCGGTACTGCTCAAGCATCGTTGCGCGCTTCACTACACCCTCACCCGCCTGCCCCGCAAGCGCGCAAGCATGGATAAAAGCATTCTGGCCCATCAACTCGTCCATTTCGGCTCCGCTGAAGAGCCGGAAGGACGGAATTTCATTGCCGGCATCGCTGCCGAGCGCCCAGGCCTTGCGGGCCTGGTCCAGTTTTCTCACGCCGTCGGCTGCAGCATCGGTCGCGTGGAACACGGCAATCGCGTTCCCGGATCGTACCGCAGCATCGACTTTCATCGCGCCGCTGATGAACTGGCCCGCCTTGCGCGCCATGTTCATCATTCCGGCAAGCTGCTGCGCCATCAGCCGATCGAGAAGAGTAAGAAGCTCCGGCCCGGCCTTGACGTCGCGTTTGAGAGCCCGTGCGAAGAGCTTCTTCGCGATGGCCTTCTCGATCAGGGCGCGCTCGGGTGTCACCCAGCAGCCGCGCCCCGGCAATTGGCGTTTCAGATCCGGAACGACGCTGCCGTCCGGGCCTGCGACGAAACGGATCAACTCGTCGGGTGATCCGCTCTGCCGTGTCACAATGCACATACGCCCATTGGCGTCGCCTTTGAGCCGCCCGTCATCATCCGTTTCGGGCAACTCGTCCGGCTCATGCGCCTGCGATGTCATTCCTGTTCGGCGGTATCCGCCTCCTCGGTAGCCTCAAGATCGGCTTCCTCTGCGGAAGCAAGCTCTTCGGCGGTGATCCAGCCTGCCAGAAGACGGGCCTGCACCACCATGTTCTCGGCCTCGACGCGCGAAACGTCGAGCTTGGAGAAAATGCCTTCGAACTTCTTGGTCTCACCGTCCTTGCGCTCGCTCCAGCCGACCAGGTCGTCCGCCGCGCAACCGGCAAAGTCCTCGATGGTCTTGATGCCGTCTTCACCGAGCGCAACCATCATCTGCGAGGTCAGGCCGTCGATCTGGCGCAGCTCGTCGGTAACGCCGAGTTCCTTGCGCTTGGCGTCCATTTCGGCTTCCAGGCGTTCCAGATATTCGCGGGCGCGAGTCTGGATTTCGTCGGCAGTGTCTTCGTCGAAGCCGTCGATCGAGGAAATTTCGCCGAGATCGACATAGGCCAGTTCTTCGACCTGCGCGAAGCCTTCGGAGGCCAGAACCTGGCCAACCATTTCGTCGACGTCGAGGGCATCCATGAAGAGTGCCGTGCGCTCGTTGAATTCCTTCTGGCGACGCTCGGATTCTTCCTGCTCGGTCATGATGTCGATATCCCAGCCGGTGAGCTGCGACGCCAGACGCACGTTCTGGCCACGACGGCCGATGGCGAGCGAGAGCTGCTCGTCGGGAACGACCACTTCGATGCGCTCGGACTCTTCATCCAGAACGACCTTGGCGACTTCCGCCGGCTGCAGGGCGTTGACGATGAAGGACGCCGGTTCCTGGCTCCACGGAATGATGTCGATCTTCTCGCCCTGGAGTTCGCCGACAACGGCCTGGACGCGCGAACCGCGCATACCGACGCAGGCGCCGACCGGATCGATCGAGCTATCGTTCGAGATAACGGCGATCTTGGCGCGCGAACCCGGATCACGGGCAACCGACTTGATCTGGATGATGCCGTCGTAAATCTCAGGAACTTCCATGGTGAAGAGCTTCACCATGAACTGCGGATGGGTGCGCGACAGGAAAATCTGCGGGCCGCGCTGTTCGCGGCGAACGTCGTAGACGTAGGCGCGCACGCGGTCGCCGTAGCGCATGTTTTCCCGCGGGATCATCTCGTCGCGACGAATGATGCCTTCGCCACGGCCGAGATCGACGATGACATTGCCGTATTCGACGCGCTTGACGGTGCCGTTGACGATTTCGCCGATACGGTCCTTGAATTCGTCATACTGACGGTCACGCTCGGCTTCGCGCACCTTCTGCACGATGACCTGCTTGGCCGACTGGGCGGCGATACGGCCGAAATCCATCGGCGGTAGCGGATCGGCGATGAAATCGCCGAGCTTGGCGTCCGGGTTGCGGTCGCGGGCCAGCTCAAGCGGGATCTGCGTCGAATAGTCCTCAGCGGCCTCGACAACTTCCAGAAGACGCTGCAGGCGGATTTCGCCGGTCTTGGAGTTGATGTCGGCGCGGATGTTGGTTTCCGAACCATAGCGCGAGCGGGCGGCTTTCTGGATAGCGTCGGCCATTGCGGCAAGCACGATTTCGCGGTCTATGACCTTTTCGCGCGCCACAGCATCGGCGATCTGCAGAAGCTCAAGCCGGTTAGCACTCACTGCCATTTTTCTATCTCCGTAAGTCGCATGATTGCGGGGTTCGCCCTTGTTTCCGGGCTTTACGTTGGAATTAGTCTTCGTCTGCTTCGTTTTCGTCGTTCTGGTTTGCGGCGGCGGCCTTTGCCGCCTTGTCTGCCCGCAGCGCATCACGAATAAGATCGTCCGTCAGAATGAGCTTCGCATCCGAAAGCGCGCTGAACGGAATGATGACTGTCGGTTCCTCGCCATAGGCGATCTGATCGCGTTCCAGCTTGAAGCCGTCCGCATCGACCTCGACGATCTTGCCGCGAAACCGCTTGCGGTTCTCGACCAGAATGGAGGTTTCGACCTTCACCAGATGGCCCTGCCAGCGGGTGAAATCCGATTTGCGAACCATCGGCCGGTCGATGCCGGGCGAGGAAACTTCGAGATGATACGCTTTATCGACCGGATCTTCCACATCAAGAACCGGTGAAATCGCCATGGAGACGGCTTCGCAGTCCTCGACGGTCATGGTGCCGTCTTCGCGCTCGGCCATCACCTGAAGCGTCATGCCGTTCTGGTTGGAGAGCCGCACGCGCACCAGAAGATATCCCATGCCCGTCAGAACGGGCTCGATGATCTCGGCAATGCGCTGGTCGATGCCCGTTTCGGTTATCAGTCGCGGTTCGTGTGCGGTGTCTGCCATCTGGCCTTCCGGTCTTTGATGTTCATCGGGCTTTTTGCCCGTGGTTTCATGTTCGCCTAACGAAAAAGAGCGGAGCCTCGCGGCCCCACTCTTCATCAAGCGATCAAGAATTTCAGGGGTCATATAGACCCATCGGGGCAGGATTGCAAGGTTTTCGCGGGTAGCCACGCTTCAGTGGCAGCCCCGGCCATATTTTCACCCACACCGTGTCGGAAAGGCTGGCATGATTTCCGGCACTGTCTATAGTTGCCGTTTGACAAATCGCAGTTGCATAAGTGGACAGAGCGTGCCTGACCGTAAATCGCCACTCGCGCCTTTAAGGCATTTGACTTACAGACGAATCTGGTTTGCGAGCCTTGCCTCGAATTTCGGTGGACTGATCCAGGCGGTGGGCGCTGCCTGGATGATGACTTCGCTTTCCAGTTCGGAAAACATGATCGCGCTGGTGCAGGCTTCCACCTCGCTGCCAATCATGCTGTTCTCGCTGATTTCAGGCGCGCTGGCCGATAGTTTCGACCGCCGGCGCATCATGATTTCGGCGCAGCTGCTGATGCTGACGGCCTCCGTGCTGCTGACCGTCTTTGCTTGGTCCGGCTGGCTCACGCCCTGGCTTCTGCTGTTCTTCACCTTCATGATCGGTTGCGGCACGGCGCTCAACAATCCGTCTTGGCAGGCCTCTGTCGGCGAGATGGTGCCGCGTGAGGATCTGCCCGCCGCCGTGACGCTGAACAGCGTCGGCTTCAACATCACCCGCAGCGTTGGCCCGGCCATCGGCGGCATCATCGTCGCTGCCGCCGGTGCCGCCGCCGCGTTTTTCGTCAATGCGCTTAGCTATTTCACCCTCATCTACGCCCTGTTTCGCTGGCAGCCGCCCAAATATGCCTCGACCCTGCCGCGTGAGCAGCTTCTGGCCGCCATCTCGGCCGGCATGCGTTATGTGGCGATGTCGCCTAATATCGGCAAGGTGCTGGTGCGCGGCTTTCTCTTCGGCCTTTCCGCCAGCGCCATCCTTGCCTTGATGCCCATTGTCGCCCGCGATCTGGTCGAAGGCGGCCCGCTCACCTATGGCGTCATGCTGGGCGCTTTCGGCGTCGGCGCCATTGGCGGCGCGCTGGTCAGTGCGAGACTGCGTGAGGTCCTGTCCAGTGAATGGATCGTTCGCGTCGCCTTTTTAGGCTTTGCCTTCAGTTCCGGCGTGACGGCATTGAGTACGAGCGCGATCATCACCTCACTCGTCCTGACCGTTGCCGGCGCCTGCTGGGTTCTCGCGCTTTCCCTGTTCAACACCATCGTCCAGCTTTCCACACCGCGCTGGGTGGTCGGCCGGGCGCTGTCGCTCTACCAGACGCTGACCTTTGGCGGCATTGCCGTCGGCAGCTGGCTGTGGGGCGAGCTGGCGGAAGATTACGGCATTTCCTATTCGCTGCTCTGTTCATGCGCGCTGATGCTGCTCGGCGTTGTCGTCGGCCTCAAGCTCGCCATGCCGGCTTTCGCCTCGCTCAATCTCGATCCGCTCAACCGCTTTGTGGAGCCGCCGCTGAGGCTGGATATCAAGCCGCGCAGCGGTCCGATCGCCATTCTCATCGATTACGAAATCCATGACGAGGACCTCGGCGAATTCCTGCCGCTGATGGCCGAGCGCCGCCGCATCAGACTGAGAGATGGCGCGCGCAACTGGAACCTGATGCGCGATCTCGAAAATCCTGACATCTGGACGGAAAGCTACCATGTGCCGACATGGGTGGAATATGTCCGCCACAACCACCGCCGCACCCAGGCGGATGCGGAAGCCTGGGACCGGCTGCTCGAACTCCACCGCGGCAGGACGCGGCCGCGGGTGCACCGAATGATCGAGCGGCAGACCATCCCGCCGACCGATGATATCTTCCACAAGCCCCATACCGACCAGCATTGAGGGGCTGGGGGTCAGGAGAGTGGTGACACATTTGTCAGGCACTGCCAGTCATTCTCGGGCGGGCCTGTCCCGAGTATCCAATCACGTATCGTAAAATCAATCGGCTGCAGGTGCTCGGGACAGGCCCGAGCATGACGGAAGAGAACTTAGCGCTTCGCCGCCAACCTGCTACTTCAGCTTCGCTTTCAGCGTAGCGTCTGGAAAACACGTCGGTGCAAGGCCGTTTTTCGCCTGCCAGTCGCCGAGCGACCGGCGCGTCTTGAAGCCTGCCAGCCCATCCGCCTTGCCGACATCGTATCCCTTGGCAACCAGCGCTTTCTGCATGGCCAGAACATCGGATCGCAGCATTGATCCGACATTGCCCCATTCGGCCTTGAATGGTCCTGCCCCATGGGCGATGCGGTCGGCGAGATTGCCGATGAAGAGCGCATAGAGATCGGAATTATTATATTCCTTGATGACGTAGAAATTCGGCGTCACCACGAATTCCGGCCCGTGCCGCCCGGCCGGCACCAGCATCATGCCGTCGGCGGTGAGGTCATTGGTCGGAAAGGCTTTGTCCGTAATGCGGGTAATGCCCATCTTCGCCCAGTCGGCCACCGGCCGGGCAAGATCAGGGCCTTCCTGCGCGCAGGAGACATTGGCGGGGATAGAGACTTCGAAACCCCAGTCGCGGTTTCGCTGCCAGCCGCGCTGGGAAAGATAGTTCGCTATGGATGCCAGCGCATCCGGTACGGAATTCCAGATATCGCGGTGGCCGTCGCCATCGAAATCGACCGCATATTTCAGATAGCTTGACGGCATGAATTGTGGCTGCCCGAGCGCGCCGGCCCAGGAGCCCATCATGCGTGAGGCTGCGATATCACCGCTTTCAACGATCTTCAGCGCGTCGATCAACTCGGCGCGGAACATTTGCCTGCGGGTCGACATATAGGCCTTGGTCGCCAGCACATCGACTACGGAATACGGCAGTTTCGCCCGGCCGAAACCGGATTCTCGGCCCCATATTGCAACGACGATATTGCCGGGCACACCGTATTTCGCCTCGATCCTGCGAAGCGTTGCCGCATGTGTCGCCGCAAGCGACCGGCCGGTGCCGGCAAGCCCCTGCAATCGCTTCTCGGAGAAATAGGCACCCGGCGAGGAGAATTCCGCCTGGCTCTGGCTCTGTTCCTTCGGCGGCTTTTGGCCGGGAATGACGAGATCTGGCAGCTTCCAGTTGATCGAAAGACCGCTGAGTGCGGCTTCGAGCGTCTTTTGCGAAATACCGGCCTTGCGGGCCTCGGGCCAGATTTCCTTTTTCAGCCAGGCATTAAAATCGGCGTCGTATCGGGTTGCCGCCGCTCCGGTCGGCGCCGACTGCGCAAAAGCCGTCGTTGCTGGAAGAACGGAAAGAAGGGCAGCCAGTGCCTTGGAGGCAAATCGGTTTCGCATTCGGTCTCCTCTTTGAATGACAGGGAGGGCGGGAGGCTTCAGATCGTCGTGCGCGCCCGAAGTGCGGCCGTCAATGTGCCCTCATCGAGATAATCAAGCTCGCCGCCCACCGGCACGCCGTGCGCCAGCCGCGTGATCTTGATGCCGAGGTCGGAGAGGCGGTCGGTGATATAGTGAGCGGTCGCCTGTCCCTCCACCGTCGCATTGACGGCGATGATAAGCTCACGGATGCCACCGGCGCTGACGCGGTCGATCAGCCCCTTGATGTTCAGATCCTCTGGCCCGACGCCGTCGAGTGGCGACAGTGTGCCGCCCAGCACATGATAGGCGGTGTTCATCGCGCCCGTCCGCTCCAGCGCCCAGAGATCCGAAACATCTTCCACCACGATGATGACCGACTGGTCGCGCCTGTCATCGGCGCAGACGGTGCAGGGGTCGATGGTATCGACATTGCCGCAGCAGGAGCAGATCTTCACCTTGTCATAGGCCTCGCCCATGGCATGGCCCAGCGGCCCGAGAAGCTGTTCCTTCTTCTTGATGAGATGCAATGCCGCTCGCCGCGCCGAGCGGGGCCCGAGCCCTGGCACTTTTGCCAGAAGCTGGATCAGTTTTTCAATTTCGGGACCGGTGACTCGTTTTGCCATGGGGGCTTTCTACTGCATAAATCGGGAAACGGGAATCATGAAGCGCGAAGGGCAGTTCATGAAAATACAGGCGGTATGCCTGGGCGAGGCAAAAAAACTGCCGGGAAAGACGGTGAAGACGGGTATCTTCAAACACGCCGTGCGAGGGCCGGTCATGGTGGATGCAGAAGGCATTGTCAGCGATGCCGTGTGCAACCGCAAACATCACGGCGGGCCGGATCAGGCGATTTACGTCATGGGCTCCGCCGATCTCGACTTCTGGTCCCGCACCCTTGGTTTTGCGGTCGAACCCGGATTTTTCGGTGAAAACCTTGTTCTGGAGGGTGTCGACAGCGCAAAACTCCATGTGGGTGACAGGTTCTCGGCCAGCGAAGTCATATTGGAGGTAAGCGCCGCCCGCATTCCCTGCGCCACTCTGTCGGTCCGCATCGGCGATCCCGATTTTGCACTGCGCTTCCGGCAGGCGGGCCAGCCGGGTTTTTATTGTCGGGTGTTGAAGGGCGGAATGCTCACCGCCGGGGAGGAGATCGCCTTTAAGCCCTATCGGGGAACGAAACTGCCAATACCGGTCATTCTGCAGCGCTTCAGGCCCATGCAACTTAACGCGGCGGAGCGCTTGGCCTATCTCGAAACGCCGCTTGCAAGCCGGTTTCGTGCCATGCTGGAAGCCTGAGAGCCAGCTTCAAGCGGGGGATGGCGAAAGCCAGGGCATCTCGCCATCGGTTTCAGGCAGCCGATCAGAACGGCAGCTTCATGCCGGGTGGCAGCGGCAGGCCGGCGGTCAGGCCCGCCATCTTTTCCTGCGCCTGCGCTTCGCCCTTTTCCTTGGCGTCCTTGTGGGCAGCTACGATCAGGTCCTCGAGGATTTCCACTTCGTCTTCCTTGAACAGCGAAGGATCGATTTTCAGGCCGCGCATTTCGCCCTTGCCGTTGAGGATGACGGTCACCAGACCGCCGCCGGCCCTGCCTTCGACTTCAAGGGCGGCGATTTCTTCCTGCACCTTCTCCATCTTGGACTGCATTTCCTTGACCTTGCCCATCATGCCCATGATGTCGCGCATGTGCCAATCTCCTGTTTTTTTTTGTTTAAAATTCGATGTCGTCGCCGGGAAGGATGTCGCCTTCGCTCGATTCGGCAACCGATGGCGGCGTGATGTCTTCGGCCTCATCCTGCACGGCGGCGCGGATGCGCACGTCGGTAATTTTCGCGCCGGGAAACTGCGCCAGAATGGCGGCAACGTCAGGGTCCTGACGCGCATCGACAAGGCGGGCATCCCGTGCGTTGCTTTCGGCTTCCACAAGGGTCGGCTCGCCCTGTTCCTTGCTGAGGCTGATGATCCAGTGGATACCGGTCCATTCCTTCAACTTCACGCCAAGTTCGCCGGGCAGAGAGCCGGGGGCGCCTTCGCCGAGGCGCATATCAAGCCGGCCGGGTTCCAGCCGCACCAGCCGCACGAAGTTGCGGACCTTCGCCCGCATGACGGGGTCACGGTTTTTCTGGCAGAGATCGGCAATGTCCTGCAGGGAATTGACGGGAACCTTCGGCTCCGGCCGCTCTTCGGTTTTCGGTTGGGCGACCTGCATCTCCTGCGGGCGGCTGTCTGGAACGGCGCGCAGCACGGCGGAGGTTTGCGGTGCTGTCTGGCGCTGCGCGGGAAGATCGACAGGTCTTCCCGCGGCCATGGTCTGTCCTGACGAATAGGCGCGCGCACCGCCGCCATTGCCGCCGCCTGAAGGCCCGCCATTGGCGTAACCGCCGTCACCGTTCGAAAGCTCCAGCAGGCGCCGCGCGGCATCTTCAGGTGCGGGCAGATTGGCGGCGTGCGAAAGCCGGATCAGCACCATTTCAGCGGCACCGGCGGGCCGCGAAGCATTTTCCGTTTCCGGAATGCCCTTCAGCAGCATCTGCCAGATGCGCGACAGCGCGGTTACCGCAATCGTCTCGGCAAATTCCGCGCCACGCACGCGCTCGATCTCGGAAAGCGAGGGGTCTTCCGCCGCGTCAGGCACATATTTCATGCGGGTGACGAGATGGGTGAAATCGGCGAGGTCGTTCAGCACCACAACAGGGTTTGCGCCAGCCTCATATTGCCCATTGAATTCCGAAAGGGCGGCCGCGACATCACCTTTGACGACATGCTGGAAGAGATCGACGATGCGCGCCCGGTCGGCAAGGCCGAGCATGCCACGCACCGCTTCGGCCTCCACCCGGCCGCCGCCATGGGCAATCGCCTGATCGAGAAGGGAAAGACCGTCACGGGCAGAGCCTTCGGCCGCACGCGCAATCATCGACAGTGCCTGCGGATCGGCGTCAAACCCCTCCTTGCCGGCAATGGCCGTGAACAGGCCGACAAGATCGGCGGCGCTAATGCGGCGCAGGTCGAAACGCTGGCACCGCGACAGAACGGTGATCGGAACCTTGCGGATTTCGGTGGTCGCGAAGATGAATTTCACATGTTCCGGCGGCTCTTCAAGGGTTTTCAGAAGACCGTTGAAGGCCTGCGTCGACAGCATGTGCACTTCGTCGATGATATAGACCTTGTAGCGTGCCGAAACCGGACGATAGCGTACCTGCTCGATGATCTCGCGAATATCGTCGATGCCGGTATGCGAGGCGGCGTCCATCTCGATCACGTCGACATGCCGGCCTTCCATGATCGCCTGGCAATGTTCGCCGGGAATGCGCAGGTCGATGGTCGGCTTGTCGATGGTGTCGGTCTTGTAGTTCAGCGCGCGGGCAAGAATACGGGCCGTGGTCGTCTTGCCCACGCCGCGAACGCCGGTCAGCATATAGGCCTGTGCGATGCGCCCGGTCTCGAAAGCGTTGGTCAGCGTGCGGACCATCGGCTCCTGGCCGACCATCAGGTCGGAAAAATCCTTGGGGCGATACTTGCGCGCCAGTACCCGGTAGCCGGTCCCGACCTGGGATTCGCTTGATGTGGTGGGTACGGTATCGCTCATTGCCTCGCCAGTTTGTTTTGCCAGTCTGTCTTGGGGCGCTGAACTGGCCCGGCGAAAGCTGAGCACGTCTTTTAAAAAGGTGGGAGGCTGGCACGGCGACCCGTGCCGGGCTCGTTAGGGCTGCTTCCTTCCGGACCTGACCCGGTTGGCGAGTGGCTCGTCCACCACCAACCTCCCGGGGCCACATATCGGCAATATCGACAGCAAATGCAAGCCAAGCCTTCAAAAAACTGCTATCACGATGAAAACAAACATGGAGGACACCTTGGAGACATTCCGGCTGGACGACAGGCTGGCGCGCGACAGCGTGCTGGTGACGCGTTTGGGACTATGTGAATTGCGTTTGCAAAATGACAGCCGGTGGCCCTGGCTGGTGCTGGTGCCGCAGCGAGACGATGTGAGCGAATTGTTCGATCTTACCCCGCTCGATCAGGCAATGCTGACATTCGAGACCAATCTCGTTGCCGCCGCGCTGAAGGAAATCACGGGGGCTACCAAGATCAATGTCGGCGCGCTGGGCAATATCGTCCGGCAGCTTCACGTCCACATTATCGCCCGCAACGAAGGCGACACCTGCTGGCCTGGCCCTATCTGGGGTCACGGTACGGCAGTGCCTTATGAGGCCGGCGAAAGGGAAAATTTGATGAAAAAAATCTCCGGCGCGCTCTGATGATTTCCATGACAATTTTTGAAACCACCGCCCCCCATCCCGAAGCAAGCCTGCTGACAGCCTTTTCCAAGAACGCCCTCGACCGTTTTGCCGAAAAGCGGACAGAAGAGTGTGTTGCCGATGCGCTGAAAGTAGACGGCACCCATATTTTTGCTTTCTCGGGTAACCGACTTGTCCTGAAGCACGACGATCAGGTCATCGATCCCCTGTTTTCGGCCTATGAGCTGGCTGAACTGCAGCCAGATTTCGACAATGCCGTCCTGCTCGGATATCGCGAAACCGGCGAGCCGAGAATTGCGGTGCCGGTTGCCGTGGCCGAGGATCAGCTGGCGAGCCATTACAAGCTGGCCGATGCCCGCACGCTTTATCGCGACCATCTTCTCGACGAGGAATTGTTGAGCGAGGTAGCGCAGGCCGTCAGCCTCACCCACTGGAATGCCGACAATCGCTTTTGTGGAAAGTGCGGCGGCACCATGGAACTGCGCATCGGCGGCTACAAGCGTATCTGTGCCGCCTGCAACCACACCATTTTTCCCCGCACTGATCCCGTCGTCATCATGATGACGATCGATATCGAGCGTGATCTTTGCCTGCTTGGCCGCGGTGCCCATTTCGCGCCGGGCATGTATTCGTGCCTTGCCGGCTTCGTCGAGCCGGGTGAAACGATCGAGCAGGCTGTCCGCCGCGAAACGCATGAGGAATCCGGCGTTGAAATCGGCCGCGTGCGTTATCATGCGTCGCAGCCCTGGCCGATGCCGCATACGCTGATGATCGGCTGTTATGCCGAGGCACTGTCTTTCGATATTGCCCGCGATGAGATCGAACTGGAGGATTGCCGCTGGTTCACACGGGCGGAAGTCGCCAAAATGCTGGAGACGGCGACGGGCGAAGGCTTTTCCGCGCCTCCAGGTGGGGCCATCGCGCATCGGCTGATGCGCGATTGGGTGGAATGGACGAAATAGTCGTGCTCGGCAGGCTCAGCTCTGGTTGAGCTTGCCACGCATCGCATGGCCTTTGTAGACGCCGAGAATGCGGACTTTTTCCGAGAAGAAGCGCAACTCATCCAGCGCATGCCGTACCGGCTCGTCATCCGGGTGGCCTTCGATATCGGCATAAAATTGCGTTGCCACGAATTTTCCGCCGAGCTGGTAGCTTTCCAGTTTCGTCATGTTGATGCCGTTGGTCGCAAAACCGCCCATGGCCTTGTAGAGCGCGGCCGGAATATTGCGAACGTTGAAGACGAAGGTGGTGACGACGATTTCGTCGCTCGACTGACGCTTGGCCCAGTTTTCCTCGCGGGAAAGCACCACGAATCGCGTGACGTTGTTTTCCGAATCCTCGACATTTTCAGCGAGAATATCGAGATCGTAGAGGTTGGCGGCAAGGCGCGGCGCAAGGGCCGCCATGCTGCGATCACCCTTCTCGGAAACCAGCCTCGCCGACCCTGCCGTATCACCGGCGATCACAGGCTTCCAGCCGTTCGAGCGGATGATCTTGCGGCACTGGCCCAGCGCATGGATATGGCTGTGGACGGTGCGGATTTCGTCTTTTTTCACACCTGGCATCACCATCAACTGGAAACGGATCGGCATGAAATATTCGCCGATGATGTGCAGGCGCGATTCCGGCAGCAGGTGATGAATATCGGCGACGCGGCCGGCGAGCGTATTCTCGATCGGGATCATGCCGAGATCGGCTTCGCCATTTTCAATGGCGTTGAAGGCATCCTCGAAAGTGGGGCATGGCAGAGGCTCCATATCCGGGAACATGTCGCGGCAGGCCATGTCGGAATTCGCGCCGAATTCGCCCTGAAAGGCAATGCGATTTGTGCTCAAGGTCATGGGTGTGTCCGTCAGAAGGTTCTGCTTGCAAGAATTTTGCGGGCTTTTTCCAGATCGTGCGGCGTGTCGACGCCGAGCGGCACGGAGCGGACGATTTCTGCATCGATGCGCATGCCTGCTTCCAGCGCGCGCAACTGTTCCAGTCGCTCGCGCATTTCCAGCGGCGAGGGGGGCAGGCTCACGAATGTCTCAAGCGCCGCGCGGCGATAGGTGTAAAGACCGATGTGATGATAGAGCGGCCCATCGCCATAAGGAGCCGTGGTGCGAGTGAAATAAAGCGCCCGTAACCGTGTTTCGGAAAGAGGGCTGCCGACGATTTTCACCACGTTCGGATTGGTTTTTTCTTCCTCGTCGATAATTTCCACCGTCAGCGTGGCAATATCGACGGCGGAATTTTCCAGCGGGCGCAACGATGCACGGATCGTCTCTGCCTCAATGGTTGGAAGATCGCCCTGCACGTTGATGATATATTCGGCCTTGCCATAGGGGTCGGCTTTTTGCAGCGCCTCGAAAATGCGGTCCGAGCCAGACTGGTGGTCGTTCCGCGTCATCATAACTTCGAAACCGGCATTTTGAACGGCAGAAAAAACCTGTTCGTCATCGACCGCTACGACGATCCGCTCCGCCCCGGCCTCACGTGCCCGTAGTGCCACCTGCACGATCATCGGCTTGCCGCCAATATCCGCAAGCGGTTTGCCCGGCAGGCGCGTGGACGCCATCCGGGCCGGTATGAGGACCACAGCTTTCTCGAAATCCCGATTCTTCATCCGACACCCTTCAAATCCCGCCCGAAAAGTGTCAAAACGTCACGGAGTGGGGACCATTATTCAAGTTGCGCAGGCTGTGCAAAAGCCATAGCTTTCGAGTAATTTCAAGATGCCCGGTTATATGGAGCGGATGCGAGGGAGCGCATATAGATGAATTCTTATGTAAATATGGGCGTTGGGGCGTTGCTGGGTACGGTTTTTGTCCTGATGTCGGTGTCAATTGCGTCTGAGGGCATTTTCCATGCGCCCGCGCCTGAAAAGGAAGGTTACGCCATTGCTGCTGCAGAAAGCGGCGGCGAAGCAGCCGGCGGAGAGGCCGCTGCCGCGGCGACGCCGATCGCGCAATTGCTTGCGAGTGCCGATGCCGCCAAGGGCGAGACGGTCTTCAAGAAGTGTACGAGCTGTCATACCGGAGAGAGTGGTGGTGCAAACAAGGTCGGCCCCAATCTCTTCGATATCGTCAACCGGCCGATCGCCAGCCACGAAGGTTTCAGCTATTCCGCAGGCATGAAGGATTTCTCCAAGGGCGGTTCCGTTCATTGGGATTACGATCATCTCAGCTACTTCCTCGAAGCTCCCAAGAAACACGTTCCCGGAACGGCCATGGGCTTTGCGGGTGTGAAGAAGGAAACGGAAAGAGCGGACCTGATCGCTTATCTGCGCACGCTGTCGGCAAACCCGGCACCGCTGCCGGATCCCGCCGCTGCTCCCGCGCCGACGAACTGACGCAAATGATGATTTCATAAAAAAGCCCGGCAGCGATGCCGGGCTTTTTATTCTGATGACGGATTTATTTTGAAAATTCAGAAGCCCTTGCCACCGCGCAATTCGGAAATCACCGTTCCGACCATGATCTTGATATCCAGCCAGACTGAAAAATTGTCGACATAATAAAGATCGGACACGATACGCGCCCGCGCCTTGTCGCTGCGATCCGTCGGGCCGCGAAGGCCCCGCATTTGCGCAAGGCCAGTGATACCCGGCCGCATCCGGTGTCGCATGTGATAATGGGGAACCAGTTCTTCATAGAGGCGGCCGGCCGCCAGCATGCCGATGGCGTGGCAGCGCGGACCCACCAGCGACATATCGCCCTTCAATACATTGATGAGCTGCGGCAATTCATCGATGTTCGTGCGGCGGAGAACGGCGCCGATGCGGGTTATCCGCGGATCGTTCTTCACCGTTTGCGCCACCCCGGTGGCGTCGCCCAGTTCCGCCCGCATCGAGCGAAATTTATAGACGCGGATTTTTCTCCCGTTCATGCCCCAGCGGACCTGCGAGAACAGGACCGGACCCCTGCTGTCAAGCTTGACCAGCAGTGCGACGGTCATCAACACGGGAGCGAGTGCGACAAGGGCGATGGACGCCCCTGCAATATCCATCGTTCTCTTGAGCGCGAACTGGCCGCGTAAAAACGCCGATGGGTTTTTTTCCGAAATGGAGGTCTGTATTTCCGCCGTTTCAAATGTGGCGGCGGCAGGATAGGGAGCGCCGTAAAAAACGGCATGCGATGAGCCTTTAGTACCCAGCATAATATGGAACCCTGAAAAGTTATTTTGAAACAAGAAAATTAATTTATATGAACAATTAATAATTCATTTACCCTAAAAAGTCACCCGAAATGTAGCCGCCTCCGTGCAAATGGCAATCTAGGGTTAATGGGCGCGCACGCATATGTTGCGTGCTTTGCACTGTCTCCGCTCATGGCTGCGGATGCGAAGAAGAAAGCCTTCGGAAAAGCGGGATTTTGCGGGTCGCTGCCATCTTGCCATTCGTGATGAAATCCGCCGGCCTTTACCCGATGCCGGTCAATTCCCCATCAGAATGTCAAGCAGCGTCGTCTGTTTGGGCCCTGACGGTCCGGGCTCCTGGCCGCCTATATCGGCCGGTGGCACGGGGCCATTACCGGCCTGATAGCCGGGTTCGATATCGCGGGAGGGAATATTCGCCGGCGGCATGGCCATGCCCGGCTGGTTCGGTGAAACAGGAGCGTCGGGATAGGCGCGGGTGTCCGCCGTTCCGCCACCCAGCGCATTGGAGATGATGTCGCCTATGGATGAGGGAGCGGGTTCCGGTGCCGGCTGCTGCATTTCGCCGAGCGGCGGTACGCCGCCTGCGCCGAGACCGAAGAGCGGCGAAGGCGAAAGCCCGGAATGGGCGGCGGTCATGAAATCCTTCCAGGCCCTTGCCGGAAGCCCACCGCCGGTAACCTTTTTCATCGAGGTGCCGTCGTCATTGCCGAACCAGACGCCCGTGGTCAGATTGCTTGTGTAGCCGACAAAGAGCGCGTCGCGGAAGGACTGGGTCGTGCCGGATTTTCCGGCCGCCTGCCAGCCTTGCAGGCGCGCGGCCTTGCCTGTGCCTTCGGTGATGACGCGCGACAACATGCCATTCATGGTCGCGGCAATCTCTTCACTCAGCACACGCGGCGGATTGTCGTATTTGTTTTCGTAAAGCACCTTGCCGTCGGCATCGGTGATGCGCTTGACGATATGCGGCGTTGCCTTGTAGCCACCATTCATGAAGGGAGCATAGGAAGCGGTCAGTTCCATCAGCGACACTTCCGAGGTGCCGAGCGCGATGGAGGCGTTGTTCTGCAGCTCCGATTCTATGCCCATGCGATGCGCCACCTGCGTCACCCGCTCGGGTCCGACTTCCATCACCAGCTGCGCGGCAATCGTGTTCAGCGAATTGGCGAGCGCGGTGGCGAGCGTCACCTCGCCGCGGAATTTCTTCTCGTAATTTTCCGGGGTCCAGTTGCCGATGCGCACCGGCGCATCGTTGCGGATGGTGTAGGGGGTCATCCCTGATTCGAGCGCGGCCACATAAACGAAGGGTTTGAATGCCGAACCGGGCTGACGTTTCGCCTTGGCTGCGCGGTTGAACTGGCTTTCGGCATAGTCCGCGCCGCCCACCACGACCCGGATCGCGCCGGTGCCGTCGATGGATACCAGCGCCGCCTGCGATGCGCCCTGCTTCTTGCCGTCACCCTGCAGCACATGGGTAAGCGCCTTTTCGGCATCGCGCTCGAGATTGGGGTCGATGGTCGTGTCGACAACGATGTCCTGCTTGACGTCGCCGACCAGACTGCGGACTTCCTCCAGCACCATATCGGCGGCGTAATGCTCGGCGCCGGACCAGAAACGTTTCGCCTTGGTCGGCGGTTGCGACATGGCGGTCTTGATCTCGTCATCGGTGATGAAGCCGACATCGCGCATGGATTGCAGCACCACCTGCGCCCGCTCTTCCGCCGCCTGCGGATCGCGCGCGGGTGAAAGGCGCGACGGCGCCTTGAGAAGCCCGGCAAGCATCGCCGCTTCGCCCAGATTGACGTCGCGTGCGGATTTGTTGAAGTAGCGTCGGGAAGCGGCCTCGACGCCATAGGCGTTGGACCCGAAATAGACGCGATTGAGATACATCGCGAGAATCTGGTCCTTGGTGAATTCATGCTCCAGCCAGAAGGACAAAAGCACTTCCTGCACCTTGCGTTCCAGCGTCCTGTCGGGTGAGAGGAACAGGTTTTTCGCCAGCTGCTGCGTCAGCGTCGAGCCGCCCTGCACGGTTCGCCCCGTCAGCACATTCGTTACAATGGCGCGGCCGAGACCGAGCGGATCGACGCCGAAATGTGAATAAAACCGGCGGTCCTCGATCGCCATGACGGCTTGCGGAATATAAGGCGACATGTCTTCCAGCGCGAGCGCTTCGCCGCCGGTGGTACCGCGATTGGCAAGCACGCTGCCATTGACCGAAACGATCTTCACATTCGGCGGACGTTCGGGAATGGACCAGCTGCTGGCGCTCGGCATGCGCGCGCCGTAATAGAGGACAAGGCCGGCAACGCCGATGCCGCCCCAGATGCCGAGGACGATGCACCAGTAGACAAGGGAACGGATGAAGCCCGTCGCGCCGCGGCCGGAGGAATTGCGGGTCCGCTTTTCCTTTTTCTGCGGTTTGGCGCGGCCGGTGGCAGCCTTCGGCTTCCTGACGGGCTGCTTTGTCGTCCCGCTGATGCGCTCGCTGGCATCCAGGCGCAGGTCATCACCGGATTCGTGGAAATCCCCGAAGGAAGGTTCTACCCGTTCGCGTGATTTGCCCTTGCCTGCCATTCAGCTGAAGTCGCTCCTATTCGCGAAACCGCACATGCCCGCGTGAGTTTCAGGCTTCTATGCCTGCGCGATCCTTAATCCAGGATGAAGAGTTTAAATGCGGCAATTTAAGGCGGGGTTAAGCCCTTGCCGGATCAAATCGGCGTCATTGGCAGACGTCGACCCATTGCGCACCCGTCAATTCAGCCATCACATCGGGGGCGATCCGTACCGCCGCATTGGTGGCGCCGGCCGCCGGAACCACCTCCTGATAATTCTTCAGAGATATGTCGCAAAACACCGGCAGGGGCGAGGGCAGGCCGAAAGGGCACACGCCACCAACGGGGTGGCTGGTCACGGAAACCACCTCTTCCGGTCCGAGCATGCGTGGCTTGGCGCCGAAATGATCGCGGAATTTCCGGTTGTCGAGCCGCTTGGTGCCGGCGGCGACAACGAGAAGAATGGTGTCGCCTGCCTTCAGGCAGATCGTTTTGGCGATCTGGTCGGGCTCGACGCCGTGCGCTTCGGCGGCCAGTGCCACCGTTGCGGAACTGGCTTCCGTTTCGATGACGGATACTTCCGGTGACTTCTCGGAGAAAAAGGCTCTGACGGATTCAATGGACATGCGTATTTATTAGGCGGTAAGCGACGCCTCTTCAAGACGTCACGAAACAGCTATGCATTATTTGCAATGCTGCGCTGCGATAGAATGTCTGTTTTTTAAGCGGCCATCCTGTATGTTCAAACCATCGAAGCGACGCACTCCTCCTCCCAGCGTCGCCCGATTGGACTGACAATACTCCTCCTCCCAATTGTCAGTCAGTTTCAAGAACCCGGCGCACCTCCTCCCGCGCCGGGTTTTTGCTGTTTAAGGCCCTGTTTCCAAGGGCTTTGGGGCGGCGGCGGCTCACAAAAATTGCCGCGTTTTTCAAAGAAACTTGACTTTTCGCCCTTGCCAACCTAGGTGTTCGCCCATCGATATTTGTTTGACGACCAGAGCTTCGGTACCTTTTCGGGTGCACACGACGATCTTTCCTTCAAATTCGACAAGAGACCGCACTGCTCGCAGTGCAAATACAATTGCCAACGGAAGGAAATCGTTATGGCGACTGGTACAGTAAAGTGGTTCAACGCAACCAAGGGCTACGGCTTCATTCAGCCTGACGACGGTTCGCAGGACGTATTCGTTCACATCTCCGCTGTTGAGCGCGCCGGTCTGACCGCCCTCAACGACGGCCAGAAGCTCTCCTACGAGCTGATGCAGGATCGTCGCTCGGGCAAGATGTCCGCAGGCAACCTCGTTGCTGCCTGATAAGCGCTTTGGCCTGTAAGGGTCATTCGCATGAATGGAAAGGCCGGATTTATCCGGCCTTTTTCTTTTGAAAGGTGCCCTGAGCGGGCAGGCCTTGAAAAGGCGGGATCGCATACCGATATAGGGTTCAACAGTGTTTCGGATGAAAACTGTCAGGCGGGCATTTTGAAGGTGCCGCTGTTATTGCGTTAACCAAAGATTAACCGAAGCAGCCGATCCTGATCGTGAAAGCAGTATCCACATGATGGATGCGCTCTGGAACATCAGACCGTTGAACGCTTTGACCACGGATGTACTGGCACTGACGAAAAACGGATGGAAAGGTCGGGCTTGCCCGGCCTTTTTGTTTTTGGTGGCCGAAAAACGAAAAAGGGAGGAGGAATCGGGTCACCGACGCCTCCTCTCCTTCTTCGTTATTTTGCCGCGAGGGCATCCAGAATCCGGACCCAGGAGCGAATGCCCTTATGGAAGGACTGGAGATCGTATTTTTCATTCGGCGAATGAATACGGTCGTCGGTCAGGCCGAAGCCGACAAGCAGCGAATCCATGCCCAGCATCTTCTGGAAATCGCCGACAATCGGGATCGAGCCACCCATGCCGATGACGACGGCAGGTTTCGGCCATTCTTCCGAGAGCGCATTTTTGGCCTTGGTCAGCACGGGCGAGTCGTAGGATAGCTGGATGGCCGGTGAACCGCCGTGTTCGTGGAACTCAACGGAGCAATCGGCCGGAATCTTCGAGCGCACATAGGCCCGGAAGCTCTCGCGGATGGCCGCAGGGTCCTGCTCGCCGACGAGACGGAAGGATACCTTGGCGGAGGCCTTTGCGGCGATCACGGTCTTGAAACCGTCGCCGGTATAGCCGCCGATAATGCCGTTGACTTCCGCCGTAGGACGCGCCCAGGTCTGCTCCAGCACGGAACGGCCCTTTTCGCCCGACGGAACCGAAAGGCCGACTTCACCGAGAAAGGCCTCGGCCGTGCGTCCCAGTGTCTCCCAGGAGGCCTTGATGTTAGCCGGGGTTTCTTCCACGCCGTCATAGAAGCCGGCAAGCGTGACCCGTCCAGTCTCGTCATGCAGTCCGGCGAGAATATCGGTCAGGATATGGATGGGGTTTGCCGCTGCCCCACCGAACAGACCGGAGTGCAGGTCGCGGTCGGCTGCGGTGATGACGATTTCTTCGCCGACCAGGCCGCGAAGGGCTGCGGCAATGGCGGGTGTATCCCGGTCCCACATGCCGGTATCGCACACCAGCGCATAATCGGCCTTCAGCTCATCCGCATTGGCTTCGAGGAAAGGCTTCAGCGAGGGCGAGCCGGATTCCTCTTCGCCTTCAAAGAGAATGGTGACACGCACCGGCAGGCCGCCATTGACAGCCTTGTAGGCCCGGCAGGCCTCGACGAAGGTCATGAGCTGGCCTTTGTCGTCCGCCGTTCCGCGTCCGGTGATTACCTGACGGCCGGCACCGATATCCTTGACGGCGGGCTCGAACGGATCGTTTTCCCAGAGATCGAGGGGATCGACCGGCTGCACGTCATAATGACCGTAAAAAAGCACATGCGGCGCATCTTCGCTGGCCGCATCGTGATGCGCCACCACCATCGGGTGGCCGGCCGTATCGCGAACGGAAGCCGTAAAACCGAGTGCGGAAAGCGTTCTGACCAGCCATTCCGCCGCCTTGCGGCATTCCGCCTTGTAGGCGGGGTCCGTGGAAATCGACGGAATGCGCACGAGTTCGAACAGCCGCTCGAGGCTGGAGGTGAGATTGCCGTCGGCCGTGGAAAGAATAGGGGAAACGTCTGTCATCGCTGATCCTGTCATGTCTGTCGTGACCCGGCGATAAGACGAAACATCCGGGCATCGCGCATCGCGGGAAACAAGGGGCCGGCGTGCCGTGAATCGGCAAACGCGCAGCCGCCGGAACGATAGAGCAGTTCAGGGAAAGTGCGAAGCCATAAACGCTATTTCGCTTTTTTTGCGCTTTCGATCGCCCGGCGCATATATTCCAGTAGAAGCTGCCGTTCGAAGCGCCGGAAATCCTTGAGTAGCAAGTCCTCGGTGGCCTCGGTGGCGGCAATGGCATTCGCCTCCAGGTCCCTGCCGCGCTGGGTCAGTTCGATGATCTGGGCGCGGCGGTCGCTCGGGTGGGATTTGCGGATGATCAGCCCGTCGCGTTCCATGCGGGAAAGCGTATTGGCGAGCGTTGCCTGTTCGACGTCGATCCTGTCAAGCAATTGCCGCTGCGTCAGGCCTTCCTCGTGCCAGAGCTCGATGAGGATGGGGAATTGTCCCGGCGAGAAGCCGAGTGCTGCGGCTCTCTTTTGCAGCGTCATGGTGAATTCCCTCGCCATTTTGGTGGCAAGATAGATCGCCGATTCGTCTCGGGAAAAGCCCATTCTTCCGTCCATGAAGTATTGTGGCCAGCGCCGGCCGGCATCTTGATAGTGCGATATATATCGCATGGTATGTTTGGGCCAGCCCGAAACCCTGCGCAAAACAAAACCGCCATGGCCGGGAGGGGTCGGCCATGGCGGTCATATTGGAGGACAAAGGCCCGGAGAGGGGGAAAGGCCTTTGTCCGGTCTGACGCGGCGGGGGACGAGCCAGCTATCAGACTACGGCGTGATCAGGCGCCGTCCTCTAAGAAATGTGTCTGCAAATGCGGCTTTTCAAGGGAAGCACGGATTACAAATCGGTAACGTTCAGGTGAATTTGACGCGCTCCCGCGGCGGCCCTGTTTCCTGCGCTTTGCGGTGTGTTGTGCGAAGTTTCTGTGGACGTCAAAACGGCCCCGCGCTATCCATGCTACCCATGAAAAAAGGCGATCATCTTTTCCTCGTTGACGGTTCCGGTTTCATTTTCCGGGCCTTCCATGCCATCCCGCCGCTGAACCGCAAGTCGGACGGGCTGCCGGTCAACGCCGTTTCCGGCTTCTGCAACATGTTGTGGAAGCTCCTGAAGGATGCGCGCAATACCGATGTCGGCGTGACGCCCACCCATTTTGCGGTGATTTTTGACTATTCGTCGAAAACCTTCCGCAACGAGCTTTACGATCTCTACAAGGCCAACCGCACCGCGCCGCCGGAAGATCTGGTGCCGCAATTCGGTCTGATCCGCGAGGCGACGCGCGCCTTCAATCTCCCGTGCATCGAGACGGAAGGCTTTGAGGCGGATGACATCATTGCCACCTATGCCCGGCAGGCCGAGGCGATCGGCGCTGACGTCACCATCATCTCTTCCGACAAGGATCTGATGCAGCTCGTCACGGCCAATGTGCATATGTACGACGCCATGAAGGACAAGCAGATCGGCATCCCCGACGTCATCGAAAAATGGGGCGTCGGCCCGGAAAAGATGATCGACCTTCAGGCAATGACCGGCGATTCCACCGACAATGTCCCGGGCATTCCCGGTATCGGCCCGAAGACGGCGGCGCAGTTGCTGGAGGAATATGGCGATCTCGATACGCTGCTGGCGCGGGCAGCTGAAATCAAGCAGCAGAAGCGCCGGGAAAATATCATCGCCAATGCCGATCTTGCCCGTCTTTCCAGGCAGCTCGTGGCGCTCAGGACCGATGTGCCGCTGGAGCAGTCTCTTGAGGCACTGGTGCTTGAACCGCAGAACGGCCCGAAACTCATCGCTTTCCTGAAAGCGATGGAGTTCACGACGCTGACCCGCCGCGTTGCGGAGGCGACCGAAACCGACGCGTCCGCCATCGACCCGGCCAATGTGCCGGTGCAATGGGGTGCCGATGCCCATGGTCCCGACCTCGATGCGCCGGCCGCTGCCGGCAAGGCTGGTGAGGTTGCCGCCGACGCAACGGGTGTTTCGGCTTCGGTTGCCGCTCCGGCACGCAAGCTGTCCGGGGAAGGCAGCACACCTGCCGATCTCGCCGCAGCACGTCAGGCGCTTTTTTCAGCCGCCAGGATTGATACGAGCGCCTACACGACCATCAGGGACCTCGCGACACTGGACCGCTGGATTGCGGCAGCCCGTGAAACAGGTGTCGTTGCATTCGATACGGAAACGACTTCGCTTGATCCGATGCAGGCGGAACTTGTCGGTTTTTCGCTGGCGATTGCCGATAATGGCAAGGATGCTTCGGGCACCGATATCCGCGCGGCCTACATTCCTTTGACGCACAAGACCGGTTCGGGTGGTGATCTTTTCAGCGATGGCATCAGGCTCGCCGAAGGGCAGGTGCCGTTTACCGAGGCGCTGGAGCGTCTGAAGAACCTTCTTGAGGACCCGGCGGTTTTGAAAATCGCCCAGAACCTCAAATATGACTATCTGCTGATGAAACGCCACGGCGTCGTTATGCAGAGTTTCGACGACACGATGCTGATTTCCTACGTGCTTGAAGCCGGTAAGGCCACGCATGGCATGGATTCGCTGTCCGAACGCTGGCTCGGCCACACGCCGATCGCTTACAAGGACGTGGCGGGGTCGGGCAAGTCGAGCGTCACCTTCGATTTCGTCGATATCGACAAAGCGACGGCTTATGCGGCGGAAGACGCGGATGTCACCTTAAGGCTGTGGATGGCCCTGAAACCCAGGCTCGCCGCCGAGCGTCTGACCAGCGTGTATGAGCGGCTGGAGCGTCCGCTTGTGCCGGTTCTGGCGCATATGGAAGAACGCGGCATCACCGTCGACCGGCAAATCCTCTCGCGCCTTTCCGGCGAACTCGCCCAGAAGGCCGCGTCCTTCGAAGAGGAAATCTACGAGCTGGCGGGCGAGCGTTTTAACGTGGGGTCGCCAAAGCAGCTCGGCGATATCCTGTTCGGCAAGATGGGCTTGCCCGGTGGCTCAAAAACCAAGACCGGCCAATGGTCGACATCGGCGCAGGTTCTGGAGGATCTGGCGGCGGAAGGTGCCGAACTGCCGCGCAAGATCGTTGACTGGCGGCAGCTGACCAAGCTGAAGTCGACCTATACGGATGCGCTGCCCGGTTATATTCATCCCGAGACGAAGCGGGTGCATACATCCTACGCGCTTGCCTCCACGACCACGGGGCGGCTGTCGTCCTCGGAACCGAACCTTCAGAATATTCCGGTTCGCACGGCGGAAGGCCGCAAGATCCGCACGGCTTTCATTTCCACGCCCGGTCACAAGCTTCTGTCTGCCGACTATAGCCAGATCGAACTGCGCGTACTGGCCCATGTCGCCGATATTCCGCAGCTGCGCAACGCTTTCGAAAACGGCATCGACATTCATGCGATGACGGCATCCGAAATGTTCGGCGTGCCGGTGGAAGGCATGCCATCGGAGGTGCGCCGCCGCGCCAAGGCCATCAACTTCGGCATCATCTACGGCATTTCCGCCTTTGGCCTTGCCAACCAGCTGAGCATCGCCCGCTCGGAGGCGAGTGATTATATCAAGAAATATTTCGAGCGTTTTCCCGGCATTCGCGATTACATGGAAGCGACCAAGGCTTTCGCCCGCGAGAATGGCTATGTCGAGACGATCTTTGGTCGCCGCGCCCATTATCCGGAAATTCGTTCTTCCAACCCTTCCGTGAAAGCCTTCAACGAGCGCGCGGCCATCAATGCGCCGATCCAGGGTTCGGCCGCCGATATCATCCGCCGTGCCATGGTTCGCATCGAGCCGGCGCTGGAAGCGGAGAAGCTTTCCGCCCGCATGCTTTTGCAGGTACATGACGAACTCATCTTCGAAGTTGAGGAAGCGGAAATCGAAAAGACTTTGCCGGTGGTGGTTTCTGTCATGGAAAATGCCGCCATGCCGGCGATTTCCATGAAGGTGCCGTTGCAGGTGGATGCGCGTGCGGCCGATAATTGGGACGAGGCGCATTGACCGGTCGTTAGACCAGCGGATGTCATTGCATTGTTGCGTGCGGAAGCTAGGGGAAACCTCTCACAAGGAGTTCCCCGATGCACGCCCCGCTCGTCTCGAAAGATCTCGACTATATTTCCGCCACTAATCACGATCAGCCGCCGCGCCATCTCGGCAGCCGCTTCAACGCGGATGGCGAGTTTCTGTCCGACTCGGGCAACACGGTCGTCTGCCATCTTGTCGAGGGATCGCAGACTGAAAAGGCGATTATTGCGACCCGCCAGCGTTTTCTAGATATGGCCGAGGCGCCGCAGCTCGCCTTCACTCCTATTTCCAGCCTGCACATGACGGTATTCCAAGGTGTCAACGATTTGCGGCGCACGCTTCCCTATTGGTCGAGTGAAATGCCGCTCGATGCGTCGGTCGATGCGATGACGGACTACTATCGCGACCGTCTTTCCGCCTTTCCAGCTTTGCCGGCCTTCAACATGCAGGTTACGGGCCTGCGCCCGGTGGGGCTGGTGATGAAGGGTGCAACCGCCGAGGACGATCGGATCGTGGCTCTCTGGCGGGATACATTCGCCGATTTCTTCGGTTACCGACATACTGATCATGACACTTACGAATTTCACATCACCCTGTCCTACATCATCCGCTGGTTCGAGCCGGAGTGCCTGCCGCGCTGGCAGGCGATGCTCGACGAGGAACTGGAAAAGCTGCGCGCCGTAGCGCCGGTCATAGAGATGCGGCCGCCAGCTTTCTGTGAATTTAAGGACATGAACCACTTCAAGGAGCTTGCCGTTTTCGATAAGGCGTGAGGTATGATGTGCGATGCCTGAGGGCAGCCCGTCGCACCAATTCCGCTGAATCGGAAAAAATGCGCGTCAGGGCTGGTCAAAGCCCGTTTGGGCATGTATAAGCGCGCCAAATTTCCGATATCGAGACATCCGACATTCGGCCTTTGGTTCTGGCCGGTTCCGTTGTTTCGCCGCTTAAGTGGAGTAACACAAATGGCTGTACCAAAAAGAAAAACAAGCCCGTCCAAGCGCGGTATGCGCCGCTCGGCTGACGGTCTCAAGTCTGCAACCTACGTTGAAGACAAGAACTCCGGCGAACTGCGCCGCCCGCACCATATCGATCTGAAGACCGGTATGTATCGCGGCCGTCAGGTTCTGACGCCGAAGGAAAGCGCATAAGCTTTTCTGAAATCATCTTTGCAAAAACCGGCCCCCGTGGCCGGTTTTTTGTTTTCAGGACCGGCTGCCCACCTTTTCCGCTCACTTGGAAAATTCGGCCACTCCTCCTACACTCTTTCAGGGAGAGCAGGTTTGATGCCTGCAACAGGAGGGGAGCTTCGGTGAAATATCGCTGGATTTTATTGATGCTTCTCAGCCTCGGTCTCGGCTATGGTGCCGTAACGAGAGGTGGCGGCATCATAGCGGAGAGCTATTTCGGCGAAATGTCCGATCAGGGCCGCACGACGCTGCGACTGGCCGTCTCCGCTCTCGGTGGGCTTTTGAGCCGCTACGAACCGCTGCCCGCCTTGATCGCCGATCACGATGACATAGAGGAACTGGTCGCGCATCCGCAGGATGCGGCGCTGCGCCAGCGGGCCAATATCTATCTCAAATCCATCAACACCCTGCTGGAATCTTCCGATATCTACATCATCACGCTGGATGGAGAGACCATAGCCGCCAGCAATTATGATGGTCCGACCAGCTTCGTCGGCGAAAATTTCAGCTACCGCCCCTATTTTCAGGATGCTGCCAAGGGCTTCCAGTCGCGCTTCTTTGCGCTTGGCACCACCTCGCACAAGCGCGGTTACTATTTTTCCGCGCCGATCCTTTTTAATGAGGAGATCAAGGGCGTCATCGTCTTCAAGGTTGATATTGAAGGCATAGAAGCCTCTTTCGGCGATGGCGAGAACCGAATTCTGGTATCCGACCCGGAAGGGATCATCTTCATGACCGGAACGCCGCAGTGGCTTTATTCCGGCCTGATGCCGCTGACGCCGGAGAGGCTGGCGCGTACGGAGACATCCCGCCGTTATGCCAATGCCGCGCTGAAGGAGCTGCCGGTGAAAAACGGCAGTTTCGGCTCCCATCAACTGATGACGATCACCCAGAATGACGGTGAAAGGGAATATATGGTCCTGTCGCAGCCGATGCCGGATGCGGGCTGGACGGTCAGCGTGTTGATGGATACGGGCTCATTGCGCACCCAGGTGAAGACGGCGATGATCGCGATCATCCTGTGCCTGTGTCTCGCTGCCGCCCTCATCGCCGCCATGCTGCAACGGCGTCGTCGTCTGCGCGAACGCCTGACCCATCAGGCCGAGGCGCAGGCGGAACTGGAGCGCCGCGTGGAGGAGCGCACGGCCGATCTGGCGCGGGTGAACCAGGAGATCGAACACGAGATCGCTGAACGCCGCCAGACGGAAAAACAGTTGCGCAAGATGCAGAACGATCTGGTGCAGGCGGGCAAGCTTGCGGCACTGGGGCAGATGTCGGCGGCGCTGTCGCACGAGTTCAACCAGCCGCTTGCCGCCGCCAAGAATTATGCCGAAAACGCCTCGCTTCTCGTGGAGCGCGGGCGGCTGGAGGAGGTAACGGAAAATCTCAGACGCATTTCGGGTCTTATCGACCGTATGGCGTCCATCAGCAAGCATCTGAGGAATTTCGCCCGCAAGCCCAACGAAAAAATGGCGGCTGTGGGGCTGGATACCGTGCTTCGCGATACGCTCGAAATCGTCGGCCCGCGGCTGAAGGCCGCCAATGCGGTGCTGGATGTCGATCTCGGTCCGGTGCCGCTTGCGGTGAAGGCCGGGCCGGTGCGACTGCAGCAGGTGCTTGTCAACATCATCTCCAATGCCGCCGATGCCGTGGAAGGGCGCGAGGATCGCCGCATTGCGCTGCAGGCCGTGCAGCAAGGCCAGACGGTGTCGATTTTCATCCGGGACCGTGGCCCCGGCGTACCGCCGGCGATCTCCGAGCGTATCTTCGATCCATTTTTCACCACCAAGGGTGTCGGGCGCGGCCTTGGCCTCGGCCTTTCCATCTCCTATAACATCATCAAGGATTTCGGCGGCCAGCTGCGTGTCCGAAACCATGACGAGGGCGGGGCGGAATTCGAGATCGAATTACCAGCCGCCATCTGGCGCATGGAGGCGGCTGCGGAATGACCATGTCGCGGGTTCTGTTGATCGATGACGAGGAAGAGCTGCGCTTTTCCACCGCGCAGGCGCTGGAGCTTTCCGGTTTCGCCGTCACCATGCTGGCGAGCGCCGAACATGCGCTGGAACTTATCGGTTACAGCTTCGACGGCGTTGTGGTGAGTGATATCCGCATGCCCGGTATGGATGGCATGACGCTGCTGCAGAAGGTGCGAGAGCTTGATGCGGAGATACCTGTCATCCTGATGACGGGCCATGGCGATGTGCAGCTGGCGGTCAACGCCATGCGCAACGGCGCCTATGATTTCATCGAGAAGCCGTTCACACCGCAATATCTCGCCGGCATCATCAAAAGGGCCAATGACCGGCGGGCGCTGGTGCTGGAAAACCGCCGCCTGAAGGCGGTGGCCGGCAAGCACGACGATCTCGAAACGCGCCTGCCCGGCAGAACCCAGATCATGGTCGATCTGCGGTATCGTATCCGCGCCATCGGCGCGACCGATGCCGATACGCTGATTGTCGGCGATACCGGTGCCGGCAAGGAGGTGGTGGCGCGGGCGCTGCATGATATCAGCGCCAGAGCCAACCGACCTTTTGTCGCGATCAATTGTGCCGCTCTTCCGCAGACGCTGATCGAAAGCGAGTTGTTCGGCCATGAGGCCGGTGCTTTTCCGGGTGCGCTGCGCCCGCGCTACGGCAAGTTCGAGCACGCCCGTGGCGGTACCATCCTGCTGGATGAGATCGGCTCCATGCCGTTCGAATTGCAGGGCCGCTTCCTGCGCGTGTTGCAGGAGCGGGTGATTACCCGTCTCGGCTCGAATGAAACGGTCGAACTCGATGTCCGCTTCATCGCCACCAGCAAGGTCGATCTGGAGCAGGAGGTTGCCGCAGGCCGGTTTCGCGCCGATCTTCTCTATCGCCTGAACGTGGCGACGATCCTCGTGCCCTCCCTGTCACAGCGCAGCGCTGACATACCGCTGCTCTTCCTGCATCTGGTGCGGGAAGCCGCCGCCCGTTACGGAAGGGAAGATATGGACGTGCCACAGCAATTGCTTTCTTCCGTTTCGTTACGGGAATGGCCCGGCAATGTGCGGGAATTGCGCAATGCGGCGGACCGTTTCGTTCTGGGCCTGGAAAGTGATGCTTCCGAAACGTCGCCGCCGTTTCAGGACGACGGCCTGGCAGGGCTTGCCACACGGGTCGCAGCCTATGAGAAGAGCCTGATCGCGCGTGCGATCGCCGCCCATGGCGGCAATCTGAAATCCGTCTACGAGAGTCTCGGCATTTCCCGCAAAACGCTCTACGAAAAAATGCAGAAATACGAGCTGCATCGGCATATGACAGAGGTGTAGATGGGTGGATTTCCACCCATGGATGAGGCTCTATGGGTCGAAATCCACCCATTGCCATTCGTGATGGCGATAAAAGCGCGCCTCCCGGCAAGACCATCGTTGCTGAACGACAATCCCGGATCGCAAATAGCTTACCCCGGTCGCCATGGAGGAGCATGCGCGGCTGAAGTGGCGAACATTTTCATCCGGGAGGAATCGATGAAAATACTGAAGACAGTCACCGGCCTTGCTGCCGCCGCTGCCGTTTCCCTTTTTGCGCTGTCGGCATCCGCTCAGAATTATCCCGAGCGCAACATCACCATGGTGGTGCCCTTCGCTGCCGGCGGTCCGACGGATACGGTCGCACGCCTCGTCGCTGAATCCATGTCGAAGGACCTTGGCCAGCAGATCATCGTTGAAAATGTCGGCGGCGCGGGTGGCACGCTGGGTGCCGGCCGTGTGGCATCGGCCGATCCGGATGGTTATACCGTCCTTCTCCACCACATCGGCATGGCCACCAGCGCGACGCTCTACCGCAAGCTCGCCTATGACACGCTGAACGCTTTCGAATATGTCGGTCTCGTCACCGAAGTGCCGATGACCATCCTGTCGCGCAAGAACCTCGAGACGACGGATCTGAAAGGTCTCATCGATTATGCCAAGGCGAACAAGGACAAGGTCACCGTCGCCAATGCCGGCATCGGTGCGGCATCGCATCTGTGCGGCATGCTGTTCATGAGCGCCATCGAGACGCCGCTGGTCACCGTTCCCTACAAGGGCACCGGTCCGGCCATGACCGATCTGCTCGGCGGCCAGGTCGACATCATGTGCGACCAGACCACCAACACCACCAAGCAGATCCAGGGCGGCACCGTGAAAGCCTATGCGGTTACCACGGCCAAGCGGCTCGACGTGCTACCGGATGTGCCGACGGTTGTCGAAGCGGGTCTGCCGAAGCTCGAGGTTGGCATCTGGCACGGCATCTATACGCCCAAGGGCACGCCTGCTGAAATCAACGAAAAACTCTCCAAGTCGCTACAGGTTGCGCTGAAGGACAAGAACGTCGCGGCTCGTTTTGCCGAACTCGGCACCACGCCCTCGTCGGAAAGCGATGCGACGCCCGCGGCACTCAAGGCCAAGCTTGAAAGCGAAATCGCCCGCTGGAAGCCGGTGATCGAAGCTGCCGGCCAATATGCCGACTGATGGACTCGGAATGACCGGCGGTATCGCGCCGCCGGTCGACCGTGATCATTTTAACAGGCGGACCGGTGTGATGCCGGCCGCGGTGGAGGGGCATCTTTCATGAAGTCGTTATTTAATGACCCTGCCGAGGCAGTCTGCGGGGCAATTTTCATGGGACTTGGCGTCTTTTTCGCCTTGCAGTCTTATGGGCTGGAGATCGGAACCGCCTTTCGCATGGGGCCGGGCTATTTCCCGCTCGTCCTGGCAATCATCCTGATCCTGCTCGGTGGCATCATATTTCTGCGCTCAGCCCGCCCGGCCGGGGAGGGTATCGGAGCGATCGCCTGGCGGGGCATATTCTTCATCCTGCCCGCGCCAATCTTTTTCGGCTTCACTGTCCGGGGGCTTGGTTTCGTGCCGGCGCTTTTTTTCAGTGCCCTCATCGCAGCCTTCGCCTCCCACAAGATGAGCCCACTCATGGCGGTCATTCTTTCCGCGGCCATCACGGTCTTTTCCGTCGCTGTTTTCAATTACGGTCTCGGCCTGCCATTCCAGCGCTTCGGCCCCTGGCTTAAATTTTGAGGTGCTGCGATGGATTTGCTCGATAATCTCGCTCTCGGTTTCGTCACGGCATCTTCGCTGGCAAACCTGTTCTTCTGCCTGATCGGCGTGCTGCTCGGCACCCTGATCGGTGTGCTGCCCGGTATCGGCGCCACCGCGACCATCGCCATGCTGCTGCCGATCACCTTTCAGCTCGAGCCCGTCTCGTCGCTGATCATGCTCGCCGGCATTTATTACGGCGCGCAATATGGCGGCTCGACCACGGCCATCCTGATCAATATGCCCGGCGAATCGTCCTCCGCCGTTACCGCCATCGATGGGTATCAGATGGCACGCAAGGGCAAGGCGGGCGCCGCACTCGCCATTGCCGCCATCGGCTCGTTTTTTGCCGGCACGGTGTCCACCTTCCTCGTGGCAATCTTCGCCCCGCCTCTCACGGCAATTGCGCTGGAATTCGGCGCGGCGGAATATTTCTCGCTGATGGTCGTCGGCCTTGTTTCGTCGATCGCGCTTGCCCATGGCTCCATCGTCAAGGCGCTCGCCATGGTCGTGCTCGGTCTGCTGCTGGGCTTGGTCGGCACCGACATCTATAGCGGCACACCACGCTTCACCCTCGGCATCCGTGAATATGCTGACGGTCTGAATTTCGTGGCGGTGGCGGTGGGTGTCTTCGGTATCGCCGAAATCCTGCGAAACCTCGAAAACGAGCGCACCCGCTCGGTGCTGATTGCCAAGGTCAGCGGCCTGATGCCCACCCGCGAGGATTTCAGGAAAATGATCGCCCCGGTACTGCGCGGCACGGCCATCGGTTCGGCCCTTGGCATCCTGCCGGGCGGCGGCGCCATTCTCGCGGCCTTTGCCTCCTACACCGTGGAAAAACGCGTCTCCAAGAACCCGGAAGAGTTCGGGCATGGCGCGGTGGCCGGTGTGGCCGGTCCGGAATCGGCCAACAATGCCGGCGCCCAGACCTCGTTCATCCCGCTGCTCACGCTCGGCATCCCCGCCAATCCGGTAATGGCGCTGATGATCGGCGCGATGATCATTCAGGGCATCGTGCCGGGTCCGAACGTCGCGACCGAACAGCCGGCGTTGTTCTGGGGCATCATCGCCTCCATGTGGATCGGCAACCTGATGCTCGTCATCCTCAACCTGCCTTTGATCGGGCTTTGGGTTAAGCTCCTGACGGTGCCTTATTACGTGCTGTTCCCCATCATCATGGCTTTCTGCGCCATCGGGGTCTACAGCGTCAATTCCAACGTCTTTGACCTCTATGCCGTCGCCTTCTTCGGCTTCATCGGTTACGTGCTGGTGAAGCTGCGCTGCGAGCCCGCCCCGTTGCTCCTGGGTTTCGTGCTCGGGCCGCTGCTGGAGGAGAACCTGCGTCGCGCCATGATCCTGTCGCGTGGCGATCCGTCCACTTTCGTCACCCGGCCGATCAGCGCCACCCTGCTTTTTATTGCGCTTGCGGTGTTGATCGTCGTTTTCCTGCCCAGCGTGAAGAAAAAACGCGAAGAGGTTTTCGTAGAAGAAGACTGAGCAATATCAGACTCCGGATGCCGGCGATGGAAACATCGCCGGCTTTTTCCGTTTCGGGGTCAGCCATGACGAATTCGCTTCACGAAAGCGGCATATGGTTGACTTGTGCGCTTTTAGGCCCAAGGAAGGGCTGGAAAGAGAGGTCGATATGACGTCGGAAACCGAAAAACGGATCATCGCGCTCGAGGAGACGGTCGCGCACCAGGTGAAGGTGATAGAAGAACTGTCCGACCAGCTGGCGGAGCAGTGGAAGGTCGTGGAGCAGACTCGCGCCAAGCTCGACCGCTTGACCGAGAGGTTCCTGAGCCTTGAGGAGCAATCGCTGGAAGCGCCGTCCATCACCCGGCCGCCGCATTATTGACAGGGAAGCCACGATGAAAAACGACACAGCCGAACTTGCCGCCGACATCGTCAACTTCTGGAAGAAGGCCGGGCCGGACAAATGGTTCGACAAGGATGCCGCCTTCGACAATCACTTTCACGACCGCTTTCGGGATGCCCATTTTGCCGCCGCGAGGCGTGAACTGGATGGCTGGCTGGATGGAGCGGAAAGCAGTCTGGCGTTGCTGCTTCTTCTCGATCAATTCCCGCGCAACTGCTTTCGCGGCACTGCCCATATGTATGCCACCGATCCGCTGGCACGGCTTTTCGCCGATGACGCCATCCGCCGTGGCCATGATCAGGCTGTGAGCGAGGATCTGCGCGTTTTCTTCTACCTGCCTTTTTCCCATGCGGAGGATATGGCGGCACAGCGGCGTGCCTGCGAGCTGAACCAGCCGCTTGGCGGGCTTTATCTCCACCATGCCGAAGAACATCTCGATATCGTCGAGCGTTTCGGCCGCTTTCCGCATCGCAACCACATATTGCTGCGGGAAACGACGCCTGAGGAAAAGCAATATCTTGATGAAGGCGGCTTTTCCGGCTGAGCCTGAAATAAAAACGCCGCCAGTCCCGGAGGATGGCGGCGTTTTTGATGTGTAAGACCGACGGTAATCAGCCGTCGAAGAACTCCTTCATCCGGGCAAAGAAGCCCGTCGATTCCGGGTTGTTCTCCTTCGAGGACAGCTGCTCGAACTCCTGCAGCAGCTCGCGCTGGCGCTTGCTGAGCTTCTGCGGCGTTTCGATCTGGATCTGGATATAAAGATCGCCCGTCTGCGCCGAACGCAAGACCGGCATACCCTTACCCTTCAGGCGGAACTGCTTGCCCGGCTGGGTGCCTTCCGGAACCGTGACGCGCGACTTGGTGCCGTCGAGCGTCGTGACATCGAAAGTGCCGCCGAGCGCTGCCGTCGTCATGGAGATCGGCACGGTGCAGTAGAGATCGGCGCCGTCGCGCTGGAAGAATTCATGCGGACGCACGGACAGGAAGATATAGAGATCGCCCGCCGGGCCGCCGCGCATACCGGCTTCGCCTTCGCCCTGCAGGCGAATGCGGGTGCCGTCTTCGATACCAGAGGGAATGTTGACCGAGAGCGAACGCTCTTCCGTCACACGGCCCTGACCATGGCACTTGCTGCACGGATCGGAAATCGTCTGCCCGCGACCGTGGCAGGTGGGGCAGGTGCGCTCCACCGAGAAGAAGCCCTGTGCTGCACGCACGCGACCGGAACCCTGGCAGGTGGCGCAGGTCTTGGGTTGCGTGCCGGGTTTCGCGCCCGAGCCGGAACAGACGTCGCAGGTGATCGAGGTCGGAACCCTGATCTGCGCCGTCTTGCCGGTGAAGGCTTCTTCCAGCGTGATTTCCATATTGTAGCGAAGGTCGGCGCCCCGTTCACGTCCGCCGGAAGACCGGCGCGCACGGCCACCGCCCATCATCTCTCCGAAGATGTCTTCGAAGATATCGGAGAAGCCGCCATTGGCGAAACCGCCGCCGCCAAAGCCGCCGCCACCGCCCATGCCGCCATTTTCAAATGCGGCGTGGCCGAAACGGTCATAGGCCGCGCGCTTCTGCGGATCCTTCAGCGTTTCGTAGGCTTCGTTGATTTCCTTGAATTTCTGCTCGGATTCGGCGTTATCCGGGTTCTTGTCCGGATGGTATTTCATCGCGAGTTTGCGGAAGGCGCTTTTCAGCTCTTTTTCGTCCGCGGTCTTGCTGACGCCGAGTGTTTCGTAAAAGTCTGCTTTCGCCATTAAGTTAACAAGCCCCGCAAATGGATTTCCGGCTGCACTCGGCAGCCGGATCTCTTGCATATGTTGTCAGGAGACGGAAAGTCACGCGATTATGCGGACTTCTTGTCGTCCTTGATTTCTTCATAGTCCGCGTCGACGACGTCGTCCTTGCCGCCCTCTGCGGAAGCATCACCGGCCTCGGCCTGCTGTGCTTCGTAGATGGCCTGACCGAGCTTCATGGATACTTCCATGAGGGTCTGGGTCTTGGCCTGAATGTCGTCTGCATCCGGCTCGGAAGCTTCGACGGCGGTCTTCAGGCTGGCAATGGCGTCTTCGATAGCCTTGCGGTCGGTCTCGGAGACCTTGTCACCATATTCCTTCACCGACTTCTCGGTGGAGTGAATGAGGCTTTCGGCCTGGTTCCTGGCTTCGACACCGGCGCGACGCTTCTTGTCGGCTTCGGCATTGGCTTCGGCGTCCTTCACCATCTTTTCGATGTCGGCGTCGGAGAGACCACCGGAGGCCTGGATGCGGATCTGCTGTTCCTTGCCTGTGCCTTTGTCCTTGGCCGAAACCTGCACGATACCGTTGGCGTCGATATCGAAGGTCACTTCGATCTGCGGTACGCCACGCGGTGCCGGCGGCAGGCCGACGAGATCGAACTGGCCGAGCAGCTTGTTGTCCTGGGCCATTTCGCGCTCACCCTGCGAGACGCGGATGGTCACGGCCGACTGGTTGTCTTCTGCGGTCGAGAAGGTCTGGCTCTTCTTGGTCGGGATCGTCGTGTTGCGATCGATCAGACGGGTGAAGACGCCACCGAGCGTTTCGATGCCAAGCGACAGCGGGGTCACGTCGAGCAGCAGAACGTCCTTGACGTCGCCCTGCAGAACGCCGGCCTGGATGGCGGCGCCCATGGCGACCACTTCATCCGGGTTCACACCCTTATGCGGCTCCTTGCCGAACAGCTGCTTGACGACTTCCTGCACCTTCGGCATGCGGCTCATGCCACCGACGAGAACGACTTCATCGATCTCGGAAGCGGAAACGCCGGCATCCTTGAGCGCTGCCTTGCATGGCGCGACGGTGCGCTGCACCAGATCGTCGACCAGGCTTTCGAACTTGGCGCGGGTCAGCTTCAGCGTCAGGTGCTTCGGACCGGAAGCATCGGCCGTGATGAACGGCAGGTTGATTTCGGTCTGTTGCGAGGACGAAAGCTCGATCTTCGCCTTTTCCGCAGCTTCCTTGAGGCGCTGCAGGGCGAGCTTGTCGTTCTTCAGGTCGATGCCCTGGTCCTTCTTGAACTCGCCGGCCAGATATTCGACCAGACGCATATCGAAGTCTTCACCGCCAAGGAAGGTATCGCCATTGGTGGATTTCACTTCGAAGACGCCATCGCCGATTTCGAGGATCGAAATATCGAACGTGCCACCGCCAAGGTCGTAGACGGCGATGGTCTTGCCGTCCTTCTTGTCGAGACCATAGGCGAGCGCTGCCGCGGTCGGCTCGTTGATGATGCGCAGAACTTCAAGACCGGCGATGCGGCCGGCATCCTTGGTTGCCTGACGCTGTGCGTCGTTGAAGTAGGCCGGAACGGTGATGACGGCCTTCTCGACCTTCTCGCCGAGATAGGATTCAGCCGTTTCCTTCATCTTCTGAAGGATCATGGCGGAAATCTGCGAAGGGGAATAATTATTGTCCTGCGCCTTCACCCATGCGTCGCCATTGTCGCCCTTGACGATTTCAAAGGGAACGAGGGCCTTGTCCTTTTCGACGGTCGGATCTTCATAACGACGACCGATCAGACGCTTGACCGCAAACAGGGTGTTGGTCGGGTTGGTGACCGCCTGGCGCTTGGCCGGCTGGCCGACAAGACGTTCGCCGTCGTCGGAAAATGCCACCATGGACGGCGTGGTGCGTGCGCCTTCCGCGTTTTCAATTACTTTCGTGTCCTTGCCGTCCATCACTGCGACGCAGGAGTTGGTCGTGCCAAGGTCGATACCGATTACTTTTGCCATGCTCTTCTCTCCTTGAAGCGAGCTGCCGGAACCCCGTGAGGCATTCTTGTAGCAGCTCCTTGACTTGGATTTGCAGTATTCGCTGCAGTTCTGCGGCGTATATAAGGAGCGATTTTTCCTGCTGCAAGGCGCAAGAGAGGGGTAAGCGCAGCAAAAAGCGCACGAAACCCCTGTCCGTGCAGAAGCATAGCCATTCACGCTTGCGGAAACGGAAAAACGCGACTTTGACGATACGCCGCGCCATCATCCGGTGTGACCGCCGGCGGGAACGGCGAAGTTCGATTTGGGTCGCTGTTGCGCATGACAGGTGCCATGGCGGACTACGCAGGGGGTTGCGTTCCCGCAAGGATTTTCTTTCCGGCCACGTTGCAAATGGCTTCTATCACCGTCCGGTCGAGTTCGCGTGGCAGGTCGTGCCCCATCCCTTCGATCGGCAGATAAATCGCATTCGGGATCGAAAGCGCCGTATCGTGACCGCAGGCTGGCGGGATCAATGGATCGTCGGTTCCGTGAATGACGAGCGTCGGTGCTGTGATCGTCGCCAGACGCGAGCGTCGGTCCCCTGCCACCGCCATGCCTGCGATCTGCCGTGCCACACCGTCGGGGTCATGGTTGCGATACATCTCTTCCAACAGAAGAGCACGATGGGCCTCTTCGTTGAGGGGATAACCCGCCCCCGCAATCCGGCGCGCGAAAGCGAGGCGCACAGCCAGAAACCCCTCCTGATCGACGGCGGGATCAGGTGCGGGACGCATCATCATTGCCATGACATCGGGGGCCGCCTGCGGCAGGGCGGGATTACCGGTGCTGGACATGATCGAGGTCAGGGAAAGGATGCGGTCAGCGTGATCACTCGCAAGAATCTGTGCGATCATTCCCCCCATCGAGCGCCCAACGACATGCGCCCGCGCGATGCCGAGCGCGTCGAGGAGGCCGATGGCGTCGACCGCCATATCGCCAAGAGTATAGGGCACCTGGGGCCGGCGTCCTGCCATCAATGCGGAGGCAAGCGCGCCGAAATCCGGTGAGGGCGAACTGCTGAAATGGGTGGAGCAGCCGGTATCGCGATTGTCGAAGCGAATCACGTGATAACCCGCTGCGGCCAGCTGCTCGCAAAAAGGTATCGTCCAGCGGATCATCTGCGTTCCCAGCCCGGAAATCAGCAGGATCGCCTCATTCGTGGCATCGCCGAAACTGTCCCAGGCGAGTTCGATGCCATTGGATATTGCAATATTCACGGCGGCCCTCCGGCGAAAATTAGGGAAAACAGGGGGTATGGGTCGGCTCTGTTCTGCTCTGCTCGTGGTGTTCGGTTTCCCGGCACGTCACGGATTCTGGTGATTGCCCGGCCTGAATGCGAGACGCAGGGCATAGGCCCTGATATCCGCGGGCCACGAAATGGTCCGTTCTTCCAGTGCGGGGCGATCGTCCGCAAAGAGGGCTCGTATCGCCTCCTCGTAACCGGGGAGGTTTCCAACGATCACTTGCATGAATCGATAGGCGGCCTCCTGTGCCGCCCGCTTTTCCTGATGCGGATGCGCAGCCTTTCTGGCCCCGTCCACCAGACGCCTTAGTGCCGCTGAAGCGCCGCCGGGCTGGGTTGCGAGCCATTCCCACTGTCGTGGCAGCAGGGTCACTTCCCGGGCGACGACTCCCAGTTTCGGCCGCCCGCGGCTCTTCTGCTCCTGTCCTTCCTCCAAAGCCGCCAGGCCGGAGGTTGCGCCGGTCTTCGGGCGATCGCTTCCCACAGCCGCCTTGGGAGGGTGGGACAGCCGTTCAACGATGTCCGTGTCGGTGCCACGCAGATCGAGATCGACGACACGACCTGTCGCATCATCGAATACGAGGATTGTTTCGTCCGTCTCGCCCGATCGGCGGATTGCGATGGCTACTTCGGCCAGCGGACCGCTGAGCAGTAATCTATCGCCGGAAAATGCGGTGCAGGGTCTGCTGGGGGGATTCGACATGTCGCGCTCGCCAAAATGGATACGCGGATTAATATCCGGGTAAAACAATTCCGTCAATTATACCCGGGTAAAATGAGCGAGATATGGTGAAAGCGAGATTCGCCCGCCACGCGAGCGCTGCCGGACGCGGCCATCATGGGACCCGCGAACCCGTCCGTCTTGCGGGACAGAAAAGGCGTATCGGGGAAAACAGGCGGCAATCGACGCTAAGTCGCGGGCTTGGCTGATTATTCCGGAAAATATGGCGGACAGGGTGGGATTCGAACCCACGGTACGCTTTCACGCACACACGCGTTCCAGGCGTGCGCCTTAAACCACTCGGCCACCTGTCCTTTTTCAAGTCTGCATGTCATGAAGAATGCAAATCACTGGAACGGCGCGATATATACCGATGAATTCGCAGGGATCAACACGAATCTGACAGTTTTTTGAAATGTCGGCAATTTCCTGCCTTCCGACGTGATTGCAAACCGGTTTTCCCGCCTTTATCGATGCATTATATGTTTCAGAATGTGGTTGCCTGACTGGCAGGCCGTAAGCGAGGTGTCCCGGATGAAGGCTTTTCTGCGGTTTTTGAGCTTTCTTTTCCTCGTGGCCGCGATTTTTCTGGGTGTGCTCGATTCGATCCGCTCCGTTTCCACATCCTCGGTGAGCATTACCGGCATCCTGTCCGTGTGGAACTATCTTCTTCCCGCCTCGCGCACCATGGTGGAAGCGGGTATGGCTCACTATATTCACCCTGAAGCGTGGCGCTTCATTGAAAATGGACTGTCGGCGCTGCCGGCATCTGCCTTTTTCCTCACGCTGTCCCTGCTTTGCTGGATGGCGGGTTACAGGAAGCACAAGGCGATGAGGCGTCTGTCAGTCTGATCTTTCAGCATGATGACGGTGGCGCTACGCAGATGTGAACCGTGAAAAGCGGCGGAACTGGCCGCATGGAGGACCGAATGTTCCTGTTCGATACGCTTTCGAAAAAGACGACGATGCCGACCGAAGAAACGGCCTTGCCCGGCCGTGAAGAGGCGCTTGCCGTGCCGGAACTTCATTTCGTGAACGGCCGGCCCCTGAAAGGTCCTTATCCCGATGGTCTTGAAATCATCTATCTCGGCATGGGCTGCTTCTGGGGTGCGGAGCGGCTGTTCTGGCAAACGCCGGGCGTATGGGTGACGGCGGTGGGTTATGCCGGCGGCTTTACCCGCAATCCGACCTATCAGGAAACGACGACGGGCCAGACGGGTCACGCCGAAGTGGTGAAGGTCGTTTACGATCCGGCCGTGATCTCGCTGTCGGGCCTGCTCAGGATATTCTTCGAGGAGCATGATCCGACTCAGGGAATGCGGCAGGGCAACGATGTTGGCACCACCTATCGTTCCGCCATTTATGCGACGACGGAAGGTCAGCTGCAGCAGGCCCAGAAGGCGCGGGACGTTTTTCAGCAGGCTCTGGAAGATGCGGGCCATGGCCGGGCGATCACCACTGAGATCGGGCCGCTTGAAACATTTTATTATGCTGAGGACTATCATCAGCAATATCTTGCCAAGAACCCGGGTGGCTACTGCGGCTTGAGGGGAACCGGCGTAAGCTGCAATATCGACTAGTTTTTTTGCACGTCACCCCGGTGGAAAGACTAAAAAAGCGCCAGATCAAAGTTTTTCCACCGGGTCAAAAAAACCGGATGAATTTTTCATTGAGCCATGCAAGGATATGAGGCAAGCACAGCCGGTATAACGGCTGGCGGTTCCGCAGACATTCCCGGTCCACGGGTTTGCGGGAGGACCCTTATAATATCAATTGCAACAACAGGGCTGCACAATGAAAAAATCCCTTCTGACGCTTTTTGCGCTTGCCGCAATGTCGGCTTCCGCGCTCGCCGCGGATATCAAGCCGGCGCTGGTCTATGGCACGGGCGGCAAGTTCGACAAGTCGTTCAACGAAGCCGCTGCGGCCGGCGCTGAAAAGTTCAAGGCGGAAACGGGCATCGAGTACCGTGACTTCGAGCCGACCAGCGACACGCAGGGCGAACAGGCCATCCGCAACTTCGCCAGCAAGGGCTTCAACCCCGTCGTTGCCGTGTCCTTCGCCTGGACGTCGGCCATGGAAAAGGTTGCAGCCGAATTCCCGGACACCAAATTCGTGATCGTCGATTCCGTCGTCGAACTGCCGAATGTCCGCTCGGTCGTCTACAAGGAACATGAAGGTTCCTACCTCGTCGGTCTGCTGGCCGGCATGGCTTCCAAGACCGGCAAGGTCGGCTTCATCGGCGGCATGGATATTCCGCTGATCCGCAAGTTCGCCTGTGGTTATGCACAGGGCGCCAAGGCTGCCAACGACAAGATCGAAGTCTTCCAGAACATGACCGGTACAACAGGTGCTGCCTGGAACGATCCGGTGCGCGGTGGCGAGCTCACCAAGAACCAGATCGACCAGGGTGCGGACGTCATTTATGCGGCGGCCGGTGCGACTGGTATCGGCGTGCTGCAGACCGCGGCCGACAACAAGAAGTTCTCGATCGGCGTCGATTCCAACCAGAACCACCTGCATCCGGGTTCGGTTCTGACCTCCATGGTCAAGCGCGTCGATCTGGCTGTCTACAACGCCTATAAGGACGCCCAGGACGACAAGTTCACCTCCGGCATCGTGGCGCTCGGCGTCAAGGAAGACGGCGTGGCTTACGCGCTCGATGACAACAACAAGGCCCTGATCACGCCTGAGATGATTGCCGCCGTGGACAAGGCGAAGGCCGACATCATTGCCGGCACCGTCAAGGTCCATGACTACATGGCGGACAATTCCTGCCCGAAATGATATGATATGTGACTGGGGCGCATGGTGATTTTTCATCTTGCGCCCTTTTCATATCCAGCCTTCGGAGAGGTTTCGGTTTGAGTATGGACCCTGCAATCGAGCTCGTGGGCATCGACAAGAAATTCGGTGCCGTTCACGCCAACAAGAATATCAATCTGACCGTTGCCAAGGGTACCATCCACGGCATCATCGGGGAAAACGGTGCCGGAAAATCGACATTGATGTCGATCCTCTACGGTTTTTACCAGGCCGATACAGGCGAAATCCGGGTCAACGGTTCCCCTGTCGCGATCCGTGACAGCCAGACGGCCATCAGCGCCGGCATCGGTATGGTGCACCAGCACTTCATGCTGGTCGAAAATTTCACCGTGCTCGAAAACGTCATGCTGGGCGCCGAGGGCGGCGCATTGCTGGCCAAGGGCCGGGCCGGAGCGCGCAAGGAGTTGAAGCGTCTGGAGGATGATTACGGGCTGGAAGTCGATCCGGATGCCGTGATCGAAGAATTGCCTGTTGGCCTGCAGCAGCGCGTCGAAATCCTCAAAGCCATGTATCGTGGTGCCGAAATCCTGATCCTCGACGAGCCGACCGGCGTTCTGACGCCGGCTGAGGCCGATCACCTTTTCAAGATCCTCGGCGTCCTGCGCGAACAGGGCAAGACCATCATCCTCATCACCCACAAGCTGCGCGAAATCATGGCGATCACGGATTCCGTCTCCGTCATGCGCCGCGGTGAAATGGTCGCGACCCGCAAGACCTCCGAAACCAGCGTTGAGGAACTGGCCGAGCTGATGGTCGGCCGCCGGGTGCTGCTCAGGGTGGAGAAGGGTGAGACGACGCCGGGAGAGGTGCTGCTGTCCATCCGCAATCTCACCGTCAAGGACAGCCGTGGTGTCACCATGGTGGATGATGTCTCACTTGACGTCCGCGCCGGTGAAATCGTCGGCATCGCCGGGGTCGCCGGCAATGGTCAATCGGAACTGCTGGAGGCCATCGCCGGCATCCGCAAGCCCTATTCGGGTGAGATATGGGTGGATGGTCAAAAGGTGGATCGTCCCGATCCGGCGATCCTGCGCAAGCTTGGCCTGGCGCATATCCCGGAAGACCGCCACCACATGGGGCTGGTGCTGAAATTCGAGGAATATGAAAATTCCATCCTCGGTTATCACCATGACGAGCGTTACGGTAAAGGACCCTTCCTGAACCCCGAAGCCATCCGCAGGGACGCCGTCGAAAAGATCGAGAAATACGACATCCGCCCGCCGAACCCGCATTTGAAGACGGCGAATTTTTCCGGCGGCAACCAGCAGAAGATCGTTGTCGCCCGTGAAATCGAGCGCGACCCGAAAATGCTGATCATCGGCCAGCCGACGCGTGGCGTGGATATCGGCGCCATCGAATTCATCCACCGCCGCATCATCGAAATGCGCGATGCCGGAAAGGCTATCCTGCTGGTTTCGGTCGAACTCGATGAAATCCGTTCCCTTTCGGACCGGATCATGGTCATGTTCGCCGGCCGTGTCGTTGGAGAAAAAACGGCGGAAGCCGAAGAACAGACGCTGGGCCTGATGATGGCCGGCATCGCCGTATGAGGCATGAATGAGCACCGCTTCCGTTCCCCTACCAAACTGGATCAGCTACGGCCTGCTGCCATTGCTGAACGTCGTCACCGCCTTTCTGATTTCGGGCCTCGTCGTCTGGTCGATTGGTGAAAACCCGCTGGCGGCGCTTCGCCTGCTCATCGAGGGCGCACTCGGTCGTGGCGATGCCATCGGCTTCACGCTGTTTTACACGACGAGCTTCATTTTCACCGGCCTCTCCGTCGCCGTGGCTTTTCATGCCGGGCTGTTCAATATCGGTTCCGAAGGCCAGGCCTATATTGGCGGCCTGGGTGCAGCGCTGGTGGCGCTGGCGCTCGACCGTTACGTGCCCTGGTATGTGACGATGCCCTTCGCCGTCGTCGGGGCTGCACTTTTCGGCGCGGCCTGGGCCTTCATTCCGGCCTGGTTGCAGGCCAAGCGCGGCAGCCACGTCGTCATCACCACCATCATGTTCAATTTCATCGCCGCGGCCCTGATGGTCTATCTGCTGGTGAATGTATTGATCGTGCCCGGCAAGATGGCGCCGGAAACGCGCACCTTCCTGGCCGGCGGCCAATTGCCGAAGCTCGACTGGCTGATGGCGCTGTTCGGCCTCAAGCTCGGACCCGCCCCGTTCAACGTGTCCTTCCTCATCGCGCTGGTCATGTGTTTTCTTGTCTGGGTGCTGATCTGGCGCACCAAGCTCGGTTACGAGATGCGTACGCTCGGCATCAGCCCGTCGGCCGCCATCTATGCCGGTATTCCCTATGCGCGCACCGTCATCATCGCCATGCTCATTTCCGGCGGTCTGGCGGGCATGATGGCGCTGAACCCGGTCATGGGCGCGTCCGCCCGCCTGCAGGTGGAATTTGTCGGTGGTGCAGGTTTTGTCGGCATCGCCGTCTCACTGATGGGGCGAAGTCATCCACTCGGCATCATCTTCTCGGCATTGCTGTTCGGTATCCTCTATCAGGGTGGTGCTGATCTTTCCTTCGAGATGCCCAACATTACCCGCGAGATGATTGTGGTCATCCAGGGTCTGGTGATCCTCTTCGCCGGTGCGCTGGAATATATGTACCGGCCGGCGGTCGTCCGCATCTACCAGCGTTTGGCAAAGGGGTGAGCTGATATGGATTTTTTCGATATGCTGGTCAGCATCCTCGGCTCGACCGTCCGCCTCACCATACCGCTTCTCTTCACCGCTCTTGCCGGGCTGTTTTCCGAACGCGCGGGCGTGTTCGATATCGGGCTCGAAGGCAAGATGCTGGCGGCGGCCTTTGCTTCCGCCTGTGTTGCCTATCTTACCGCAAACCCGTGGGCCGGTCTGCTGGCCGGTATTGCCGTCTCCATCCTGTTCTCGCTGATCCATGGCTTTGCCGTCATCACCAATCGCGGCAACCAGATCGTTTCAGGGGTAGCGCTCAACTTCATCGCCGCCGGTCTGACGGTGGTTCTGGGCCAGGCCTGGTTCGGGCAGGGCGGACGCACACCGCAATTGCCGAGGGAGGGTCGTTTTGCACCGATCATCCTGCCCGGCGCGGATGCGATGCGCGAAGTGCCCTTCATCGGCCCGCTCTACGCCAATGTCATTTCCGGCAACAATATCCTCACCTACCTTGCCTTTCTGGCGGTGCCGCTTTCCTGGTGGGTGCTTTACCGCACCCGTTTCGGCCTGCGCCTGCGCGCTGTCGGTGAAAATCCGGGTGCTGTCGATACAGCCGGCATATCGGTGACATGGATGCGCTTCCGCGCCGTTATCGTCGCCGGTTTCCTCTGCGGCTTCTCAGGCGCCTATCTCGCCGTTGCGCAGTCGGCGGCCTTCATCGCCAACATGTCTGCCGGCAAGGGTTATATCGCGCTTGCCGCCTTGATCTTTGCGAAATGGAAGCCGGTGCCGGTCATGTTCGCCTGCCTGCTTTTCGGTTTTCTGGATGCCTTCGCCAATTTCATGCAGGGCAAATCCGTGCCTGGCATCGGCGAGGTGCCGGTGCAGATTTTCCAGGCCATGCCCTATATTCTGACCTGCATCCTGCTTGCCGGTTTCATCGGCGTCGCCAAGCCCCCCAAGGCCGGTGGCGTTGCCTATGCGAAGGAGCGTTAAACCCATGTCCTCCGACCCGACATCCCCCGACCCGACATCCCATGCCCTGTTCGAGGCGGCGGTGGAGGCCATGGCCTTCGCTTATGCGCCCTATTCGAAATTTCCGGTCGGCGCGGCGATCCGCGCTGATGACGGCAAAATCTACAAGGGCGCCAATATAGAGAACATCTCCTTCCCCCAGGGCTGGTGCGCGGAACCTTCAGCCATCAGCGCCATGATCATGGGCGGGGCAAAGAAGATCAGCGAAGTCGCCGTCTTTGCCGAAAAGCTGCCGCTCTGCACGCCCTGTGGTGGTTGCCGCCAGAAGATTGCCGAATTCGCCACGCCGCAGACGAGGATTTATCTTTGCGACGAAACCGGCGTCCAGAAGGTCATGACCATGGAAGAGCTTCTGCCCTCCGTCTTCAAGACCGAGCTGCCCTGATGACGGATGGTTTGATCGATATTCTGGTGGAGCGCCTGAACGGCCTGATGCCGCGTGTCGCCATCGTCCTCGGCTCCGGCCTTGGGTCGCTGGTGGAGGAAATCAGCGACCCGATCCGTGTGCCCTATGCCGATCTTCCCGGGTTTCCCGCCGGTGGCGTTTCCGGCCATGCGGGCGAACTGGTGGCCGGTTATCTCGGCGGCGAGCCCGTCATGATGTTGTCCGGCCGGGTGCATTTCTACGAAAAGGGCGATCCGGCGGCGATGCGCCCGGTCATCGAGGCGTTGGCCGGTCTCGGCGTGCAATCGCTCATCCTCACCAATTCGGCGGGTTCGGTAAGGCAGGATATGCCGCCCGGCTCCGTCATGCAGATCACCGATCACATCAATTATTCCGGCATGAACCCGCTGATCGGCGAGGAAAGCGATCGCCGCTTCGTCGGCATGACCACGGCTTATGATCCGGACCTGATGCTGGCCATGCGCAACGCCGCGATCCGCGCGACGGTGCCCTTGTTCGGCGGCGTCTATATGTGGTTTTCCGGGCCGAGCTTCGAAACGCCGGCGGAAATTCGCATGGCGCGGCTTCTCGGCGCGGATGCCGTCGGCATGTCCACCGTGCCGGAAGTCATCCTCGCGCGCTTTTTCGGGATGCGCGTCGCCGCCGCATCGGTTATTACCAATTACGGTGCCGGCATGACCGGCGCGGAACTGAGCCATGAGGAAACCAAGGACATGGCTCCCGTGGGTGGCAAACGACTTGCCGCCATTCTGAAGGAAATGATCTCAGGAGGAGCGTGACCATGGAACTCCAGCGTCCGCGCGAAGCGGCTGCCCTCACTCTGTCCTTGCTGGACCTGACCAATCTTAAGGAAGACTGCACGCCCGAGCAGATCGCCGCTTTGTGCCAGCGGGCGCATACGGATTATGGCAACACCGCCGCCATCTGCATCTGGCCGCGTTTCGTGGCGCAGGCACGCGCTGCTTTTGGAAAAGAACACGCGATCCGCATCGCCACCGTCGTCAATTTTCCCTCGGGCGATCTTGATGTCGCGACTGTCGTAGCGGAAACGGAAGCCGCGATCCGTGACGGTGCCGATGAAATCGATCTCGTCATCCCGTACCGTAAATTCATAGCAGGCGATGAAGCGGCGGTTAGCGAAATGGTAGCGGCCGTGCGCAAGGCTTGTGTCGCACCCGTGCTGCTCAAGGTCATTCTCGAAACCGGCGAGTTGAAGGACAAGGCTCTGATCCGCCGCGCCTCCGAACTCGCGATCGCCGAAGGCGCTGACTTCATCAAGACCTCCACAGGCAAGGTCGCCATCAATGCCACGCTGGAGGCGGCAGACATCATGCTGCAGACGATCCGCGACAGCCGGCAGAAAGTTGGTTTCAAACCTGCCGGCGGTATCGGCACAGTGGAGGATGCGACGCTTTATCTGCGGCTGGCGGAAACCATCATGGCACCCAACTGGGCCATGCCGTCCACCTTCCGTTTCGGTGCTTCGGGCGTTCTCGACGATGTGCTGAACGTGCTGGCCGGCGGCGAACCGGCCAAGGCCGCCAGCGGGTATTGAGCTTGATCCCGCAGGAGATCATCCGCCGTAAACGCGATGGCCTGTCTCTTGAGCCGCAGGAGATTGCCGCTTTCATCGACGCGTTGTCGAAAAATGGCATATCGGAAGGGCAGGCGGCCGCCTTTGCCATGGCGGTATTTTTTCGCGGCATGAACCGCGCTGAGATGGTGGCGTTGACGCTTGCCATGCGCGACAGCGGCGATGTCCTCTCATGGCGCGATATTGGCAGGCCGGTGGCGGATAAGCACTCGACCGGTGGTGTCGGTGACAACGTCTCCCTGATGCTCGCACCGATCGTCGCCGCCTGTGGTCTTGCCGTGCCGATGATTTCCGGCAGGGGCCTTGGCCACACCGGCGGCACGCTTGACAAGCTGGAAGCCATTCCCGGTTACAATGTGATGCCGGATGAAGCCCTGTTTCGTCGGACGGTGCAGTCGGTCGGCTGCGCCATCATCGGCCAGACGGGTAATCTGGCGCCTGCCGACAAACGCCTCTATGCCATTCGCGACGTAACCGCGACGGTCGATTCCATTCCGCTGATCACGGCTTCCATTCTCTCGAAGAAGCTCGCGGCCGGTCTTGAAACGCTGGTTCTCGATGTGAAGGTCGGTAACGGTGCTTTCATGCAAAGTGTTGACGATGCCCGCACTCTGGCGCGTGCGCTGGTCGATGTGGCGAATGGCGCGGGCCTGCCGACAACGGCGCTGATAACCGACATGAACCAGCCACTTGGCGATGCTGCGGGCAATGCGGTTGAAATCGTCAACTGCCTGGAGTTTCTGGCCGGTCGCAAGGCCGGTACCCGTCTGGAAAAGGTGGTATTGTCCTTTGCGGCGGAGATGCTGGTGCAGGCTGGCCGTGCCGCTACGCTGGCTGCGGGTGAGGCGCTGGCTGCGGCTGCGCTGTCCTCCGGCCGCGCGATGGAAATCTTTGCGCGAATGGTTTCAGCCCTTGGCGGGCCTTCGGATTTCGTTGAGAACCCGGCCCGTTATCTGCCGTCCGCGCCGGTCACTCTTCCGGTTCCGGCCGGGCGAAGCGGCTGGCTTGCATCCTGCGAAACGCGCGATCTCGGCATGGTCGTCGTCGAACTCGGCGGTGGCAGAAAAAAGCCTTCGGATATCATCGACCCGGCGGTCGGTATTTCGGCTATCCTGCCGCTTGGCACGAGAGTGGAAAAGGGCGAGCCGATTGCCACCGTCCATGCGGCTTCGAAAGAAGAAGCGGAGCGCGCCGTGAAAAGGATAGGGGGTTGTTACGGTATCGCCGACAGCGCGCCGGATACCGGTGCGCCCATTCTCGAGCGGATCACCTGACCAGCCGCATCTCGCCGCCCGAGACCTTGAAGGACGACAATTGTTTCAGAAAGCTCATGCCGATCAGCATGTTGCTCAGCGCATTGTCTTTCAGCACCAGGGCATCGACATTCTGAACGCGGATCGCGCCGATCTCCACCCGGTCGAGTTTCACATGCGCCGCCATTGTCTGGCCATTGGCGGTTGAGATCGCATATTTGAAATCAAGGCTGTTGACGCCGTAACCCAGCCGGCGCGCAATCGTCTCGTTGATGGCCACCATGGAAGCGCCGGTATCGACAAGCCCTTCGAAGGATTTGCCGTTGATGCGGAAGGTAGCGTTGAAATGGCCGCGCGCATCCGCTTTCAGATTGACGCCGCCCAGTGAAACCGGTTGCTGTCTGACAGCTTCGGGTGCGGCGCCGGATTTTTCCACGCCGGTTTCAGGACGCGGCTGAAATTTTTCGACCAGCGCCGGAATTTGCGTGGCGCCGAGCGAAAGACCGACAAGCAGAAAAATTGCGCGCGCCAGCAAGCCGTTGCTCCTCAAAGATGGCGGTTATCCTTGAACAGAATAGGCGTAAAACATGCTGAAATCTTAAAAGAAAAAGCCATTCGCCGCTTATCGGGCGGCGAATGGCGCAAACGGTTAAGCGAAGATGAACGACCTTATTTGGTGCCGTACATGCGGTCGCCGGCATCGCCGAGGCCGGGAACGATATAGCCTTTTTCGTTCAGGTGGCTGTCGATCGCGGCCGTGTAGATCGGCACGTCGGGATGGGCTTCACGGAAATTCCTGATGCCTTCCGGTGCTGCCAGCAGACACAGGAAGCGGATGTTCTTCGCGCCGCGCTCCTTCAGCTTTTCGACAGCAGCGATGGAGGAATTGCCGGTCGCCAGCATCGGGTCGACAACGATGACCAGACGGGCATCGAGGCTTTCGGGAGCCTTGAAATAATATTCGACGGCCTCAAGTGTGTCGTGGTCACGATAGACGCCGACATGGGCAACGCGCGCCGAAGGCACCAGTTCAAGCATGCCTTCCAGAAGGCCGTTGCCGGCGCGCAGGATGGAGGCGAAAACCAGCTTCTTGCCTTCCAGAACCGGAGCCTGAATGGTTTCGAGAGGCGTGTCGATGGTTTCCATCGTCATTTCAAGGTCGCGCGTCACCTCATAGCAGAGCAGCGTCGAAATTTCCCTGAGCAAACGGCGGAAGCCGGCCGTGGAAGTTTCCTTCTTGCGCATGATGGTAAGTTTGTGCCGCACCAGCGGATGTTCGATGACTGTGACGCCGTCCATGAACCTGGCCTTCCTTTTTATCTTATGCCCCTGTAATTCACCGAAAGCGCGCTTTTCGCAAGCCTCCTTCGCGGTTTTACCCTGCCAACAACCGTCTCAGGCGTGATCGAGTCTCGCAAGCAGCCGGCCGCGCGTTGCCTCGTCCACAAAGGCACATTCCAGTGCGGTGCGGGTCATGCGGTTGATGCCGGCATCGCTGAAACCGAATGCATCCGCGGCCAGCGCATATTCCCGGGCAAGCGAGGTGAAGAAGAAGGGCGGATCGTCGGAACTGATGCAGACGCGTATCCCGGCATCGCTGAGAGCTTTTAGCGGATGGCTGGCGAAATCGGGATAGACGTTGAGCGCGATATTCGAGCCCGGGCAGACTTCGAGAACCGTTCCCGTCTCGACCAGCCGGGAGACGAGACCGGCATCTTCAATGGCGCGCACGCCGTGGCCGATACGCGACGGCTTGACGAGATCGAGCGCGTCGGCAACGCTTTCCGGTCCGCAGACCTCACCGGCATGGATGGTCAATCCGAGACCCGCATCACGGGCGATATCGAAGGCGCGGGCGTAATCGGCAACCCGGCCCATGCGCTCTTCGCCCGCCATGTTGAAGCCGGTCACCAGCGGATGCCGGGCACGTGCCGCATATTCAGCCGCCGCGATGACCCGTTCCGGGCCGAAATGCCGTTCACCGGTGACGATGATGCGGGTTTCTATACCGGTCTTTTCCTTCGCGATGCGGATGCCCTCAGCAATTCCGGCAAGATAGGCGTCCGCGCCGAGGCCGATGCGGTCACCATGGTCGGGCGAGATGATCAATTCGCTATAGATCGTGTTGGCGTCGGCAAGTTCGGTCAGATAGGTCTCGGTCAGGACGGCATAGTCCTCATCCGTCTTGAACACCTGCGCCACCGCATCGTAGCACTGGATGAACTCCGCGAAATCCGACCAGACATATCGGCCGTCGCGCAGGAAGCTGCTGGTGTCTATGCCGTATTTCTCCGCCTGCCTGACGACGAGGGCGGGCGGTGCCGCACCTTCGATGTGGCAGTGAATTTCCGCTTTCAGCAAATGCGATGTCAAATGAAGCTCCTGCCGTGTGAACCGGCCTCTATGCCAAGATGGTGGGCGATGCTTTCGCCGATATCGGCGTAGCTTGAACGAATTCCGACATCACGGGAGCGGATGCCCGGCCCGAATGCCATGATCGGCACCCGTTCGCGCGTATGGTCGGTGCCGCGCCAGGTGGGGTCGCAACCATGGTCAGCGGTAAGAATGGCGATGTCTCCCGGCTTCATCTTGCGATGAATTTCCGGGATGCGCGCATCGAAAGCCTCAAGGGCAGCCGCATAACCGGCAACGTCACGACGGTGGCCGTAAAGCATGTCGAAATCGACGAAATTGGTGAAGACCATGTCCCCATTCTCGGCCTCGTCGATGGCGTGCAGCGTCGCATCCATCAAGGCGGCGTTGCCGTTTGCCTTGATGACGCGTGACACGCCCTGATGCGCGTAGATATCGCCAATCTTGCCGATCGCATGCACCTTGCGGCCCGCTTCCACCAGCCGGTCGAGCAGCGTCGGTTCGGGTGGCAGAACGGAGAAATCGCGGCGGTTGCCGGTCCGTTCGAAGGTCGCGACCGTCTCGCCGATGAAGGGACGGGCAATGACACGGCCGATATTCAGCGGATCGAGCAGTTTGCGTACCGTCTCACACAACGAAATGAGGCGCTGTAGCCCGAAATAAGTTTCATGAGCAGCGATCTGGAACACGGAATCAGACGATGTGTAGCAGATCGGCTTGCCGCTCCGGATATGTTCTTCGCCGAATTGCGCAATGATCTCCGTGCCGGACGCATGGCAATTGCCGAGAATGCCGGGAATATCCGCCTCTTTGCAGATGGCTTCCACCAGTTCCGGAGAAAAGGCGTCGCCCTCCGTCGGGAAATATCCCCAGTCGAAGGTGACAGGTGTGCCGGCGATCTCCCAGTGACCGGAAGGCGTGTCCTTGCCCTTCGAAACTTCGCTGGCGCAGCCATGCAGGCCGAAAATACGCTCCGGTGGTTCCATGCCGGCGGGGATCTCGCCGCTCGCCTGACGTGCGATCTCCAGCAGGCCGAGGGAACTCATATTCGGCAGCCTTAGCGGCCCGGATCGAAGTCCCGCTCTGTCGGCTGCACCTGCGGCGCAGAATTCAGCGATGTGGCCGAGGGTATTGGCGCCGAGATCGCCATAATGCTCTGCATCAGGCGCACCACCGACGCCGAAGGAATCCAGAACCAGAAGAAGTGCTCTTGCCATAACTCACCGAAACGAAAATGCGCCGACGGGCAATGTCAGGCCGAACTGTCGTTATAGATCAGCAAAACGTGAAGAAGGAAGTGCTTTTGTGAACCATCCGGTAAAACCGGTCGCTCAATCGGGCTCCCGCCTGGATTTCGGTGCGTTGAGATTGCGCAGGACATACCAGCCGGCAGCCACCACCATGGTCGCCAGAATATACCATGTGACCGCATAGGAGAGATGGTTGTTGGGAAAGATCAGCATGGTCTTGCCGCCCACAGGCAGGCCGCCCGGATTGGGCGTCGCATCCGCATCGACGTAAAAGGGCGCGACGTCTGAAAGCCCGGATGCCTGGGCGATCTGAGGAATGTTGCGGGAATACCAGCGTCCGTTCGCCGGATCGTTGGTGCGGAGGAAAAGCCCGCCGGTTTCGGGTGCGCGCATCAACCCGACGATCTCGACGCGCCCGGTCGGTTCGCCGTCCCGGCGCGAGGACGGATCGCGCCGGTCGGACGGCACGAAACCGCGATTGACGATGACGCTTGAGCCATCGTCCCGCCGCAGCGGGGTCATGACCCAGTAACCGGGACCGAGATCGGTAACCGTGTAGACCTGAACCTGCTTGTCGTTGATGAGGGTGCCGGACAGTTTCACGCGGCGATATTCGTAACCTGCGGGATCGGCGAGTGCGGGCCATTCGCCGGCGGCAGGTGCGTCGACAGGTTCTGCATGGGCGCGGGCCTCGACGCGCTCGATCAGGTCGAGCTTCCAGGACAGGCGTTTGACCTGCCATGTTCCGAGCGCCAGCAGGCAGCCTGTCAGGATAATGGTCAGAAACAGGACAAGGATTGCAGCGGGGCGGATGCGCTGGTTGCGTGGTGAGGTTCTTGACGGATCGGTCATGGTTGCACAGTCCTTGCGAGGCGGCACGCAGTTTGCCGCCGGCATCCGGTTCTTCCAGCAAATAACCCCATAAATCGCACCACGATTCATGGGGTTATGTGTTGGCGCGGAAGGCGGCCCGCCGGGGTCCGGCAGGCCGTTGATCTATGCTGCTCAGGGCAGGTTCTTCACATCCTCGATGTGCAGCGGCATCATGTTCTTGTTCATGTTGTACATGACCCAGAGCGAGCCGGAGAGCGTGATCAGGAGCACCACAACGGTGAAGATCAGCGCCATGAAGGTCCAGCCGCCTTCCGACTTGGTATCCATGTGCAGGAAGTAGATCATGTGCACGAAGATCTGGATGACGCCGAGGCCCATGATGGCGATGACGAGCAGGGTCTTGTTTTCAAGAACGTCGCCCATGACCAGCCAGAAAGGGATCGCCGTCAGAATGACCGACAGGACGAAGCCGATCATATAGCTTTTGAACGTGCCATGGCTGGCGGCATCGTGGTGATGATGGTCGTCGCCATGCGCGTCGTGATGTGCGTGTGCTTCGGAACTCATCAAAGGACTCCCATGAGGTAGACGAAGGAGAAGACGCCGATCCAGATGACGTCGAGGAAGTGCCAGAACATCGACAGGCACATCAGGCGGCGCTTGTTGGCCGCGATCAGGCCGTGTTTGGCCACCTGGAACATCAGCGTGACAAGCCAGATGATGCCGAAGGTGACGTGCAGGCCGTGGGTGCCGACCAGCGCGAAGAAGGCGGACAGGAACGCCGAACGCTGCGGACCGGCGCCTTCCGCGATCAGATGATGGAATTCGTAAAGCTCCACGGCGAGGAAGGCGAGGCCGAAGAGACCGGTGACGCCGAGCCAGACCAGCGTGGCCTTTACCTTCTGCTTTTCCATTTCCAGCATGGCGAAGCCATAGGTGATGGAGGAGAAAAGCAGGAAGCCGGTGTTGATCGCCACGAGCTTCAGATCGAACAGGTCCGCGCCCGAAGGGCCGGCCGCATAGTTGCGACCGACAACGGCATAGGTGGCGAACAGCGTCGCGAAGATCAGGCAGTCGCTCATCAGATAGAGCCAGAAGCCGAGCGACGTGCCGTTTTCCGGATGGTGGTCTTCCTTCAGGTAGAAGACCGGTGGTTCAGCGCCGTCGACGCTTTGTGCAGGTGCATGAGCCATATTCGTTACGCCTGTTCAGCAAGCAGCTTCGTACGTTCCGCCTCGACCGTCGAAACGTCGGAAGCCGGAATGTAGTAATCGCGATTGTAGTTGAAGGTATGAGCGATCGAGACCGCGATGATGGCGAGCATGGAGAGAGCTGCCAGCCACCAGATGTGCCATACCAGCGCAAAACCAAGCACCACGCTGATGGCGCTGATGATGACGCCCGCGCCGGTATTCTTCGGCATATGGATCGGGATGAAACCTTCCCTGGGACGGTTGTAGCCGCGCTTCTTCATATCTGCCCAGGCGTCGACATCATGGATGACGGGCGTGAAGGCGAAGTTGTAGGCCGGCGGCGGCGACGAGGTCGACCATTCCAGCGTGCGACCGTTATAGGGGTCGCCGGTTACATCGCGCAGCTGATCGCGCTTCAGGAAGCTGACGATGAGCTGGATGACGAAGGAGGCGATGCCAAGCGCGATCAGGAAGGCGCCGAAGGCGGCAATCACGAACCAGATCTGCAGCGAATTGTCCTCGAACTGGCTGATACGGCGGGTAATCCCCATCAGGCCGAGAATATAGAGCGGCATGAAGGCGAAGTAGAAGCCGATGAACCAGAACCAGAAGGACAGCTTGCCCCAGAACGGATCGAGACGGTAACCGAAGGCCTTGGGGAACCAGTAGACGATGCCTGCAAGCACACCGAACACCACGCCACCGATGATGGTGTTGTGGAAGTGGGCGATCAGGAACAGCGAGTTGTGCAGCACGAAATCCGCAGGCGGAACGGCGAGAAGAACGCCGGTCATGCCGCCGATGACGAAGGTGATCATGAAGCCGATCGTCCAGAGCATAGGAACGTCGAACTTGATGCGGCCCTTATACATGGTGAAGAGCCAGTTGAAGATCTTCGCGCCTGTCGGGATCGAGATGATCATCGTGGTGATGCCGAAGAAGGCATTCACGCTTGCACCGGAACCCATGGTGAAGAAGTGGTGCAGCCACACGATATAGGCGAGGATGGTGATGACGCCCGTGGCGTAGACCATCGAGGCATAACCGAAAAGGCGCTTGTTGGAGAAGGTCGAGACGATTTCCGAGAACACGCCGAATGCCGGCAGCACCAGAATGTAAACTTCGGGATGGCCCCAGATCCAGATGAGGTTGACGTACATCATCGGATTGCCGCCGAGATCGTTGGTGAAGAAATTGGTGCCAACGTAGCGGTCAAGGGTGAGAAGGGCGAGCGTGCCGGTCAGGATCGGGAACGAGGCCACGATCAGGATGTTCGAACACAGCGACGTCCAGACGAAGATCGGCAGGCGCATCATGGTCATGCCGGGCGCACGCATCTTGATGATCGTCACGATCAGGTTGATGCCTGAAAGTGTCGTTCCCACACCGGCGATCTGCAGACCCCAGATGTAATAATCGACCCCGACCCCCGGGCTTCCGTCGATGCCGGAAAGCGGCGGATAGGCCAGCCAGCCGGTCTGCGCATATTCACCGATGAACAGCGAGATCATGGTGATGACGGCGCCGGCCGTGGTCATCCAGAAGGAGAAGTTATTGAGGAAGGGGAACGAAACGTCGCGGGCGCCGATCTGCAGCGGCACGACGAAGTTCATGAGACCGGTGATCATCGGCATGGCCATGAAGAAGATCATGATGACGCCATGGGCCGTGAAGATCTGGTCATAATGGTGCGGCGGAAGATAACCCTCCGAGCCGCCGGAGGCGATCGCCTGCTGGACACGCATCATGATCGCGTCGGCGAAGCCGCGCAGAAGCATGACCAGCGCCAGAATGATGTACATGATACCGATCTTCTTGTGATCGATGCTCGTGAACCATTCGTTCCAGAGATAGCCCCACAGCCGGAAATAGGTGAGGGCGCCAACGACGGCGATGCCGCCCAGCGCCACGGCCGCGAAGGTGGCGACAAGAATGGGCTCGTGAAGCGGGATGGACTCCCATGTCAGCTTCCCGAACAGGAACGACGTTTGATCGGAATTGACGATCATTTTCAGCCTCTTGCGATTCTAAGACGTAAGGTCGGCGCGGACAGGCCGCGCCGCAGAATGCCGGGACGTATCGTCAGCCAGCGACTTGTTTGGTTTCCGGCAGCGCCGCAGGTTCGAAAGTCTGACCTTCGATCACGGCCGGAGTGGATTGGGGGCCGCTGGCGACGCCATAAGGCGCAAGCGGCGTGCAGACGACGGAGTTCAGCGCCTTGGCGATGTCGATGCCTTCCTTGCCGCCGCCGCCATTGGCGTCGATATGCATCATGTCGCGCATGCAGAGCTTGTTGGGCTCCACGCAGCGGTTGAGGATGGCGCTGTAGAGTTCCGGATCGACCGAGGCGAAATATTGCACCGGCTCGCGCTCCGAAGGCTTGGCGAATTCCAGATATTCCTGACGGCCGAAGCCCTTGCCGCCTTCTTTCGCCTTGGCAACCCACTGGTCGAAGCCCTGCTGGCTGAGACCGTGGAACTTGAAGCGCATATGGGAGAAGCCGGGGCCGGAGAAGTTGGCCGAGAAGCCGTCATAGACGCCTTCCTTGTTGATGACGGCGTGCAGCTTTGTCTGCATGCCGCCCATGGCGTAGATCTGGCCGGCGAGCGCGGGAACGAAGAAGGAGTTCATCGCGGTCGTGCCGGTGATCTTGAAATTGATCGGAACATCGACCGGAGCGGCGAATTCATTGACGCTACCAATGCCGAGTTCGGGATAGAAGAACAGCCACTTCCAGTCCATGGCGACGACTTCGACCGTGAGCGGCTTGATATCGGCGGTGACCTGGCGGCTCTCGTCGATGCGCTCCAGCGGGCGATAGGGGTCGAGACGGTGGGTGGAAATCCAGGTCACGGTTCCGAGCATCAGGATGATGGCGACCGGAGCCGACCAGATCACCATTTCAAGACGTGTGGAATGGTGCCACTCGGGATCGTAATCCTCGGCTTTGGCCGATTCACGATATTTCCATGCGAAGAAAAGCGTCAGCACGATGACCGGAACGATGATCAGCAGCATCAGAACCGTGGACGTGATGATGAGATCGCGCTGCTGGATGGCGACGTCGCCCGATGGATTCATGACCACGAGGTTACAGCCGCTAAGCAGCAGCAGTACCGGAATAGCCAGAAGGGCGGATGGGATTTTTTTGATCATGCGCACGTTCTCTGAACTCGTACAGTTTGGATTATGCCGCGATTAATTGCCGAACATCATTTTTCAAATGAGGTATATTGTCGCGGTGCAGCGAAACCTTCGCGATGCACCATGTGCCTGGCAGAGCTGCCTTTGAAGGCGGAGCGGCTGCATTATCGCATAGCACGCTTGTGGGGCAAGCCTTTCTTATCAAACTTCAATTGACGTCACGGAGGGTGCGTGTGACAATCCGTCGCATCGTAACGCAACGGAAGAGGAGCCCGCGCGTTACAGGAAATGGTTCGTCCATGACGCAGGAGGGATATTATGAGTTATAGCAATGCTGCTCCATCATTTGGGCAGGCGCCGGAAGCCAATGGTCATGGAACAGATCCGGTCAAGGTCGATCCGGATCGCATCACGATTGCGGTCATTCTTGCGAGAATGACGGAGTTTTTCGACTTTTTCATCTACGCCATCGCCTCCGCTCTCGTTTTTCCGCATGTCTTCTTTTCCTTCGTCGATCCGCTGACGGCTACGCTTTATTCCTTCGCGGTGTTCTCTCTGGCCTTTATCGCAAGGCCGATCGGCTCGCTGATCTTCCTCCAGATCGACCGCAAGTTCGGTCGTGCCGTCAAGCTGATGGCGGCGCTCTTCACGCTCTGTGGCTCCACCATGGCGATCAGCTTCCTTCCCTCCTATGCGGAAGCCGGCATGCTCGCCCCCGTTCTCCTGGCGGTGTTTCGCATCGGCCAGGGCCTTGGTCTGGGCGGTGCCTGGGATGGTCTGGTTTCGCTGCTTGCCATGAATGCACCGCAGAAACAGCGCGGCTGGTACGCCATGATGCCGCAGATCGGCGCGGCCATGGGCTTCGGTCTCGCCAGCGCCTTTTTCATCGTTTTCGTCACGCAGCTTTCCAATGCGGAATTCCTCGCCTGGGGCTGGCGTTTCCCCTTCTTCGTGGCGCTGGCGCTCAATGTTCTCGCGCTCTTTGCCCGCCTGCGCATGATCGTCACGCCGGAATTCCAGGCCATGCTGGAGCAGCATGAGCTGGAACCACGCCCGATGTTCAAGATGCTGCGCTCGCAGTTCCCGGTCGTCGTCACGGGTGCCTTCGTGCCGCTGGCAAGCTTTGCACTCTTCCACCTCGTCACGGTATTCCCGCTGAGCTGGGTTTCCCTCAATACCACCCAGCGCGTGTCGGACTTCCTGTTCGTGCAATTTGTCAGCGCCATTATCGCCGGCGGCATGATCGTGGTGTCCGGCATTCTGGCCGACAGGATCGGCAGGCGGAAGCTTCTGGCCATTGCGGCTGTGCTCATTGGTCTATTCAGCCTTGTTGCGCCGGTCCTTCTCGGTTCGGGCGATATCGGCCGCTATCTCTTCGTCCTGATCGGCTTCTCGCTGCTTGGCCTGTCTTTCGGCCAGGCGGGCGGCGCGCTCGCATCCCGTTTCAGCCGTGAATATCGCTATACTGGTGCGTCTCTCACCTCGGATATTTCCTGGTTGATCGGCGCCGGTTTCGCACCGCTCGTCGCACTCGGATTTTCGTCCAAGTTTGGACTGTTTGCCGTCGGAATTTATCTGATGTCGGGTGCCGTCTGTACGCTGGTTGCCCTGTGGTTCAGCCGAACGCTGGAAATGCCTTCGGACTGATCTGGGCAATTTAACAATCGCTGCAGCCATCGCGCCGCGGAATCCTGTCGGATTTCGCGGCGTTTTTGTTTTTTTATTGCGCGAGGCCGATTTTAATCTTGACTCGGTCCATCATGAAATATTATGTAAGCAATACTGACGTAATTCAGTGTGTCTCATTGCCGGAAATGCCGGCCACCAGGGAACGCGATGCGAACGACAACGATCATTATTTGCGAAAAAGCGGCCATTGCCGCCACGCCGTTTGCCGGCCGCAAAACGACCGTTCGCGCCATTAAACGCCGATAGCCAAAAAAAAGAGGAGCAGCCAGGTCGCCTGCGGCTCCGCCCGCAGAGTGCCGGCTGACGCGCCGGGTTTCGGGAAAAGAGGGTGATGCCGCGCGAAATGCGCAACGAGAGGAGAGTGCCTTGAGTGTGACGGAGCAAAAATTCGGCCTTTATGATGCGGCTTTTGAAAAAAGCAGCTGTGGCGTCGGTTTCATCACCCGCAAGGATGGCATGCAGACGCATGATGTGCTGAAGCGCGGCCATGAGGCGCTCTGTGCCGTGCCGCATCGCGGCGGCATGTCGGCGGAAGGCGTTGGTGATGGCGCGGGCGTGTCGCTCGACCTGTCGCTCTCCTTTTTTCGTGAGTTGACGGGACAAGGTTCCCTCAAGGCCGGCCGGTTCGGTGTCGGCAATTTTTTCCTGCCGCAGAATCAGGCTTTTCACGGTGAGGCCGTCGGTATCATCGGCAGCGCTCTGAAAGAGCAGGGCTTTTCGGTTCTGCTGGTGCGCGATGTGCCGGTGAATGATGCGGCCATCCGTCCCGCCGCAATCCCCTACCAGTTACCGATCCGCCAATGGGTCTTTTCGGCACCAGCGGAATGCGCGACGCTTGCTGAGTTCGACTGGCGCATCCACAAGGCGTTGCTCGCCATCGAGGCGCTCGCTTACACCGTGCCGGAGCTTGCCGGTTTTTACCCGCTGTCGCTCAGCGCGCGCACGCAGGTGCTCAAGGGGCGTCTAAACTCCCAGGAGGTCATGCCCTATTTCTGCGATCTGACAGATCCGCGCCATGAAGTGCATACGATGTATTTCCACACGCGCTTCTCCACCAATACCGATCCGCACCCCTCCATGGCGCAGCCCTTCCGTCTGATGGCGCATAATGGCGAACTCAACACCGACAAGAAAAACCGGCTATCGGAAGCGGCCGTGGCGCTGGCGAAGAATGCCAGCATCGTCAGGCCCAAGGGCCAGTCGGATAGCTGCCGTCTGGACCAGACATTGCAGGCGCGGGTGATGGAGGACGGTCTCGACCTCGTCACCGCCGTGGTCTCGATGATGCCGCCGGCCTGGGAAAACGACGACACGCTCTCGCCCGGTGTGAAGGCGATGCTGGAATATTTCTCGCTCTATGAGGAGAAGAACGACGGCCCGGCAGCGCTGATCTTCGGCGATGGCACGATCATCGGCGCACGCCTCGACCGCCTTGGCCTGCGCCCGCTGCGCACCGTGGAAACGGAAGACTATCTCTGCGTCATGTCGGAGGCCGGTCAGATCGCCTTTCCGGCCGAGAGCGTCATCCGTCGCGGCCGTATCGAAGCGGGCGGCATGCTTTATTACGATCACGCCGCGCGCCGCGCCTTTTCCACCGTCGAGGCGCTTGAGCTTCTGGCGGCCCGGCTGGACTATCCGTGCCTGCTATCGGAAGCGCGCGTCATGCTTGAGGACCTGCCGGAAGTGCCGGCGGAAAAGCAGGGCTCGCCACTGCGTTACAATGGTGATCTGGAACGGCATCAGCGTTATGTCGCCTATTCGCACAATCAGGAAAGCTTCAAGTTCCTGATGGACCCGATGCTGGCCTCCGGTGCCGAAAAGATCTCGGCCATGGGTTATGGCAACGCCATCAACGCCCTGTCCGATCAGGAAGGTGGGGTCGCAAAGTATTTCTCGCAGCGTTTCGCGCAGGTCACCAATCCGCCGCTCGACAGTATCCGCGAAGCCGATGGCATGACACTGCGGGTAGCCTTGGGCGCGAAGCCGAACAGCGGTGCGAAGAAAGCCCGCCAGATCGTCGTGCGCTCCCCGATCCTCACCCACCTCGACATGCTGCGCATTCGCGAACAGCCCGAGACACCCGTTCGCCGTTTCGAAATGCTCTATACGCCGGTCTCCGACTCTGCCGATGCCAACGAAGTGGCCCTCCGGCAGGCGATCGACGGCCTCTGCGATGAGGTCGTGGCTTTCGCGGCTGACGAAGGCGGCATTGCCGTCATCACCGACCGGCATGTCTCGGCAGGCCGTGCGGCCTTGCCGATGATCATGGTCGTTTCCGCCATCAATCAGCGGCTGATCGAGGAAGGCCTGCGGCTGCGCGTTTCCCTGATCGTCGAAAGCGGACAGTTTTCCTCCTCCCATCACATTGCAGCCGGTCTCGGTTTCGGCGCTTCGGCGGTCTACCCACTCGGCGTGCAGTTCCGTGCGGAGGAGAAATTCGGGGCCGATGCCGACAAGGCCTTCAAGCGCTTCGCCAAGGCGGCTGAAAAGTCGCTGATGAAGACAATGGGCAAGGTCGGCCTGTGTACGGCGGAAAGCTACATCGGCGGCGAATTTTTCGAGCCGAACTTCCTCGATACCGACGATCCGGTGCTGAAGCGCTATTTCCCCAATGTGAAAACCCCTGTCGGTGGCGTCAACTTCGCCGTCATCGCGCAGGCGGTGGCGGACTGGCACCGCAAGGCGCTGTCGGTGAAGGATGAGAACGACATTCCCCTGCTCGGCCTCTTCAAGGAACGTGCGGAAGGTGCCGGCCATTCCTATGGCACGACGGCGGTACGCGGTTTCGTGGATATGACGGAGGAAAAGATCGGTTTCGACAAGGGAACCGAAAACGAGGAGGCGCTACGCCTCCTGCCGCTCAACCGGCTGGAGGATGCGTTCGGGCTCAACGATGCGGCCTATTACCACAACAGCTTCGACCGGTTGACCCCCGAGGCCATCGACGCGTTCGAGGTGACACCCGGTTACCGTTCTTTTGCCCGCATGATGGCGGAAGAAAGGGCGCGACGTCCGGCCGCCCTGCGCGATGTTCTGGAATTGCCGGCCGATGTGACCTTCGCCGGTTCGGCCGAAGAATTCCGCCGGGAAATGGGTCGCTTCTCCCGGCAGGGCAACAACAGCTTCATGGTGCGCGGATTGCTGTGCGAAGAGGCGGGAGACGGCGCGTTCCGGCTGCAATTGACCGGTCCGCATGGTCACGAACTTGCCCGCCTCGCCGCACTCGGCCAGTCGCTGCTCGACCGTTTTGGTGACGATATCGCCGGCCATTGGCTGGAAGGTGGCGCGCTCATGGTTCAGGCAAAGGGTGAGGCCTCCGCCTATCTGTCGCTTATCCGCACCGCACCGGAGAGTATTCCGCTTGAGACCGTGCAGAAGGCGAGCGAGATCACCAAGACCCTCGCATCGGGTGCCATGAGCCACGGCGCGCTGGTTGCGGCCGCCCATGAGGCGGTGGCGCATGGCACAAACATGGTCGGCGGCATGTCGAATTCGGGAGAGGGCGGCGAGCATATCTCCCGTTACGGCACCATCCGCGCCTCGCGCATCAAGCAGTTCGCCTCCGGCCGCTTCGGTGTCTGGGCCGGTTATCTTGCCGATCCGATGCTGGAAGAGATCGAGATCAAGATCGGTCAGGGCGCAAAGCCGGGTGAGGGCGGGCAGCTGCCGTCTCCCAAGGTGACGGTGGAAATCGCGGCGGCACGTGGAGGCACGCCGGGCGTCGAACTCGTTTCGCCGCCGCCGCATCACGATACCTATTCGATCGAGGATCTGGCGCAGCTTATCCACGATGCCAAGGCGGCGCGCGTGCGCGTCATCGTCAAGCTCGTCTCGTCGGAAGGCATCGGCACCATTGCGGTCGGCGTCGCCAAGGCGGGGGCGGATGTCATCAATGTCGCCGGCAATACCGGCGGCACGGGTGCGGCGGCCGTGACCAGCCTCAAATATACCGGCCGCGCGGCGGAAATCGGTATCGCGGAGGTGCATCAGGCGCTCTGCGCCACCGGCCTTCGCGCCAAGGTGCTGCTGCGCTGCTCCGGCGCGCACCAGACGGCGAGCGACGTGGTGAAGTCAGCACTTCTCGGCGGCGACAGCTTCGAATTCGGCACCACGGCGCTGATGATGCTGAAATGTGTCATGGCCAAGAACTGCAACATCAAGTGCCCGGCTGGTCTCACCACCAATCAGGAAGCCTTCAACGGCGATCCGCGGGCGCTGGCGCAATATCTCATGAACATCGCCCATGAAACGCGCGAAATCCTGGCCACTCTCGGCCTGCGTTCGTTGCGGGAGGCGCGGGGCCGTTCCGATCTCCTTCACCTCCTCGATCATCCGGCAAGCGTCGGCCAGCTTGACCTCCGGGCAATGCTTGCCGTGGTCGAAGAGGTGAAGATCGACAGCCCCGTCTATATGGAAAAGGACTTCGCGCTGGACGACGCTTTCATCGAACTCGTGCGTTCGGCGCTGGTCGACAGCAGGCGGGAGAGCATCGAGCTTGGCGGCAATCGTTTCCTCAACAATTGCAACAAGAGCGTCGGCGGCCAGCTTGCGGTCGATATCGAGCGTATGCTGAACCATGAGCTTTCCGACGAAGAGGCGGATGCGTTGCCGGCGGTGAAACGGGACAGCCGTGGCCGCCGGTTCCTGGAAGCGGGTTCGGTGCGCATCGATACGTCAGGTTCCGCCGGTCAGTCCTTCGGCGCTTTCTGCAATGACGGCATGGTCATGATCCATACCGGCACCTGCAATGACGGCGTTGGCAAAAGCGCCTGTGGCGGCACCATCGTCGTGCGCTCTCCCGGCGGCGGTTCGCAAGAGGCGGGCGGCAATGTGCTGGTCGGCAATTTCGCGCTGTTCGGCGCCACCGGCGGCCGCACCTTTGTGGAAGGTCAGGCCGGTGACCGTTTCGCGGTGCGCAATTCCGGCGCAACCGCTGTGGTCGAAGGGGTGGGTGATTTCGCCTGCGAATACATGACCAATGGCGCGGTCTTGAACCTCGGCAGTTTCGGCAAGGGCCTCGGTAACGGCATGAGCGGCGGTTTCGTTTATCAATACGATCCCTACGGTGATCTGCCGAAGAAGGTCAGCCACGATTCGATCCTGCTCGGCTTGATCACCGGTGAGGACGAACAGGCCGCGATCCATAATCAGGCCATCCACCAGCTTCTGTCCTGGCATGTCGCGGAAACCGGCTCGGCCAAGGCGGCATGGCTCCTGGAAAACTGGGAGAGCGAGCAGCATAATTTCGTCTACGGCATGCCGCGCGCCCTGCTGCTTTATCAGGACAGCGACGAAATTCTCAAAGCCAAGCCCCGCAAGGAGCTGCTGGAGGAACTGGCTTCCGCGCTTGCCGCCCATCAGCTACGCAAGTTCAAGCTCGCCTATCGCGACCGCAAGTCCGTGCTGAACGGAACAGTGCCGGGTTATGGCGAGACGGATACGGAAGACATGTATTCGCTCATCAATAACTACACGGTGTTGAGCATGGCGCAGGCCATTGCCCTGCAGCGGGTGCCGATGGCATCAGGCCCTTCCGATCCCGGCATTGAAAAAGCCGTGCGCAATCTCATCCTCACGGAAGATTATGCGCTGATGCAGCGTTTGCTGAAATATGCGCGCGAGGCGCTTTCCGATCATGGCGACGAACAGCTTGCGGTGATGATCGCCGCCAAGCGGCTCGACGATTACAAGCAGGCGCTGGCGCGCCGCAACATCTGGTCGGTGGACAGCCCCGGCACCTATGGCTGGATCATGCAGCAGAGTTGCAAAAACATCGAGAAGATCGGCCGCCTGCCGGGCTTCGAGGAGCTTTTTGCGGCCCGCGCCATACCGGACCTCGCCACCGCATCCAGCCAGAACAGGGCAGCATGATGAAGATACCCTATATTCCCGAAGACGCGCCCTTCAATGGTGACCAGCGCGCCTGGCTCGCCGGCTTTCTGGCCGGGCTCCATTCCCGCGCCGCCATCGGTTTGGAGACATCGGTGGCCGCTGCCGCCCCCAAAACGGCTGCCAGCGTGCTGAACATCCTTGTCGGCACCCAGACTGGCAACGCCGAAGCTTTGGCGATGGATATCGCCGCCGCTGCGCGTACCCAGGGCATGCAGCCGGTGGTAACGGCGCTGGACGATGTATCCATGGACAGTCTCGGTTCCATGAAGCGGGTCATCGTCGTCACCTCGACCTATGGCGAAGGCGAGATGCCTGACAATGCCCAGTTGTTCTGGGAGGCGCTTGCCGCTGACGGCGCGCCGCGACTGGACGAGATGAATTTTGCCGTGCTTGCGCTCGGCGATACCGGTTACGACGGCTTCTGCCAGGCGGGCAAGCTCATCGATACGCGCTTCGAACAGCTTGGCGGCAAGCGCATGAAGACGCGGATCGACTGCGATATCGACTTTGAGGATGCGGCCGCTGCATGGATCGGCGAGACCCTGCCGCTCGCGCTCGCCCTTGGCGGTGGTGATGCGACGGCTATGGCCGCGCCTGCGGTCGCCGAACCGCCGATGCGGGCGAAGCAGGGCTGGAACCGCAAGAACCCCTATTCGGCGCGGGTAAGCGTCAATCACCGTCTTTCCGGCCCGGGCTCGTCGAAGGAGATCCGCCACTACGAATTCGATCTTGGGGAAAGCGGGCTCGATTATGAGGCGGGTGATGCCCTTGGCGTTGTTCCCCTCAACGATTCGAAACTTATCGGCGCGCTGCTCGCGCATTTCGGCGCGGGCGCAGAGAGTGAAGTCGCAGGACTGGATCGCCCGGTCGGCGACGCGCTTCTCAACATGTTCGAAATCTCGACACCCTCGCGCGAGCTCGTCGCCGAAATCGGCCGGCGCGCAGGGCATGATGAGCTCAGCCACATCCTTGCGAATGGGGACAGGGAGCAACTTGCTGCCTTTCTCTGGAGCAAGGATATTCTCGATCTGGTCAATCTCGGCGGAAAACCCGTATTCGAGCTTGCGGAATTCGTGACCTTCCTGAAGCCGCTGCAGCATCGCGCCTACTCCATCTCCTCCAGCCCGCTGGTTGCGCAAAACAGCGTGCATCTGACGATTGCCAGCGTGCGTTATCGCGCCGAGGGGCGTGAGCGTGGCGGCGTATGCTCCACCTATCTGGCGGATCGGGTGGAGGCTGGTAAGACTGCCGGAATTTTCGTTTCGCCTAACAAGGCGTTCCGCGTGCCACAGGATAATGCCGCGCCTGTCATCATGGTCGGGCCGGGCACGGGCATTGCACCATTCCGGGCTTTTCTGCAGGAACGACAGGCGAGGGGTGCAAACGGCAGGAACTGGTTGTTCTTTGGCGACCAGCACCGGCAGTCGGATTTCATCTACGAAAACGAGCTTGGCGAAATGAGCCGCACGGGTGTGCTGACGCGCCTCGATCTCGCCTTTTCGCGCGATCAGGCGGAAAAGATCTATGTTCAGACGCGCATGCGCCAGAACGGCAAGGCGCTTTATCAATGGCTCGAAGAGGGGGGCTATTTCTACGTCTGCGGCGATGCGACCCGCATGGCGAAGGACGTCGACGATGCCCTGCATCAGATCGTCATGGATGAGGCGGGCATTTCTGCTGAAGCGGCAGGCGATTATGTGAACCGGCTGAAGCGCGAAAAACGTTATCTGCGCGACGTCTATTAGAAACAGATTATGCGGGGGATCACCCTTGCTGCTCCCGATGGCTCAGCAATTGGTGCAGGTGACCTCCGCATCGCGTTGCTTGAAGAAGTAGTCGCGGCCGATGGTGATCGATCTTACGCCGGAGGATGAGACGTCGGTCATGAACATCAGCAATTCATGCGGGACGGAAAGCTCGACATGGATCAGGAAGGTTTCCGCAATCAGCAGACGCGGCGGAACCGCTACCACCGATCCCACGGGATAAGGCTTCTGGTCTCTCTCATCCCAGGACCAGGCGATTTTCGCCTGTTTCTGTTTGTCGATTGTTATGCCGCTGATCTTCAGCTTTAAACCCGTCGTGCTGTAAGGTGCAAAGACGGCGGCTGCAACATGCTGCATGTTTTTAAGATAGGCCTTGTCAACCGAGCCTGTCTTCGAGATCAGGTCGTTGATCGTCGCCGAAGCGCTGCTTGCCCGCTTATAGGTATTATAGCCGATGGTGAGTTCGAAGGATGTCACATAAAGGGCGAGCAATATCGGGAAGATGATTGCAAATTCCACCGCGCCGACGCCGCGCCGATCCTTTATGAAGCGTGCGGCGAGCGCGGCAAAACGATGTCTGCCATTCGCCACGGCGTCCACCAGCCCTGCCATTATAAGCCTCCGCTTGTGGTGTATTTCTCGTTCATGAAGGCGTCGGTCGCGACGATGAGAAAATGTGAGGGCATGGACCCGTCCGCCGGGCGTATTTTTGTGAGATATGGCCGGATGATATCGGCGATGACGCGCCAGCGATAATAAACGCGCAGCATGTTGATCGTTTCCGGTCCGCCCGGTTTGAAGCCGAATTCCGCCGTATCGAGATCGTAATATTCGCCATAGGCCTTCAGCGGTATCGTGGTTGGAATATCCTTGAAGGCGGGAAAGGAGCGAAGGTCGATATAAAGTTTCTGTTCGGTTTTTATTTCATCGGCAGAGCAGGTGATCATCACCGAAACTTCGTTGCAGAAGTTCTTGCGAAAATCCTCTTTCGAAATCGAACTGCTGAGCTGCCCGGTGCGCAGACGCCGCGCCATGGTGTCCGTGGCATTCACGACGACCTGTTCCGCTATCAGGGCGATGAAAGTCTCGATGATTGCAAAGACGACGAGGAAGTAGGGAATGGCGAGGATCGCGAATTCAATAGCCGCTGTCCCGTCGCGCGAGATTCCGAATTTTCTCAGCAATGGCGTCAGTCTGGCCAGTCGCATATGTGTCTATCTTTGGAATATGCGGCAAGCGCAACCGTTGAAATTGTTGCGGACCATAACCAGCCGATGTTTAAATTCAGTTACCCGAACAGGTTCTACTTTAGCGATTCACAAAAATGACACAGGCTTTAAATGCAAAAAGCCCGGCGTATTGCCGGGCTTTTGCCGAAAGACAAAAATACGGATTATTCCGCATCCGCTTTTGAAAGAACCTCGAGCGTGGGTGTCGAGGTGATGTTGTAGCCGCAATCCACATAGTGGCATTCGCCGGTCACGCCACGCGACAGGCTGGACAGCAGATAGAGCGCCGATCCGCCGATATCGTCGATATCGGCCGTGCGTCTCAGAGGCGCGTTTTTCTGGTTCCATGCATAGATCGCCCGCGCATCCGAAATGCCGGCGCCCGCCAACGTGCGGACCGGGCCGGCCGAGATGGCGTTGACGCGGATGTCACGCGGACCGTAATCGGCGGCGAGATAACGCACGGAGGCCTCGAGTGCCGCCTTGGCGACACCCATGACGTTGTAGTTCGGGATCACGCGCTGCGAACCATTATAGGTCAGCGTCAGCATCGAGCCGCCATTGGTCATCAGTTCAGCGGCGCGCTTGGCGATTTCCGTGAAAGAGAAACAGGAAATGACCATGGTGCGGCTGAAATTGTCGCGCGTCGTATCCGCGTAAAGGCCTTTCAGCTCGTTCTTGTCGGAAAAGCCGATGGCGTGCACGACGAAATCCAGCGAGCCCCACTTTTCGCGGATCGTTGCAAAGAGGGCGTCGACCGAGGCGATATCCTCGACATCGCAAGGCACGATGAAGTCGGAGCCGAGCTCGGCAGCCAGCGGCTTCACACGCTTGCCAAGCGCTTCACCCTGATAGGTGAAGGCCAGTTCCGCGCCCTGTGCCGCCAGTGCCTTGGAGATACCCCAGGCGATGGAGTGATTGTTTGCGACGCCCATGATGAGGCCGCGTTTACCCTGCATGATGCCGTTCATGGGCAATTATCCGTTATGACGCTGGAAGACGAGCGTGGCGTTGGTGCCGCCGAAGCCGAAGGAATTGGAAAGGATGGTGTCGATCCTGGCGTTGTCGATGCGGCTGCGAACGATCGGAACGCCTGCAAATTCCGGATCGAGCTCGGAAATATGCGCGCTTTCGCCGATGAAGCGTTCCTGCATCATCAACAGGCCGTAGATCGATTCCTGCACGCCGGCCGCACCCAGCGAATGGCCGGTGAGAGACTTGGTCGACTGGACATGCGGAATCTTGTCGCCGAAGACTTCCCGGATCGCGCCGATTTCCTTGCTGTCGCCAACCGGCGTCGAGGTGCCGTGGGTGTTGATGTAGTCGATGTCGCCCTTGACGGTGGAAAGCGCCTGCCGCATGCAGCGGATCGCGCCTTCACCCGAAGGGGCCACCATGTCGTAACCGTCAGAGGTCGCACCGTAACCGACGATTTCGGCGTAGATCTTCGCGCCGCGCGCCTTGGCATGTTCCAGCTCTTCGAGAACAAGCACGCCCGCACCGCCGGCAATCACGAAACCGTCGCGGTTGACGTCATAAGCGCGCGAGGCGACGCTCGGGGTCTCGTTATATTTGGACGACATGGCGCCCATGGCGTCGAAGAGGTTGGACATCGACCAGTCGAGATCCTCATGGCCGCCCGCGAACATTATGTCCTGCTTGCCCCACTGGATCATTTCGGCGGCGTTGCCGATGCAATGCGCCGAGGTGGAGCAGGCCGACGAGATGGAATAATTGACGCCATGGATCTTGAACCAGGTGGCAAGCGTCGCGGAGGCGGTGGAGGACATGGCCTTCGGCACGGCAAAGGGGCCGATGCGCTTCGGGCTGTTGTTCTTCAGCGTAATATCGGCTGCCTCGACGATGGTGCGGGTGGAAGGACCGCCCGAACCCATGATGATGCCGGTGCGTTCATTGCCGCTGATGTCGCTCTCTTCGAGACCGGAATCGGCGATCGCCTGCTTCATGGCGACATGGTTCCATGCGCCGCCCTGTGACAGGAAGCGCATGGCGCGGCGGTCGACCAGATCGGTCGGGTCGAGAGAGGGTTTGCCCCAGACCTGGCACTTGAAACCGTGTTCGGCAAAATCCGGCGAAAAGGAAATGCCGGATTTCGCATCGCGCAACGATGCGGTGACTTCAGCGGCATCACCGCCGATGGAAGAAACAATACCGAGGCCGGTGACAACAACTCGTCTCATGAAAGGGACCTTTTCTTAAGATTTCGGCTGGACGACCGAAGCCGCCCGGCTTTTGCCAGGACTTATTCCGTCTGCCTCAGGCAGTCTTTTCCTTCGACAGTCCTACACGAAGGTCCGTCGCCTGATAAATGGTTTCTCCATCCGCCTTCAGCCAGCCATCGGCTGTTCCAAGCACCAGACGACCGCGCATCACGCGCTTAAAATCAATACCGTACTGAAGGAGCTTGGTGTGAGGGCGGACCATGCCCTTGAATTTGACTTCGCCGGTGGAGAGCGCCATGCCGCGGCCTTCTTCGCCCAGCCAGCCGAGGAAGAAACCCGTCAGCTGCCACATGCCGTCAAGGCCGAGGCAGCCCGGCATGATCGGGTTGCCCTGGAAATGGCAGGGGAAATACCAGTCATCGGGGCTGACATCGTATTCCGCGCGGATGAAACCCTTGTCGAAGGCGCCACCGGTTTCGGAAATTTCAGTGATGCGGTGAACCATGAGCATGGGGGGCAATGGGAGCTGGGCATTTCCCGGGCCGAACAATTCGCCGCGACCGCAGGACAGGATCTCCTCGTAATTGTAACTTGATTGCCTCGTTGCCATACCGCTTTCACTTCCCCAGTTACTGGTGTTGATCGACTTCACTAGAGCAAGTTAGGTTCAAAATGAAGCGCTGCAAGGGCAGAGGCCGCTCCGGCGTCATTCTTTGTCTTCGAACCTTCTTTGCAGAAGTCATTACCTCAATATGCCGTCCGCATACAGGAACCATCCGGCAGGAACCAGAGGAAATTTGCAAGAATGGCCGGTTTGCCGCCATTTGCCGCGCCTGACGGCGCTGAAACTATTGAAAGCATTCGCTGCAAAAGATATATGCTAATGCAATTGACGAGTTTCATACCTCTGTTTGGAATGGGATTGCATGGCATTTGACGCCACATTGGATATCGGAACGAGGCTGCGGCGCTCGGGGCTGCGCCCCACGCGTCAGCGTGTGGCTCTGGGCGATCTTCTCTTCGCAAAGGGCGATCGCCACCTGACGGTGGAGGAGCTGCACGATGAGGCGGTCACCGCCGGCGTGCCTGTTTCCCTCGCCACCGTCTACAATACGCTGCACCAGTTCACCGAGGCCGGTCTGATCCGCGTCCTGGCCGTGGAAGGCGCGCGCACCTATTTCGACACCAACGTCTCGGATCACCACCATTTCTTCGTGGAGGGCGAGAACGAGGTTCTCGATATTCCGATCAATAATCTCCAGATCGACAATCTGCCGGAAGCGCCCGAAGGCATGGAAATCGCCCATGTGGATGTGGTCATCCGCCTTCGCCGCAAGCGCGGTTGAAGCTTTGCCCGATAGTTGATGTGAAAAAGGCGCCCGTGGGCGCCTTTTCTGTTTTCAGCTGTCATTTCCATATGTCACTTCATGACATCTTCCGGTCGTCTGCCGGGCTTGGCCTTGTAGGGCGGGAAAGTCCAGCCGAAGACCAGCGCGCCGGACCGGATGCCAAAGGCCGTCAGGACCCCCGCCGCTGATGCGGCATAAAGCGGTGCGCCAAGGAAATAGACGACAATGAAGGTGGAGGAGCCCAAAAGCGCGCAGGTGATGTAGATCTCCGGGCGCAATAGAACGGAAGGTTCCCCGGCGAGAATATCGCGCAGCACGCCACCGAACGTGGCTGTCAGAATGCCGGTGACGATGGCGACGGTTGCGGAGCCGCTTGCGGCGAGGCCCTTTGCCGCTCCCATGACGCAATAGGCGGAAAGACCGAGCGCATCGAGCCAGATCAATACGCGATAACGGGATTCGAAAAGATGCGCGGTGAAGAACAGCAGAACCGCGACCGATACGCAGACCAGAATATAGGTCGGGTTCACCACCCAGAAGACCGGCGTTCTGCCCAGCACGAGATCGCGCACCGTGCCGCCGCCGATGCCGGTCGCAGCCGCAAAGAACAGGAAGCCGATCAGGTCGAGTTGCTTGCGCGAGGCGGCCAGCGCACCGGTTGCGGCAAAGATGGCGACGCCGGCATAATCGAGAAAACCGAGAAGCGTCATGAAAAGGTTCCCCCCGAAACACGGTCCGCGAACACGTCAGTGTCGCGCAAGCACTAAACTCTAGGCTGGCCGCCCGGATGATCGCAACATCCATAACCGAAACGGATGCAAAGGAAAATGCCGTGAGAATCGCTCTCGTTGCCGCTCTTCAGGTGCTGGTCTTCTTGATGTTTCCGGCGGCGCTGTCGGCGCAGCAGCAGCTGGTGAGTGATCCCGAGATTTACGAAAAGGATCATTTCCGCAGGGAGTGCAAGGTGGCGGCCTTTGGTGATGATTTCGTCACACGGCTGGATATCAACAATGACGGGTTGATGGATGCCGTCGTCAATCACGGCGTTCTCGATTGCGACGGCGAAAAGGGCCGCAGCTGCGACGATGAGGGCTGCCCCTATAATTTCTACGTTCAGGTGAAGGAGGGCGGTTATCTGATGATCGCCACGGCCCGGATTTACGGCTATGACTTCATCAAGCGTTTCGGCAACATGGTCTTCGTGCTGAAGATGCATCCCCGTTATTGCGAGCGCACCGACAAGGAACCCTGCCTGATGACGGTGCGGGTACGCGGTACGAAATTCGTCACCATTTCGCGAAAGTGACGGCGGCAGCCTTACGGCGCAATCCGTCGGATTTTGACCCTCTGATTGTATCGCTGCCGAAGCGAGCGCGGAATGACGAGGGTGGCGGTGGCGACGGCGAAAACCGCGGCCGCGACGACCCACAAAGCATCCGAATGCAGCGTGGCGCCCAGAACGGCGCCGCAGATCGCGCCGCAGAGCATGCCGAGCCAGGGTACGATCTGGATGCCCCAGTCAAGGCTCCGTTCGCCGAGAAGAAAACGGCCGATGCCGCGGCCGAAACGGGAAAGGGCGCCGGTCACATAGGTTAGGCCGATCGGCAGCCCCTCAATATGCTCCACTGCGGCATTGACCATGCCCATGGCGAAAACGACGAGATAAAATTGCGCGAGACCTGATGTTTCGCCGCGCAGCAGCGCCGCAATCGCCACTAGCGATCCCACCACCATGAGAACGGCGAAAATGCGCCGGTCGAACTTGTGCGCCACAACGATGCCGCCGGCATTGCCCGCCACGAAGGCCACGATCGCAAAGAGCAGCTTCGCCGCATGGGAATAGATGCCCGCTTCCATCGAGACGGCGGCGCGCGTTGTGTTACCGGTCATGAAGGAGACGAAATCTCCGGAAATATAAAGACCCACCGCGTCGGTCATGCCGGCAATGAAGGAAATGGCGGCAACCAGCGCAATACCTGTTCCGGTGCGCCTTGCCTTGATAATGTTGCGACGTCTCTGTCTGGTCATGGAAAGCTCGATAGGAAAATGGCGGGCCAATACCCGGCCGCGTCACACTATGTGTAGGACGGCGGATGGCCAGTTTGCAATATTTCCGGCGGCTTTCGAATGTGTCTATTTTGTCTAGACAAATATAGAATCCCTGCCTACGATGCCTCAAATAAAGCGATAAAAAATGTCGCACAAAAATAAATCAAAAGGGGTTCAGATCATGAAAAAAACGTGGGTTCTCGCCACTATTGCAACGCTTGTCTCATCCGCTTCCGCCTATGCAGAGACGTCGGTGACCATCGGCATGTCCGGCTGGACCGGTTTTGCGCCGCTGACACTCGCCAAGGAAGCGGGTATTTTCGAAAAGAACGGCCTGAAGGTTGATATCAAGAAGATACCGCAGGCAAGCCGGCATCTGGCCCTGGCGTCGGGTGATATCCAGTGCGCTGCCACCACGGTGGAAACATGGATCGCCTGGAATGCCAACGGTGTGAAGTCCACCCAGATTTTCCAGATGGACAAATCGCATGGTGCCGATGGCATTGCGGTGCGCAGCGACGTCTCCAAGGTCACCGACCTCAAGGGAAAGACGATTGCCGCTTCCGCGCCCGGCACGTCGCCCTATTTCTTCCTTGCCTGGATTCTCAAGGAAAACGGACTGACGCTGAAGGATGTAAAGGTCGTCAATCTTGAGCCGGGACCGGCCGCGCAGGCATTTGTCGCCGGCCAGAATGATGCGGCCATGACCTATGAGCCCTACCTGTCCACCGTGCGTGCCGCCCCCGACAAGGGCAAGATTCTGGCCACGACGCTGGATTATCCCGCCGTCATGGATACGTTCGGTTGCACACCGGATTTCCTGAAGGACAATCCGCAGGCGGCGAAAGCCCTGGCGGACAGCTATTTCCAGGCGCTCGATCTCATCAAGGCAGATCCTGAGAAGTCCTATGCGACGATGGGCGCGGATGTGAAGCAGGCCGGAGAGGCCTTTGCGGCTTCGGCAAAGTTCCTGGAATGGCAGGACAAGGCCGCCAACCAGAAATTCTTCGAGGGTGAATTCAAGACCTTCTCCGAAAAATCGGCCGATCTGCTGCTCGAAATCGGCGTGATCAAGTCGAAGCCCGATCTTTCGACCCTCGCGGATACGTCCTTCATCAAGTGACGGAAGCAGGCGGCTGCGTCCCCTCGCAGGGAATCTTGCCGCCAATGACACGCAGGAAAGGTCTTCCACGCCGGGAATGGCGTGGAGGCGCTTTGAGGGCGCGGTGCCGCTGCCGCGCCAGTTCTCCCAGACAGGCGACAGTATGCAACCTCTTCAACCCATCAGGAACAGCACGAGGATTGCCCTCGGTATCCTGTTCTTCGTGCTGTTTTTCTCCGCCTGGGGCCTCGCCACGCTGGGCGGCTTCGTATCGCCGACCTTTCTGGCCGACCCCATCACCATGCTGAAGGACGGCATCTATCTCATCACCGATCAGGGCTTTGCCAGCGATATCGGCATGACCATCTGGCGCGTGGTGGGCGGTTTCGTGCTGGCATCGGTGGTCGCCGTGCCGCTCGGCATCGCCATGGGGGCGTATAAACCCATCGAAGCGCTGCTGGAGCCTTTCGTCTCCTTTGCCCGCTACCTTCCGGCGTCCGCCTTCGTGCCGTTGCTCATTCTCTGGGCTGGCATTGGCGAGATGCAGAAGCTGCTGGTGATCTTCATCGGTGCGGTGTTCCAGATCATCCTGATGGTGGCCGTGGCGGTCGCCGGTACGCGGCGCGATCTGGTGGAGGCCGCCTATACACTCGGCGCAAAAGACCGGGGCGTGGTTCGCCGTGTGCTCATTCCGGCCAATGCGCCTGACATTGCCGAAATCCTCCGCCTCGTTCTCGGCTGGGCGTGGACCTATGTCATCGTCGCCGAACTGATCGGCGCGTCTTCGGGCATCGGTTATATGATCATCAACAGCCAGGCGCTGATGGCGACCGGGCAGATCATCTTCGGCATCATCGTCATCGGTGTTATCGGCCTCATTTCGGATTTCGCGTTCAAATCGCTGAACCGGAAACTTTTCGCCTGGAGGCTTGCCTGATGAGCGAACTCGTTATCAAGGGCGTCAGCCGCACCTTTCCGGGCGTTCAGGGCGGGCAGCCGACGCTGGCCCTGCAGCCCACCAGTCTGGAAATACCACGCAATGATTTTGTTACCATCCTCGGCCCGTCGGGCTGCGGAAAATCGACCCTGCTGCGCATCATCGCCGGGCTTGACCGTCCGACGACCGGCGAGGTCCTGCTGTCCGGCCGGGCGGTGACGGGGCCGGGGGCGGATCGCGGTATGGTATTCCAGTCCTACACGCTGTTTCCCTGGCTGACGATTCGGGAAAACGTCGCCTTCGGCCTGCGCGAACGCGGCGTCGCTGAGAAGGAAAAATGGGAAATCGTTGATAGCTATATCGACAAGGTCGGCCTGCGCGGTTTTGAAAACCATTGGCCGAAACAGCTCTCCGGCGGCATGCAGCAGAGAACGGCGATTGCCCGTGCCCTGGCGAACGGCCCGAAAATCCTGCTGCTCGATGAGCCTTTCGGCGCTCTCGATAACCAGACGCGCGGGCTGATGCAGGAATTGTTGCTTGGCATCTGGGAGCGCGAGCAGAAGACCGTCATTTTCGTCACCCATGACATTGAAGAAGCGGTCTTCATGGCGTCGCGTGTGGTGACCATGTCCGCAAGGCCGGGTCGCATCAAGTCGATCACGCCGGTCGACCTGCCGCATCCGCGTCACTACACCGTCAAGGCCAGCCCGGAATTTTCGCAACTGCGCGCCAAACTGACGGAGGAAATCCGCAGCGAGGCGATTGCTGCCGCTGCCCATGGATAGTTGACCGAGCGAACCGGGAGGATGAAAGCATCGGGATGAGGAGCACAGGCGCCGATCTTCAGGAGAAATCACTGCACGAACGCATCCGCAACGATGTCGAGCGCCACATCATGTCGGGCGAATGGCCGCCTGGATATCGCATTCCCTTCGAACACGAGATGACCCGGCAATATGCCTGCTCGCGCATGACGGTGAACAAGGCGTTGGGCGAGCTGGTGCAGCGGGGCCTGATTGAAAGACGCCGCCGTCTCGGTACCTTCGTCCGCCAGCCCCATGCCCAATCGGCTGTGCTGGAAATCCATGATATCGAGCGGGAGGTGCAGGCGCTCGGCCTCGTTTACGGATACCGGCTGGACAAGCGGCATCTGCGCCCTGCCGGTGACGACGACGGTGCGGCGATGGCGCTTGCCGCCGATGCCCGGGTTCTGGAACTCACCTGCACGCATTTTGCCGGCGGCGTCCCTTTTTGTCTGGAGGAGCGCATCATAAATGTCATCGCCGTTCCAGAGGCGGAAATCACGGATTTTTCGCAGACGGGGCCGGGAACATGGTTGCTGAAGATGGTGCCCTGGAGCGCCGCCGAACATCGCATCAGCGCCGTTTCCGCCGACCGCAGGAGTGCGGCGGCGCTGGGCATCGCATCCGGTGCCGCCTGTCTGGTCATTGATCGTCGCACATGGCACGGGGCGGATTATATTACCCACGTCAGGGTCACCTATCCCGGTGACCGGCACGCGCTCGTCGCGCAATTTTCGCCTTCGCAGAGCAACTGAAGGCCGCAGCGCAGTCACTTTTTTGTAAAGAAGAGTTTGCGAGTCGTCTTTTGACAATATAATAGTTGTCAAAAGAACTCAGGTTTATTATCGGAACGTCAAGCTTTCACGACGGCATCCGTTCATGACCCCGGCTTTCAGGAGCCGGCCAATCTGCGGATGAGTTCATCGACGGAAATCCGGGATTAAAATTATGTCAGCTGAGACCTCCATTTCTTCCGCCTCCCTCAACAGGGCAAACAAGTTGCGGCATCTCTCCCTTGCCACGGCAGTCACCCTGCTGGCGGGGTTGAGTGCCGGCGTGGCTTTGGCTCAGACGGCATCCGACCCCCAGATTCAATCCGCGCCTCAAACGGAAACCGTCCAGCCCGCCCAGCCGCCGGCGGAAGCGCCTGTGACACCGAATGCGCCGGCGATCCAGCCAGCCCAGCCTTCCGCGACCGCACCGGAACAACCGGCCGCCGAGGTGCCTGCCCAGCCGTCTTCGAACCCGCCTGCGCCCGCTCAATCGGCAACCGATCCCGTGCCGGCACCCGAGGGCGTTGCGCCGCAGCCGACGCCGACCGAACAGCCGGGACAGGCCAGCCAGACGGTAGCGCCGAATGAGGCTTCGACGCCGATAGAGCCCGTGAGCACTGAACCCGCAAGTGCTGAACACCGCGCCGACATCCCGCACAATCTGTCGCCTTGGGGCATGTTCATGGCGGCGGACTGGGTCGTAAAGGGCGTGATGATCGGTCTTGCCTTCGCATCGCTGGTTACCTGGACGGTCTGGGTGGCAAAATCGATCGAGCTTGCCGGTGCACGGGTGCGTGCAGGCGCGACACTGAAGGTCATTCGCCGGGCCAAAACCCTGACCGAGGCAACCGAGGCTGTCGAAAACAAGGGTGGACCGGCCGCGCTCATGTTGCGCATGGCGACCCACGAAATGCAGCTTTCCGACGCGGTGGTCGAACACACGGATGGCGGTGGCATCAAGGAACGGGTTTCCTCGGCGCTGTCACGTATCGAAACCCATGCCGGCCGCCGCATGTCGCGCGGAACGGGTGTTCTGGCAACGATCGGTTCCACCGCACCCTTCGTTGGCCTGTTCGGCACGGTCTGGGGGATCATGAACTCCTTCATCAGCATTTCGGAATCGCAGACCACCAATCTTGCCGTTGTCGCACCCGGCATTGCGGAAGCGCTTCTGGCTACCGCCATCGGTCTCGTTGCCGCTATTCCCGCGGTGGTGATCTATAACGTTTTTGCCCGTTCCATCACCGGTTACCGCCATCTGCTGGCGGATGCCGCAGCCGGCGTGGAGCGCCTCGTTAGCCGCGACCTTGATTTCCGCCGTATTCCGCCAGGCAGTGCCAGTAAGCCCGCCGTGTCGCTGGTTGGACGGTGATCGATCATGGCTGGCGGAATTCGCGAAAACAGCGGTGACGATCTCTCCGAAAACCATGAGATCAATGTCACGCCCTTCATTGATGTGATGCTGGTGCTGCTCATCATCTTCATGGTGGCCGCACCGCTCGCCACTGTTGATGTGAATGTCGATCTGCCGGCATCCACCGCCAAGCCGGTGGAGCGACCGGAAGAACCGCTTTATCTGACGGTCAAGGACGATCTTTCACTCAACCTCGGCAATGATGCGGTCGCTCGCGAAGCCCTGGCAGCAGCGATAGACCGGCAGACGGGCGGCAAGAAGGATACGCGTATTTTCCTGCGGGCCGATAAGGCCGTCGACTATGGTCACTTCATGGAAATCATGAATCTGCTCAGGGATGCGGGTTATCTGAAGATTGCCCTGGTGGGGCTCGAAAATGCTGCAGCAGCAGCCACGCAGCCCCCGGCCGAGCCTACCGCGCCGGCGGCGCAGGGAACCGCGCCATGACCGAAAACGGCTACCCGCAGGCCCGCCATTCCCGTCTCGGGGAAGTGACGCTGTGGTCCACCGCGGCGCTGCTGATGCTGAGCGTTCATGCCGGCTTTGCCTATTACCTGATGCAGGAGCCGGAGGAACTGGATGCCGGCGGACCGCCGCCTGCCGCGATCATGATCGAAATGGCGGCGATACCGGAAGCCGTCAAGACCGAGGAAACGACGCAGGCGCAGGATGTCGAAGACGCCGAAGAGGTAAAGAGCGACAGCAGCGAACCGTTGGAAGAGGCCGCTCCGGAAGAGCCGCCACCACCGGAACCGGTTGCGGAAACACCACCGCCAGAACCCGTTCAGCCGCCTGAACCGCCGGTCGAGGAGATTGTCGAACCGCAGGAAATTCCCGAGCCGGTGGAGCCGATCGATCCCGTGCAGGAGCAGATGATGGCGGAACTCGAAAATGTCGAGGTTCCCTTGCCCGTCATGCGGCCTCCGCCGCCGCCTGTCGAAAAGAAGGTGGAAAAGAAAGAGCCGGAAGAGAAAAAGAAAGTCGAGCGCCAGCGTCCCAAACCGCAGCAGGCGTCGGAATTGCGCGAAACCGCGAAGGCGGAGGCCCAGCAGTCTGACCGGACGGCGGCATCGCGCAACAATGCCGGTTTCTTCTCGTCATCATCGGCCTCGCCTGCGAAATGGGGATCGAAGGTTCGCTCGCATATCCAGCGGCGCAAGCCACGTTCGCTGCGCAGTGATGCGATGACGGCGACAGTGCGGTTCAGGGTTAATGATGCCGGCGCCATCAGCGGGGTCAGCGTTGTGCAGTCTACGGGCGACTCCTCTATCGACCAGCAGATCGCAGCCTGGATTCAGAGCGCGTCACCCGTGCCGGCGCCTCCTCCGGAAGCAAACAAGACGATCACGCTGCCGATCAGCATCCGCTAGAACAGCGTTTGAACAGACGGCTATCCACTATTCTTCGCGCGTGAACCGGTTTGTGCGCGAATAAGATTTCGCGAATGTTTTCGATGGTGTAGGTCTTGTCGACTTTACCAAGCAGAGGCATTCCGGAATGAAATTCTCAATCGCAGAGGCGGAGGATCTCGTATCCTCTATCTTTGAGCGCAATGGCGTTCTGCCGCAGAACGCCCGCTCGGTGGCCAAGGCGCTCGTGGCGTCGGAAGCCGCGGGTCAGAGCGGTCACGGTTTTCGCCGTATTCCCGTTTATGTCCGCCAGGCGCGGGTCGGAAAGGTCGATGGCAAGGCGCGGCCGGTGGCGAAGCGCGTGAAGCCGGGTGTCCTGTTAATCGATGCCAATCATGGTTATGCCTATCCGGCGATCGACTGCGCGCTGGAGGAATTGCCTGAAATGGTCCGGCAGCAGGGCATTGCGCTTGCTGCAATCCACCGCTCCCATCATGCCGGCGTCATGGCGTTGACCGTCGAACGTTTTGCCGACATGGGTCTCGTCGCGCTCATGTTCGCCAATGCGCCGGCATCCATGGCGCCATGGGGTGGCAGCAAACCGCTTTACGGCACCAATCCGATCGCCTTCGCCACCCCCGTCGGCAACGCCGATCCGCTGGTGATCGATCTGGCGCTCTCCAAGGTCGCGCGCGGAAAGATCATGGCGGCGCGCCAGAAGGGTGAGACCATTCCGGGTGACTGGGCGCTCGACAGCAATGGCCGGCCGACGACCGATCCGGAAGAAGCGATAGCAGGAACCATGGTGCCCGCAGGTGAGGCGAAAGGTGCCGCGCTGGCGCTGATGGTGGAAATCATGGCCGCTGCGCTGACCGGCGGAAATTTCGCGTTTGAGGCCTCCTCCCTTCTGGATGACAAGGGTGCGCCGCCTGCCCTTGGCCATACGATCATAGCCATAGATCCGGTATCGACAGGCAGTGCGGCCTTTGCCGAGCGGCTGGCGCTGATTGCCGGCGAGATCGAAAAACAGGAAAATGTACGCCTGCCCGGCCGGCGCAGTCAGGGTATCCGTCGTCAGGCGCTGGAAGGTGGCATCGTCATCGAAAGCGATATTCTCGCCGAAATCCAGTCGCTCTAAAGAGTTGCAAAATGAAAACCCGGCGGATCCAGTGATCCGCCGGGCAAACCGTTTATGGCCGCTTGCATTTGCGTCTATATGGGCCGGAAATCATTTCCTGCCCGCTTTTGGTCCGCCATCCCGCCACCAAAATGGGGGATTTGACGCAGAAAGCCGCTCATCCGGTTTTCAGCTTACGGAAAGGGGACGAATTCACGTAAGCCTGGAGCGAAAAATCTTTAGATGTCCTGTTCAATCAGGCCGCGCAGCAGGGCAATGCTGACGGCATTCAGCAGATTGGCCGCGCCGAGCCTGGTCCGCACTGCTTCCAGTACGTCCTTCACTTCCGCTTCCTTCGCGCCAGTCACAAGGGCGATGTGGGAAGGGTGTTTACCCCGCGCCACCAGTCCCAGATAGTGCCGTTCCCGGTCTGAAAGGGTGATCTCGCGCGTCTGGCGATGTTCATGCGGCGTTTTTAAAGACATGTTCTTTCTGCCTCAAAAGAGATTGACCTTCCCGGAGTGCGATCAGGTAATAATTTCATTCCCTGAGACCCGCTCGCCAACGCTCTGTCTGCACGCGAACAGAAACGCCAATTTCGCCAATAAGTTTCATATGGCATCAGGAATTATGCGATGAACGGCCGCTTTCGCAGCCGGCAGGCCCCGGTATTGACGTTATCCCCCGGCCATTGGAAGAACAGTCGCTCCGATATCTCTTGAACCGGTATCGGTTCTGGCCCGGAACAATGTACAAATTCAAAGCTTTGGAATGTTTCCGTCACACTCGACGGGCCACGCGGCGCTCTAATAGGCGATATCGGACAGCGATAAAATAACATCCCACGCCAAGTTTTGCGTTCTTATTGTTATGTTTCGGCACACATGCCGTGAAAAGCCGACATAATTTTTAAATTTAAAGTGTAATTTTGAAATATAGGTGCCGTAAATGGGTTTTATCTGGCGGAATGATGCGCATGTTTCTTGCGAATATCCGTCGGGGTGGCCCCGAACCAGCGGGACACCGAGCGTGAAAACGCTCCGGGTGTCGAATAGCCCAGCCTGTAGCTTATGTCTGAAACCGGCAGGTCGCTTTCCACCAGAAGCTTGAAGCCGGCGTTCTTGCGTATGGCATCCTTGATCTCGTTGAGATTAGTGCCAAGTTCGGCAAGCCGCCGCTGAAAACTCCGTTCGGAGAGATTGAAATAGGGTGCGATCTCGCCGAGAGAAAGCTCCGCATCCGACAGCCGCATCTGCATGTATCGTTTTACCTGGTCGATGAAATGTGTTGCGTCGGCCGAGGTTTCCGGTCGCAGCATCCGGCACTGCAAATTCATCAGCTCGAAAAGCCGCTCATCCGCATTCGGATTGGCCACATCGAGAAGCGATACGGGAAGACGCATCGTATGGATCGGCTGGGAAAAACTGATCCGTTTGCTCATTTTTTCTTTAAATAGCTGAATATTAATCGGTTTCTGCCGCTCCAGACCGATTTCGATCTGGTGGATGCGCTCGCCCAGAATATCGCGAAGCCGCTGGATCAGAACTGTCAGGGATAGATCCACATATTGGTCCCGCTTGGCGATAACAGGCGCAAAGGACCAGGAAAGCGTTACATGTGTGGTGTCCGCAACCATGGTGAAATTGCTGTTGTTGGTTGCGTAATAAACGTGATCCTGAAGAAAACGCAGAAAAGCCCGCACCGTGGGCGCGCTGATCAGGCCATAGCCGAATGCGCCGGATGCACCGGCCGGAAAGCTGGAGGCGCATTGCAGACCGAAGGCATCGTCACCCGAAATCAGGGCGCAGGTTTCAAGCAGGCGGCACAATCTGTCGAGGCTTATGCGCTCCGTCAGGCTGTCGAAAGTGGCGGGATTGATATCGAGCGCCTTGCAGATGGGGGCGATATCGATGCCCCGCGACCGCGCATAATTGCCGACGCCGGCGGCCAGACCAGCCACCACAGTTATCTCGTCACTGACCCTCTTTTCGGGCATCCCTCGCCTTGGCGTACCATGTTTGGAAATTGTCGCCTGATGGTAAGCTTTGCAAGGCTATTTGTCGAGCAGTACGGGCCGGGAATTCAAGACCGGCCAAGGCCGCAGCTTTGTTCCAGCACCTGCAGGATGGTTCTGCCGGCATCTTCGATGGCGCCGCTATTATCCACCGTCGTCACGTCGAAGTCTCCGGTGACCGTAAGCGAACTGCGTTCCAGCCGCCGCAGGATATCTTCGCGGCTTTCCCGTCCGCGTTGTTCCAGCCGCCGTGCCAGCACCTCCGGCCGGGCAACGATGTTCACGACCTTGAGACGGGAAAAGGCCGAGCCGAACTGCGGCAGGGCCGAGCGGGAACCGTTGGCGATGACCACGTCTCCCGCCTCTAGATGACGGTGGACCATGGCCGGAATGCCATATTTCAGCCCATGCGCCTGCCAGGAGACGGCGAATGCGCCTTCATCCGCCAGCCGGTTGAACTCATGCATCGAAACCGCATCGTGGTTTTCGCCACCTGCATCGCCGCTGCGGGTAATGACCCGGCGGGTGAAGTGAAAACCGGGCCGTCCGGACAATTGCGTTGCCGCATAGTCCATCAGCGTGTCCTTGCCGGCCCCGCTTGGGCCGACAACCACGATCATCGTTCCCGGCATTTTTTCACGCCGGCTGTCCTCCCCGCCGTCGGTCATGCCACGCGCTTGCCCTGGCGCCAGACCGAACGGGCGACCGGAACGCCATCTTCGCGGTGAACCCGGACCAGATCGGCGCGCAATCCCGTTGCGATACGGCCGCGGTCAAGAAGGCCAACGGTGCGCGCCGGCGTGGCGGTAACCATGCGGAGCGCCTCCGGCAGGGTGATGGCTTCCACCTGATCGGCGAGCAGGAACGGTGCGAAAAGCAGGCTGAACGGCACATAGTCGGAAGAAAGGACATCCAGCACGCCGATTTCGGCGAGATCACGGGCAGCGATGTTACCGGAATGGGACTTGCCGCGAACGATGTTCGGCGCGCCCATCAGGACGCTCATGCCGGCGCTGTGCGAGGCCTTTGCCGCCTCGACGCTGGTGGGGAATTCCGCCAGCTTCACACCGTGGCCGATCGCTTCGCCCACATGCGCTTCGGTGGCGTCGTCATGGCTTGCGACCGTGATGCCGCGCTCGGCGCAGCGGGCTGCCAGATAATCGCGGTGCTTGGCGGAATATTCGGCCGATGCGGCCTGCCGCCGCCGCACGAATTCGGCAAAAGCCTCGTCGCTCAACCCGCGCTTCTTCTGGTAATAGAAGATGTACTGATCCATGGACTGGAACTGGCGCTGACCCGGAGAGTGGTCCATCAGCGAAATCAGCCGAACGCGCGGATCGGTTTCGAAGTCCTCGAAATGTTCGAGCACATCGGCGGAGGCAACCTCACAGCGCAGATGCAGCAGGTGATCCGCACGCAAACGGTTCTGGTCCGCTGCCGCCTCGATAGCGTCAGCCATTTCCCGCATTTCACCCTTCTTGAAACCGCCATCCTCATCCGAGCCGAGCCGCAGGCAGTCGAACACAGTGGTGATGCCGGAGGCCGCCACCTGTGCATCATGGGCCTGAATGGCGGCAATCTTGTCCCAGATCACGCCGGGACGCGGTGAATAATGTTGTTCCAGATGGTCGGTATGCAGTTCCACCAGACCGGGGATGAGGAAATCGCCTTCGAGGTCCTCTCCGGTTTTGGAGGCGCCTTCGCTGATATCGGCGATCTTGCCGTCGCGGATCAGAACAGATCCCAGAATAATATCGTCTTCCAGGACGATACGGGCATTGGACAGGGCGTGCTCGGTCATGGGTTCGCATCTTTCTTTGGCTGCTGGCCAAGCGGGTGCCAGCGATGAACGGTAAAGGGCGCGCCGCGCGTTTCTTCAATGAACAAAGCGAGGCCGGAAATGGTGAGAGGCTGGTCGACGAATTCGGCAAAACGTGCCGAAAGAACCTCTTGCAGGGTGGGCTGATCACCCTCGTCGATGCGGCCGGTGAGTGTCATGTGAAAGCGGAAGTCATCCATGACATGCGGATAACCCCAGAGTGACAGATTCTGCCGCTGGCTTTCCGTCAGCATTTGCGGCCGCCGCCGCGCAATATCGGTCTCCGACAGGGGCGCACGAAACCGGTCAAAATGATCGACGATCTCGGCGGCGAAATCCTGCAGCGGCTGGTAGGTCCGGTCCGGAACGAGCGCGAAAAACGGCCCGAGCGCGCCAACGACGACACGCGGAATATCGAAGGCCGACTGGCTGGCCGCGAAGTCTTCCACAGCGGTGAGCAGCTCCGCTTCATTGTATTTTTCGGCAAGCTCGAAAGGAGCCTTCAGCGTCGCGTGGAAGCCGTAACGGCGCGGTTCCTCCGTCATCTCGGCATAGTCGACGTGGTCGTCATGCAACGTGCCGGAAAATGCATTGCGGCCAAGCCAGCGTGACGCTGCTTCAGTCAGCGGGTGATCTTTAGCCGGAGAAAAATAGATGGCGTAGCGCACGGCAAGCACTCTTCAGTGTCATGGGAAACCAGGGATGAGAAGCTATTTGGCGTGACTCGCCCGCTTCCCGCAAGGTCAGGAGTGCGAGGTAATCGCTTTCCGTGACAGAATGATGATGCCCATGGAAAAAAGCGCATTCAAAATGCGCCAACCACTCCGAGTGCAATGAGAGCGCAGACGGATATGACGAGGGGAGATGGCCGGCATAAATCAGGACTGCGCGAGTGTCTGGGGTGTGAGGACAAACGTCGCTGCGACTTTCGTCACCACACCCCGATCATGGCCTAGTGCTGTGTCTTGCCGATCAGGCGGGAACGCAGCGAGTTGGAAATATGGTCGAACAGGAAAACGACGAAGAGGATAAGCAGGACCATATAGGCGACCTTGTCCCAATCGGCATTGGTACCCATCGCTTCCAGCAGTTTCAGGCCGATGCCACCCGCACCCACTGCGCCGATGATCGTGGCGGAGCGGGTGTTGCTTTCCCAGAAATAGAGCGATTGCGAAATGAAGACCGGCAGCACCTGCGGCAGCACACCGAAGCGATTGACGGCAATCGGGGAAGCGCCGACCGATTTGACGCCCTCGCGCTGCTTGTCGTCGACATTCTCCAGCGCCTCGGCATAGACCTTGCCGAGCGCGCCCGTATCGGTGAAGAAGATCGCGGCAATGCCAGGGATCGGTCCCGGGCCGAAACTGCGGGTGAAGAACAGCGCCCAGATCAACATGTCGATGGAGCGCAGGAAGTCGAACAGGCGCTTCATGCCCCAGTTCGCAGCCTTGTTGGCGGTGATATTGCGCGCCGCGATGAAGGCGAGCGGCAGGGCGACGAGTGTGCCGAACAGCGTGCCGACAAAGGCCATGACCAGCGTCTGCATCAGCTTGGATAGAATATCGGCATGCTGCCAGACGCTGTTGTCGAGGAAATCATCCGCCATATGGCTGATATTGGAGCGCTCGGGATCGAGCCTCTCGCCCCAAAGCGCGAGAGCCGCCAGTTCGCCATAACCCTTGCCCCAGAATTCCGACTTGGTGTCGAACAGGAAATTCGCCCATCCAAGGAAACGGCGTTGCACATAGACCTGGCTGGTACGGATTTCCGCCTGTCCGGCAAAACCGTAATGCACGAGGACCTTGTTGCCGTCCTGCTGGATTTCCTGCGGCCGGTTTTCGGGCGCCCGTGCCTGTTCGCCATTGATGATGACGGGATAGCTTTGACCGTCGACATAGACATCCACCCGGGTCGGCGTCACGTCAAGGCGGTTTTCCGTACCCGCATAAACGACGCTGTAGCCGCCATCCGGGAGAGGCTGCAGCCAGTCGATCTTTGCGTCGACGGGATATTGTCCGCGGCTCGACCATTGCGGCTCGACCTTGCCATCCTCGAAGCGCAGGCGCGGCTGGGCGCGCCAGGAATACCAGTCCTGAATATAGCTCGACGCACGATCCCAGCGGCCCTGCATGAAAGCCGGCCCGACATTAAAGAAGAAAAAGCAGCTGATGAGATAAATGACGGTGGCGAGAATACCGATCAGCAGACCGTAACGCTTCATGAAGCCGCGTTTGAAAATTGCGGGATGCGCGGCGGTCAGCCTTTCGCGCTCGGCAGTGTTGAGAATGAAGCTGGAGGACATCAGGCTGCTCCCCGTCCGAATTCGAAGGACTGATGGCCGATCAGTCTGCGGCGCAGCCAGCTGGAAAACTGGTCGACGGCGATGATGGTGATCAGCAGCAGGATGATGATGGCATAGGTCTTGGAAGCATGGTCATTGCCGATCGACAGCCGGAACACTTCGCCGATGCCGCCGCCGCCGACCGCACCGATGATGGTGGAGGCGCGCACGTTGATTTCGGCGCGCAGCAGCGCATAGGATACGAAATTGGGCAGAACCTGCGGCACGATGGCGAAGCGAACCCGCTCCAGCCAGTTGGCGCCGGCGGCGCGCAGGCCTTCATCGGGCTTCATGTCGGCATTTTCCACCACTTCGAAGAACAGCTTGCCAAGAGCGCCGATCGTGTGGACCGAAATCGCGATGATCGCCGCGATCGGACCGATCGACAGGATGGCGGTCAGCAAACCGGCGACGACGATTTCAGGAAAGGCACGCAGCACTTCCATCACCCGGCGCACCACCCAGCGCACGAGGCCGGCGCCGACGAGGTTGGTGGAGGCGAAGAAGCAGAGCACGAAGGCGAAGCCGGTGCCGATGATTGTCGAAACCAGCGCGATGTTGAGCGTGATGATCAGCTGGTAAATGAAATGCGGGATGTAGAAGCCATCGGTGATGTAAACGCGATCCGCGACATAGTTGTATTTCAGCGAGCCGTTCGCATAGGGCGATGGCAGGTCGAACATCGCCCGGAAAATTTCCAGCGGACTGTCCGGCACGAAGGTCTTCATGAAATCGAAGAAATAGGGCAGGCGCTCGAAGAACTTGCCCGAATTGGCCGCATTGGCGAAATTCAGTGAAGCGGCGAGAATGACGAGGAAGATCACGAGCGAAATGACGGTGTAGATCCGCCGTGTCGCAAGCTGCTGTTGATAATGGCGCATGACCGTCTGGGACGATGCGCTCAATCCCTCGGGCGAGAGGGTGCCATGGTGCAGTGTGGTCGCCATGCCGCTTTTTCCTTTATTGGCAAAAGCGGCGGCGCCGCAAGGCACCGCCGCTTTCGGTTATGATCTCAGGATCAGCCGCCGATAACGGACTTACGGGCGTCGATGATCGTCTGGTAGAAGGACGGATCGACCTTGATGTAGGCGGTGTTCTTGCCCTGGGTGAAGCCCTGGAAGCATGCGAGGTCCTTCTTCGGTAGTTCCATGAAGAAGTCTTCGACCTTCTGCTTCATCGCGTCGCCGAGCTTGTTGGTGACCATGAGCGGGCCGTTCGGGATCAGCGGCGACTTCCAGACTTCGACGATATCGTCCATGTCGAGGTTGCCCTTCTTGACCATCTGGTAGAGGTTGCCGGCCGTGTAGCCTTCTTCCCACTTGCCGACGCCCGAACCGAAGGTGGTGCCAACGTCGAACTTCTTGTCGAGAACGGCGAGAACGAGGTTCTCATGGCCGCCGCCGAAACCGGTTTCGGAGAAGTATTCCTTGACCGGAACGCCGGTTTCCTTCGGGATGGCGACGTTCGGAACGAGGAAGCCCGAGGTGGAGTCAGGGTCGGCAAAGCCGATCTTCTTGCCCTTGGCGTCAGCCAGCGTCTTGATGCCGCTGTCCTTGCGGGCAACCATGATCGTGTAATAACCGGTCGAACCGTCGGCGCCGGCCGTGGTCAGGATCGGGTCGACGGCCTTCGGATCGGCCAGGGCGATCTTGGCGTAGGAGGAAGCGCCCATGGAAGCGATGTCGATGGTGCCGCCGAGCAGGCCCTGGATGACGCCGTTATAGTCCGGCGACGGGAAAACCTGAACTTCGGAAACGCCGGTTGCAGCCTTGAGGCCATCGGCAACGCACTTGGTGTTGCGGATCTGGTCGGCTTCGTTTTCGGAGCCGTCGAGACCGATGCGCAGAACCTTGACGTCCTGAGCCATGGCGGAACCGGCCAGAACGCCAAGGGCGACTGCCGAAAGAAGGACTTTCTTCAACATGGACTTTCTCCTGTTTCCCGGCGAGCCGGAGTTTGTTGTGAGATGTCGGCCCTTGACGCGGGCGCAAACGATGCTGAGCGGTTCCTCAGAGCCCGGCGAGAGCGAGCGGTTCGGGACCGGCAGATTGCTGCACCGGACGCGCGGCAAGCTGCGCGCCGGGAATATTGATGCTGGTCGAGGTCATGGTCTCGTCGATGCCGGAGCCTTGCGAATCGGTTCCGTAAATCTCCGTGACGGCCGCAGCGGTCAGCTCCGCCGGTGTTCCGTCGAAAACGACGCGGCCCTGTGACATGCCGATGATGCGTTCGCAATAATTGCGCGCCGTATCCAGCGTGTGCAGGTTGGTGATGACGGTAATGCCTTCGCGTTCGTTGATATCGCGCAGCGCGTCCATCACGATCTTGGCATTGAGGGGATCGAGCGATGCGATCGGCTCGTCGGCCAGAACCATCTTCGGAGACTGCATCAGGGCGCGGGCAATGGCGACGCGCTGCTGCTGGCCGCCAGAAAGCGTGCCGGCCGCCTGCATGGCCACATGCTCGATGCCGAGGCGCTCCAGCGCGGCGATCGCCATCAGGCGCTCGTCATTGGTGAAGATGTTGAACAGGCTGAGCGCCGTCGAACGGTGGTTGAGGCGGCCGAGCATGACATTGGTAAGCACGTCGAGACGCGGTACCAGATTGAACTGCTGGAAGATCATGGCGCAATCGCGCTGCCAGTTGCGCAACGCAGCGCCCTTCAGCGCCGATACTTCCGTATCGTTGAAATGAATGGAACCCGAAGACGGATCGACGAGGCGGTTGATCATGCGCAGCAGCGTTGATTTGCCAGCGCCCGAGCGTCCGATCACGCCGACCATCTGACCCTGCGGTATCTCGACATTCACGGCATCGACCGCAGTGTGGTTGCCGAAACGGCGCGTGACTTGCTTCAGGTGAAAGCTCATTTCCCCGTCCAATCTTCTTATGACGGGGTTCGACCTAACAGCGGTCCATGAACTGCGCGTGTCAGTTTAATGAAGAAAATATTACAGAATTCGCAGATACGACACTCTGGCGTTCGCCGACAAACCTTTCGTCAAGCGTGTCATGAGCAGCAAATTCCGCCTGGTTATCAGGAGCCGACAAACAGAAATCCCGGGACATGGCCCCGGGACTGCAATTGCTTTGGTATGAGCGGAATTCACCCGCCATATTTCGCCACGAAATCCTCGGCGGCGAGCGTGCGGAAATCATCGAGCGCGCCGCGCAGTCTTGCATGGTCCCAATCCCACCAATTCAGATTGTCCATGCGCCTGCCAAGCTCTGAGGGAAAACGCTCGCGGATCAGCCGGGCGGGCACGCCGCCGACGATGGTATAGGGCGCAACATCTTTGGAAACGACCGCCCCGGCCCCGATTACCGCACCGTTCCCCACCGTCACACCGGGCAGGAGGGTCGCGCCATGGCCGATCCAGACATCGTGGCCGATCACCACGCGCTTGGCGCGGCGGGCGGCGAAGAAATCCGTTTCATCCTCGGCGTCGTCCCAGTAGCTGCGGGCGCGATAGGTGAAATGGTGCAATGTCGCCCGCTGCATCGGGTGATTGGTGGCATTGATGCGGACGGAAGCGGCGATATTGACGAATTTTCCGATGGTGGTGCACCAGATCGCGCCATCCTGCATGACGTAGGAGTAGTCGCCCATCTCAACCTCCTCGAGGCGGCAGCGCTCCGAAATTTCGGTGTAGCGGCCGATCGAGGAATTGGTGACGCGGGCGGTGTCGTGAATGACGGGTTCGAGACCGACCTTGACACTCATGCCGCTGCCTTCCGGGGAGAGAATTGCGAGACGTCGAGAATGCGGTCGGCAACGGCTTCGCGCACCTCCTCGTCGTGGAAGATGCCGAGCAGCGCCGTGCCCTTGTCCTTTTTCTCCCTGATCATGTCGACCACCACGCGCCGGTTGGTGGCGTCGAGCGAGGCGGTTGGCTCGTCGAGGAGCAGGATCGCGTGATCGGTGATGAAACCGCGCGCGATGTTGACGCGCTGTTGCTCACCGCCCGAAAAGGTTGCCGGCGGCAGCGACCACAATTCCCGCGGCAGGTTGAGTTTCGAAAGCAGCATGGCTGCCTGTTCGCGCGCGTCCCCAGTGGCAACCTTGCGCGCCAGAAGCGGCTCGGCAACCACGTCGATGGCCGCCACACGGGGCACCGTGCGCAGGAACTGGCTGACATAACCGATGGTGCGGTGGCGGATATCGAGGATCGTGCGTGGCGAAGCATTGCCGATATCGATGACCTCACCCTGATGGCGGATGAGGATCTGCCCGCTGTCGATGGCGTAGTTGCCATAGAGCATTTTCAGGATCGAGCTTTTGCCGATACCTGACGGGCCGCCGAGAACGACGCATTCGCCGCCCGAAACGGAGAAATTGACATCGCGGACAACGGGCAGTTCGATGCCGTCGCGAAGATGCATGGTGAAGCTTTTGAAGACTTCCGAAACGATAAGAGGCGTCGTCATAGCGTCAAACCTGCAAGATGGAGGAAACAAGCAATTGCGTGTAGGGTTCGCGCGGATCGTCCAGCACCCGGTCGGTGAGGCCATGTTCGATGACGTCGCCGCCCTTCATCACCATCATGCGATGGGACAGCAGCCGCGCTACGGCCAGATCATGGGTGACGACGACGACGGCAAGGCCGAGATCGTTGACGAGACCGCGCACGAGATCGAGCAGGCGCGCCTGCACGGAGACATCAAGGCCGCCCGTCGGTTCATCCATGAAGACGAGGCGCGGTGAGGTGACGAGATTGCGGGCGATCTGCAGGCGCTGGCGCATGCCGCCGGAGAAGGCGCGCGGCTGGTCGTCGATACGGTCGGTGCCGATTTCTACCCGCTCCAGCCATTCGCTGGCCGATTGCCTTATGTTGCCGTAATGCCGGTTGCCCACGGCCATCAGCCGCTCACCGACATTGGCGCCGGCCGAAACCGCCATTCGCAGCCCGTCCGCCGGGTTCTGGTGCACGAAGCCCCAGTCGGTGCGCATCAGGAAACGCCGTTCGGCCTCACCCATGTGGTAAAGGTCACGTACCGAACCGTCGCGCATGCGATATTCCACGCTGCCCGCCGTTGGCATCAGCCGGGTGGAAATGCAGTTGAGAAGCGTGGTCTTGCCGGAACCGGATTCGCCGACAATGGCCAGAACCTCGCCCGGATAAAGCTCGAAGGAAACGTTGCGGCAACCGGCGCGGTCGCCGTAATATTTGGAAACGTCCCGGACTTTCAAAAGCGGTGCGTCGCTCATTCTGCGGCCTCCTTCACATCCGCCAGCATATGGCCCTTGTGGCCATGGGCACGGCGGTCCTCGCAATGGTCGGTATCGGAGCAGACGAACATCCGCCCGCCCTTATCATCAAGCACCACCTCGTCCAGATAGACATTCTCCGCGCCGCACAGTGCGCAGGGCTTGTCGAAGCGCTGGATTTCAAAGGGGTGATCCTCGAAATCCAGGCTGACGACGTCGGTATAGGGCGGCACGGCATAGATGCGCTTTTCGCGCCCGGCGCCGAACAGTTGCAGGGCGTCCGACATATTCATTTTCGGATTGTCGAATTTCGGCGTCGGCGAAGGGTCCATCACATAACGCCCGGCAACCTTCACCGGATAGGCATAGGTGGTGGAGATGCGGCCGTTGCGGGCGATGTCCTCGTAGAGCTTGACGTGCATCAGACCGTATTCCTCTAGCGCGTGCATGACGCGGGTTTCGGTCTCGCGTGGCTCGAGGAAACGCAAGGGCTCGGGAATGGGAACCTGATAGACCAGAACCTGACCGGAATGCAGTTCTTCTTCCGGAATGCGGTGCCGCGTCTGGATGATGGTCGCATCCCTGGTGCGGGTGGTGACGGCAACATTCGCCACCTTCTGGAAAAAGGCACGAATGGACACCGCATTGGTGGTGTCGTCGGCACCCTGGTCGATCACCTTCAGCACATCGTCGGGGCCGACGATGGAAGCGGTGAGCTGCACGCCGCCGGTGCCCCAGCCATAGGGCATGGGCATTTCACGGGAAGCGAAGGGGACCTGGTAACCGGGAATGGCGATGGCCTTCAGGATCGCCCGGCGGATCATCCGCTTGGTCTGTTCGTCCAGATAGGCGAAGTTGTAGGCAGCCAGCCCGTCGTCAAATGAAACTTCTTCAAGCATTGCGCGTTAACCTTGCGAAAAAAGGAGTACAAGCTCATGGAGATTGGAATTCTTGCAGCCGTGTTCTTTGCTGTGTTTGCAGCATCGACCGTCTTTTGCGCTTACTGGTTTGGGGAGCAGCACAGCCGCTGAGCTATTCGGCCGCATCGCCCATCCATTCCGCGCCATCAGCGTTGATCGCCTCGAAATCGGCGCGCATTTTCCTGACCAGACCGAGTTCGGCCTGAAAATCCACGTAATGCGGCAGTTTCAGGTGTTCGACAAAACCTGTCGCCTGCACATTGTCGGCGTGTGAGATGACGAATTCCTCATCCTGCGCCGGGGCAACGACATCTTCGCCGAATTCACCGGCCCGCAGCGCCCTGTCGACCAGCGACATGGCCATCGCCTTGCGTTCGCTCTGACCGAAGACCAGACCGTAACCGCGGGTGAACTGCGGTGGCGCCTTGGCCGAACCCTTGAACTGGTTGACCATCTGGCATTCGGTAACCTGGATATCGCCGAGGGAAACAGAAAAACCGAGTTCCGGTACGTCCAGTTCTATTTCCACGTCGCCAATGCGGATTTCGCCGACGAAGGGGTGTGTGCGGCCGTAACCGCGCTGTGTCGAATAGGCGAGCGCGAGGAGGAAGCCCTCGTCGCCGCGCGCCAGCGATTGCAGGCGCAGGTCGCGTGGCATCGGAAATTCCATCGGCTCACGTGTCAGATCGCCGGCAATATGATCGTCAGGCATATCGCCATCGCTTTCGATCAGCCCTTCTTCGGCGAGAATGTCGGAAACCCGCATGACATAATCCGGTTCGCCTTCACGAATGGCAGCGGTTTCGACAGCCTCGTCTTCGAGCAGCGAGGGATCGAGCAGACGATGGGTATAGTCGAAGGTCGGCCCCAGCAATTGCCCGCCCGGCAAGTCCTTGTAGGTTGCCGAAACGCGCCGCTGCACCGTCATGTTAGCCGTATTGACCGGCAGCGAATAGCCGAACCGCGGCAACGTGGTGCGATAGGCGCGCAGCAGGAAGATGGCCTCGATCATGTCACCGCGTGCCTGCTTGACCGCAAGGGCTGCAAGCGACTGATCATAAAGTGAGGCTTCCGCCATGACGCGGTCGACGGCGAGTGAAAGCTGCGAAACGATCTGCGCGACCGTCATCGCCGGCAGATCGCGGTCGCCGCGCCGCTTGTCGGCCAGAAGCCGGTGGGCGTTGGCGATGGCGGTTTCCCCGCCTTTGACAGCAACATACATCTTATGCCTCCACGGGTTTAATGCGCGTCGTGCGCGGCAGGCAGACGAATTTATCGCCGGCCGTCAGGATGACATCGACGCCGCGCGGGAAGATGGCGTTGTTCTCCGCCCACAGCCTCGGGAATATGTCCGGCAGGCCGGTTGGGCTGATGATGTTGATGTGGCGGATGCCTGGGCCGGACAGCAGCAGTTCCTGTCCGCCATCGAGATCGGGTAGCTCGATGATGACCGTGGTGGAACGGTCGGGATATTCCTGGCTTCCCTGGGCGAAGAGGCCGAAGGAAGCTATGGCGCTGCCCGCCTCGATAACGGCGAAATGTGCAGCGCTTTTTTCTTCCGTCGCAATTGCCCCGGTGTGAAATCCGACCCAGCCCGGCACCGCAGTCTTGCGCAACGCGCCGCTCAGCCAGACCGGCGTGTCATGATCGCAGAGCGCCAGCAGAACCGCGCCAGTTGCAGGAGCAAGCGGTAGCGGCGGGGCGACCGCGGTTTCGATTGTCTGCGGTGTGCCCGGACGCGCCATGCCGTCCATCAGTTTCTTGAAAATCCGCTGGGAATCGAAGACGGCGCTGGAAAAGCCGCCTGTCAATGCTTCGGCCTTTACACCCATCAATCCTCTCCTCTAACCATGGTGAAGAAATCGACCCGCGTGGCGGCGGTTTCTTTGGTTTTGCGCTGTTTTTCCTCGTTCAGTCTTTTTTCGACCGGTGACAGAAGCTCGGTTTCGATGAAGTCGCGGGTCGGGTTTTCCTGCCAGAGAGCGTCGAAAACGGCCGCATACCAGGCCTTCTTGCGACCGGTGCCGAGAACATGGGCATGGCCGACAGTGCCGGAAGCAAGCTTGATCGTCGCGCGGGTAACGGTGGTTTCACCCAGATTGAAAGGCGCGCCGCCGCCGCCGATACGGCCCTTGACCATGACGAGGCCGGTTTCCGGCCCACGCACGTTTTCCGTCTGCGGGCTGGCGTCCTGCCGGTTCCAGACCGCCTCAAGTTCCTGAACGGTGGCGCGGGCAAGAAGTGCCGCCACCCGCTTCCTTTCACTAAGTATATTCGCAACTTCGTTATTCATCGCTTGACCTCTAATGTCTATTGATATAGACAACTATACAATATAAGCTACAATTAACGTCGATGAATGACAAGCGTGTGACATGAGCCCTTCGGCAGCAATGAAAAGAAAGAACGGCGTCGCACTCTGGCGGCAGATCGCCGACAGGATCAGGGGCGAGATCGCGGCTGGTGATCACGATGAAACCGGCATGTTGCCGCCCGAGATGACACTGGCGGAAAAATTCGGCGTCAACCGCCACACCGTCCGAAGCGCCATTGCCGCATTGGCGAGCGAAGGCATCCTTGAGCCGAGGCAGGGGCGCGGCACGATGATTGCCCGCAAGGAACGGCTGAGTTTTCCGATTTCACTGCGCACACGCTTCACGGCAGGCATCGGCGATCAGGTGAAGGAAATGGAGGCGCTGCTTCTTTCCCACACGACCGAGCCTGCAAGTGCCGATCTGGCAGCGCGGCTGCAACTCCAGACCGGCGCTCCGCTCGTGCGTCTGGAGACCCTGCGCAAGGCCGACACCCGGCCGGTGTCCCGTTCGACCACATGGTTTCCGGCGGATCGTTTCGCCGGAATAGGCGAGGCCTATCAGAAAAGCGGTTCTATCACGGCCGCTTTCAAGGCGCTCGGCGTAGCGGACTACGTGCGCATCTCGACCGTTATTTCAGCCAGCCACGCCGATACGCAGGATCTCGCCGATCTCGAATTGTCGCCGGGTGCCATCCTGCTCGTCACTCAGGCGCTGAATGCCGATATGGATGGCGTGCCGGTGCAATATGCCGTCAGCCGATTTTCGGCCGATACCGTCGAGTTCACGGTGGAAAATTAGGGTACAGGCTTATTCCGCCTGCGAAAGACCGAGCACATCCAGCATGGAATAGAAGCCCGGCTTCTTGTCGAAGGCCCAGACAGCCGCCGTAATCGCGCCGCGCGCGAAAATGGAGCGGTCGCCGGCATAGTGGGAAAGCTCGACGCGCTCACCCTCGCCGGCAAAGATCACCGAATGTTCACCGATCACCGAACCGCCGCGCAGCGTGGCGAAACCGATGGTGCCGGTCTCCCGCGCACCCGTATGTCCGTCGCGCACGCGCACCGAGGAGGTGGTGAGATCGACCCTGCGGCCGGCTGCCGCCGCTTCGCCAAGCAGAAGTGCCGTACCGGACGGCGCATCCACCTTGTGCTTGTGGTGCATTTCCAGAACTTCGATGTCCCAGTTCTGCGCATCCAGTGCCTGCGCCGCCTGTTGGGTCAAAACGCTGAGCAGGTTGACGCCGAGGCTCATATTGCCCGACTTGACGATGCGCGCATGGCGCGATGCCGCCTTGAATTTTTCCTCGTCTTCGGGGGAGCAGCCCGTGGTGCCGATGACATGCACGATGCGCGCCTGCGCGGCGAGGCCGGCGAAGGTGACACTGGTTGCCGGTGAGGTGAAGTCGATAACGCCTTCCGCATGCAGGAAGGCCTGCAGCGGATCGCTTGTGATTTCGACGTCAATCGGGCCGAGACCGGCAATCTCGCCGGCATCGCGGCCGACAAAGGCCGAGCCCTCACGCGCGACGGCGGCATGCAGCTGGACGCCTGGTGTCTGATGAATGAGGCGGATCAGCGCCTGTCCCATGCGGCCCGCCGCGCCGACCACCACCAGTTTCATGCCGCTGTTGCCCATGCTGTCACTCACTTCTCATGTCGGGCGGATCGAGACCCGCCGGTATCGGACGTTTGATATTTGCAGCGGTGACGTTAAAGACCAGCCGCTCGCTTCGCAAGCGTCACATGGGAAGGGGAGCCGCTTTGAGAGGAGAGCGGTCAGGCTCTCCAGCGCCGCCCATCCAGCGCCAGGCCGAAATCGGAAGGCGTTCTTGCATAGGTGGCAAGGCCGGAAAGCGCCGCCTGCGGGTGGGTGACAACGAAGGTCGGAATGGTCCGCATCAGCGCGCTGTGTGGTGCCTTGTCTTCGAATGCGGCCCGGAATTCCGGGCTCTTCAGCGCCGGGATGATCTTCTGAGAAATGCCGCCGGCGAGATAAACGCCGCCCTTGGCCATGAAAATCAGCGCGAGATCGCCTGCCACACGGCCGAGATAGGTGCTGAAAAGCGAAAGCGTTTCTTTCGCCTGCGGATTCTGGCCCGACAGCCCTTGCGAGGTAATGTCGGCCGGATCGGAAAAGACGGGCTCGATGCCATCGGTCTTGCATACGGCGCGGTAGAGATTGACCAGTCCGCGCCCGCACAGGATCTGCTCGCCGGCAACACGGCCCTCAATGGTTTCGATATGCGGGAAAACCGCATAGTCACGCGCGCTTCTTGGGCCGACATCGATATGGCCGCCCTCACCGGGCACCGGAAACCACATATGGCGGGCGTAAACCAGACCGGCAACCCCGAGGCCCGTGCCCGGTCCGAGAACGACGCGTGACGCCAGCATGTCTTTCTTGCCGGAGCCGATAGGCTCGCGGTTGTCGTCGTCAAGCGCTGCAATCGCCAGAGCCTGCGCTTCGAAATCATTGATGACGATGACGTCCTTCAGGCCGAGATTAGCCAGCATACCCTTCGGCTTGACGACCCAGTGGCAGTTGGTGAGCGGTATCTCGTCGCCTTCGATAGGGCCGGCAATCGCAAGAATGGTCGAAACCGGCTGAAGCGAGGTCTTGTCCAGAACCGCCTGCTGGATGGCGTCGTCGATCGTCGGATATTCCGCAGTCTTTACCGTGGTCAGGTGTACTGGTCCCGCAAAGGAATCGATCAGAATGGAAAAGCGGGCATTGGTGCCGCCGATGTCGCCAAGAAGGATCGGAAAGGACAGATATTCGGTATCGGACGTCTTCGGCATTGCCTGTTCCATGTTGGGGAGAGTCAGTCGGCGAGGTGGAAGTCGATGAGGTTTTCTGCGGTGGCGCGGTTAAGCGCCATGGGAATGTCATAGACGGTGGCAAGACGTGTCAGCGCCTTCACGTCAACATCATGCGGCATGGCCGTCAGCGGATCGGTGAAGAAGATCAGCATGTCCACTTCGCCTGTCGCGATCATCGCGCCGATCTGCTGGTCGCCGCCAAGCGGCCCGCTTTTCAGACGAATGACCTCAAGTCCCGGGCAGGCTTCCTGCACGCGCCCGCCAGTGGTGCCGGTCGCGACGATCCTGAAACTGGAGAGCGCCTTCTGGTGATGACGGGCGAAATCCGCCATATCGTCTTTTTTCTCGTCGTGAGCGATGAGCGCGATACAGCGTTGCCCTTCCATGGTCCCAGCCTGTCCCCGTAAAGAATTAAATCGATTTGAAGCCTTCTATAACAGCTTGCCGCCATTTGAAAAGGGAAGCTGTTGAATGCCTCATTTCTGTTTCAGTTCAATGTCGGACGCTGGGTCGGAAGCGGAATATCCGATGGCGGCTGCAGGGTGGGGGCTGCCTGAATGACCTGTTCCACGCTTTGCTGGCGCGTTGCCGGAGCCGGGGAGTAGGCCTGGGCCGCAAGCCCCTCGGGATTGGCGGAAGGGGCAACAGCCACGGCGGCGCAGGCCGAGGGCAGATCGGAGACCATGACCGGGCGCGGTTTCACCGGCTTGGCATTGGGGTCTTTTTTCGGCGGCGCCCATGGTTCCTTGGTGAACCACCAGGCGAGCGACTTATCGCAGCCATCGCCCTTGCCCACGGCCGCCTGCGGTTTGCAGTTCGGCGCGCCGGGCGGGCATTCGAGGCGGATGTGGAAATGTTCGTCATGCCCATAGATCGGCCTGATCTTGCCCATGAAGGTGCGGTCGCCAGTCCATGTCTGGCAGAGCTTCTGCTTGATGGCCGGGTTGACGAAGACGCGTTCCACCTGCGGATAGCTCGCCGCCATCATCACCAGCCGGGCATTGAGCGGCGACCATTTGCGATCATCGACCGTCAGAAATTTGCTCTTGTCCAGCATGGAGATGAACGGCACCGTTTCGCGCTGCTCCACGCTCAGCCGGGGGTTAGGCATCGGCCGCCACCAGACATCCACATCGAGGCCGATCTGGTGCGAGGCATGGCCGGTCAGCATCGGCCCGCCGCGCGGCTGGGAAATATCGCCGAGCAGCAGGCCCGGCCAGCCGATTTTCTGCGCATCCTGTGAAAACCGCTCAAGGAAGGAAATCAGCTGCGGCTGGCCCCAGCGCCGGTTGCGTGAAAGCCGCATGGCCTGCCAGCCGGGACCGTCCGTCGGCATGGCGATGGCGCCGGACTGGCAGCCCTTGGCATAAGAGCCGATCGGCTGGGAGGCCGCAGCGGAGGGCAGGGCCATATGGCCGAACACTTCTTTCGCAGGCCGGTCCTCGGCCGATGCGGTTTCCATCTGCAACTGCAGCGCGGAGACGACCGAAATCGCCAGCATGGCCGCCTTGAAAATTCTGGATGATCCCGCCGTCATATAGCCGTGTCCGTCCGATCAGATGATTCTCTTCCCCGCAGAATAAACTGGAACGGGATTTTGTTGAAACCATGTTTCGCCCGGTCTGCGCGAAGCAGGTAGATTAAGGGCGCCGATAAAGAGCTTGTGAGCCGGCGCATCTGTTTTTTGCCAATCTTTGTTTTATGCTCTCTCCAACAAACACGAACCAGGGACATTCCCCGATGATATTGGCACCACTGAAATCCCGCCTTCTGGTCGCTCTTGCGGCATCCGCCATGCTGATACCGGTAGCGGCCTCCGCCCAGTCGGGTGATGTCTGGCGCAAGGGGATTTCGACGGTCGGGGAGCTGAAACATCCGGATGGTTTCGATCATTTCGACTATGTGAACACCAAGGCGCCGAAAGGCGGTGCGCTGCGCATGTCGACGACGGGAACCTTCGATACGCTCAATCCGCTGCTCGCCAAGGGCGAGGCGGCGACCGGACTTTCGCTGGTTTTCGATACGCTGATGAAATCGACGGAAGAGGAACTCTCGGCCTCCTACGGGCTTCTGGCAGAGGGGGTCAGCTATCCCGACGATATCTCCAAAGCCACGTTCCGGCTGCGGGCGGAGGCCAAATGGGCGGACGGCAAACCGGTGACGCCGGAGGATGTCGTTTTCAGCTTCGAAAAGGCCAAGGACCTGAGCCCGCAGCTTGCCACCTACTACACCCACGTCACCAAGGCGGAGGTGAGCGGTGAGAGGGACATCACCTTCACCTTCGATGAAAAGAACAATCGCGAACTGCCGCAGATCGTCGGGCAATTGCTGATCGTTCCCAAGCACTGGTGGGAAGCCGCAGGTCCGGACGGCAAGCCGCGCGACATTTCCCGCGGCACGCTGGAGCCGGTGATGGGCTCCGGCCCCTACAAGATCGCCTCGCTGTCTCCCGGTTCCACGATGACCTATGAGCGTCGCGACGATTATTGGGGCAAGGACGTCAATGTGAATGTCGGGATGAACAATTTCAAAACCATCACCTACAGCTTCTTTTCCGATCAGGATGTGGAATTCCAGGCCTTCAAATCCGGCACCGTCGATTTTCGCCAGGAAGCCTCATCCAGCCGCTGGGTCACGGGGTATGATTTTCCGGCCGTCAAGGAAGGCCGCGTCAAGAAAGAGGAATTGCCGAATATCTATCGCTCCGTTGGCATCATGCAGGCCTTCGTGCCGAACATGCGCCGTGAAAAGTTCCAGAACCCCAGCCTGCGCAAGGCGCTCAACTACGCCTTCGATTTCGAGGAACTGAACCGCACATTGGCCTACGGCCAGTTCCAGCGCATCAACAGCTTCTTCATGGGCAGCGAGCTCGCCTCTTCCGGCCTGCCGACCGGGCGAGAACTGGAACTCTTGCAGGAGCTGAAGGATCAGGTTCCGCCGGAAGTCTTCACCACCGAATACCGCAACCCGGTGGCAGGCGATCCCGCCAAGCAGCGCGACAATCTGCGCGAGGCGGTGAAGCTGATGAAGGACGCCGGTTACGAGCTGCGTGGCAACCGCATGGTCAATGCGGCAACGGGACAGCAGCTGGATATGGAATTCCTGATCGATTCCTCCGGCATGGAACGAACCATCCTGCCCTATGTCCAGAATCTCAAGAAGATCGGCATCAATGCCACGATCCGCACGGTTGATGCCTCGCAATATACCAACCGCACCCGCAGCTTCGATTTCGACATCGCCGTCAAGCTCTGGGCGACATCGGCCAATCCCGGCAACGAACAGGCGGATTTCTGGGGCTCGGCCGCCGCCGACCGGCAGGGATCCAACAACCTTGCCGGCATCAAGAACCCCGCCGTTGATGCTCTGGTCAGAAAGGTCATATTTGCGCCCAACCGGGATGAGCAGGTGGCCGCGGCGCGGGCGCTCGACCGGGTGCTTCTGGCAAACAGCTACGTCATTCCGCAATTTTACCGCGGCGAGATGTTCCTCGCTTACTGGAACACGCTCACCCGCCCTGAAAACCTGCCCGAATATGGCATCGGTTTTCCGGACGCATGGTGGTCCAGCCAGGCCGCAAACTGACGCCGGCCTTGCTTTCCCGGCGAAGGCTTGATTCACATAGGGCGATACGAATCGCTTGGAGCGCGGAAGAGCGCTTTTGAGGAAAGGACAGGGTTTGAGAGAGACGAAAACCGCTGACATATCGGCTGGGAACAAAGGCTGATGGGCGCCTATATCCTCAGACGTCTGGCGCTGATGATCCCGACCATCATCGGTATCATGGGCATTTCGTTTCTCGTCATCCAGTTTGCACCGGGCGGACCGGTGGAGCAGGTCGTCGCACAGCTGACGGGGCAGGGCGACAGTGCCTCCGACCGGCTTTCTGGCGGCGGCGATCTTATGGGTCAGTCCGGCGGCTTCGATGAAAGCGGCTCGAAATATCGCGGCGCGCAGGGTCTCGATCCGGAACTGATCGCGAAGCTCGAGAAGCAGTTCGGTTTCGATAAGCCGCCTCTCACTCGTTTTCTTGAAATGATGTGGAATTACATCCGCTTCGACTTTGGCGACAGCTTCTTCCGCAATTCCTCGGTCATTGATCTCATCATCGACAAGCTGCCGGTTTCGGCGTCGCTCGGCTTCTGGATCCTGATCATTTCCTACATCATCTCGATCCCCCTCGGCATCAAGAAAGCCGTTTCCGACGGTTCCACCTTCGATGTCTGGACTTCGGGCGTCATCATCATCGGTTATGCGGTGCCGAGCTTCCTCTTCGGCATCCTGCTCATCGTGCTTTTCGCTGGCGGATCTTTCTTCGACTGGTTCCCGTTGCGCGGCCTTGTGTCCGATAACTTTGCCGAACTGAACTGGTGGCAGAAGGTCATCGACTATTTCTGGCACCTGACCTTGCCGCTGATCGCGCTGTCGCTTTCGGCTTTCGCGACGACGACGCTTCTCACCAAAAATTCCTTCATCGACGAGATCAAGAAGCAATATGTCATCACCGCTCGCGCCAAGGGTCTCACCGAACGCAAGGTTCTCTATGGTCACGTCTTCCGCAACGCGATGCTGATCGTAATTGCCGGTTTTCCTGGCGCCTTCATTTCGGCCTTTTTCACCGGCTCGCTGCTGATCGAGAACATCTTCTCGCTGGATGGTCTCGGCCGCCTCGGTTATCTCTCGGTCGTCAATCGTGATTACCCGATCGTGTTCGGAACGCTCTTCATCTTCTCGCTGATGGGCCTCGTCGTTGGCCTGATTTCCGACCTCATCTACACATGGATCGATCCGCGTATCGACTTCGAGCGGAGGGACGTGTGATGACGCTTGCCCCCACCGCCGCTGCCGAAACACTGGTAAAGCCGAAGCGCCCGTGGTTTTCGCCGACCACCAAGCGCCGCTGGCAGAATTTCAAGGCGAACCGGCGCGGCTACTGGTCCTTCTGGCTGTTTCTGATCCTGTTTTTCCTGAGCCTGATCGCGGAATTCATCGCCAATGACAAACCCGTTCTCGCTTCCTACAAGGGTGAGATTCTGGTGCCGGTCATGGTTGATTATCCCGAGGAGAAATTCGGCGGCTTCCTGGCCCAGACCGATTACAAATCCTCCTTCATCCAGGATGAGATCAACGCCAATGGCTGGATGATCTGGCCGCCGATCCGTTATTCCTACCAGACGGTCAACTCCAATATTCCGCATTCGGCGCCCACCGCGCCCTTCTGGCTGATGGACAAAAAGGATCGCTGCTCGGCCTACCCGCAGGGCGATGCCGATCCCGGCTGCACCCTTGGCAATCTGAATTGGCTCGGAACTGACAATCAGGCACGCGATGTCACAGCGCGGATGATCTATGGTTTCCGTATTTCCGTGCTGTTCGGCCTGACGCTGACCATCGCGTCGGCGCTGGTCGGCGTCACCGCCGGCGCCATTCAGGGTTATTTTGGCGGCTGGACGGATTTGCTTTTGCAGCGTTTCATCGAAATCTGGTCGTCCATGCCGGTGCTCTATATCCTGCTCATCATCGCGGCCATTCTTCCACCCGGTTTCTTCGTGCTGCTCGGCATCATGCTGCTCTTCTCATGGGTCGGCTTTGTCGGCATTGTGCGTGCGGAATTCCTGCGCGCCAGAAACTTCGAATATGTCCGCGCTGCCCGTGCGCTCGGCGTCGGCAATTGGACGATCATGTTCCGCCACCTTCTGCCCAACGCCATGGTGGCAACGCTGACCTTCCTGCCGTTCATCCTCTCCGGCTCGATCACGACGCTCACCTCGCTCGATTTCCTCGGTTTCGGCATGCCGCCGGGCTCACCGTCGCTGGGCGAGATGATCGCGCAGGGCAAGAATAACCTTCAGGCCCCCTGGCTTGGCCTCACTGCGTTTTTCACCATGTCCATCATGCTTTCGCTGTTGATTTTCGTCGGTGAAGCGGTGCGCGACGCCTTCGATCCACGCAAGACGTTCCGGTGATCGCCATGACGGAAAAAACCATCCAGCCACTTCTCTCCGTCCGTGACCTTTCGGTCGCTTTCCATCAGGGTGGCGCGACCAGCGTTGCCGTCGATCACGTGTCCTTCGACCTGATGCCGGGCGAAGTCGTTGCCCTCGTTGGCGAATCCGGCTCCGGCAAATCCGTGACCGCGAACTCCATTCTCAAATTGCTGCCCTATCCGGCAGCAAGTCACCCGTCCGGGAAAATCCTGTTTGACGGCAAGGATATGCTGACCCTGCCGGAGCGGGCCTTGCGCGCGGTGCGGGGCAACGACATCACCATGATTTTCCAGGAGCCGATGACCTCGCTCAATCCGCTCCACACCATCGAGCGGCAGATCGGCGAGATTCTGGAGCTGCACCAGGCAATCACCGGCGCAGACGCAAGGGCGCGCACGCTGGAGCTTTTACTGCAGGTCGGCATCCGCGAACCGGAAAAGCGCCTGAAAGCCTATCCGCATGAATTGTCCGGTGGCCAGCGGCAGCGTGTGATGATCGCCATGGCGCTTGCCAACCGGCCGAAACTGCTGATCGCCGATGAGCCGACCACGGCGCTCGACGTGACGGTGCAGGCGCAGATCCTCGAGCTTCTGAGTGATCTGAAGACCAAGCACGGCATGTCGATGTTGTTCATCACCCACGACCTCGGCATCGTTCGCAAATTTGCCGATCGCGTCTGTGTCATGACCAAGGGCAAGATCGTCGAGACGGGCACGGTGGAGCAGGTGTTTAACGATCCGCAGCACGCCTATACGCGCCATCTCCTTGCAGCCGAACCCAAAGGCGAGCCGCCGCATTCCGATGCCAGCAAACCGGTGGTCATGCAAGGCGACGACATCAAGGTCTGGTTCCCGATCAAGGCCGGGCTGATGCGCCGGGTTGTCGATCATGTGAAGGCGGTCGACGGCATCGATATTACCCTGCGCGCCGGCCAGACGGTGGGCGTGGTGGGCGAATCCGGCTCGGGCAAGACCACGCTTGGTCTGGCGCTCTCCCGGCTGATCGCATCCAAGGGGCGCATCAGTTTCATCGGCCAGTCGATCGATCATTATTCCTATGAGATGATGAAGCCGCTCAGGAACCGGTTGCAGGTGGTGTTTCAGGATCCCTATGGGTCGCTCAGCCCGCGCATGTCGGTGGGTGAAATCGTCGCCGAGGGCCTGAAGGTGCATGAGCGGGCCCTGTCCGCCGATGAGCGCGATACGCGTGTCGCTACCGCGCTGGAAGAGGTCGGCCTCGATCCGGCCACCCGCTGGCGGTATCCGCATGAATTTTCCGGCGGTCAGCGCCAGCGCATCGCCATCGCTCGCGCCATGGTGCTTAAACCCCGTTTCGTCATGCTGGACGAGCCGACATCGGCGCTCGACATGAGCGTGCAGGCGCAGGTCGTCGATCTGCTGCGCGATCTCCAGGCCAAGCACGAACTCGCCTACCTCTTCATCAGCCACGATCTTAAGGTAGTGAAAGCGCTCGCCAATGACCTGATCGTCATGCGCCACGGCAAGGTGGTGGAGAGCGGCCCGGCGGCCGAGATTTTCGCCAATCCGCAGCAGGACTATACCAGAGCGCTTCTGGCGGCCGCCTTTAATATCGAGGCTGTCGAAACCAAAGCGGTGAGCCAGTAGGCGCATCGCTGTTTCTATTAAGGTAATGATTTTTCTGTTGCTTTGCGAAAAATGCCGACCCATGTTGCGAGAGACGTGATGCGGAAACGGATTGATTGCCATGGCAGCGGATGTGATTGTTCTGGGAGCGGGGATCATCGGGGTGTCGGTCGCCCTGCAACTGGCCCGAAGGGGAAAATCGGTGGTGCTGGTCGATCGGCGCGGACCGGGCGAGGAGACCTCCTTCGGTAATGCCGGGCTGATCCAGAGAGAAGGCGTCGTGCCTTACGCCTTTCCGCAGGACCTGGCACTGCTGCTGCGTTATTCCCTGAACAACAGCATCGATGCTCGCTATCACCTTTCCGCCCTACCGAAGATCGCACCTTTTCTCGGCCGCTACTGGTATAATTCCGCAGCCACGCGCCATGCGGCGATTGCCCGTGCCTATGCGCCGCTGATCGAACATTCTGTCTCTGAACACAGCATTTTGATCGACGAGGCGAAGGCTGGCGATTTGATCGTGAAAAACGGCTGGATGGAGGCTTACAGGACTGCCGCAAGGCGGGATGCCGACTATGCCTTCGCCGAGCGGCTGGCGCGTGACCACGGCATTTCCCACACGAAACTCGATGCGCAAGAGCTTGCCTCCGCCGAACCGCATCTCAGCCGGGATTTCGTTGGCGGTCTGAAATGGAACGATCCCTGGTCGGTACTCGATCCGCATGCGCTGACACTCGCCTATCTCAAACTGTTTGAGAGCTACGGCGGAACTTTTGTCCGGGGCGATGCGTCGACGCTTAGCCAGACGGTAAGCGGTTGGACGGTGCGCACCGAAACCGGCGCAGTTGAGGCGGAACATGCCGTCGTGGCACTTGGTCCTTGGGCAGATACGGTGACAGAACGGCTTGGCTATCGCTTCCCGCTCGGGGTGAAACGCGGCTACCACATGCACTATGCGCCGCAGGAGGGAACAAAGCTCAACAATTGGCTGATCGACGCCGAGCGCGGTTATTTTCTGGCACCGATGCGCAAGGGCATCCGCCTGACGACGGGTGCTGAATTTGCAGAACGCGATGCGCCGAAATCCCCCGTGCAGATCGAGCGGGCGGAACGGGTGGCCCGTACCGTTTTTCCCCTTGGCGGCCGGCTGGATGCGGAGCCGTGGATGGGCGCACGCCCCTGCACGCCTGATATGATGCCGGTCATCGGCAGGGCACCGCGCCACAGGACCTTGTGGTTTACCTTCGGCCACGCTCATCACGGCCTAACGCTGGGGCCGATCACAGGTCGTGTGCTGGCGGAAACCATGGCCGGCGAAACGCCTGTTATCGCCATCGACGCCTATCGCCCGGAAAGGTTCAATCCCTGATGGCCGAATCCGCTGGCCTTCCTGCGGCGGGCCACGTAACATAGGCTTATCCAAGGGGAAAAGGGGCAAACGTCATCATGGTGGCGAGGTTTCTCATCTATCAGCAGCAGGATGATTTTCGTTAGCGAAGCGCTTCCGCGCGCGAAACAGAAGAGAAACGGCCTGCTGGTGCATGATGGATGATATTGAAAACGCAAAGAAATTTTTCGCCGATAATCCCGATATCGAAATTCTCGAAGCCTTCGTCATAGACGCGAACGGCGTTCCGCGCGGCAAATGGATTCCACGTGAGAGGGCGATCGACGTTCTCGAAAAGGGAATGGCCATTCCCCGCTCCGTTTATGCGCTGGATATCTGGGGCCGGGATGTGCACGCCGCGGGCCTTGCCGAAGGTACGGGCGATCCGGACGGTTTTTGTTTCCCCGTTCCCGGCACGCTGTCGCGCGTGACATGGCTTGGCCGTCCGACGGCGCAAGTTCTGCTGGCGATGAAAAACCCGGATGGAACCGGCTTCTATGGCGATCCGCGCCATGTTCTGGCACAGGTTCTGAACGCCTATAAAAAGGCCGGTCTCACGCCCGTCGTGGCGACCGAGCTTGAATTTTATCTGATCGATCCCGTCCGCTCGGCGCTCGATCCGGTGCGCCCGCCGCATAGCCGCGAGGGACGCTGGCACACGGGCCAGACACAGGTTCTGTCGATTTCCGAATTGCAGGATTTCGAGGATGTCTTCCACGATATAGCCACAGCCTGCCGGGCACAGGGCGTGCTTGCCGATACGACGCTGCGCGAAAACGGGCCGGGGCAATATGAGATCAACCTCAACCATGTGCCGGACGCCTTGCAGGCCGCCGATTTCGCCGTCTTCCTGAAACGCATCGTCAAGGGCGTGGCGCGGCGGCATGAGCTCGACGCCACCTTCATGGCCAAGCCTTACGGCTTGCAGGCCGGCAACGGCATGCATGTGCATTTTTCCGTTCTCGATAAGGACGGCAGGAACATCTATGCCGGCGAAAACGGCCCATCGGATGCGCTGATGCATTCAGTCGGCGGCCTTCTGGAAAACATGGGGGAAAGCATGGCGATCTTCGCCCCCCATGCCAATTCCTATCGTCGCCTGACGCCGAGCGAACATGCGCCCACCTACGCCTCCTGGGGCATCGACAACCGCTCGGCGGCGGTGCGCGTCATCGTTGCTAGCAAGGCTGCGACGCGCATCGAACACCGTGTGGCCGGTGCCGATACCAACCCCTATCTGGTTGTGGCGATGATCCTGAGTGCAGCACTTGCCGGCATGAAGGAAAAGCGCCAGCCCGGCGGCGCTATCGCCGGTGACAGCCATGCGATCAATCACGAACCGCTGCCCACCAACTGGGATTATGCCCTGCAGCGCTTCACGCGCTCGAGCTTTGCCTATGCAACGCTTGGCCAGAAGTACCGCACCTTGTTTTCCGCCTGCAAGCAGCAGGAGCTTTCCGAATTTTCCCTGCGCGTAACCGACGTCGAATATGACGCCTATATCAGGACGGTGTGAGAAATGGCTGAGGTAACGACGATCCCCAATCCGGGCCACACATCCTCATGGTACGCGGCCTCCGCCAATGTCAAATCCGTGCGACCAACGCTCGAAGGCGCGCTGGAAGCCGATGTCTGCATCATCGGTGGCGGTTTCACCGGCATTTCCGCAGCACTTGAACTCAGTGAGCGCGGTTATGCCGTCATTGTGCTGGAAGGCGTGCGTGTCGGCTTCGGCGCCTCGGGCCGTAATGGCGGCCAGATCGTCAATGGCTATAGCCGTGATCTCAAAACCATCGCTGGCCGTTATGGGCATGACAAGGCGGTAAAGCTCGGGGAAATGTCGCTGGAAGGCGGCGCGATCATCCGCGAGCGTATCGCCAAATATGACATCGACTGTGATCTCGTCGATGGTGGCTTCTTCGCCGCCTTCACGCCGAAACAGATTCGCGAGATGGAGGCTCACAAGGCCCATTGGGAAAAGCACGGCCATGGTGGGCTGGAAATGGTCCCCAGGGCGGATGTCGGCACTTATGTAAAGTCCGACCGTTATGCCGGTGGCATGATCGACCGCCTCGGTGGCCACATCCACCCGCTCAATCTGGTGCAGGGCGAGGCTGCGGCGGCCGAAAGCCTCGGTGCCCGCATATTCGAAAATTCACGGGTTATCTCGGTAGAACAGGGTGCAAACCCCGTGGTGCGCACGGCGACGGGCAGCGTGAAGGCGAAATATGTGCTCGTCTGCGGTAATGCCTATCTCGGGACATTGCTGCCGGAAATCGGTGAGCGGATGATGCCGGTCTCAAGTCAGGTCATGGCGACGGAACCACTCGATGCCGATCTGATCGAGGCGCTTTTGCCCGCCGATTATTGCGTCGAGGATGCCAATTACATTCTCGATTATTACCGCCGCACCTCGGATAACCGTCTGCTTTACGGCGGGGGTATCGGTTATGGCGGCAGCGACCCGGCCGACCTGACCGGCGTGATCCGCCCAAACATGCTGAAGACCTTTCCGCAACTGGAAAAGACCAGGATCGACTTCGCCTGGAGCGGCAATTTCGCGCTGACGCTGACGCGCATCCCGCATATGGGCAGGCTTTCGGACAATATCTATTTTTCGCATGGCGACAGCGGCCATGGCGTCACGACCACACATCTGCTCGGCAAGATATTGGGCGAGGCCGTTGCCGGCCACGCCGAACGTTTCGATATCTGGAGTTCGCTGCCGAACTATCCGTTCCCCGGCGGCAAGACCTTCCGCGTGCCGCTGACCATGCTTGGCGCCTGGTGGTACGGCATGCGGGACAGGCTCGGCTTTTAGAGCATTTCCCGCAAAAGCGTGAAGCGGTTTCGCCTCCGGAAATGCAATAAAACAGGGAGTTAGAACGTCACTGTTTTAAGGCCGGAAAGCGCATTTTTCGCGATTTCTTCCGGTGTGGTGTCGATGCTGACGGTGACGACGCCCGGTTCGCCGGTCGGCACTTCCAGCGTGGCAAGCTGGGTCTGAAGCAGCGAGAGCGGCATGAAATGGCCCTTGCGTTCACCCATGCGCCGGCTGAGAAGCTCCAGGCTGCCATCCAGATAAACGAAAGCAAGCGGGCTGCCGGTGGCCGTGCGAAGCCGGTCACGATAAATTTTCTTGAGTGCCGAGCAGGAAACGACGACACCGTTGCCTTCGCTGCCCTTGCGCAGTTCCGCGCCGATCAGGTCCAGCCAGGGCCAGCGGTCTTCGTCCGTCAGCGGAATGCCTTCGGACATTTTATCGACATTGGATTTCGGGTGAAGCTTGTCGCCTTCAATAAAGGCGATGCCCAGTTTTTCCGCCAGCTCCTCTGCGACCGTGGACTTGCCAGAGCCGCTCACTCCCATCACGACGATTGCCTGTGTCACCCGAACCTCTGATGTTTCTGTTTCGACGGTCAGCCCCTAACATGTGCGGCTGACGTCGGGAACATAAAAATACGGAGCTTGCCCGTGTCAGTGCCCGGTTTTGCGGGCTGCTGCTCTTTCCAGCGCGGAAAAGGCAGAGTGGATGAGAACCGCAAGTGCGGCGACGATCAGCCCGCCCTGCAGGATGAAGGCGAGATTGTTGGATTGCAGGCCGGCGATGATCACTTCGCCAAGCGTGCGCGCCGCTACCGTGGAGCCGATGGTGGCTGTTGAAAGGCTGATGACTGCCGACAACCGGATGCCTGCAAGAATGGCGGGTAACGCAAGCGGCAGTTCCACTTTGACAAGCCGCTGCCAGCCGGTCATGCCGCTGCCTCTGGCGGCATCCATCACCGTGGCGGGCAGGGTGGTAAGCCCGGTCAGCGTATTTTCGAACACCGGCAGCAATGCGTATAAAAACAGCGCAATAAGCGTCGGTTTTTCCCCGAAACCGATCATCGGCACCGCAAGCGCGAGTACCGCCACGGGCGGGAAGGTCTGACCGATATTGACGATGCTGCGCGACAAAGGCAGGAAATCCGCCCCGAAAGGCCGGGTGACGAGAACTGCGAGCGCACCCGCTACCAGTGTGGCCAGCCCCGTGGCGATCGCCACGGTGGTCAGATGCGAGAGGGTGAGGGAGAGAAGATTGGCCTGCGTGTAGATCGCCGGTGCATTGGCCTGCACGAGAGGGCGGAATATCGGCGCGAAGATTTGCGGCGCTGCAAGAAAGACGATCAGCACCAGCACCAGAAAGCCGATTGCAAGGAAAGAGGCCGCGTTTTTCATGAGGCTCCGGCAGCACGCTGGAGGAGAACGTCCCGCCGCACCCGGCCGACGAGCTGGCCGTCGTCCTTGACGACCGGCAGGACATCGCAGCCCGCCCATAACATCGCTGACAGGGCATCGCGCTGGCTTGTATGTTCGGTAAGCGGTTCGCCCTCGGCGCTTCCCAGCTCCACGATGTCAGCAATAGAGAGAACCGACAGCAGTTTCAGCGCACGTTCGTTTTCGCCGATCATGGTGCGCACGAAATCGGTTGCCGGTTTCAGCACCAGTTCCGCCGGCGGGCAGTCCTGCACGATACGGCCCTTGTCCATCACGGCAATGCGATCCGCCAGATGAAAGGCCTCGTCCATATCGTGTGTGACGAGGACGATGGTGACGCCGAGCTTCTTCTGAATATCGAGAAGATCGTTCTGCGCCTTGGCGCGGATTACCGGGTCGAGCGCGCCGAAGGGTTCGTCCATCAGCAAGATATTCGGCTCTGCGGCAAGCGCCCGCGCCACGCCGACACGCTGCTGCTGGCCGCCGGAAAGCTCATGCGGAAAACGGTCCGCATAAAGCGCGGGATCAAGCTGGAAGAGGTGCATCAACGCATCGATCTTCGCCTCGATGCGTTTGCGGTCCCAGCCGACCAACTGCGGAACGGTGGCGATATTCTCCGCCACCGTCCTGTGTGGAAACAGGCCATGGCCCTGAATGGCATAGCCCATCTGTCGGCGCAGTTTGTAACCCGGCATCGTGCTGACATCCTCACCGTCGATTCGGATCGTGCCGGAGGTCGGTTCCACCAGCCGGTTTATCATCCGCAGCAGCGTGGTTTTCCCCGATCCTGACGTGCCGACGATGACGGTGACGGTGCGCGGTGCGACGGTCAGCGACACCTGATCCACCACGGCCGCATCGCCATATCGTTTTGTGATGGTGTCGATCTCGATCATGCCTGTTGCCTTCCGCCTGCGCTGAAGAGATTACTGTCGATGAGGGCGTCTAGCGTGATCGCGGCGGCAAAACCGAGGAGAACGGTCGGCACGGTGCCGAGCAGTACGAGGTCCATCGCCGTCTGCCCGATGCCCTGAAACACGAAAACGCCGAAACCGCCGCCGCCGATCAGCGCGGCGATGGTCGCCAGCCCGATATTCTGCACCAGCACGATGCGGATGCCCGTGAGGATGACCGGCATGGCCAGTGGAAATTCCACCCGCAGCAGCCTTTGCACCGGTGTCATGCCAAGTCCACGCGCCGCTTCCCGGACTGCCTGCGAGACGCCGGAAAGGCCGACAACCGTGTTGGAAACGACCGGCAGCAGTGAATAGAGAAACAGCGCCACGAATGCGGGCGCCATGCCGATGCCGGCGATGCCGATCCTGGCCGCTCCCGGCACGGTGGCGGCAATCCATCCAAGCGGAGCGATCAGCAGGCCGAAGAGGGCGATGGAAGGGATGGTCTGGACGATATTGAGGCTGTTCAGCACGCCTGCCCGCAACCGCTCGACCTTGTAACAGAGTATCCCCAGCGGAATGCCTGCCACTGTCGCCGCGATCAGCGAGCCGATCGCAAGCTCCACATGCCGTAGGGCTTCTGTCCAGAAAATATCGGCCCGGGCAGTATATTCCCTGATGATCGAGAGATCGTTCCAGAGACCGCTTGTCAGCACGGCTGCAAGTGCGGCAATGGCCATGAGCAATAGCAATATCCGGACGGCGGGCTTCGGCTGGAGACGTGCAATGCAATCCGTCGCGAGCAAAGCCAGCCCGGCAAACATCAGCCAGAAACCGCTCGCCGGCGAAATGCGGGCGAAACCATTACCCTCCGGTGTGAGGAAGGAGGCCGCCTGCCCGACAAAAACCGCCAGCGCCGCAAGAGAGACCAGGGCGGCTGCGAGTTTCAGCCGCGCCGGAAAGCGCAGGAAAGCGATGAAGGCTGCAACGAGAATGATGGCGGCAAGGAGTGTTGCGGAAACGGATGGAAGTGCATCGAAGATCGCCCGTGCTTCGCCCTGAACGATCCGGTTGGCGCGAAACGTCATGAAAGGCGATACAAAAAGCGCATAGAGCAGCAGGCACGAAATCAGCACACCCACCTTGTCAGGCCATTTCGTCAAATCCTGCTCCCCTGCACCCTGGTCCAGCGCTGGGCCGTAAGAGCGCTGTGGTTCCCGCAGCCCGCCCCGGCACCATGATAGCTTACTTGACGAAACCGTTCTTTGTCAGGAAGTCGAGCGCCACGGTCTTCGCCTGTTCGCCACCCACCTGCACACGCGCATTCAGATCCTGCAGGGTCGCCAGATCGAGTTTCTCGAACACGGGTTTCAGCAGTTCCTCGATATTGGGATGCTTTTTCAGAGCCTCTTCACGAATGATCGGTGCGGGCTGATAGACCGGCTGCACATGTTTGTCGTCCTCCAGCACCACAAGACCCGAAGGCGCGATGCCGCCATCCGTGCCATAGACCATGGCGGCATTGGCATTGTTGGTCTGATTGGCGGCGGCGGCGATCGTGGCGGCCGTATCGCCGCCGGACAGCGTGATCAGCTGCTCCGGTTTCATGGTGAAACCATAGGTCGTCTGGAATGCCGGCAGGGCGGCGGCGGAATTGACGAATTCGGAGGAGGCCGCAAGAACCACCGCGCCGCCATCGGCGACATATTTGCCGAAATCGGAAAGCGTCTTCAGATTGTTCTTGTCGGCGACATCCTTGCGAAGCGCAATCGCCCAGGTGTTGTTGGCCGGAGAGGGCGCCAACCAGACGATCTTGTTGGCGTCGTAGTCGAGCGTTTTCGCTTCTTCATAACCCTTGGCGGCGTCCTTCCACAACGGGTCGTCGGCCTTGGAGAAAAAGAAGGCGGCATTGCCGGTATATTCCGGATAGATGTCGATCTCGCCGGCAGTGATTGCCTTCCTGACGACCGGGGTAGCACCAAGCTGGATGCGATCCGTCGTCTCGATATTGTTCTTGCTGAGGACGGCAAGGATGATGTTGCCGAGGACGCCGCCTTCCGTATCGATCTTCGACGACACCACCACCTGCGCCTGAGCGATGGAAACAGAAAGGGCGAACGCAAGTCCTGCGCCCGTCAACGTCATCAAGCGGTTCATGAATTTTCCTCCGGTGGGTCAGCCTGCCGAACAGGTGAAAGATTGCCGCCGCAATTGCGGCGGAGTGTTAACGACCGGGAGGGAAAAAGGTTGCAACGTCACCTGCAATTTGGCGTCCGGCGAGGTGCTTTGCGCTCACGGGGCGGCCGTCAGCTCTCGTCGTTCCGCTTGCGCGCATCCTTGCCCATGACGAGTGGCATGAGCACGGAGAGAAACAGCAGCCTGATGACATGGTGGGAGCCGACATAGGCGGTATCGGCATGCATCATCACCGCCATCGCCGCCATGGTTTCGAGGCCGCCCGGCGCATAGGCGATCATCACGGCATTGAGCGGAACGCCGGTGACGCCGGAAATCATCCAGGCGATGCCGCCGGCGATTACCATCACGGCAATGGTGACGACGAAGCCGGCCAGAAAACCCTTGCGCACTTCCATCAGCGACACATTGGAAAAACGCGTGCCGATGAGGCAGCCGATCAGCACATAGACCGGCAGGCTGAGCCAGGCGGGAACACCGCCTGCGGTAAAGCCGGTAATATGGGTGCCGATGGAAACGGCAACGCCGCCAAGCAGCAGGGCGGCCGGAAATCTCCAGCGCAGGAAAAGCCATCCGGTCAGCAGGGATGCGGCGATGGTCAGCGCCAGGGTTAAAAGACCCATTGGCGGGTTTGTGATCAGCGGCTCGGTGCTGACCAGATCGAAATATTCGACGATCAGCGGCACCGAAAGCGTCAGCGCCAGTACCCTGACACTTTGCACGATGCTGACGGTCGCAAGGTCGCTTTTCGTTTCTGCGCCAAGGCTGATGATGTAGCTGAGGTGACCGGGGGAGGCGCCCAGCATGGCCGTCGTCCGGTCGTAGCCGAAACCGTAATGCAGGATCCAGTAAGCGACGTAGAGCATGATGACGACGGCGACGAGCACGACGACGAAGCTCAGCGGCCATGTCTTTGCCGCATCGATGACCGAGGGCGTTACGCTCGTTCCCATCGAAATGCCGACGACGACGAAACAGGCATTGCGGATGAAGGCGGGAATTCCAAGCTTGACGCCCGCCAGTCCGGTGATCGTCACCGCGAGTGCCGGCCCCGAAAGAAAGGGGGCGGGAACATGAAGCAGGCTGGCAAGCAGTGCGCCCATGCTGCCGACAAGGGCGGTAAGCGCAAATGTATGAAGTTCGGGCTTGATGATCATTGCGACGCTGATTGTTTGCTTGAAAAAGCTCGTGACCAAATGCGCCGCTTCGTCTCGCAACGTCAACCGGCGGGACCAAAAATATTGTATTTCATGAGTATTTTATAAAAGAAAAGCCCGTGACCTTCCGGCACGGGCTCTGGCTGTCGCCATTTGGCATTCATCTGGTCAGGCGGCGGGAAGCGCCACGGCCTTCGGCATTTCGGTATCGAGGCCGAGCAGGAAGTTGATCTGCGGGCGTGCCTTGACGAGATCGTCGATCGAATATTCCGCCAGCACGTCGAAGAAGGCATTGAGCGCCTTGCGCAGCGCCGAGTTCAGGCCGCAGCTGTCCACAAGCGGACATTCGACAGCGCCGTCCTCGAAGCACTCCGCCATTGCAAAACTGTCTTCCGTGACCTTCACGACATCGAACAGGCTGATCTTCTCGGCGGGCTTGCCCAGGCGCACACCGCCATTGCGGCCACGTACGGTTTCCACCAGTCCGGCCTTGTTGAGCGGCTGCAGGATCTTGAAAAGGAACAGCTCTGACACGCCATAGGCCCTGGCGATCTCTGGAATACGGCTCAGCTTGCCTTCATTCGCGGCGCAGTACATCAACATGCGAACGGCATAGTTGGTCTGTTTGGTCAAACGCATGCTGGTCTCCTAACTCTCAATGTGGAGTTATATAGTCTCTTTTTCAGTTTAGAACAATTCCAGAAACTGAAAAAACTGGCATCCATCCGATATTTCTCGAACAGCCTTGTTGACCGCCTCGATGATTCATGAACAAACAAGTCAAGAATCGGAATGTAATGGAGGCATTCATAATGGCAAGCTTGAAATCGTATTTTTCCGCTGCCGTTTTTTCGGGACTGGCTATCCTCTCGGCCGTGCCTGCGGCTTTTGCGGAAGGCGAGGTGAATGTCTATTCCTATCGCCAGCCGGAGCTGATCCAGCCGCTGCTGGATGCTTTCACCAGGGAAACCGGTATCGAGGCGAATGTTCTTTTCCTCGACAAGGGGCTGGTGGAGCGCATCCAGGCCGAGGGCGTCAATTCGCCCGCCGATGTGCTGCTGACGGTCGATATCGCCCGTCTCGTGGAGGCAAAGGAAGGCGGCGTTACGCAGCCGGTCCTTAATGATCCCATCATTGAAAAGGATATACCCGCGAACCTCCGTGACCCCCAGGGGGAGTGGTTCGGCCTGACGACGCGCGGCCGGGTTGTCTATGCCTCCAGGGAGCGGGTGACCCAGAAGGATATCACCTATGAGGAGCTTGCCGATCCCAAGTGGAAGGGCAAAATCTGCATTCGCGACGGCCAGCATTCCTACAATATCGCGCTGATCGCCTCGATGATCGCCCATCATGGCGTCGATTACACCCGTACCTGGCTCACCGGCCTGAAGAATAACCTCGCGCGCAAGCCTGATGGCACCGACCGCAGTCAGGCGAAATCGATCTTTTCCGGCGAATGCGATATCGCGCTCGGCAACACCTATTATGTCGGCCTGATGCTGACCAATGATCGTGAACCGGAAGAAAAGGAATGGGCTGGATCGGTGCGGGTGATCTTCCCCAATGCGGGCGATCGCGGCACGCACGTGAATATTTCCGGCATGGCCCTGACGAAATATGCGCCCAACAAGGACAATGCGCTGAAGCTGATGGAATTTCTGGCTTCCCGCGAAGCCCAGGAAATCTACGCCAAGCAGGTCTTTGAATATCCGGTGCTGCCCGGCGCGGAGCCTTCCGATGTCGTGAAGGGCTTCGGCCCCATCAATCCGGACAAGCTGCCGTTGACGGATATTGCCGCCCATCGCAAGCAGGCATCGGAACTGGTGGACGAAGTGGGTTTCAACGACGGTCCGACCAACTGACGCCGCTCCCAAGGCTCGCGACTTTAAGTGTCGATATTACCGGCGGGTCAGTTGTCCGCCGGTTTGCTATCGAGTGAAGCGTTGTAGTCGAGGATCGCTTTACGCCTTTCCGGCGTTCCGGGATGGGTGGAGACGATGCTGGTGCCACCCTTGTCGCCCAGTTTTTCCTCAAGCAGCGCGAAGAAGCGTTCGATGGCGGTGGGGTCGAGCCCTGCCTCGCGCATCAGTTCGACAGAGCGCTGGTCCGCCTGCCGTTCGGCATCGCGCGAATGCGATAGCGCCAGAAGGCCGCCGCCCTGGGTGAGAATATCCTCCATCGCCGAACCGACGTCGCCGGCGATCAGCATGACAAGACCGGCGACACCGGCGGCACGATAAAGCTGCCGCAGGCTGTGCTCATATTCCACATGGCCGATTTCATGTGCGAGGACGCCGGTAATCATCTGCCTGTCGTCCCCCGCCAGCTCCACCAGCTCATCCGTCAAGACCAGCGTCCCGTCCGGCAGCGCGAAGGCGTTCGGGCCGATATAACCGCCCTTGCGGAAATTCAGCTTGTAGTCCTCGGGTGAACCTTCCGCATGGGCGGCGATCCGGGCAAACTCCGCACGGATGGCATCCTGCTCTTCCTGCGGCAGGCCGCTTGGAGAAAACACTGCCTGGTCCAGAGCCTGCATGGTGCTGGCCGACATGATTTGCGGAACGATCGGCGGGGTTACGGCGACCGCCAGCTCCACCAGCGCCGGAAGTGCCAGCTTGTAGGTGCCATAGGCCAGAAGAACGGCCGCGGCGGTGATACCGACCAGCCGCAGGCGGAACTGTTCCAGCCAGTTTACGAAACCCGCGCGTTTGGCGATGTGCTGGCCGAGCAGACGATCCACGCCGTCATTGTCGCGTGTTTCAAACAGCGACCCATCGGGAAAATGCAACTCCCGGGGGATGGTGCCAACCCGGTGGCTGATCTCGACCGCTTTTATCTCGGCCTGGGTTCTGACGTGGTTGTCCTTCGTGTCGAGCACGAGAAGAACCGTGCCGCCAAGCTTCAGCCTGGCGGCGCTGGAAAGGCTGGAGCGAGCGGCATGCCACTCGCCCGAAACGGTTTCTCCGGTATCAGAAACCAAATTCGAAACCTTCCATATCCATATATTCGGCGCTGACGGCGGCACCGGTGGCTTCCATCGATGAGAGGACTTCGCCCACGTCACCGTTGAAGCGGATTGCCGTGCGTTCCACGGTGTAACGCGCCTCGCGCACCGCCGCCCATGGCCGCATCAGGCCAAGTGTGAAGACTGTGACGATGAGGTTGGAGACGATGATCCACAGGTAGCGGCCGCGATGAAGGTCGCTGTGCAGGTCGTGCTTGCCGTCCAGCAGCATGGAGGAAATGACGACGTTGCGAACGCCGGTGCGATAGACGACACCCGCAAGACCATAGACCAGAAATGCGCCGAAAACTCCGGCATAGAGCGAAGCCAGCGCGGTGGCCATGGCTGTCGTCTCGTCTTCGAGCATCGCGCTGTTGGCCGCAAAGGCGGCAAGGCCGAAGAAGCCAACCACGATGCCACCGATCACCACCATGATCGCGGGAATGATCCAGACCCGGTAGAGCTTGCCGATCCTGGGGTCGGCGCTGAAGGGCCGGTCACCATAACGCAGGTTGCCGAAAATATAGCGGTTCGCCCAACGGCTGGACAGCGGCGCCAGAATGCCGAAGGAGAAGAACGCAACGAGGCTGCCGAGCAGGATGGAGACAAAAGCGCCCCCTGCGGTGCCGACGAAATCAAAACGCACATTGCGATAGCTTGTCACCCGCGCATTAAAACGAATGCTGCGCGTAATCAGCCATGGAAAGAAGATCATCAGCAGGATTGCCGGCACGAAGACCAGGTACGGATGGATGAGACCGACAAGCTGCGAGACGACGATGAAGGCAAAGGCAATGAGCCGTCCCTTGAAGATTTGTCCGCCCGTGGCGTGGTAACCGAAGGCGCGGCCCGCCAGCACGGTGTTGCCATTGAAATAACGCTTGCGGCGCACCTTCGCCCAGGCGGAATAGATGCCGATCGTGACGATCGTCAGCAGAATATTGACGATCCAGATTCCGAAATATTCCTTGGCATTTCCACTGAATGAGCCGCGTTCGAGTGCGCGCTGATCCGCGCTGACAGAGATATCACTCATAATAGTCCCTCATGACATGCCCCTCTCCGGGCAGATTGAGTTTGCAAGCTTCCCCGTTATCGTCGGTTTGGCAGCGTCCCCACGCCGCAACGGCTCTTTTACGCCATAACAGCTTTAAGTGGAATTATCTTGACGAAAGAAACTTGATTTTTTTAGTCGTCTTTTTAATCAAAAAAAGCCCCGCTGTTTTGCCGCGGGGCTTTTGTCTTGTTTGCGGGCTTTCCCGATTATTTCATCGTCGGCATGACGAATTCGGCACCCGACTTGATGCCGGACGGCCAGCGCGAGGTGATCGTCTTGGTCTTTGTCCAGAACTTGATCGAATCCGTGCCGTGCTGGTTGAGGTCACCGAAGCTGGAAGCCTTCCAGCCGCCGAAGGAGTGGTAGGCAAGCGGAACCGGGATCGGAACATTGACGCCGATCATGCCGATATTGACGCGGCTGGCGAAATCGCGGGCCGCATCGCCGTCACGGGTATAGATCGCGACGCCGTTGCCGTATTCGTGCTTCATCGGCAGTTCGAGCGCGTCCTCGTAGTTCTTGGCGCGAACGACCGACAGAACCGGTCCGAAGATCTCCGTCTTGTAGATGTCCATATCGGGGGTGACGTGGTCGAACAGGCAACCGCCGACGAAATAGCCGTCTTCATAGCCCTGAAGCTTGAAGTCGCGGCCATCAACCAGAAGCTTCGCGCCCTGTGCGACACCGCTGTCGATCAGGCCCTTGACGCGCGTCTGCGCTTCCTTGGTGACGAGCGGGCCCATATCGGCCTTGTCGTCGGTATAGGGGCCGATCTTCAGTGCCTCGATCTGCGGGATAAGCTTTTCAACGAGACGGTTGGCCGTCTCTTCGCCAACGGGAACCGCAACCGAAACCGCCATGCAGCGCTCGCCGGCCGAGCCGTAACCCGCGCCCATCAATGCGTTCACGGCCTGGTCGAGATCGGCATCCGGCATGATGATCATGTGGTTCTTCGCGCCGCCGAAGCACTGCGCGCGCTTGCCGTTCATGGCGGCGGTGCCGTAGACATAGCGGGCGATCGGTGTCGAGCCAACGAAGGAAACCGCGCCGATATCGGGATCGGTCAGGATGGCGTCGACAGCGCCCTTGTCGCCGTTGACGACGTTGAGGATGCCAGCCGGAAGACCGGCCTCGATCATCAGTTCGGCAAGGCGGATCGGCAGCGACGGGTCGCGCTCGGAAGGCTTGAGGATGAAGGCGTTGCCGCAGGCAATTGCCGGGGCGAACATCCACATCGGGATCATGCCGGGGAAGTTGAACGGGGTGATGCCCGCGCCGATGCCAACCGGCTGGCGGATCGAATACATGTCGATGGCCGGGCCGGCGCCCTCGGTGAACTCGCCCTTCTGCAGATGCGGAATGCCGCAGACGAACTCGCAGACCTCAAGGCCGCGAACGATATCGCCCTTGGAATCCTCGACGGTCTTGCCGTGCTCGCTGGACAGCAGCACCGCCAGCTCGTTGATATCGCGGTTCAGAAGTTCGACGAACTTGAAGAAGACGCGGGCGCGGCGCTGCGGGTTGGTGGCGGCCCATTTCGGCTGCGCAGCCTTGGCGCTTTCAACGGCGGCGCGCAGTTCGGCGTCGCTCGCAAGTGCAACGGTTGCCTGAACTTCGCCCGTCGCGGGATTGTAGACATTCGATGTGCGGCCGCTGGTGCCAGGCACATGCTTGCCGTTAATGAAATGACCGATTTCCTTCATGGGTTTTCCTCCAGATTATGATGGCGCAGCATTACCTTTCGATTTGCACAAATCAATCGCCTGAAATAAGCATCCATTGTGCAAAAATAGACACAAGGAGGGGCCAATGAACTGGGATGATGTGCGTTTGTTCCTAAGCGTCGCGCGAAGCGGCCAGTTTCTGTCGGCGGCCAGAAAGCTTGGCGTCAATCATGCTACCCTCAGCCGGCGGATTTCCGCGCTGGAAGCGGCGATCGGCACGCAGCTCTTCCTGCGAAGCACCAATGGCTGCGAGCTGACGGAGGAGGGCCAGCGCCTTCTTGCCGGGGCCGAACGCATGGAAACCGAAATGCTGAATGCCCAGGCAAATCTTGGCCGCGTCGATACGGTGGTGGCGGGAACGGTGCGCATCGGTGCGCCGGATGGTCTTGGTGTATCCTTCCTCGCGCCACGGCTCGGCCGGCTGACGGCGCGGTATCCCGACCTGAAAATCCAGCTCGTGCCGGTGCCGCGTTCTTTCTCCCTGTCGCAGCGCGAGGCCGATATCGCCATCACCATCGAAAGGCCGGAGCAGGGCCGCCTGATGTTTTCGAAACTGACCGATTATTCGCTGGGTCTATATGCCTCTGCGGATTATCTGGCCGAATATGGAACGCCGGCCGATGTCGAAGCGCTGAAGCGCCACCGCCGCATCGGTTATGTGGAAGACCTGATCTTTTCACCGTCGCTCAACTATACCGGCGAGATCATGCGCGACTGGGATGCCGCCTTCGAAATCTCCAGCGCCACGGGCCAGACAGAGGCGGTGCGCTCGGGCGCAGGCATCGGCATCCTGCATAATTACATCGCCGGGCAATATGCCGAGCTTCGGCGGATCATGCCGCATCTCAGCATAAACCGGTCCTACTGGACGGCCTATCACGAGTCCGCCCGACAACTGGTCCGCGTCCGTACCGTGGTCGATTTTCTGCAGGAACTCGTTGCCGAAGAAAGGCGAATTTTCACCTGATATCCGACGGTCCGGCTATTAGTAATATTAATTGCGCGAGACGGCTGCTTCCGGGCTTGACAAAGGGCCGCTGGCTGGACGACCAATGCAGCCATTGGGAGAAATCGGAACCTGACATGTCGACTATGATAAAAAAGCTTTCGCCGACCGGCCTCGGCGTGGCCGTCATGCTGCTTGGAATGCTGCTTTTTGCATTGAACGACGCCATGGGCAAATGGCTGGTATCGACCTATAGCCAGGGTCAGGTCATTCTCATCCGAAGTGCGGCAGCGCTTGTCATTCTCGTTCCGATCGTCTGGAGAGCCGGCCTTTCCGGCCTCGTGAATATCGAGCGGCCTAGCCTTCAGGTGGCGCGCGTGTTCTTTTCCACGGCCGAGCTCTTCTGTTTCTATTTCGCCGTGGCCGCCCTGCCGCTGGCCGATGTCATGACCTATTGGCTTGCCGCTCCGATTTACGTGGCGGCGCTCTCGCCGTTTCTGCTCGGGGAAAAGGTCGGCTGGCGCCGCTGGACGGCCATCGCCATCGGTTTTGTCGGCGTTCTTATCGCGCTCAAACCCAGTTCGGCAAGCCTCACCTCCGCGGCACTCTTTTCCATTCTCGGCAGCGCCGCCTTCGCTTTCATGATGTTGTCCGGCCGCCAGCTGCGCAATACGCCGGATACGGTGCTTGCCTTCTGGCAGATCATCGGAGCGGCGCTTGCCGGCATCGTTGCGGTGTTTCTTGCGCCATCGGGCTGGTTGCCGGTGCAGTCCGGTTTCGATCTTGCCTTCCTCGGCCTGCTCGGCGTGGTCGCCATGGCCGCGCATGTGCTGGTCAATCGGGCGCTTAAACTGGCCGATGCGGCCACCGTCGCGCCGCTGCAATATACCTTGCTGCTCTGGGCGGTGATTTTCGGCTGGCTGTTCTTCGGCGATGTGCCGCAGACGAGCATCGTCGTCGGCGCGGGTCTGATCGTTCTGTCCGGCCTCTATATTTTCTTCCGTGAAAATACGCTCAAACGCCGCCGCGAAGCTGCCGAAGGACTGGCCGCGGAGCAGGTCTGATTCTGCTTTGGCCGCCGCCGACACGATCACGGGACTTGACGACGGCGTGATCTTCGGGAAGTAAGAGAGGGCCCTGCGATGATTTGTCTCGCAAGGGCAGAGGAAACAAAGGTGCCGGGCCCCTCTGGCGAGAGTTTTACGGCGCTCTCGTGATGTCGGTACCGCCTGCAAAAATTGGCCGGCGGATTAAAAACTATGAAAAACCTGAATGTGCTTCGCGCGCGTGCTTTCTGCGTGCGGCCTGACGCTCCGCGTCGGTCCGTGTATGCCCTCGTTATCGGAGGCGACCGGACATGAGCGCCGCCCAGAAAACCACGCTTTCCTACTTCAAGTGGGCTTTTATCGTCACCGTCGTCGGTCTGATCCTTGGCGGCTATCTTGGCTGGGAAATGACCGGAACGGTGGGCGGCACGGCGACGATCTTCTTTATCTGCGTCGTTCTTGCGGTGCTGGAAATCTCGCTCTCCTTCGACAACGCCATCGTCAATGCCAATAAGCTCAAGGACATGACACCGGTCTGGCAGCACCGCTTCCTGACCTGGGGTATTCTCATCGCCGTTTTCGGCATGCGTATCGTCTTCCCGCTGCTCATCGTCGTCGTGGCCGCCAATGTCGGCCCCTGGACGGCGATCGTCATGGCGGCGACGCAACCGGAACGTTATGCGGAAATCATGCGTGACGCCCATCTGCCGATCGCGGCTTTCGGCGGTACCTTCCTGATGATGGTCGGTCTCAACTTCTTCTTCGACCATGAAAAGGACGTGCACTGGGTGCGCTGGATCGAGGAAAAGGCAGCGGCCTATTCCTCCGTCAAGGGGATTGAAATCGCCTTTGTGCTTGTCGTCATGCTGATCTTTTCCCGCATCATCGGCGCGAGCGACAATCCGGAACTCGGTCCGGTCGCGGCCAACACCTTCTTCCATTCGGCGATCTGGGGTCTCTTGACCTTCCTGCTGGTGGAAGTTGTCGGCGGCATTCTCGACCGCAGCCAGGAAATGCTGGAAGGCGCGGCGAAAGGCGGCTTCGGTGCGTTTCTCTACCTCGAAGTTCTTGATGCCAGCTTCTCCTTTGACGGCGTTATCGGCGCCTTCGCGCTGACGCAGAATCTGTTCATCATCGCCATCGGCCTCGGCATCGGCGCCATGTATGTGCGCTCGATGACGATCATGCTAGTGGAGAAGGGAACGCTTGCCGAATACCGTTATCTGGAACACGGCGCTTTTTATGCGATCCTGATCCTGTCGATCATCATGTATGTGCAGACCATGTTCCATATACCGGAGGTCATCACCGGCCTTGGTGGCGCGACCCTGATCGGCATTTCGCTCTGGTCATCGATCCGGCATAACCGGCAGCAAAGTGCCGGTGCCGCTGATGCGGCGCGCGGTGCGGAAATCTGATCCACTATGATCCCCGCCTTCCGCCGTCATGGCGGAAGGCAGTTTTTAAGCATTGAATTCCCGTTTGCTTATTTTTATTGCTGTTCCTTCGTTGCGGAAAAATTGGCCATAGCGCCGCGATGGTATGGCAAGTATTTGTTTTACCTTGAATTTGTGCGCCGCAATAAAACTGGCATGCTTCCTGCTTCTCCTGTCACAAGTCCAGAGGGGACGTTGGAAGCCCGGAAAACGGGTCAAAAAAACGCCGCCGCGCCGTTCGACCTGTCGGGTCCCAACAGCGCGGCGGTTTGTTTGTGTGCATGGTTCTTGAGTTTTGCCTTCCGTTGAATGAAAACGGTAGGACAACGACTGGAGGGTTACCGGCTTGCCTGCACAATTGTCACCCTCGGAGGCTCTGGGACTCTGGCATCGTGTTTCCATGACGCAGGTCATCGCCGATGCACCGGATTTGACCTTGCGCCAGACCGCCATCCTGCTGCAGATTTATCTCGTGCCGCCGCCGCACACCGTCCGGGGGCTTGCCGCCATGCTGGGCGTAACCAAGCCGGTCATCACCCGCGCACTTGACAGTCTCGGGGCGCTTGGGCTGGTCGACAGGGTGCGTGATGAGCGGGACAGGCGCAATGTCGTGATAAAACGTACCGTCGCAGGTGCGCTCTATCTGGAAAAATTTGGCGATCTGGTTATTGATCAGGCGCGTAAGATCTAACCTCAGGACGTGAAACCCATGATGCTCGACCGCCGCCTGAATGTTTTCCGTTCCGATCTCGCCGATGAAAAACTGCAGGGCGTGGTGCAGGCCGAACGTTTTGTCGGCGGCACTCCCGCGCAGATCGTGGCACCGGTGATCGGCCTGCGTCCGACGCCCGATATTATCGCCGGCATCGACACCGAGCTGCTGTTTGGCGAAACGGTGCGCGTTTTCGATAGGGCAAACGGCTGGGCATGGGTGCAGGCGGATGCCGATGGTTACGCCGGTTATGTGCCGGAAACGGCCATCGGTGATGTCGTTGCCGCGACCCACCGCGTCATCGCGCCGCGCACCTTCCTTTATCCTTCGGCCGAGCTGCGCAAACCGCCGGTGGCGGCGCTGTCGATGGGCAGCCTTGTCCGTATCGTCGGTGAGGCGGAAACTCGCGGCACCCGTTACCTGATGACCGACAAGGGCGAAGGCATCATCGCCGGTCATTGCCAGACCGTCGATGCCGCTTGTGACGACGATTACGTCGCTGTCGCGTTACGTTTCATCGAGACGCCCTATCTGTGGGGCGGACGCTCGGGTTTCGGCATCGATTGTTCCGGCCTCGTCCAGCTTTCCATGACGATGACCGGTAGGCGGGTTCTTCGCGATACCGACATGCAGGTGAAGTCGCTCGGTGTGGAAATAGAGCGTGACGAATTGCGCCGCGGCGATCTCGTTTTCTGGAAAGGCCATGTCGGCCTCATGGAGAACGAAGAAACCCTGCTGCATGCCAATGGTCATACGATGAATGTCGCACGCGAGAATCTCGATGCGGCCATCGAGCGTATCGGCTGGCTTTATGAAAAGCCGACGGCGTTTCGCCGCCTGGAGGGCTGAGAAGGCGGCTTTCACGAAATTGTGCCCGCCCCGCCCTTTGTAGGAAGAGCGCCGACGGCCTACATCCCATGGATAAAAGCACGGGACAGGCATCGATGAAGACAAGAACAGCGACACGATTGGCTGCCATCCTCGCGGCGGTTCTGGCGAGCGGCGCGGCAGAGGCGCAGACGGTTTTCCAGAATGGTTTCGCCCCGGCGCCTGACGCCTATGCGAATCTGCCCGGCGTCAAGGATCCGCGAACGCTGCAACCCAAGGTCCGTTACACCTGCCATAGCGCGCTTGGCGTTACCGGATATTCCCGAGGTCCCTACCGGGATGTTTTCGGCAGCCGGGGCCTTCCCATGCAGGGCTACCGCTGTACGGATGAAAACGGCATTTCCAGCTTCGGCGGCAGGAATCCGGTCTCGAAGGATTGGTATCCCGGCATCAATCCCGTTGACCCGACCTTCTGAGGCGACATGGTTTAAGGCGGCGGGCCGAAAACTTCAGACGGCGTTCCGAAAATCGATGCGCAAGCAGCAACGGAAGGCATTTGCCCTTTCGTTGCTCTGGACTTGTTGTCGCTTTTTCAGATAAATCTTCGGCATGACAGGTTGGTACCTGCACGCGTGCGGAGTGACATCGGCTATTTTGACCTTTGGCCGATATTGGGGAATGCGAGTATGACGAAGACCGATATAGCCACCCGTGTCCACAATCATACCTGGAAACTCGATCCGATTGTGCGCAGCCTGATCGATACGGATTTCTACAAGCTGTTGATGTTGCAGATGATCTGGAAGCTCTATCCGGAAGTCGACGCGACATTTTCCTTGATCAATCGCACAAAGACGGTGCGGCTGGCGGAAGAGATCGACGAGATGGAATTGCGTGAGCAGCTCGATCACGCGCGCACCCTGCGCCTCTCCAAAAAAGAAAACATCTGGCTCGCGGGTAACACGTTTTACGGCCGCTCGCAGATTTTCGAGCCGGAATTCCTGTCCTGGCTTTCGAGCTATCAATTGCCGGAATACGAGCTTTTCAAGCGCGACGGGCAATATGAGCTGAATTTCCATGGTCGCTGGATGGATACCACGCTCTGGGAGATTCCGGCGCTGGCGATCATCAACGAACTCCGCTCGCGCAGCGCCATGCGTTCTCTCGGTTATTTCACGCTGGATGTCCTTTATGCCCGCGCCAAGGCCAAGATGTGGGAAAAGGTCGAGCGGCTGCGGGAACTGCCGGGCTTGCGCATTTCCGATTTCGGCACCCGCCGCCGCCACAGCTTCCTGTGGCAGCGCTGGTGCGTCGAGGCACTGAAGGAAGGCATCGGCCCTGCTTTCACCGGCACGAGCAATGTTCTGCTCGCTATGGATTCCGATCTTGAAGCTGTCGGTACCAACGCGCATGAGCTGCCGATGGTGGTTGCGGCACTTGCCCAGACGAACGAGGAACTGGCGGCAGCGCCCTATCAGGTTCTGAAGGACTGGAACCGGCTTTATGGCGGCAACCTGCTGATCGTATTGCCCGATGCCTTTGGCACGGCAGCGTTTCTGCGCAACGCGCCGGAATGGGTGGCGGACTGGACGGGCTTTCGCCCCGACAGCGCGCCGCCGATCGAAGGCGGGGAAAAGATCATCGAGTGGTGGCAGAAGATGGGCCGCGATCCTCGCAAGAAGATGCTGATCTTCTCCGACGGTCTCGATGTCGACGCCATTATCGACACCTATCGGCATTTTGAAGGCCGGGTGCGCATGAGCTTCGGCTGGGGCACCAATCTGACCAATGATTTTGCCGGCTGCGCGCCGAAAACCATTGCCAGCCTCAAGCCGATCTCCATCGTCTGCAAGGTCAGCGATGCCAATGGCCGGCCGGCGGTAAAGCTCTCGGACAATCCGCAAAAAGCGACGGGCGAACCGGCCGAAGTGGAGCGTTACCTGAAGTTCTTCGGCGAGGAAGACCACAAGGAACAGAAGGTTCTGGTTTAATCGAGACCGGGCGCTCCGGTTAACGAAGCGCCCGTGGAAGTGATTACTTCGCGAATTGATGCGAGATGTAGTGGAAGAGCGCCCGGATACCCTGCGCCTCGCCGCCGATCGACGAGTGATGTCTCTCGCTCAGCGACCAGCCGTAAATATCGAAATGCGCCCAGCGCTTGGTATTGGTGACGAAACGCTTGAGAAACAGCGCGGCTGTGATCGAACCGGCCATGCCGCCTGACGGCGCGTTGGTGATGTCGGCCGCGCGTGAGCGGATGTCCTTGTCATATCCCATATAAAGGGGCATCCGCCACAACGGGTCATCGATATCGATGCTCGCTTCCGCGATATCATGGGCCAGATCCTCGTCATCGGTATAGAACGGCGGCAGATCCGGGCCGAGAGCGACACGGGCGGCACCCGTCAGCGTCGCCATGTCGATCATCAGGTCCGGCGCGTCCTCATCGGCATAGGCCAGCGCATCCGCCAGAACAAGACGGCCCTCCGCATCGGTATTGTCAATCTGTACCGTCAGTCCCTTACGGCTCTTGTAGATGTCGCCGGGACGGAAGGCATTGGAAGAGATGGAGTTTTCGACGGCTGGTATAAGCACGCGAAGGTCGACCGGCAGCTTCGCATCCATGATCATCAGGGCGAGACCGAGGAGATTGGCCGCACCGCCCATATCCTTCTTCATCAAAGCCATGGAGGCGGCGGGTTTGATATCGAGACCGCCGGTATCGAAGCAGACGCCTTTGCCGACGAGGGTAAGGCGCGGATTGCCCTTCTTGCCCCAGTTCATCTCGAGAAGACGTGGCGCGCTTTCGCTGGCGCGGCCGACGGCGTGGATGAGCGGGAAGTTTTCCTTCAGCAGGTCGTCGCCGGTGGTGACGCTGACCTTTGCCTTGTAGTGGGCGGCAAGGGCGCGGAAGGCGATTTCAAGCTCGTCCGGTCCCATGTCATTGGCCGGAACATTGATGAGGTCGCGGGCAAGGAAAACGCCTGCCAGAATGCGCTTGATTTCGCCGTCTTCGGCATCCTGTGGAATGAGAAGCCTTGCCCCGTTGGTCTTGGTGGTCCTGTATTTGTCAAAACGATAGCTGCCGAGACCAAAGCCGAGTGCCAGGCGGTTGGCCGTCAACGGTGCGGTCTCGATGTGCCATTCGCCTTCCGGCAGCTCGCGGGCCAGTTTCCCAGTTATGAAGGGAATTTCGGACGGATTGCCGCCAAGGCCGAGAAGCACGCCGCCGAGCGAACCATCGGCGGAAGGGACAAGCAGGATGGCGCCGGCTTCCGCCTTGAACCCCGCCTTTTTCGCCCAGTCCAGAGCGACAGGATCGATGGCACCCTGTTCAATATGGGCTGGTGTGACGGCGAAAACCGGCAAGGTGCTGCCGGCCTTCGAGCTGAAAGGGGTGGGGCGTTCGATGAACTGATAGGGCGCCATTGTATGCTTCCGTAAATCTCGTGAATCGGTGCGATTAACGCTCTGTTAGGGTTAACAGATTATTGCTTAAGCGAAAGTTGCGTCATGTGAGTCTGTCGTATGTCGGGCGCAAGATCGATCATTCTTGGGCGGGGGCGCTGCCATGACTGCTTTTTCTTTGGGCGAGACAGGCCGGACCGGATTGCTGCGCGGCGTGTGCCTGGCGGCGCTGGTTCTGGCCGTTTCCGGATGCGCGGGCACCAATAAGCCGGATCGCATGTCCACCGGCTCCATTCCCGCAGCCACGCGTTCCTATGACACCATGAACATGGACCAGTTGCGACAGGCGGAGGAGACTGCCGGCAAAGCCTACGAGCGCAGCCCCAAGGACAAGTCGATCGGCATGAGTTATGCCAGCGTGCTGATGATGACGGGCAAGAATACGCAGGCGCTTGCCGTGATGCAGCAGATTGCCATCGCCAATCCGGCGGATCGCGACGTGCTTGCCGCCTATGGCAAGGCGCAGGCGGCGGCCGGCCAGCTGGAACAGGCGCTTTCGACCATACAGCGGGCACAGACGCCTGACCGCCCCGATTGGCGGCTTTATTCCGCCGAAGGCGCCGTGCTCGATCAGCTCGGGCGCTCGAACGATGCGCGTTCCCGATATCGGCAGGCGCTGGACCTCAAGCCGAATGATCCAAGCGTGCTTTCGAACCTCGGCATGTCCTATGTCCTGTCGAGTGATCCCCGCACTGCCGAGACATATCTGCAGTCGGCCATCGCCCAGCCCGGTGCCGATAGCCGCGTCCGTCAGAATCTGGCGCTTGTGGTCGGTCTTCAGGGGCGTTTCGCCGAAGCCGAGCGTATCGCGGCGCAGGAACTGTCGCCACAGCAGGCGCAGGCAAATCTCGGCTATCTGCGTGCCATGCTCTCACAGCAGAATTCCTGGCAGCAACTGGCGAAAAAAGACGCAAAGCCGGCGGGCTGATACGCTTTGGATGTGGCCACCCGGTATAGGCAGGCTAAAAATCTTGCCATATGAATTACGCTGTACCGCCGGGTGAAATACCGGCGGTATTTTTCTTTGTCAAAACGTATCCAGAACCCGGATGATGGCCGGGCCGAGAATGACGGCAATGAGCACCGGCAAGAAAAAGACGATCATCGGCACGGTCAGTTTCGGCGGCAGCGCGGCGGCTTTCTTTTCGGCCTCGTTCATGCGCTCGTCACGGCCTTCCTGCGCCAGAACACGCAGCGCCTGAGCCAGCGGTGTGCCGTATCGCTCCGCCTGGATGAGGGCCTGCACCACGCTTTTGACGCCTTCCAGCTGTGTGCGCATGCCAAAATTCTCAAGCGCGATGCGCCTGTCCTGAAGGAAGGAGAGCTCCGCCGTCGTCAGTATCATCTCCTCAGCCAGTTCAGGGGACTGTTCGCCCACTTCTTCCGCAACACGGCGCATCGCGGCTTCCATCGAAACACCGGATTCAATGCAGATCAGCATCAGATCCAGAGCGTCGGGCCATGCGCGCTTGATCGAACTCTGCCGCTTCGTCATGGCGTTCGAGACATAGATATTGGGCGCGTAAAACCCGATATAACCGAAAAGCAGCACAGCCATCAGCCTGACGATGAAGGCCTTGTCGGCAAGGTTTCCCAGAAGGAAGACCCAGGTAAAAGCGATGGCAAGAAAGGCGAATGGCAGCAGGAAGCGTGCGGCAAGAAATGTGTTGAGCGCGTTCTGCGAACGAAAACCCGCTGCACGCAGCTTGTTCATCGTATTGGCGTCAGCCAGCGCTTCCTGAAGGTTGAATTTTTCGACGATACGCCGGGCCGATTTGTTGTTGCTGCCGCGCAACGAGGCTTTTCCATCTCTGGAGGCCGCTGCAATGCGCTCACGCTCCCGGCTGCGGATGAAGTCGCGCTCCGACGACACGGCCTTCATGCGCTTGGCGAAGTCCTTGCGCTCGAAGAACGGCATGATGAGGGTGTAGAGGGTGGCGAAAACCGCAAGAGTGACCAGAATGGCGATGATCGTTTGCGGATCCGTCAGGCTCGAGATGAGATTCCCTGTCATGGCCCACCCTCAGATATCGAAATTGATCATTTGGCGCATGATGAAAATGCCGATCAACATCCAGATGCCCGATGCTCCGAGAATGAGGTGCCCGCGCAGGTCGGTGAAGAGCACGGACAGGTAATCTGGCGACGTGAAGTGCACCAGCATCATGACGATGAAGGGCAGCGCACCGATGATGACCGCCGACGCTTTCGCCTCCATCGAAAGGGCACTGACCTTGGCGCGCATCTTCTTGCGGTCACGCAGGACTTTTGAAAGGTTGGACAGCGCTTCTGAAAGATTGCCGCCCGCCTGCGCCTGAATATTGATGACGGTGCCGAAGAAACTGACCTCGAAGAGTGGCATCGTAAGCATCATGCGTTCGATTGCCTGGGGAATGCTGATACCGACCTGTTGCGCATCGACAATCCGCTGGAATTCGGTTTTTACCGGCTCCTGGCCATCCGATGCGATCAACCTTACGGCGTCGTTCAATGGCAATCCGGACTTGATCGACCGGCACATGACGTCGAGCGCATTGGGAAATTCCTCAAGGAATTTTTTCTGCCGGCGCTTGAGAAGAAAAGCCAGAATCCACCGCGGTAATCCCAATGCCACGACAACCCCGATGAGCAGCGCGAGCACCAACGACAGGCCGTAGAGAATAGCGATAAGGGAGCAGAATACCGCGGCGCCAGCACTTATCAGGTGGAATTGCCGGACCGAAAGCCGCAGGCCTGCCTGAACCAGCTTGTCACGCAAACTGACATTCTTGGCTTTCTTTGCCTTTTCACTCTGCTTCTTTTCCATTTCCCGCAGGTTGTCCTGCATGGATTTACGGCGCTTGCTGAGTTCCTGCACGCGGTCGCGCGCCGCTTTGATATTGGCGTGATCCGTCTCGGCGGCCTGAACCCGCTTGAAGCGGCTGGTGGTCTTTTTTTCGACCTCTATCTGCTGAAAAAGGAAGGCGTAAGCCAGCGCTCCTGCCGAAATGGCGACAAGTACGGCCAGTAACAGGATTGTGGGGTCCATGACGGTCGCCTTCCCTTAGGATGTCTTTTCCATTTCATCGAGCGCAGCCGCCAGACGTTTTTCTTCGCCGTAATAACGTGCGCGATCCCAGAAATGGGGTTTGCTGATGCCTGCCGAGACATGCCTGCCGATCAGCTTGCCATGCGCATCTTCGCCTTCGATTTCGTACCGCATCAGATCCTGGGTGACGATGACATCGCCTTCCATGCCGATCACTTCGGTGATCTGCGTTATCCGGCGGGAACCGTCACGCAGGCGCGCAGCCTGGATAACGATATCGATCGATCCGGAGATGATTTCGCGCACCGTCTTCGCCGGCAGCGTGAAACCGCCCATGGCGATCATCGATTCGATACGGCTGAGGCATTCCCGCGGCGTATTGGCGTGCAGCGTTCCCATCGAGCCGTCGTGGCCGGTGTTCATGGCCTGAAGCAGGTCAAAAACCTCCGGTCCGCGCACTTCACCGACGATGATGCGTTCGGGTCGCATGCGAAGGCAGTTCTTCACGAGATCGCGCATGGTGATCTCGCCTTCCCCTTCGATATTGGGTGGACGTGTTTCCAGTCTCACCACATGCGGCTGCTGTAGCTGGAGTTCGGCGGTGTCCTCGCAGGTGATGACGCGTTCATCCCTGTCGATAAAGCTCGTGAGGCAATTAAGAAGCGTTGTCTTACCGGAGCCGGTGCCGCCGGAGATGACGACATTGCAGCGGACGCGGCCGATGATCTTGAGCAATGTCGCACCTTCGGGCGTGATCGCCCCGAAACGCACCAACTGGTCAAGTGTGAGCTTGTCCTTCTTGAATTTTCGGATCGTCAGCGCCGGACCGTCAATGGCCAGCGGCGGCGCAATGACGTTGACGCGCGACCCATCCGGCAGGCGGGCGTCGCATATGGGGCTTGATTCATCCACGCGCCGGCCGACCTGGCTGACGATCCGCTGGCAGATGGATAGCAGCTGGCCATTGTCGCGAAAGCGGATGTCGGATTCGATGGTCTTGCCGCCGACTTCGATGAAGGTCTGGCCGGATCCGTTGACCATGATATCGGCAATATCGTCGCGTGCGAGAAGCGGTTCCAGTGGTCCGTAACCCAGAACGTCGTTGCAGATGTCTTCGAGCAGCTCTTCCTGCTCGGCAATCGACATGGCAAAATTCTTGATGGTGATGATATCGTTGACGATATCGCGAATTTCCTCGCGCGCGCTCTCCGCATCGAGCTTGGCGAGCTGCGAAAGGTCGATCGTATCGATGAGCGCGGAAAAAACCTGGCTCTTGGTATTGTAATAGTCTTCCGTGCGGGCGCGCTTTTTCTGCGGCGACTGCGATGTTGCCTGCGCTTGCCGCGTCGCGGGTGACTGGCCGGGTTCCAAGGTATCGATCGCAAGAGGACGCGGCTCGGGTGGCATCGCCACCTGAACGGAAACAGGTGCGGCCAGATCCGGCTTCGTGCTTCTGGTTGGGCCGTCAGACCCGCGTTTTCCGAACATCGGCGTTTCCGTCTAAGGGCGCAGAGGCAAGACCTATTTGCGCTTGAGAATATTCTTGAGTTTATCCAGGCCACCGCGTCTGCTCTTGCGCAGTATGGTGCGGCCCGTAATCGTATGGGCGATCTGCGAGAAGGTTTCCGCGATCTGGGATTTTTCATCCATCTCGCTGATCATGCGTCCGCTGTTGGCGGCGCTGCCGAACAGCTGGGTATCGAACGGGATGATCGCGATCGGTTCGATTTCCAGGGGCTCAAGAAAATCCGCCGGGGCGATTTCCGGCCGCTTCGGCATGCCCACCTGGTTGAGAATGAGGTGAGGCAACTTGTCGTTGGGCCGCAATTTTATCAGCGCATCGAACAGGTTTTTCGTATTGCGCAGATTTGCGAGATCGGGAACCGCCGTGATGACCACTTCGTCGGCTTCGGCAAGGACCGCCCGCGTCCAGTCGCACCACTGGTGTGGAAGATCGAGAACGGCAACGGGCGCGCTGCGCTGCAGGACCTCCAGTATCGGCAGGAAAGCCTGACGATCGAGATCATAGGTCCGGTCGAGAAGCGAGGGCGCCGCCAGGAGCGACAGGTGGTCGGAACATTTCGTCAGAAGGCGGTCTAGAAACACCTCGTCCAGCCGTTCCGGCGAAAACACGGCTTCCGCCATGCCTTGCGCGGGGTCCTGATCGAAATCGATGTTGGCCGTGCCATAGGCAAGGTCCATGTCCGCCAGAATGGTTTCGGTGGAAAAGAGCGTGGATATGCCAAAGGCGCAATTATGTGCGATCGTCGAGGAGCCAACGCCGCCTTTGGCACCGATGAAAGCAATGTTGCGGCCGAGTGGCTCCGCTTCCGGGTCAACGAAGATTGTCGCGATCGAGCCCAGCAGATCGGCCATGCTGACCGGGGCGACCAGATATTCGGAAATGCCGTTGCGGATGAGATCGCGATAAAGCGTTATGTCATTGTGCCGGCCGACGATGATGACGCGGGTCGAGGGATCGCAAACCTCTGCCAGCGGAGCCAGATCATCCAGCAGCGAGCCGGGTGCGCTGGCCGTCTCCAGAATGATGAGATTGGGCGTCGGCGAGGCGGAAAACATCGTGGCGGCCGCGTTGATGTCTCCCTTGGTCACCCTGAGGGTTACCTTGCTCATGCGCCGGTCGCCGGACAATGCGTCCATGACACCCTGCATATTGTCGCTGACACAGAAGGCATGGACGGAAATGCGGGGCAGGGGCCGCAGGCGATCCATATCCCCGGCACGAACGGGCGCCTCGGCGTCTGCACTGCCGCTTGCCTTGATATCGTATTCTACAGCGCTCATCGTCTATCCTGCCGTAACAAATGTTGGAGCCGCATCAATTCGGCGTCGCCGTGGTCTTGCCCTGACGATAGTTGTCGATGACGACCGCGCGGCGCTCCGCATCGATCGGGCTCATGCCGCGCGGGCCGACCAGATCCATGGGGTTGGCGACCTGTGCGGCGAGATTGCTCTGGGATGCGCACCCGAAATTGTACCAGTTCTTGTTGGCAAAGGTGTTGTCCGAAAGGTCCTCTGGCCATTGACCGCATTGCCCGGTCATGGCGGTGACGGCCACATAGCTCAAACGGATGGGAGCAGCATCGCCATTCGGGGATGCGGCGTAGCGCGTTTCCATGATCTTGCCCGAAGAAACTCCGGCGCCGGAAAGCGTCGAGCGGATCTGTTTCGCCATTTTTGATGCGGCCGCCGAATTGGCGGACCCCGACGGCACCTGGATATTGACGATACCGGTCGACATGGACGCGTAATTCTGGGCAAACCCGCGGACATTATCCGCCACTGCCGTGGTCAGCCGGCTGTCGCCTGCCGAAACCGGAATATCCAGCGAATGTTCCGCTTCCGAGAGCGTGATGGGATGGCGCGTGCGATAGTCGTCAGGAATGGCATTGGTCGTCAAAGGGTCACGCGCGCAGCCCTGCAGAAGGCCGGCGGTGAGCGCAACCATGGCGACGAGACTGGCGCGTTTGATGGACAAAAAGGAAGAGGTTTCCTGCATGATGTTTCCTGCCCCCGCCGGGCTTGCTCTGAAGAGGGGATTTCGTGCGCGTGTCGTCATTTGTAGATGAACCCCACCGATCCCTGATAAGGAGCCGCCTGAACCTGGTCCTTGCGGCCATAGACCTTGTTGACGCGGTTCATGAAATACATGGCTGCATCGTTTTCCGGATTGAAGTTGTCATCCGGCCGGGCGATCTGGTTGCGCGCGACTGGCCGCACCAGATAGGGCGTCGCGATGATGACCAGTTCCGTTTCGTTGCGGATGAAGTCCTTGCTGCGGAAAAGCGTACCGAAGATCGGAACCTTTGAAATACCCGGAAGCCCCGACATGGCCTGGCGGATATTATCCTGGACCAAGCCGGCGATGACGATCGAGCCACCCGATGGGAGTTCGACGGTTGTCGAGGTCTCGCGCTTGCGGATCGACATATAAGTCGAACCCGGGATGTTCCTGCCTGCATTTCCGGTTACCACGTTACCTTCATAGGTAGGCTCGGAAACATTGGTTTCGATCTTGAGGCTGATCCGTCCTGGGGAAAGCACGACCGGCCGGAAATTCAAGGTTATGCCGTAGTCGACCGTGTCGGTCGTGCGCGTTATGGTCTGCTGGCCCGTATCCTTGTCGATGGTGACTTCCTGTTCCGCAGGCAGACGGAAATCGCCCCCGACATAGAACTTTGCCTGCTCGCCGGAAATGGCGGTGAGGCTGGGTTCGGCCAGCGTGCGTACGACGCCGGCCTGCTCCATGGCATTGAGATAGGTGGCAAAGTTGAGCGAACCGGAACCGATCGCGCCGCTGGCGATTCGCGAGGCGCCGCTGATTGCATTTCCAAGGTTGGACGGATTTGCGAATTCGAAGCCGTTATTGCTTGTCGAACTGCTGATGGAGCCATTGAAACCCAGCTGTTTCAGCACCTGCCGGCTGACCTCGGCGACGGTGACCTTCAGCGTTACCTGATCTTCGCCTTCGATCGTCAGCATATTGACGATCTGCGATACCTGGCGGTTTTCGGCAAAAATTGCGGCGTCTCCGCCATTGTCGCCACCTGTCAGCGATATGTTACGGGTGGTGGCTTCACCACCCTTCAGAAAGGCTTCGGCAAGCTGTACTGCCCGTGCCGAATCCTGCGGTGTACGAACCGTTCCCGTCAAAACGATATTGTCTGAAACAATTTCGACCTTGATGTCGGAGTCGGGAATAAAGCGGCGAATATTGGTCTCCAGCCCGACGATATCGCGCTCCACCTCGAGATCGAGGCTGACGATTTCACGGCCACTATCGCCGAAAATGAAAATATTGGTCTGCCCCACCGTTTTTCCGAAGAGATAGATTCGTCTCGACGTGCGGGTCACGGCATCGGCAAGGCTGGGATCAGCAACGAGAATATCATGGGCGTCCTCGGGCAGGTCGATGACCAAAGCCTTGTTGAGACCGAGTTTCAGGCGCTTGCGAACGCCCGAGCCACTCTCGGTGATGCGCACAATGCTGGCGCTTTGTGCCGCGGCCTCGCCGAGACGCAGAAATTCGGGCGAATGCGGGCCTGGAATGCCTGAAAAAGCCACGCAGAATGCAAGTCCGCCCAGCATCGATGAACGCAGGTGTTTTTTAACGCGCTTTGCCATGAACCCCCCGGTCATTGTGATGCTCCCTGATTGCCCTTGACGATCGAACCGGATTTGATCACCTGAATTTCCGGTTGGCCGGAGCCGCCGTTGAGAAGATAGCCCGCCGAAAGCGTGTCGTTTTCCTGTGCATCGGCGATCGAGCGCAGGGCGAGAGTGAGGCGATCCGCCATCTGCTGCGCCACCGTTATGATCTTCGCCTGCTCAGGTGTCAGTTCCAGTGTGGCCGTTGCGCCCACGACGGCGGAAATCCCGTCTTCGCCTTCCTTGATCTGCTGGTCGATCGCGAGAACCCGGACATTGTTCAAAACATTCTCGGTCAGGAAGTTTCCGTTCTCACCCTTGCGAACCATGATGACGTCGACACGGTCATTGGGCAGTACGAAGCCGCCCGCGCCGGTCGAGACGGAAATTTCCGTGGCGACGGCGCGTTTTCCGGCCGGCAGAAGCGATGACATGATGCGGGTGCTGGAATCGACGACTTTTTCCGGCCGCACCGGTTCCCCCTCGAACAGGGGCAACCGTACAACGGCGCCGGTGAGTTCGGTGATTGCGTTGGGGTTTTTGGCTTCGGTTATGAAGCTGTCGACGACATTGCCCTGCGGCCAGGGCGTCCAGCGCACCGAGCTGTCATTCAGACGGCTGCCGACGGGTAAATTGACCGAGGAAACGAGAACGTTGACCGTCGGCTCTTTCTGGATGATCGTTTCCGCCTTTTCGATAACCTGTTTTGCACCGGAAATCTGCATGGCGACAAGACCGGCAAGGCCGGCTGCAACCAGGGCAACGGAGAGAATGACGATACGCGACGGTTTCATGCTCGATCCTTGAGGGAATCAGATTCTTCTCCCGTCAGGATGGCGCGTCATTGGTATAATTATGGTTAATATTATGCTTGGGTTTGTGGTTAACGAGCCTTTAATTTCGGTCCTTGAAGTAATTCATTCAAAGAAGACCGGCGATGGCGGCCTTTACCAGCGGTGCTTCACCGTATGTCAGAAGTCCGGCAATGGCGATACCGATCCCATAGGGGATCTTCTTTGCCACCATCAGTGAATCTGGGATAGGAATGCCTATCGCCATTATTTCCTGTGAGCGGGATCGCAAAAGCAGGATGCCAAGTGTCAACACACCGCCGATGAAGGTCACTGCGAGCAGAAATTCTATGAGGGAGATGTTGAAGCCGTACCACACGGCAGCGGCCGTCAGAAGCTTGGCATCTCCTCCACCCATGACATTGGCGGCGAAAAGCGCAAAACAGGCAAAAAATACAATAGCGGCGGCCGCGAGGCTCATGGCAAAAGTATGCCAGTCCATTCCGGAAAAAGGGGCTATGACCACAAAAGACGATAGCAGGAAAAGTGTTATCCTGTTCGGTATCGTCATGCTGAAGAGATCATTCAGAGCAGCAAAAGCGAGGCAAAAAGGCAATATCAGGAAAATTGCAGCGACTACCACGACCATCTCCTCGTGCTGCTTTTCACGGCAGCTACTCTATCGAAGGTATTCATAAAAAAGACACGCCGCCTCAAGGGCGGCGTGTCCACTTTTGATTCAGTAACGCTTAGTTTGTTGCGGCAGGCGCATTGGCGTCGATTCTCTGAGAAAGAGAGGTGAAGAAAGCATTGAGTCGCGTACCAACGGCCGAAGCGCCGCCGATGATTGCAACGGAAATAAGCGCGGCGATCAGGCCGTATTCAATTGCCGTGGCGCCGGATTCGTCCTTGAGGAAACGAGCGAAAATCTTGGTCATGAGTATCTCCTAACTCTTGTTTGGTTCAGCACGCCGACAACTGTTCTCCGTTGTTCGGTTGCGTTCAAACTACCGCCGAGCAATTTCCAAGCGCTTAAAAAAAAGGATTAATCCAAAGTAAACGGCATGTTGAGTTTCTCTTGGTAAACAAAGATAAAAAGTATTGCTTGTATTTTTATATTTGCTGGAAAACGAATATATTCCGCTGTAGGCTGTTTCCTGTTTTGAGAAGAGCGCGTTCTAGATGAGACATATATGTTCATTTTTGGTGCGGGTTTGCGGGAGTGGGGAATGACTTGAGATGCGCATGGTTACCGCTGCAATCGTGCATTTTCGTCATTTAACGCTTCATTCACTAAAACCGAGCATTCTTGGACGCAGTGAATTGCGGGTAATGAACAAGGGCCAAACGCGTGTCATCCGGAAAACTGGCGAAATTTGTGGTGGGCTTGTGCGTCATTATGGGAGGCTGGTCGCATTCTGTTTTCGCTCAGGAAGACATATTGCGTGTTTCGATGAACCATGCCCGCGTTCTCCGTCTCGATCGTCCCGTAAGCAAGGTTATCGTCGGCAATTCGAAAGTTGCCGATGCCACAGTCGCAGATGCCACCACCATTGTCCTGACCGGCCGCAGTTTCGGAACCACAAACCTCGTGCTTCTCGATTCCGACGGCAATCCGATCGTCGATGAACGCATTCTCGTCTCCATCGATGAAGGCAATACGGTTCGCGTCTTCCGTCAGACGGAACGAACCGTGCTTTCCTGCACGCCGAATTGCGAACAGCATTCGCAAAACAGTGGCGACAAAGACTCGCAGCCTTAACCCCGGCGAGGCCGAACCAAGCCGTCGAATGGATTGATTCCGCTCAAAGAAGCCGCCCGCATTTTGCCGGCGTGACAAATATAGCGCTCATGCAGGCGCTGACCATTTTTGGTGAGAGACGAAGCCGAATATTTTGGCAGACCGAAAAAAACAACATGCTCTCCGGCGTTCTGCCGGAGGCCTGCATGTTGCTGTTTTTTCGTCTAAGTCATTGATCTGGCTAGGATCAAAAAAGGAATGGTGCCCAGAAGAGGACTCGAACCTCCACACCCTTGCGAGTACCAGCACCTGAAGCTGGCGCGTCTACCAATTCCGCCATCTGGGCGACGGAGAGCGATGTACGAGGGCAGCCGCCCGGTGTCAACAGACTTTTTGAACTTTTATGACGATCATTGATTTTAAAGGGAAAAAACTTGCCGGATGTTGTTGAAACATGTCGCCGGGTCAGGTGTCGAGCCCTTCATGCCTCGTTCTGTCGGCGTGACCGAGGTCGCGTTCGGGGTCGATGATATCGCGGATTCTCTGTTTGAGTTCTTTTGGGCCGGGAAAACCGCCATCGCGCTTGCGTTCCCATATGATGATTCCGTCCAATGTGATCTCGAACAGGCCGCCGGTTGCGGGGACAAGGCTGACTGCGCCGATGTCAGAGGCGAAGGTTTGCAGGATTTCCTGTGCCATCCAGCCCGCGCGAAGCAGCCAGTTGCATTGTGTGCAGTAGCGAATGGTTATGTGCGGCTTGGTTCCGGTCACGATCACGTCTCCTTCAGGGCCCGGTCACGATAATGTCAACTATAATACTCATGTTTTTACCCGGCGCGTGCTTGTTCTTACCATGGGGCTTTGCGAACAGATAAGCCATCGAAGGCTGAAACGTGGAGATCCTATGGCCCAGTTCGACAATAACCGTCAGCGTCTTTTCGTTCCCGCTGTCGCACCGCTTTATAATGCCACGCATGATCTGGTGGAGACCATTTTGCGCGTCGCTGCGGGTCTCCTTCTTGTCACCCATGGTTTCGGCAAGATAGTCAATCCGTTCGGGGCTGTCGGCATGGTCGAAAATCTGGGCTTTTATCCCGGTGTCTTCTGGTCGCCGCTCCTGGCTGCCACGGAGTTTTTCGGTGGTATTCTGGTGGCGATCGGCCTCTTCACGCGGCCGGCATCCTTTGCTGCCATGATCGTGCTTCTCGTAACGGTGTATGTGCACGGCATACTGAGAGCGGAAGGGCTGGTCGGCGCCGAGAAGTCGATCCTCTGGGCCGCTATCTTCCTGTTCTTCGCGGTTCGTGGTGGCAACCGGCATTCCGTCGACGCAAAACTGTCGCGGGAATTCTGAAATCCGCCGGCGGGGCGTGTCGAATATCGCCCCGCCGCCGTTCAGGTCTCTTGAAAATCCGTTTTTCTCGTGGTGAAGCTTGGATTTGACGGCGGATGCGTCGTTTGAATTTCCCTCATCATCGAGAGGCCGTATGCGCGTTGCAATTATCGAAAACATGGCGGGTACACCCCATGGACAGCTCGGCATCGCGCTGAAAGAGGCGGCAGCGGATGTGCATATTATTCGCGCTTATGCGGGCGAGGCTCTTCCCGCCAATGCCGGTGAACATGATGCGCTCATTGTTCTTGGGGGTGAGCAGAACGCCCTTGATGACGCGCTTTATCCCTATCTTCCACAGCTTGCGCTTTTGATGAAGGCCTTTGGTGATGCCGATAAGGCGGTAATGGGTGTCTGCCTCGGCAGTCAGCTGCTGGCGCGCGCCTATGGCGGAGAGAATATTCTTGCCGGCCCGCCGGAATTCGGCTGGCAGGATGTGTCGCTGACGGAAGAAGGGATGTCGGATCCATTATTGTCCGGGCTGGACAGGATATTCCCGATTTTTCAGTGGCACCGCGATACATTTACGCTTCCGCCCGGGGCGACGCGGCTTGCGACCAATAGCGCGACACGCAATCAGGCTTTTCGTCTCGGCCGGGCGGTTTATGGCACCCAGTTCCATTTCGAGGCGTCCACGACGGTGGTTGACGGCTGGTGTGAGGCATTTCCGGCTTCGGTGGAAAAAATGGCGCCCGGCTGGCTGGAGAAATACGGTGATCACCGGGGTATGCGTGCGCAAAAGGCCGATGCAACCGGGCTGGAAATTGCCCGCGCCTGGGTGCGGCTCGTTTAAACGCACGAGATTTCCTTTGTGAATGAAGCTGAGGCGTATGAAGGTTGCGGCTGGGCTGAATGTCGCGCGAAGGAGGCGCAGAAACATGTATAAATTTGAGATTTATCAGGACAGGGCCGGGGAATATCGCTTTCGCTTCAAGGCTTCCAACGGCGAAACGATGTTTTCATCGGAAGGATACAAGGCCAAGGCTTCAGCAGTTCACGCAATCGAATCGATCAAGAAAAATTCCCCCGGCGCCGATACCGTTGACCTGACCACCATGACGGCCTGAGCACTGTCGCCAACGTGAGAACTCGAAGCATTTCGCCTGCCAGAAATGAAGGGCGCATTGGCAGATGTCGGCGTAAAGATAAGATTCAGTCTTTTTTGATAATCTTCCGTTAGCATTTGTGTTTCGAGGTCTCCGGGCGGCGTCAGTGTGCCCCCGATTTGTTTTGCGTACGGGTTCTCATGCGTTCATCGGCTGTGCCAGCACTTTTCTTCGGTTGCCTTCTGCTTGGCGGCTGCACGTCCAGTTCCGGGCCGGAAAGCCTGGTGGCCGGCTTGCCGTCGAAGGAAACCACGAGTTCGGTCACGCCTTCCGCGCCGGTGCCGCAGGCAAGTGTCGGTACCCAGCCCATCACGGCCCAGCCGCGACAGGAGGTTCTGGCATGGGGCGGGCCGGTGCCGGAAGAACCCAAGGCCTTTTCCGCCGTCACGCCGCGGGCGTCCCTGCCGCAGAATGCGCCTGAAATCCGTTTGCCGGTCCCGTCGCAGGCCGGAATGGTGCGCCCGGCCGAACGCCCGATGGAACGTCCGGTACAATTGGCCATGGCTGCCGCTCCGGCGGCGAGCGCTGGCGCCCAGATCCGCTCCCGCGTCTTCCGCTCCAGCTTCAGCGACGCCAAGCCCATCAATTTCGGCCGGGTTCAGCCGCGCCATTTCCAGGTTCATGGTGTGGATGTTTCCCGCTGGCAGGCGAATATAGATTGGCCTTTGCTGCGCACCCGCGGCGCGAACTTCGCTTTCATCAAGGCGACGGATGGCGGCGATCATCTTGACCCGATGTTCCGCGCCAACTGGCAGCGTTCAAAGGAAGCGGGCATCCGCCGCGGCGCTTACCACTTCTTTTACTGGTGCCGCTCCGCCAGCGAACAGGCCGACTGGTTCATTCGCAACGTGCCGCGCGATCCCGATGCGCTGCCACCTGTCATCGACGTGGAATATAACGGCGAGTCGAGCTGCAAGATGCGCCATTCCCGCGAACGCGTTCTGGAAAAGATGCGCGTGTTCATGAACAAACTGGAGCGCCACTACGGACAGCGGCCGATCATCTATACGGCGCCCGATTTTTATAAGGACAATCTTACCGGCGAGTTCCAGGACTATCCATTCTGGCTGCGCGCCGTCGCCCAGCATCCGTCCGTGGTCTATCCCGGCCGCAAGTGGCTGTTCTGGCAATATTCCGGCTCGGGCCTGTCGCATGGTGTCGATGGCCGTATCGATCTCAATGTCTTCAACGGCAGCGAGGACGCATGGCATCGCTGGATCGACCGCCGTTCAAGCTGAACCGGGCCGTGCGTCAGCGCGCAAATTTTCTGGCACCCGCAACGCAGAGCACCACCACAAGCGTGACACCGATCATGGCGGGGCTCACCTCCTCATGCAGCAGGCTTGCTGCAAGCACCAGCCCGAAGAACGGCTGCAGCAATTGCAGTTGGCCCACGGCGGCAATGCCGCCGAGCGCCAGCCCGCGATACCAGAAGATGAAGCCGATCAGCATGCTGAACAGCGAGACATAGGCAAGTCCGCCCCAGGCCTGTGGATCGATGCCGGCAAGCGTTTCCGGCCCGGTGAAAAAGGCAAGCGGCAGCATCACCGGCAGCGAAAGAACGAGCGCCCAGGAGATCACCTGCCAGCCGCCCAGCTTTCGCGACAGGGCTGCGCCCTCCGCATAACCCAGCCCGCAGACAATGATCGCGCCCAGCATCAGGAGATCGCCGGCAAGCGAAGCCCCAACTCCGACTGAAAGCGAGCTCGACAGTGAAAAACCTGCCACGAGAGCACTGCCCAGACACGAAAACAGCCAGAAGGCGGGGCGGGGACGTTCGCCACCGCGCAACACGGCAAAGATCGCCGTGGCAAGTGGTAGCAAGCCGACAAAGACAATGGAGTGCGCTGATGTCACGTGACGCAGTGCCAGCGCCGTCAAAAGCGGAAAACCCACCACCACGCCGAGCGAGACGATGAAAAGCGATGTCATATCGTTCCGTGCCGGGCGTCTTTGCTGGAACAGCAACAGCAGGGCGAGCGCCAGAATACCGGCAATGCTGGCCCGGGCGACGGTCAGGAACACCGGATCGAAATCCGTCACCGCGATACGTGTGGCCGGCAGCGAGCCGCTGAATATCACCACGCCGATAAGACCGTTCAGCCAGCCGCTTGTCGTCTTGTCCATTGTCATCTCCTGCATTTTGCTTGTCTTGATCCGGAACGGCTGGCGGGAACAGCAACAGTCGTATACAATTTTGAGAAACTGTTATGGTTGTTGACCCAGTACGGATGGAGAGCGATTTGGACGGACAGGTCTTTTCCCTCACGCGCATGGAACCCGGAACACGCATAGAAAAAGTGATGGCGAACATCCGCCAGCGTATCGCTTCGCGCAGCCTCGTGCCGGGCGCACGTTTACCGTCCGTCCGCGCGCTGGCAAAAACCATGCAGGTTTCAACCTCCACCATTGTCGAGGCCTATGACCGGCTGGTCGCAGATGGCACGATAAGTTCGCGTCCGGGCTCCGGTTTTTTTGTAGCCGGCCCGCTTGCGCCGTTATCTCTGGCCGATATTGAGCCGCGGCTGGACAGGGCGGTGGACCCCCTGTGGGTATCGCGGCAGGCGCTGGACGAGGCCCCGGTCCTTGCCAAACCCGGCTGCGGCTGGCTTCCCGCATCGTGGATGCCGCAAGAGGCGCTGCGGCGGGCGATGCGGGGGATTGCCCGTGCGGATACCGCCCTGCTGACGGACTATGCAAGCCCCATGGGGCTGCTGCAACTTCGCCAGCTTCTGTCGCGCAGGCTTGCCGAACACGGGGTGCAGGCGGGTGCGGGCCAGATCATGCTCACGGATTCCGGCACGCAGGCGATCGATCTTCTCTGTCGTTTCCTGCTGCAGCCGGGAGATGCGGTGATTGTCGACGATCCCTGCTATTTCAATTTCCATGCCCTCTTGCGCGCACACCGCGTCAAAGTCATCGGTGTGCCTTACACCCCGACCGGACCGGACCTTCCGCTTTTCGAACAGGCGCTGAAAGAACACCAGCCGCGTCTTTATATTACCAATTCCGCGATCCATAATCCCACAGGCGCCAGGCTTTCCGCCGTTACCGCCCATCGCCTGCTGATGCTTGCCGAACAGGCGGGACTGACCATCATCGAGGATGATATTTTTGCAGATTTCGAAACGCAGGCGGCGCCGCGACTGGCCGCTTTCGATGGGCTGAACCGCGTTGTCCAGATCGGCAGCTTCTCCAAAACACTGTCCGCCTCCGTGCGTTGCGGTTTCATTGCGGCACCTCCTGCGTGGGTGGAGGCGCTGACCGACCTCAAGATCGCCACCGCCTTTGGCGGGACGCATTTCTCGGCGGCGCTGGTCCTGTCGCTTTTGACGGATGGCAGCTACCGCCGTCATGTTGAAGCGCTGCGCCTGCGTCTTGCGGCGGCAATGCCGGAGGCGGCGGCGCGTTTGAAGGCGATTGGATGTGTACCCTGGATCGAACCGCAGGCGGGCATGTTTTTATGGTGCCGCCTGCCGGACGGGGTGGATGCCGGCAATGTGGCGCGCCACGCCCTTGCGCAGCAGGTGGTTCTGGCGCCCGGAAATGTGTTCAGTTCCTCGCAGAATGCCGCCGCTTTCATGCGTTTCAACGTTTCGCAGTTGGGCAGTTCGGAGACCATGGCCGTGGTGGCGGATGCGCTCCGGTCTGCGCCTGATCGTCGCCCTTTGTGAGGGCCAAGGGCCGAATCGGAACAAAATCGCGTGAACGCCGTTTTCTCCGCAGAGTGAAGAGGAGAAATACCATGACATTCGATCCCAACAACCCGCGCCCGGACCGCGATCTTCGTCCGGAACTGAATATCAGCAATGAGCCGGCTGCCCGGACCTCGTCGTCCTGGGTACCGTGGCTGGCGATCATCGTCGTCGTGCTGGTGGGCGTTTTCGCCTGGTCGCAGATGAGCGGCCCGACCACCGATCCGGCCACGACATCGTCCACCACACCGCCCGCTGCAACGGATCAGGCACCGGCCCCGATGACGCCGACCGCACCGGCAACGCCGCCGGCAAACAACACGGCTCCGGCAAGCCCGACTACGGGTGGCACTCAGACCCAGCCGTAATGGGCTGACTGACATGCTAAAACCGTCTGCCTTCGGGCAGGCGGTTTTTTCGTGGATGCAATCAGCTTTCGCCTTTAGAGCTGCTCCATCGCCGAGGGGCTATTGGACACTCTGGACCAGCGGGCGATCGATTCTTTCGCCAGCGCTGCAAGCGTTATGCTTCCAAAGCGGGACAGGAGGATGGTTTCCGCCTCTTTCATCGCGTCAAAAAGGGCTTCATTGACGGCCTGTTCGATGACGCAGTTCGGATTATCGCCCGCCAGCCCGATGGAAAACAGCTCCGGTGCGCCGAGCGCCTGGTAAATATCCAGCAGGGTGATCTCGCTGAGCGGCCGCGCCAGGACCCAACCGCCGCCATGGCCTTTTTCCGATGAGACATAACCATGTTCTCGCAGGCCCGCCATGGTCCTGCGCACCACCACAGGATTGGTTTGCAGCATGGCCGCGATGCTTTCAGAGGTCGCCGCCCTCTCGTGTTTTTCCATATGGATCAGAATATGCAGCACCCTTGAAAGGCGCGTGTCGTGTCTCATTGCGCAAGCCCATTTGTTTTTCGCAACGCTATCAGTTCCGAAGTGACGTAACAATATAAGTTGCGTGACCCTTGACTCGAAAAATCACGTAACAATATAAGTGTCGTGAAAACGAACGGGCGCTTCCTGCCCGGTCTTGAACGATAGGTGCATCATGAAATTCGACGTCATCATCATCGGCGGCAGCTATGCCGGTCTCTCCGCCGCACTGCAGCTTGGCCGCGCCAGAAAGAACGTTCTTGTCGTGGATGCCGGTAAAAGGAGGAACCGCTTTGCCAGCCATTCCCACGGTTTTCTCGGCCAGGATGGCAAGGCGCCGGGCGAGATCGTTGCAGAAGCACGCCGCCAGATCGAGCGTTACCAGACGATAGAGTGGGCGGAGGGCAGGGTGACCGATGCCGAAGGGTCTTTTGGCGATTTCGTCGTCGAGATCGACGGTCGCCGCCGCGAAAGTGCTGCCCGGCTGATCCTTGCCATGGGCGTTACCGATGAGCTGCCCGACATAACCGGGCTGAAAGAGCGCTGGGGCTCTTCGGTCTTTCATTGCCCCTATTGCCATGGCTACGAGCTTGATCAGGGGAAAATCGGCGTCATTGCCGCTTCACCCATGGCTATTCATCACGCCCTGATGCTGCCGGACTGGGGCGAGACGACCTTCTTTACCAATGGTATCTTCATGCCGGATGAGGACCAGGCCGCACTTCTGTCCGCTCGTGGTGTCCGGGTGGAGAAAGACCGTATCGCGGAAATTGCCGGACATGCGGATGTCGTTCTGTCCGACGGCCGCAGCATTGCGCTGGCCGGTCTTTTCACCCAGCCGAAACTGTGGATCACCTCGGACTGGATCGGAAAACTCGGCTGCTCCGTGGAGGAGGGGCCTATGGGGGCAAGCATCGTGACTGATGCCATGAAACAGACCACGGTCCGCGGCGTCTTTGCCTGCGGTGATGTCGCAAGGCCGGCAGGCTCGGTCGCCCTTGCGGTGGGCGACGGTGCCATGGCAGGGGCTGCGGCTCACCGGTCGATCCTGTTTCCGGAATGATCAGCTGGAGGTGAGGCTAAGCCAGCGTCCGGGAGGCATGCCGAAGGCATTCTTGAAATGCCGGGTGAAATGCGCCTGATCCGCAAACCCGCAGGCAAATGCCGTTTCGGCAAGGCTGGCGCCGGCCCGCATCATCTCTTTGCATTTTTGCAGCCTCCGCATGATGAGATAACGATGCGGGCTGGTTCCCAGCAGGCCGCGGAAATGCCGGAAGAGCGTAAAGCGGTCGAGTCCGCTTATTCGTTCAAGTTCCTCCGCACCGACGGTGTCGGTACTGTTCTCCTGCAGGTAGTCCCGACACCGTAAAACGGCGGCGCGGTCAATGCGTTTGACGGTTCCGGCGCAACTGTTCGCATGCTTGGAAAGCAGGTCCGCCAGCCGCGATTGCCAGTCGGTCAGGAGCAGATTGTCCGGCTCGCTTTCGAGATCGCCGAGTGCTTCGATCAGACATTGCCGGAAGGCGGGGTCCTCGATGACGGGATTTCTCGCAAAAGGCAGCGTCTGATATCCCGCCTGCGCCATTTTTTCAGGCGGAAGATAGAGCATACGGTAGCACAGACCCTCATCCGTGCCTGCGCCACCATCATGCACTTCGTCGGGATGCAGCACGATGACATTTCCCGGCATGCTGAAATGCGAGGTGCCGCGATAGGAAAAGGTCTGGATGCCGGAGAGCGTGACGCCGAGCGCATAGGTATCATGGCGGTGCGGCGCATAGGCATTGCCACGAAAGCGCGCTTCTATGCGTTCGATGCCGTCGCTCGCCGGGGCCTGCACGATCCCCTCGAATTTGCACGAACGTTCAAGATCGCCGACGCCCCGAGGCGCTAGGTTTGCTTCTCTTTCGTAACCACAGCCAGATTGAGTTTGCATGTTTGATACCAAGATCGCCGTCATCCTTCGTGATGACCTTGCCGTGTGGCAAAAACTGAACGTTACCGCATTTCTCATGTCGGGGATCGTCGCCCAGACCGGAGAGATTATTGGGGAACCATACCGCGATGGTGCGGGCAACGTCTATAATCCCCTGTCCATCCAGCCGGTGGTCGTCATGGCCACGGATCAGGAGGCGCTACGCAAAATCCATCTGCGCTCCCTCGAGCGCGACGTCACGACGTCGCTCTATATCGAGGAAATGTTCTCCACCGGGCACGATGTCGCCAACCGTCAGGTATTTTCGGAATTTTCTCCTGACAATGCCAGGGTGGTCGGCATGGCGCTGAGGGCAGACAAGAAGATCGTCGACAAGATCACCAAGGGTGCAAAGCTGCATACTTGAGAACATATCTTCAAATGCAAAAGGGAGGCTGCAAGCCTCCCTCCAATTACTACTTATTCGTCGTTCATCTTCAGGGCGGCGATGAAGGCTTCCTGCGGAATTTCCACCTTGCCGAACTGGCGCATGCGCTTCTTGCCTTCCTTCTGCTTGTCCAGAAGTTTGCGTTTACGCGTCGCGTCGCCGCCGTAACACTTCGCCGTCACATCCTTGCGCAGCGCGCGCACGGTTTCGCGGGCGATGACCTTGCCGCCAATGGCGGCCTGGATCGGGATCTGGAACATGTGCGGCGGAATGAGTTCCTTCAGTTTTTCGCACATGCCGCGCCCGCGCCGGTCGGCCGCCGAGCGGTGCACCAGCATGGACAGCGCATCCACCGGATCGCCGTTGACGAGGATCGACATCTTGACGAGATCGCCCGCACGGTAATCGATGATGTTGTAATCGAACGAGGCGTAACCCTTGGAAATGGATTTCAGCCGGTCGTAGAAATCGAACACCACTTCGTTGAGCGGCAGTTCATAGGTAATCATCGCACGGTTGCCGACATAGGTCAGTTCCGTCTGCAGGCCGCGCCGGTCCTGACACAGTTTCAGGATGCCGCCGAGATATTCGTCCGGCGTCATGATCGTCGCCTTGATCCACGGCTCGCGGATTTCCTTGATCTTCACAACGTCAGGCATGTCGGCCGGGTTGTGCAATTCCTTTTCCGTGCCATCCGTCAGCGTCATTTCATAGACAACCGAAGGTGCGGTGGCGACGAGATCGAGATTGAACTCGCGCTCAAGGCGTTCCTGAATGATTTCGAGGTGCAGCAGGCCAAGGAAGCCGCAGCGGAAACCGAAGCCGAGAGCGGCAGACGATTCCATTTCGAAGGAGAAGGAAGCGTCGTTCAGGCGAAGCTTGCCGACAGCTGCACGCAAATCTTCGAAGTCGGCCGCGTCGACCGGGAAGAGGCCGCAGAACACCACGGGCTGTGCCGGCTTGAAGCCGGGCAGGGCCAGCGCCGTCGGGCGCTTGTCGTCGGTGATCGTATCGCCGACGCGCGTATCGGCAACTTCCTTGATCGATGCGGTGATGAAACCGATCTCGCCGGGGCCGAGGCTGTCGACATTGACCATCTTCGGGGTCAGCACGCCGACGCGCTCGACGCCGTATTTGGCGCCCGAGCCCATCATGCGGATCTGCTGGCCCTTGCTCAGCACGCCGTCGATGACGCGCACCAGAACCATGACGCCGAGATAGGTGTCATACCAGCTGTCGACCAGCAGCGCCTTCAGCGGCCCGCTTTCACCAACGTCGCTCGTCGGCGGCGGCAGGCGGTGAACAATGGCTTCCAGAACATCGGGAATACCAAGCCCGGTCTTGGCCGAAATCATCACGGCGTCGGAGGCGTCGATGCCGATCACCTCTTCGATCTGTTCCTTGATGCGGTCGGGTTCGGCCGCCGGCAGGTCGATCTTGTTGAGCACCGTCACCAGCTCGTGATCGTTGTCGATCGCCTGGTAGACGTTGGCCAGCGTCTGGGCTTCCACGCCCTGCGATGCGTCCACGACGAGCAGCGAGCCCTCGCAGGCCGAAAGCGAACGGGACACTTCGTAGGCGAAGTCGACGTGGCCGGGCGTGTCGATGAGGTTCAGCACATAGGTTTCGCCGTTGTTCGCCTTATAGTGCAGGCGAACCGTCTGGGCCTTGATGGTGATGCCGCGCTCGCGCTCGATATCCATCGAATCGAGAACCTGTTCCGACATATCGCGTTCGGCAAGGCCGCCTGTCGACTGGATCAACCGGTCGGCCAGTGTCGATTTGCCGTGATCGATGTGGGCAACGATCGAGAAGTTGCGGATATGGTCTAGGGGCGTGCGGGTCGAATTTGTGCTCATGCCCCGCGCTATAGCAGGGGCTTCTCATGCCGCAAAGCGGGAATTTGGTTAAAAGCCCTTTAAAATGGGCTTTTCAGATCGCAAATTGCTCCGGCCAGTCGCGACGGGTGGCCACCTGTCCTTCGGTCCTGAGCCTTGCGACAGTGGCAAGATCGATGTCGGCGATCAGAAGCGTGCTTTGCGTCACCGCATCGCTTTCGCTCTCCGCAATGATGCCGGATGCGGGCATGCCGTAATCGGAGGGCACATAAAGCGCCGCACGGCCGCGATTTTCATCGACGGCGGGCGACCATGGAGCCTCACCTGCGGTGGGGGAGGAGAGGACGGCATATTGATTTTCGAGTGCTCGCGCCTGCGCGCCGATGCGCACCCGGTAAGCGCCTGCCAGCGTGTCGGTGCAGCTGGGAGCGAGAACCAGTTCCGCGCCAAGCTCCGCCAGCCTGCGGCCGAGCATTGGAAACTCGTTGTCGTAACAGATGAGGATGCCGAGCCTGCCAATGCTCGTCTCGAAGGCCTTCAAACCCTCGACACCGGCATGGACATTCCATTGCTCCCGCTCGAAGCGGGTCATGATCTGCTTGTCCTGATAACCGATCAACCCTTCCGGTCCAAACAGCCATGCCCGGTTGCGGAACTTGCCGTCCGGGTCCTTCACCGGCGCGCTGCCCGGCTGGAACAGGATTTGATGTTGCCGCGCCAGCTCTTCGCAAAGCTCCACCCAGGAGGGGATCAGCGGCTGTATCTCTTCGATGGAGCGGTGCAGGTCGGAGCGGATATCTGGCGGCAGCTGCCCCGTCAGCGCCATGGCCGAATATTCCGGCAGAAGCAGCAGTTCCGCACCCGTTTCTTTTGCCTCGCGCACGATGGCCGCAAGGTGCGCCGCATAGGCTTCCCATGTCTCGATCAGTTCGATGGCATATTGGCTGGCGGCGAGGCGGGTCATCGGTTTCTATCTCCTGCGGCGATATTCTTCATCCAGAAGGTCAGCGGTTTCGGGCTCTCGGCGCTTTCGTCGATATCCTGCCAGGTAAAGCTGGTGCGCAGCTCGGGGTGGTGGCGATAGCCGCGCTTTTCCCAGAACGCATTCAGCGGCACGTAATCCGCCGGGCGGAGCGGGTGATCCGCAGGCCGCTCGACAGCGCAGAAGGTGCACCAGTCGAAGTCGAGACGTCTGGCATGGGCCTCCCGTTCCTCGAAAAACCGCACGCCGATGCCGTGACCGCGATAATCCGGCAACAGCACGCTTTCGCCGAAATAAAACAGCTGCGACGGGTCGTAACCGGCCGCCAGGAAAGGTGATTTCACCGCGTCGGTTTCCGCCGCCATGGGCATACCCGTGGACATGCCCACCACCTGTCCGCCGTCGAGCGCCAGCACGAAAACAGCGCCTTTCGTATCGGCATAGGTGGCCAGATATTTGCGCTCATACTCCACCGAACCATCATAGAGATAGGGGAAGGCGCGGAACACCGTGATCCGCAGCCGTGCGAGATCATCGAAATAGCGTGCGGCGTCAATGCCGGAAAGAGACTTGATTTCGACGGTCATGGGCATTTTCACTTTCGGTTCCGCTGGTTATACCGTCATGGGAAACCCGCGCAAGCATTGAACGGAGAAGACGATGACCGCAGCCGAGACGATCCGCGCCTATTACGATGCCTTCAACCGACAGGACATGGATGCCTTTCTGGCGCTTCTTCATGACGAGGTGGTGCATGACATCAATCAGGGCGAGCGCCAGACCGGCAAGGCCGCTTTTGCCTCCTTCATGGACCACATGAACCGCTGCTATAAGGAAAACCTCACCGACATGGTGATCATGGCGAGCGCAGACGGTAAACGTGCCTCCGCGGAATTCACCGTGAACGGCGAATACCTTGCGACCGACGAGGGCTTGCCGGAAGCCGATGGCCAGAAATACGTCCTGCCCGCCGGTGCCTTCTTCGACCTGAAGGATGGAAAAGTTAGTCGAGTAACAAACTACTATAATCTGAACGACTGGATTGCCCAGGTCGGCGCCTGAGGCCTTCGCTGTTACTGCCACAATGGCCATCCGAGAGTAATTGTCGTTTCCACTATCATGGATATTGACTCCATCATATGAGAATTCTAATCTCATATGATGGAAAACGAAGATCATATTCTCGAACGTTCGATCGGTGAGCGGATTAGGTCGTTGCGGGCCGAAAACGGCCTGACACTGGATCGGCTTGCCTCTGAATCCGGCGTCAGCCGCGCCATGATTTCGCGCATCGAACGGGGTGAGGCGAGCCCGACGGCATCGCTGCTCGCCCGCATCTGCGCAGCATTGGGCCTGTCGCTCTCCGGCTTCTTCGCCGAAAACGAAGAGGCTGTTTCCCCGCTGGTAAAGAAGCGGGACCAGCAGCTCTGGAAAGATCCCGAAACCGGTTATGTCCGCCGCGCCATCTCCCCACCGCGTGTGGGTTCCGATGTCGATATTGTCGAGGTCGAGTTTCCGGCCGGCGCGCGTGTTGGCTTTCCGCCGCATGCGGCAAGCCGGGGCATGACGCAATATGTCTGGCTTTTCGAAGGCGTTCTGGAGATGACCAGCGGCGGTGAGGTGCATCTGATGGAGCCCGGAGACTGCCTTTTCATGCCGGTCGGTGAAGGACATGTCTTTCACAATCCTTCCGAAAAACCCGCCCGTTACGCCGTCGTGCTGGACCAAAGACAGCGCTGATTTTTCCCGACAGGAGTTTTCATGGCCACCATCCGCGTGCTGAACGGGCAAGAGACGCTCGATGTGCTTCCGGAGCTTTGCGAAGTTCTCTCCGCCTGCGTCAATGGCGGCGCATCCGTTGGTTTCATGTTGCCCTTTTCCCCGCAGGACGCAGAGCCCTTCTGGCGAGCCGTGGCGGAAGCGGCGGATGAGGGCGGCACGATCCATGTCGTGGCGGAAGTGGATGGCAAGGTGGTGGGCACCGTGCAGGTGGGCCTCGCTTCCAAACCCAACCAGCCACATCGCGGCGATCTGATGAAGCTTCTCGTGCATCCCTCGGCCCGCGGTCACGGGCTTGCCCGCAAGCTCATGCAGAAGGTTGAAGAGGAAACGGCAGCCCGTGGCCGTACCCTTTTGGTGCTGGATACGGCCACGGGCAGTGATGCAGAGGCGATCTATCCCCGCCTTGGCTGGGAACGGGTCGGGATCATTCCCGATTACGCCCTGTTTCCCGATGGGCGTTATTGCGGCACGACGCTGTTTTACAAGCGGATTGGCTAGCACATTTCCGCCGCTTATTGTCCCGGCTTCAGCGAGCGGTTGAAGGCGTCAACAATCATCTTTTCCAGTTCGGCATGAATATCCGCACGGTCGCGTGGCCCGGCTGGTTCGCAGATCGGATCACGCTCGCCAACGGATTTGAGAAACGCATCGGCATCCGGTTTGCATAGGGGCAGGAAGCTGAAATGGTTGGCCCCGTCGACCTGTTGATAGGTCGCGCCGGGCACCTCGGCCGCCAGTTTGTCCGCCAGCACGGCCGGTGGAATTTCCCCCTTGCTGCCGAGATTGATGAAGGCCAGCGGAATATCGATTGTTTTCAGGCTGTCCGTCTGGAAGGCGAGTGCGAGGCCGGGATCGACCAGCACGGCGGAACGAATGCGTGGATCGCGGTTCTGTTGCTCGAAACGGGCCTTGTCGAGGGTTCCGAGGTCGAGCTTCGGCACACTGACCGGCTCGTTGTTGAGATAACCCCGGCCGCCGGCAAACCATTGGCAATCCATCATCGTGGCATACTCTTCGCAGTAACGCGCATAGGCATTGAGATCGGCGCGCGCGCCCGAAATCTCCATTGCCACGCTGCCGCCGAGCGAAAAGCCGAGGACGCCGATCCTCTGCGCATCGATCGCGCCCGACCATTTGCCCTGCGTCGTCAGCGCGGTGAGGATCGTGGAAAGATCACCCGTCCGCTCCCAGATTTTCGGCGTATCGGCAGGTGTTGAATCGCCGCTGGTGGTGCCGGGATGGTTGGGGCCGGCGACGATGAAACCTTCGCTCGCAAGCTTTGCGGCGATCCAGGCCATGCCGCTCACTCTCGAGCCCGAACCGTGTGACAGAAGCACCAGCGGCAGGCGACCCGGCTGCACTGCGCTGTCCTTGAAGACAGCCGTGCCTTGAAAAATCCGGTCCTCGCCGGAAAGCGTCTGCCTGCCGTTGCCTTCCGAAGGATACCAGATGGTGACGGCAAGATCCTTGCCACGTTCGGGAGAGTGGATGGTGATTTCGCTGACGCCAACGGCTTCATTTGCAAAAGCCGGCTGGGTAATGAGAGCGGAAAACAGCATGGTGGTGATGGTGACGATGGGGCGCATGAAAACCTCTTGCGGTCGGAAAGAACGAGACCCAATCTGCACCGTCACCTGTTTTTCGCGTCCTTGATCGCGTTTGAGGTCGTACCGAAACGCGATCTGGTCCATGGAAAGACAACAGGCCGTCGATCCGGGATATTTATTCGTGCTTTTCATTCCCCTGCCATTCGTCGTGGCGCTTCTGCTGGTCGTCATGTTCATCGTCTTTTTCCGAAGCGGAGACGATGTGCGGACGAACCGCGCCTTTCTGGCCCTGATCGCGCTTTGCGCCGTCCAATCGGTTCTTGTCGGCCTGCGCTGGGGGTATGGCGTCAATGCGGTACGTTATGTCCTGCCGGTTCTGGCCGCCTGCCTGCCGCCGCTAGTCTATATCGCCTTTCGTGGCTTGATGAGGGTCGGGGCAGACAGCAGGAGAGCGATGCTGGCAAGTCTTGTGTTCTCGCCTTTGTCGATCGTTGTTCTGGAACTCGCCTTGCCGGTAGTGATCGACCTTGCCTTGATCCTCATCTTCGTCAGCCATGCCGCCGCACTGCTTCTTCTGGGACGAAAAGGGCCGGATGGGCTGGACGAGGCGCAATTCGCCAGCGTCGCGTCGGCGCACAGGGCATTGATCATCGCCGCCATGGCGCTTTGTGTTTCGGCGCTGTTCGATCTTCTCGTGTTCCTCGATTTTGAGTGGGCGCATGGGGAAAATGTCGCCGCGCTCGTCAGCAATGCCAATCTTTTCGGGCTGTTGCTGATCGGTCTGATGGCAGCCATGGCTGGAAAAAGCAAAGCGCCGCAAACGGCTGCAGAGCCGGCTGAGGAATTGCCGCCTCCCTCTGAACCATCGGAACAGGACCGGGACATCGTCGCAAGCCTCGACCAGCTGATGACAACACAGGCGCTTTACCGTGATGAGAACCTCAACCTGACCCGGCTGGCCAGACATCTCGGCCTGCCCAGCCGGCAGATATCCGGCGCGATCAATCGTTCCCTCGGCATCAATGTCTCGCAATATGTCAACCAGCTCCGCATCCGCGAGGCCTGCCGGCTGCTGGAGGAGACGGAGCAATCGGTAACCGCGATCATGTTCTCCTCGGGTTTCCAGACAAAGTCCAACTTTAACCGGGAGTTTCGCCGCGTCACCGGCATGAGCCCGGTCGACTGGCGTGAACGGCAGGTGTGGAAGCTGGTCTCGCCAAACAAAACGGCCACCCGGCAGATGCCGGATGACCGTCTGAAGATGGTCGGGAAATGATGAGGGATCAGAGCGTGCCGTTGCGCTGCTGGATCATCATGTAGGTGTCATAGGTATATTCGGCGATCTGCGCCCAGAGATAGGCATCCTTCTTGAAGGCCTGCTGGCTCTCGTAGATCTTCTTGAAGTTCTCGTTCTTGGCCGAAATCTCCGCATAGGTGTCCTGTGCCGCCTTGTGGCAGACATCAAGGATTTCCTGGCTGAACGGCCGCAGGATGGCGCCCTGCGCCACCAGTTCCTTCAGGGCCTTCGGGTTGCGCGCATCGTAGCGCTCCAGCATGCTGGCGCTGCCAGCGGCACAGGCGTCTTTCAGGATGCGCTTGTAGTTTTCCGGCAGCTCATTGAACTTCTGCAGGTTCACGAAGGCATGCACGGCCGGGCCGCCTTCCCACCATGCCGGATAGTAATAGTATTTTGCGACCTTGTAGAAGCCGAGCTTCTGGTCGTCATAGGGGCCGACAAACTCGGTCGCGTCGATCGTGCCCTTTTCCAGCGCGGCATAGACATCACCGCCGGCGATCTGCTGCGGGGTAACGCCAACCTTCTGCATCACCTGGCCGGTGAGGCCGGCAATACGCATCTTCAGGCCTTTAAGGTCGTCGATGGTGTTGATTTCCTTGCGGAACCAGCCGCCCATCTGAGCGCCTGTGTTGCCGAGCAGGATCGAGTAGATATTGTGCTGGGCAAGGAACTCGTTGAGCAGCTCATTGCCGCCGGCCTGGTTGAACCAGGCATTCGTCTGGCGCGCGTTGAGGCCGAAGGGAACCGAGGTTCCAAGCGCGAAGGTCGGGTCCTTGCCGACGTAATAATAGGCGCAGGTATGCGCCATTTCGACGGTTCCGGCCGCCACCGCATCCGCCGCCTGCAGCGCCGGCACGATTTCGCCGCCGGCAAAATGCTGGATGACGAAGTTGCCGCCGGAAGCTTCCTTGACGTGATCGGCGACCATCTGGCCAGCACCGAAAAGAATGTCGAGGCCCTTGGTGAAGGACGACGTCATGCGCCAGGTGATCTTGGGGTTTTCCTGCGCAATGGCCGGAGCGGCCAGCGCGGTTGCGGTAACACCGGCGCCAAGAGCGCCCGCCTTGCGGATAAATGATCTGCGATCCATGTCGATAAGCCCTGATACGTCTGCATATTACAGGCGAACCGCACGGTACGCCTCCCAAAGGCTACTAAACATTTATCCTCGCGGCCATCAAGGGGGAATGTTCGAAACTTGCGCGCTCTTCGGCGACACCTGTCGATTGCTGCCTTGCCGCGCCTTTTTGTGCTTCCGTATACGGCGTTACGATGTGCCGCGTCTTAATGCCGGGTCGTCCATTGCAGGATTATAAAACAGCGAAAGTGTCAGGCTTCTGGCGATGCGTTCCGCCGTTTCCATGAACCAGTCATGGGCCTCCCTGCTCGGCGCGATGTCATCGAGCGTTGCCGAAAACAGCGCGAGCCATTGCGGGAAAAGTTCGGCCGACATGCCTTTTACGCCAAGATGCGCCTGTACCGGCTTGCCGCCATAGGCGCCATTCTTGAAGGCGACGGCTGACCAGAACTGTTTCATCTTGGCCATGTGTTCCGGCCAGCGCCCGGCCAGCCGCGCATCGAAGACCGGCCCGAGCGCCGGGTGGTTCAGAACGCGGCCGTAAAATGTCTCCACCAGCAGATCGATGAAACCGGCATCGACGCCGATCTCAGCCATGGCTCGTTCAGCCCTGTGCTGGATGTCTGCATTATGGGCGGCCTTTGCCGCGATTGGGTTCTGCATCGTGCTTCCTTTACCTTGAATTTACGCCGTCTGGCGGTCCTCCGCAATGCGACGCTTTGACGTATTAGAATCATTCTAAAAGGCTTGATTGTGACGGCGCGCCGCTGTATTTAGAATTATTCTAAAAAGGTTTCAGCCATGTTCCGCAGTCTTTTTTCCCTTTCCAAACGCCCCTTCTCCTCGCTCGGCGAGCAGGAAATACTGGCACTCGCCATTTCTTCCGAGGAAGATGATTCCCGTATTTACCGCTCCTATGCCGATCATCTGCGGGCGCAATATCCGCAATCGGCAAAGGTTTTTGATGATATGGCCGAAGTCGAGCAGCAGCATCGAAATGTGCTGATCGACATGCATCGCCGCCGTTTCGGAGAAACCATTCCGCTGATCCGCCGCGAACATGTGCGCGGATTTTACGAGCGTACACCGGACTGGCTGGTGAAGAACCTGTCGCTGGAGAAAATTCGCGCCCAGGCGGAATTGATGGAAAGTCAGGCGATCCGGTTTTACGATGAAGCCGTCAAGCGAACCACCGATGCCTCGACACGCAAGCTGCTGGGCGATCTGGCCGAGGCGGAGCGGGGGCACGAAGACATTGCCCAACGGCTGGAAGAAAAACACCTCGATGAGGACGGCAAGTCCGAAGAGGCGGAAACGGCCAGGCGGCAATTTCTTTTGACCTATGTGCAGCCGGGCCTTGCGGGGTTGATGGACGGTTCCGTCTCGACGCTTGCCCCGATCTTCGCCGCGGCTTTCGCCACGCAGGATACCTGGCAGACCTTCTTGATCGGCCTTTCAGCCTCCGTGGGCGCGGGCATTTCGATGGGCTTTACCGAGGCCGCCCATGATGATGGCAAGCTTTCGGGCCGTGGCTCGCCGGTAAAACGGGGCTTCGCCTCTGGCATCATGACCGCCGTCGGTGGCCTCGGCCACGCGCTGCCTTATCTCATTCCGCATTTCTGGACGGCCACGGCGATCGCCGCCATCGTCGTTTTCGTGGAACTCTGGGCCATCGCCTTCATTCAGAACCGCTTCATGGAAACGCCGTTCCTGCGGGCGGTGTTTCAGGTTGTGCTTGGCGGTTCGCTGGTGCTGGCAGCCGGCATCATCATCGGCAATGGCTAGTAAATGAAAAAGCCCGCAGCAGACGCTGCGGGCTTTTTTCTTTGGAGCTATATCCCATCGATCAGCGCAATGCACCGACCAGAACGTCACGACCATCTTCGATGGAAACCCAGCGGCCGGTATTAAAGGACGCCTGCCGTTTCAGATAGGTATAGTTGGTGTCGGTCCAGAGCTTCACGTCGTCGGTAAGGTTGTCGAGAATATAGTCACCGTCGGTGGTGCGGAGCGTCAGCACGGCATGACCCTCGCCATCCGGCTTGCGCACGACGGTAATGAGCAGGTCAGCCACGGAAAAACCGCGCTCGATCAGCTTCTTGCGCTTCAGCAGCACGAAGTCTTCGCAATCGCCGGCGGTCGTCGGATATTCCCAGACTTCGTCCTTGCCGTAGATTTCCTGATCGGTCATCGCCACGATGGTGGTGTTGACGGAGGTGTTGATCTCGCGAACGACGCTCCAGCCATAATCCGTCACGCGCGGCGGCGGTGTCGTCTTGCTGCGGATGTTGCATTCATCCGCATATTTCTGACAGAACTCGTAATGGCCGATCGGCTGGGAGGTAATCCCGCCCGTCACCATGGAAGGGCTTCCCTTGGTTTCCGCCATGGCGGAGGCAGCAGTCATTAGCCCGGCGGCAACTGCAGACAGCAGCGCACGCGCCAGCGGTACGTTCATCATGAAACCCGTCCCTTAATTCTTAACGAAAAGTTAAGAGGGTTGGGGGGTAGGAGTCAATCATTAGCAACCGGTGGCGCGCAAGACTCGTTGAATATGGTTAAGAGCGTTGCGGAAATGCCTATATTGCAAGGGTTTTGACGGCCGCAAGCATCCTGTCGATATCCTGTGGCCGGGAGAGCCGGTGGTCACCGTCGCGGATCAGCGTCAGCACCACGTCGTCAGCGGGAAGATGTTCGACGAGTTTCAGGGCGTGCTGATATGGAACATCGGGATCGCGCATGCCCTGCAGGATGTGAACGGGGCAGCCGGTGGTGATGATGCCCTGCAAAACGCGGTTCTGCCTGCCGTCTTCCATCAATGCGCGGGTGAAGATGTTGGGTTCGGGACTGTATTCCGAGTGTTCCTCGAAATAGCCCTTTTCCAGCAGGGACGTCTTTTCTGCGTCCGTCAGGCTGGGCTCTATCAGTTCCGCGGTGAAGTCCGGCGCGGGCGCAATCAGGACGAGGCCGGCGACGGAGGGCGCACCGTCGCCTTTCCGCAACTCTTCGACCATGCGCAGCGCGATCCATCCGCCCATGGACGAGCCGATGAGAACGACACGGGATGACGACTTTGCGCGCACCACGGCGATAGCCTCTTCCAGCCATCTCGAGATCGTACCCCTTTTGAAATCGCCGCCGGAAGCGCCGTGCCCTGAATAATCGAGCCGCAGGCAGGCAAGGCCGTTTTCCGCCGCAAAACGATCGAGTTCGACCGCCTTGGTTCCCGTCATGTCGGAACGGTAACCGCCCAGCCACACCAGCATGGGCGCGTCGGGCTGTGATGTTGCGTGGCGATGGATAAAGGCGATGTCGCGGGCGTCGTCGCCCACCCCTATCTGCAGGAATTCAGCGGCTTGTTCGGTCATGTATATGCAATTCTCCTGATTTTCGTGCGATATCGGCGGCGTATTTGCAAAAACCGTGGCGACAGGTGATCTTTTCGGGCAGATATGCTATTGACTTCGCCACGGCAATAACGACATTTCCGCCGCTTGTACCAAACAAGCTGTTTTTTGCTGACGTGATCCAGAAACAGATCAGGAGAATACGACCATTCGCAGACCTTTCAAAGCCGATGCCCCCGTCAAGGAGGGGCCGCGCTCCAACCGGGAAATTCGGGTTCCCAGAGTTCAGCTTATTGATGAAGAGGGCCAGAACCTCGGTAGCATGCCGACGGATCAGGCTTTGAAAATGGCGGAAGAGGCCGGTCTCGATCTCGTCGAGATTTCGCCGAACGCTGAACCGCCGGTATGCAAGATCCTCGATCTCGGCAAGCTTAAGTACTCGACCCAGAAAAAGGCCGCTGAAGCGCGCAAGAAACAGAAGATCGTCGAAGTTAAAGAAATCAAGATGCGCCCCAACATCGACACGCATGACTATGACGTGAAGATGAAGGCTATGGGTCGTTTCTTTGATGATGGCGACAAGGTGAAGGTAACGCTGAAGTTCCGCGGCCGCGAAATGGCCCACCAGGAACTCGGCATGAAGCTTCTCCTCCAGGTGAAGGAAGACACCCAGGCGATTGCCAAGGTGGAAGCCGAACCGAAGCTGGAAGGCCGTCAGATGATGATGGTTCTCGCCCCGAAATAATTTGCGCCGGCCACTGCGGTCGCATAAATCACCATCGCAAGGGGAAGTTTGCTTTCCCCGTTGCGCTTTTAGCCGACTGCGGTTATAAGCGCGCGTCCGAACGGTCCGGCAGGGCATGCCGAGGCCGTTCCTGAATAGCTTGAAATAGGCCTCGTCTGCCTGTTTCGATACAAAAACGGAGTAGCAAAATGCCCAAGATGAAGACGAAGTCCGCTGCAAAGAAGCGGTTCAAGATCACCGCAACCGGCAAGGTTGTTGCAGCCGCCGCCGGCAAGCGCCACGGCATGATCAAGCGTACCAACAAGTTCATTCGCGACGCGCGCGGAACCATGGTTCTCGCCGAAGCTGACGGCAAGAAAGTCGTCAAGAACTACCTGCCGAACGGTCTCTGAGACTTTTCCGCACTTTTGGACACTTTAAGGAGATCATGACATGGCACGCGTAAAACGTGGCGTAACTTCCCGCGCCAAGCACACCAAGACACTCAAGGCAGCCAAGGGCTTCTACGGCCGCCGCAAGAACACCATCCGCGCAGCAAAGGCTGCCGTGGATCGTTCCAAGCAGTACGCTTACCGCGACCGCAAGGTCAACAAGCGCAACTTCCGCGCTCTGTGGATCCAGCGTATCAACGCTGCTGTTCGCGAATTCGGCCTGACCTATGGCCGCTTCATCGACGGCCTGAACAAGGCTGGCATCGAAGTCGACCGCAAGGTTCTGTCCGACATGGCTATCCATGAGCCGGCAGCATTCGGCGCGCTCGTCGAAGCAGCGAAGAAGGCGCTTGAGTACCTCAAGGATGCTGGTACGGCCAACGAGTTTGAAACCGCTGTAAAGTAATTACGGCGCGGACAATCTGTTGTTCATTTGAAACCCGCGCCGGTTCTCCGGCGCGGGTTTTCGTTTTTTTGAAATTCACGGCAGTTTCGGCAAAGATGGTAACGCTTTTGCCCAGAGGTTGCCAAAAGGGTGGAGCATCCGGCTTTTGGTCGGCAGGCGCCATTGGGGGGCAAGAATGCTGGTTGCCGCAAGCGAGGCGGAAAAGGCGAAGGGTTTCCACGTCCATCTCGAGGATGGCGATATCGCAGCCTTGATGCGGGCTTTGCTTAAAAGCGAGCGCCGTGTGCAGAAACTCGAGCTTTCCGCCGCCACCGTCTGGATCAAGCGCCAGGGTACGGAAACGCTGTCCTGGTGGATAAAGCTGCAGGCCCTTCTCGCAAAGCTGCTTCCTTATACTTTCATGCGCCCATCGCCGCCGCTTGATGGCGCGGGCCTGATGCGCCGGGAACTCGAAACGCTGGAGGCCTTCAGGGCCCGCGGATTCCCCGTTCCGCCCATCATTTATTCCTCGCTGACGGCCGTTGTCCTGGGGGATGTCGGCCCCACCATCATGGAGCGCATGGACGCGATAAAGGCCGTAAAACCGGCGGAACACGACGCCTTGCTCGTGAAATCGGCGGAGGCGCTTGGCGAATTGCATGCGGCAGGTCTCTGCCACGGCCGTCCGCATGTGCGCGACTTCTTTCTCGAAGACGGTCGTGTCGGTTTCATGGATTTCGAGGAGCGTCCTCAGGAGGTCATGCCGCTGGAAACGGCGCAGGCCCGCGATATATGGCTGCTGTTTCTGCAGGTCGCGACACGCGCCTGCGATGCGCCGAAAACCTGTGATGCCGCCTTTTCCCGCTGGCGTGAAAACGCCCCGCCCCGGGCGCTGGAAGAATTGTGCCGCCTGACCGGCATTCTCGGGCGATTTTTACCGCTTGCCCGGTTGATCGGGCGCGTGCGGATGGGTAGTGATCTGCGACGCTTTATCATGGCGACCGACTATCTGATGAATGCTGTGAACCCCGAAGCCGCTGTTAAAAAGACCGGCAAGGCAGGAAAAGATGACTGAACTTGATACCTTGAAATCGCAATTGATGTCGGAGATCGCCGCTGCTGCCGATGAGCCGGCCATCGAAGCCGTGCGCGTTTCCGCGCTGGGCAAGAAGGGCTCGGTTTCGGAGCTTCTGAAGACGCTGGGCAGCATGACGCCGGAAGAGCGCCAGACCCGCGGTGCTGCCATCAACCAGCTCAAGACTGAGATCACCGATCTTATCGGCGAACGCAAGAACGCGCTGAAGGATGCCGCCATCGCCGCTCGCCTGAAGGCGGAAACGGTGGATGTCAGCCTGCCGGTCCGCCAGTCCCCGGCCGAGCGCGGCCGCATTCATCCCATCAGCCAGATCGTCGATGAAATCACCGCCATCTTCGCGGATATGGGTTTCTCGATCGCCGAAGGTCCCGATATCGAGACCGATTATTACAACTTCACGGCGCTGAATTTCCCCGAAGGCCACCCGGCCCGCGAAATGCACGACACCTTCTTCTTCCAGCCGGATGAAAACGGTGAGCGCAAGGTGCTGCGCACGCACACCTCGCCGGTGCAGATCCGCACCATGGAAAGCCAGAAGCCACCGATCCGCATCGTCATTCCCGGCAAGACCTATCGTCAGGATTCCGACGCCACCCATTCGCCGATGTTCCATCAGGTCGAAGGCCTTGTCATCGACAAGAAAGCGCATGTCGGCAATCTGCGCTGGGTGCTGGAAGAGTTCTGCAAGACCTTCTTCGAGGTCGACAGCGTCGTCATGCGCTTCCGCCCCTCCTTCTTCCCCTTCACGGAGCCGAGCTTCGAGGTGGATATCCAGTGCGACCGTTCCGGCCCGATCGTCAAGTTCGGCGAAGGTAACGACTGGATGGAAATTCTCGGCTGCGGCATGGTGCACCCGAACGTGCTGCGCGCCGGCGGGCTGGACCCGGACGAATATCAGGGCTTTGCCTGGGGCATGGGCCTCGACCGCATCGCCATGCTGAAATACGGCATGCCTGATCTGCGCGATTTCTTCAACGCCGATGTCCGCTGGATGAACCATTACGGCTTCCGCCCGCTCGACATGCCGACGCTGTTCGGCGGTTTGAGCGTTTAATCCGGTTAGCCAAGGAGCAAAGACATGAAATTCACTCTTTCCTGGCTGAAAGAGCATCTGGATACCGATGCGACGCTGGACGAGATTTGCGAGCGGCTGACGGCTATTGGCCTTGAAGTTGAGGACGTTGACGACAAGGCGGCCTACAAGCCTTTCGTCATTGCCAAGGTGGTGTCCGCTGAAAAACACCCCGAGGCCGACCGCCTCAAGGTGCTGATGGTCGATGCCGGTGATGGCAAGCCGGTGCAGATCGTCTGCGGTGCGCCGAATGCACGCGCCGGCCTTGTCGGTGCGCTGGCGCGTCCGGGCGTGTATGTCCCGGGTATCGATGTCACCCTTGCTGTCGGCAAAATTCGCGGCGTCGAAAGCCACGGCATGATGTGCTCCGAAAAGGAGCTCAACATTTCCGACGATCATGACGGCATCATCGATCTGCCGCAGGATGCCCCTGTCGGCACGTCCTTTGCCGCCTATGCCGGCCTGGACGATCCGGTCATCGAGATCAACCTGACGCCGAACCGCCCTGACTGCACCTCGATCTACGGCATTGCCCGTGACCTTGCGGCTTCCGGTCTCGGCAAGCTGAAGACAAGGCCTGCGCCGTCCTTCAAGGTGGAAGGCGCTACGCCCGTCGATGTGAAGCTGGAACTGGACGATGCGGCGCTCTGCCCCGGCTTTTCGCTGCGCATCGTGCGTGGCGTGAAGAACGGCCCGAGCCCGAAATGGATGCAGCAGCGTCTGATGGCAATCGGCCTGCGCCCCATCAACGCGCTTGTCGACATCACCAACTACATGACCTTCGATCAGGGCCGGCCGATGCACGTCTTCGACGCCGCCAAGGTCAAGGGCGATCTGACGGTTCGTCGTGCGAAAGAGGGTGAAACCATCCTCGCACTCGATCAGCGGGAATATAAGCTCGGCCCGAACAATGTCGTCATCGCCGATGAAAAGGGCCTAGAGTCCATCGGCGGCGTCATGGGCGGCGAACATTCCGGCTGCGATGACAATACCGTCGACGTGCTGATCGAGTCCGCACTCTGGGATCCGATCAACATCGCCAAGACCGGCCGTTCGCTCGGCATCATCACCGATGCGCGTTATCGTTTCGAGCGCGGCGTTGATCCGGACTATATGGTTCCGGGTCTGGAGCGCACCACCGAACTGGTTCTGGAACTCTGCGGCGGCGTCGCTGGCGAAGCTCGGGTCGTGGGTTATAAGGGCCATCAGCCCAAGGTCGTGGATTTCCCGCTCGCGGAAGTGAAACGCCTGACGGGTCTGGAGGTTTCGGCAGAAGAGAGCCTCACCATTCTCAAAGGCCTCGGTTTCGGTGTCGAGGGAACGGGCGAGCGCGTATCCGTTACCGTCCCGTCCTGGCGTCCTGATGTCGACGGCAAGGCCGATCTGGTGGAAGAAGTCATGCGTATCCACGGCGTCGACAATATCAAGCCGGAACCGCTGGAAAACTTCGGTGCCGTCAATGGTCGTATCCTGACCACATTGCAGATCCGCACGCGTACCGCGCGCCGTGCCCTGGCAAGCCGTGGCATGCTGGAAGCCGTCACGTGGTCCTTCATCCCGGAAGCGCAGGCGAAGCTCTTCGGTGGCGGTTCGCCGGCCCTGAAGCTCGCCAACCCGATTGCGGCCGATATGTCGGACATGCGGCCCTCGTTGCTGCCCGGCCTTTTGACCGCCGCCCAGCGCAATGCCGACAAGGGGCATAGTGATGTGGCGATCTTCGAGGTTTCCGGCACCTATGAGGGCGATACGCCTGAGAAGCAGCGCCGCGTTGCCGGCGGTGTCCACCGTGGCACGGCCTCGCTCGCAGGCAGCGGCCGCATGTGGTCCAATGCAGCCAAGGGCGGCGGCAAGCCGGTGGATGTCTATGATGCCAAGGCCGATGCGCTCTCAGTGCTGGAGGCCTGCGGCCTGCCCATGGCCAATGTGCAGATCGAAGCCGGTGCGCCTTCCTGGTATCACCCCGGCCGTTCCGGCACCATCAAGATGGGCCCGAAGGTCGTGCTCGGTTATTTCGGTGAATTCCATCCAAAGACCCTGTCCGAACTCGATGTCTCCGGCGCCTATTGCGGTTTCGAGATTTATCTCGATGCCATGCAGGAGCCGAAGAAGAAGGCGACCCGTACCAAGCCCGCACTTGAGCTTTCGCCTTTCCAGGCCGTCAAGCGCGACTTCGCCTTCGTGGTCGACAAGTCGGTCGAGGCAGGCGCCATCATCAAGGCTGCGACGAGCGCCGACCGCAAGCTGATCACCGGCGTCAATGTCTTCGATATCTTCGAGGGGGCGTCGCTCGGCGAAAACCGCAAGTCGGTCGCCATCGAAGTGCAAATCCAACCGGTCGACAAGACGCTGACGGATGAGGATTTCGAGGCGCTGACGGCCAAGATCGTCGGCAATGTCGAGAAGTCGACAGGCGGCGTTCTGCGCGCCTGAAAGCCGACGACGGAATGAAAAAAGCCGCGGCGGTTGCCGCGGCTTTTTTTGTTTTTAGCGGTTGGCCATCTGGGACATGCGCGCGGGATATCGTTCCCCCGCAACCTTTGCCGGCGAGAGGAGGGCGCCAAGGCTCGCAACTTCCTCCGCCGTCAGCGAAACATCCGCTGCAGCGACGTTTTTCTCCAGATTGGCAATTTTTGTGGTGCCGGGGATAGGAACGATGAAGTCGCCCTGTGCCAGCACCCAGGCGAGCGCCAGTTGCCCGGCGGTAACGCCCTTTTCAGCCGCCATGTCTTCCAGAAGCTGGATAAGCGCCAGATTGGCGTCGAAGTTTTCGCTTTGGAAGCGCGGCAGGCCGCGACGGAAATCATCGGCGGCGAGGCCGTCGAGTGACTTCAGCGCCCCCGTCAGAGCCCCGCGCCCAAGCGGGCTGAAGGGGACAAAACCAATGCCGAGCTCACGGCAGGTTTCCAGCACGCCGTTTTCCTCCACATCGCGGGTCCACAGCGAATATTCGCTCTGAATGGCGGCAATCGGATGGGTGGCGTGCGCTTTGCGAAGCGTTTCGGCACTGGCTTCGGAAAGGCCGAGATGTTTCACCTTGCCTTGCTTCACCAACTCCGCCATGGCCCCGACTGTCTCTTCGATCGGCACATCGGGATCGACGCGATGCTGGTAAAACAAGTCGATGACATCCACGCCAAGACGTTTGAGCGAGGCTTCGGCGACGGCACGCACATTTTCCGGCCGGCTGTCGGTGCCCACCATCATCTGGCCTGCGGGTTTGCTGCTGTCGATTTTGAAGCCGAACTTGGTGGCGATGACCACCTTGTCGCGATAGGGCTTCAGACCCTTGCCGACAAGAATCTCGTTATTGTAAGGCCCATAAACCTCTGCCGTATCAAAAAAGGTGACGCCGAGTTCGACGGCGCGATGCAGCGTCGCTATTGCGCTGCTTTCATCGCCGGTCGGGCTATAGGCATGGGTCATCCCCATGCAGCCGAGGCCAAGCGCCGAAACGGATAGGTTGTTTCCAAGGGTTCTTTGTTTCATCTGTTCGTCCTTCCATAAGGAACCGCCCGTCATCAGGGCGTGATCAGAAAATAGCGTCTCATGGCGATAAAAATAATCGCTGCAAATCTACTTGGGTTGTTCTATCATTTAGAACAATGAACCGTGTGCAACTCTCCCAGCTGGCCGTCCTCGCCGCCGTTGCCGAAGGCCGCAGCTTCCGCAAGGCTGCGGCTGAACTCGCCATTGCGCCCTCGGCCGTCAGCCATGCCGTCTCGTCACTGGAGGCAAGCCTTGGCCTGCGTCTGCTTCATCGTACCACCCGCAGCGTTTCGCCGACAGAGGAGGGGAGGCGGCTTCTCGAAACACTGGGTCCGGCGCTTGCAGATATCGATGCGGTCATTGAGACGCTTGCCGAACATGGCGGGAGACCGGCCGGCCCCCTGCGCATCACCCTGCCGAGACTGGCCGCCGAGGATCTCATCGTGCCGCGTTTGGGTGAGTTCCTGCGGCTCTATCCCGATATTTCACTCGAAATCTCAACCGACGACCGTTTTGAAGATATTGTCGCAAAGGGTTTCGATGCCGGGCTGCGGCTGGGGGAGCACCTCGATGCGGATATGATTGCGGTGAAAGCCAGCGGCGCATGGCGCGGCGCAATTGTTGGTTCTCCGTCCTATTTTGCAGAAAATCCACCGCCACACGATCCCAGGGATCTTATCCGGCACCGCTGTATTCGCCGCCGTTTCGCCAGTGGTCTTATCTATCGCTGGGAACTGGAGAAGAACGGCAAGCCGCTGGTGGTCGATGTTCAGGGACCTTTGATCCTATCGGACCAAAGCCTCATTCGCCGAGCGGCGATCGACGGGGCAGGGCTCGCCTTCGTTTTCGAGCAGCGCGTCGAGGATGATATCAGGGAGGGCAGGCTCATGCGCGTGCTGGAGGACTGGTGCGCACCCTTTGACGGCTTTTACATCTATTATCCCTCCCGCCGGCAGATGCGGCCGGCGTTGAGGGCTTTCGTGGATTTTTTCCGCTTCCGGGGCTGATCAGAAGGTGAGGCGATAGCGAATATGGCCGTCGCTTTTCACGTAGCTGTCGTAAAGTTTCTGGGCGCGGTGGTTGTCTTCACCCGTATTCCAGTAAAGCCGCGACCAGCCCTTTTCCTTGCAGATGGCGATGAGATCGTCCATCAACGCCCGGCCCGTTCCCTTGCCGCGGATTTCTCCATCGACGAACAAATCCTCCAGATAGCAATCCGGCGTCTTCACCCAGGTGGAATCATGGAAGTGGTGGATGGCGAAACCCGCCATCCTGTCACCCAGCACGGCCACACGCATGGAAACCCGCGATGCGGGATCAAGGATGCGCGCCCATGTATGGTCGGTGACGTCATCGGCAAGCTCGACCTCGTAAAAGGCAAGGTAATCGGTCCAGAGGCGCAGCCATTCCGCCCGGTCAGCCGGCTCAGCGTTACGAATTGCAAGTTCCATCTTATGCGCCCGCCTTGTCGAGAAGGGTCATCATTTCATCGGTCAGTTTCAACTCGACGGCGCGTTTGAAGCTCTCAAGCTGCGAAAGGCTGGTGGCGCTGGCAATCGGCGCGGTTATCGCCTTTTTCCGCAACAGCCACGCCAGCGCGATATCGGCGAGCTTGGCTCCGGTCTGTACCGCCACCGCATCCATCGCCCCCAGAACGGCAAGGCCACGCGTGTTGACATATTCGCCGACGCGATAGCTGCGGGCAACGCCTTCCGTATCGGCCTTGGCGCGGTATTTCCCGGTCAGGAAGCCGGCAGCGAGGCTGTAGTAGTTGATGACGCCAATCTCTTCCTTCACACAGAGATCAGCAAGCGGACCTTCGAAATCCGCGCGGTTGTAGAGATTATATTCCGGCTGCAGCACGTCGTAACGCGGAAGATTGTTTTTCGCAGCCGTATCCAGCGCCTCCTGAAGCTGGCTGGCGGAATAGTTGGAGCAGCCAATGGCGCGGATTTTCCCCTGTTCCTTCAGCTTTGCAAAGGCGGCAAGCGTCTCTTCCAGCGGCACCTCGGCATCCGGCTTGTGGGCGAGATAGAGGTCGATATAGTCGGTCTTCAGCCGTTTCAGCGAAGCATCGACAGCCTCTGCGATCCACTTGGCGCTGAGGCCGGTCTTCTGGCCGCGATTGTCAAAACCGACCTTGGTGACGATCACGGCATCCTCGCGCTTGATGCTCGATTGCTTCAGCCATTTGCCGATGATGGCTTCGGATTCGCCGCCCTCATGCCCATCCACCCAGGCGGAATAGACATCCGCCGTGTCGATGGCGTTGAACCCGGCGTCGAAAAATGCGTCGAGCAGGGCAAAGGAAGTCTTCTCATCCGCTGTCCAGCCGAACACGTTGCCGCCGAAGACGATCGGGGCGATGGAGAGGCCGGTGCGGCCGAGGTTTCGTTTTTCCACGCGAATGCTCCTGTTGCTGACTTTGTGGCAAGGTTAGCAACTGCTCATCCGCATAACCATTCAATTCCTTTGATGGCACTCATCAGGCAACAGACGGAAGCCGGCGAGATCAGCTCCGATAGCCGCGATAGTGGCTGGGCGGAAGGTGATTATGCTGTTGCCACACACGCCGCAAATGCCGGGCAGAGGCAAAACCCGCCCGTTCGGCAATGGACTCCATATCGAGGCGGCTATTGGCGAGAATGTCACGGGCCAAATTGACCCGCATCAGATTGACATAATCGATGACGCTGATGCCGGTATGTTCGCGAAACAGGCGTGACAGATGCCTTTCGCTGAGGGCTGCAATATCGGCCAGGCCTTCAAGTGACCAGTCCTGCGCTGGCTCTGCCATCACCCGGTCCTGCACGCGGTGAATGGCGGGGTGCATGTGGTTACGGCCTGTCAGCCAGGGCGAAATTTGTGGATCGCTGCCGTTGCGCCTGAGATAGACAACCATGGTTTTTGCAATACGCGCTGCAACGGCCGGGGATGTCAGCCGGGAAACCACATGCAGCATGAGATCGATGCCGGTGGAGATGCCCGCGCTTGAGAAGCGGTTTCCGTCCTCGACGAACAGTCGGTTTTCGGCCACCTGGGACAATGGCGCGATGCGTCGCAGCGCCTCGATGCAATCGGCATGCGTCGTGCAGCTTCGTCCGTCGAAAAGTCCGGCCTCACCCGCCAGCAACGCGCCGGAGCAGATGGAAATGACGGTGGTATCGACACGCGCGACGCGGCTCAGCCATGCCGTCAATGCCTGCCGCTCCCGCCGTGTATCCGGTTCGCTCTCGGAACGTGAAGTGCTGCCGGAGATCAAGAGAAAAGCATTTTCCGGAAGTGACGCCGGCAGAGCCTCCAGATCGCAAAGGTCAAGGCCGATCGAGGATTGTTGTCTGTCCCTTGCCGCAATGTAGCGGCAGTCGAAAAAAATGTCGCTTTGCTCGTCATTGGCATAACGGATCACCTGCAGGGGACCGGCAATATCGAGCAACAGCGCGTGCGGCGGCACAAGCGTATAAAACGGAATGATGCGTGTGCCGCCTTTATCCATCAGGCTGCTTCTTTCAAGGTTGCAAGCGCGTCGTTCACCGTGGCGATGCGTGCGAAGCGCCCCGCCAGCACCAGCTCGGTTCGTTTGCGGATATCGTCGGCGCTGAACACCGTGCCGGAGGCATGTGTCATCGGAAAGGTCAGCGTCGCCTCGGTGACGTAATCGACGCTGTAGCCGAGATCGGAAGCGTGCCGGGTGGTCGTTTCGCAGCATTGTTCAGTGCGGATGCCGGAGACGATCAACCGGTTGATACCTTTCTGCGTCAGCCAGATTTCAAGGCCGGTGCCGGCAAAAGCCGAATGACGGTTCTTGTGGAAGGTCACATCGGGCGCGATTTTCACACCCTCCAGCGCACGGACATAGCCGCTGTCTTTCGAGAAGGCGTTGTCGCCATCGACATGGAAGATTTGGACGACTGGGATCCCCGCGGCTTTGGCGCCGTCGATCAATGCCTGCTGTTTCTCCAGATAGGCGGCGAGCCCGCTTTCCTCGAAATAAGGGGTATGCCGAAACGATTCCTGAACGTCGATGACGAGCAGCGCGGTGTGAGAAGAGGACATTTCATGTTTCTCCGTTGGGGTTACTGATAGCATAATTGGCCTTTACACGTCTCGATAAAAGCAACCAGGCCGACAAAGGAAGGACATATCCAGCCATGCTTTATACTGATCGGACTTTGCCGGCTTGCCACACGGTGCCGGGATGCTAAGTTTCCGAAGAAATGGCAGAGTGGGAGAACGAAATGCTGCGCTTCGGAATAATCTCAACGGCGAAGATCGCTCAGGATCACGTCATTCCGGCAATACAGGATGCGCAAAACTGTGTGGTCAACGCCATCGCCAGCCGCGATCACGCCAAAGCGCGTGCAGTGGCCGAGCGTTTTTCCGTGCTGCATGCCTTCGGTTCCTATGAGGAGATGCTGGCATCGGATGTGGTCGATGCGGTCTATATCCCGCTTCCCACCTCCCAACATGTGGAATGGACCATCAAGGCCGCAGATACCGGCAAGCATGTTCTGTGCGAAAAGCCGATTGCGCTGAAAGCGGAAGAGATCGATACGCTTATCGCCGCACGCGACCGCAACGGCGTTATTGTGTCCGAGGCTTTCATGGTCACCTATGCGCCGGTCTGGGCCAAGGTGAAGGAGTTGCTGGGATCGGGCGCCATCGGCACGCTGAAACATGTGCAGGGCGCTTTCAGCTATTTCAATCGCGATCCCGGCAACATGCGCAATATTCCCGAACTGGGCGGCGGCGCCCTGCCGGATATCGGCGTCTACCCAACCATCGTGACCCGTTTTGCCACCGGCGCGGAGCCGAAGCGCGTGCAGGCCACAGTTGAGCGCGACAGGGAATTCGGTACGGATATCTATTCCAGCGTCAGGGCTGATTTCGGCGATTTCGAACTGAGCTTTTATCTGTCGACCCAGCTTGCGGCCCGTCAGCTCATGGTCTTCCACGGCACGGATGGTTACATCGAGGTCAAATCCCCTTTCAACGCCAATCGCTGGGGTGCGGAAGAGATCGAGCTGACCAATCAGGCCCATAACCAGTCGCAAATCTTCCGGTTTCAGGATAGCCGTCAATACAAGCTGGAGGCGGAGGCTTTTGCCCGGGCGGCAAAGGGCGAGGGCGAAGTCGTCACGCTGGAAAGCTCGCGGAAGAACCAGCTTTTTATCGACGCTATCTATCGGGCAGCTGAAAAGGACGGTTGGGAAACGGTTTAATCCCGGTCCAACTGCTGTTTTTGCAGCCGTCGGTAGCCGTAAAGCGCCAGCAGCAATGCCGCGAATGCTGAAAAGGCGAGCGGGATAAGCGGCTGGACCAGCGGGTTGCGCCACTGCAGCAGCATAAACAGCCCGACGCCGACGATGCGGGAGGTGAGCGTCACGGCATTCACGAGAAAAACGCTCAATGTGGCGGTTGCACCGCTGTTGGAGCGGTTCAGCCGCCAGCTCGTCGCAACGCCTGCCGCCGCACCGGGCAATCGGGCGGCCAGCGGATCGACACCGAGATAGAAAATGAGCAGGCAGGTGACGACAAGGTCAGCGGCCAATCCGCAAATCTCGGTCAACGCGAAGTGCGGAAGTCTCAAGGCCGTGAGCTTTTAAAGCGTCGGCTGCGTGGAGCGCGGGCGTTGCAGCACGAGAAGGCCGATGACGACACCGACGACGCCGAAATTATAGCCGGCGAGCGCCAGAAGCAGCGACATCAGCGGTACGGCGGTGGAAGAAAGCGCCATCGCGACCCCGTAAGCACCGATAATCATCATGCAGATGAAAACGATGCCGAAGACAGAACGCAATGCGACTGCGGTTACGCCGAGCACTGTGGCGGTAAGAAAAATCACGGATGCCGCCTCCTCTTTGGTTGCCGGGTCTGGGACAAGACCTAGCCTCTTCTTCCCTAACGAACCCTTGTTTTCCCCTCCAGTTCCTATTTTCCCAACTCGTTAGTTGAGGATATGGTTTCATCGACGTTAAAATCGGGCTGGCGAGCGCCGGCATTTCCGAATCGACGGCTTTTGGTTACAAACGGGCATGAGCGATATCTTCTCCCACGCCGCATTGAGCAATCTTGCCGAGTTCTCGGTGTCCGAACTGTCGGGTTCCATTAAGCGCACGGTGGAGACGGCTTTCGAGCAGGTGCGGGTGCGCGGCGAAATTTCCGGCTATCGCGGCCCGCATTCATCCGGCCACGCCTATTTCTCGCTGAAGGATGATCGCGCCCGCATCGATGCGGTGATCTGGAAGGGCACGTTTTCGCGGCTGAAGTTCCGCCCGGAGGAGGGCATGGAAGTCATCGCGACGGGCAAGGTCACCACCTTTCCCGGCTCCTCGAAATACCAGATCGTCATTGAAAGCCTCGAGCCGGCCGGTGCCGGCGCACTGATGGCGCTTTTGGAAGACCGCCGCCGGCGTCTGGCGGCGGAAGGGCTGTTCGATGCGGCCCGCAAGCGCCGCCTGCCGTTCATGCCGCATGTCATCGGCGTCGTTACTTCACCCACCGGCGCTGTCATTCGTGATATTCTTCACCGCATTTCGGATCGTTTTCCCGTCCATGTCGTCGTCTGGCCGGTCAAGGTGCAGGGCGAAGGCTCGGGCGAGGAAGTGGCGAACGCCATTCGCGGTTTCAACGCGCTTCGGCCCGGTGGTGAGATCGCCCGCCCGGATGTGCTGATTGTTGCCCGTGGTGGCGGCAGTCTGGAGGACCTCTGGAGCTTCAATGACGAAATCGTCGTGCGCGCCGCGGCTGAAAGTGAAATTCCGCTGATTTCCGCCGTCGGACACGAGACGGATACGACATTGATCGACTATGCCGCCGATGTGCGCGCACCGACGCCCACGGGAGCGGCTGAGATGGCCGTGCCGGTGCGCGCGGAACTGGAAGCGCAGCTTTCCGGCCTTGCTGCCCGTCTTTCCGGCTCGGTGTCACGGCAGATGGACAATCGCCGCCAGGGCTTGCGGGCGCTGGTGCGGGCGCTGCCGTCGCTCGACCAGCTTCTGGCCCTGCCGCGCCGCCGTTTTGACGAGGCCGCAAGCGGTCTCGGTCGTGGGCTGGAATTGACCACGCTGAACAAGCGCCGCGCCTTTGAGCGCTCCGCTTCGGGGCTTCGGCCGGAAACTCTTCTGAACGGTCTCAAACACCACAGGCAGAGGATCACCGAGCGTATGCACCGGGCCGAGACCCTGGTGGAACGCCGGCTCTTGCAGGGCAAAGGCCGCGTCGATGCCTTCGATTCCGCGTTGCGTTCGCTGCCAGCCCGCCTGCTTGGCCAGCTGGAGCGGCAGAAGGAACGCGTCGTCACCGCCGCGCGCCGGGCCGATACCGCCGTCCTGCATCGCATGGCGCAGAACCGCGCCGGCCTTGCCGCCCACAATCGCATCCTGCAATCGCTCTCTTATAAGAACGTGCTGAACCGCGGTTATGCCGTGATCCGTGATGAAGAGAACCGGCCGCTGACCCGTGCCGCGGCCATTGCCTCCGGCGCTGTCGTGTCTATGGAATTTGCCGACGGTCGCGTCTCCGCCATCACAACGGGAGAGGGGACGTCACCGCCGGATGCCGCCGCTGCACAAAAAAAGAAGCCGGCGAAACCGGCTTCTTCAGGCCCCGGCAATCAAGGCAGTTTGTTTTGATCAGATCGATGCCGCATCCGAAAAACGGCGGCTGACGGTGAAGGTCTTTTCGATATCCGGATGCAGCTCCATGCCAAGGCCGGCACCCGGCGGCACGGTGATCATGCCGTTTTTCACTTCAGGCAAAGCGGTCACCAGATCGCGATACCAGGTCTTGTAGAAGGCGCGCACGCTTTCCTGCACCAGCGCATTTGGCGCATTGAGCGACAGATGCGTGGAGGCGCAGAGCACCACCGGCCCGGTGCAATCATGTGGCGCGACGGGCAAATGCCAGGCCTCCGCCATGGAAGCGATTTTGCGTGCTTCCGAAAGCCCGCCGCACCAGCTGATATCAAGCATCACCACACCGGCAGCACCGGTTTCCAGCAGGTCGCGGAAGGCCCAGCGGGAACCCAGTGTTTCCGATGCGGAAATTGGTGCCGGCGAAACGGCGGCATACCGCGTCAGGCTGGAAAGGCTGTCCATCTTGATCGGGTCCTCATGCCAGAAGGTCTGGTATGGCGTGAGCGCCTTGGCGATCTGCATGGCGGGCAGAAGCTGCCACATGGAGTGAAACTCCACCATGATATCCATCTTGTCGCCGACCGCCTTGCGGATTTTTTCGAACGGCTCGAGCGCGCTTTTCAGGTCCGGCATCGAGATATATTGTCCGCGCGTCTTCTCCGCCGCCGCATCGAAAGGCCAGATCTTCATGGCCGTGATACCGTCTTCCAGCAGCGAATGGGCAAGCTCGTCCGCCCGGTGCAGGAAGCCGTTCAGATCGTCATAATCCCTGCCGTCGGCCATGCCGTAATTCGCCGTCTGCTGGCCGGTCGCCTTCTTGATATATTCCGTGCCTGCGCAGGTATTGTAGGTGCGGATTTCCCTGCGGCTGAAACCGCCGAGAAGCTGGGCGATGGGCTGGTTGGTGGCCTTGCCGAAAATATCCCAGAGCGCGATATCGAAGGCGGAATTGCCGCGCACTTCCGCACCCGACGAGCGGAAGCCGAGATAACCGACAAGGTCCTGAGCCAGAAGATCGATCTGCAACGGATCGCGGCCGATGACGCGAGGTGCGATATATTCATGCACATAGGTTTCAACCGTCTCCGCGCCGAAGAAGGTTTCGCCCAGCCCGGTAATACCCTCATCCGTGTGGACCAGAACCCAGAGCAGGTTTGCCCGTTCCGCCACGCGGACGGTCTCGAGTTTCGTGATTTTCATGAAGTTTCTCCTCCGGAGGCAGTCAGTCTTACGTCTGGGATCGTGTTGAAAAAATCAGGCGATGCCGGCGGCCAGAAGCGCATGCACGCTTTCATCGAAATGCCGTGCCATCAGCGTTGAGGCGGTTTGCGGGTCGCCTGCGGCAATGGCCTGTCCGATTGCGATGTGAAGCGTGACCGTGGCGCTGCGCTGTGCATCGGACGTGCGGCTTTTCCAGCCGATCGGCCATGTCTGGCGTGTTACATTCTGGAAGGCGCCGAGAATGAGCTCGAAAACAGCATTCTTGGAAGCTCTGGCGATGGCGAGATGAAACGCCAGATCATGTTCCATGACCTTGTCGTTGTCGCCGAAGTCCCGCTCCATGCTGTTGGCGTGGTCGAGAATGACGAGCGCCTCCGCATCCGTTCGCCTGAGCGCCGCGAGCGTCACGGTTCTGACCTCGATGGTGCGGCGTACGTCATAGATCTGCTGGATGTTGATCTGTTCGGTGTGGATGCCGTGCTCGAACATCAGCGACATCGCGCCATGATCCAGGGTCGCCACCGTGGCGCGCTTGCCGGCGCTGACGTCGATCAGCCGCATGGCTGACAGCGACCGGAAAGCCTCGCGAACGACGGTGCGCGAAACGCCGAGTTGCTGCGACAGCGAAAGCTCGCTGGGCAGCTTCGCACCGGGCGCAAGCTCGTTTTCGCGAATATGGCGGGTGATCGCACCGATCGTGCTGCTGACGAGGCCGGATTCATGCGAAATGGCGTTATACATTTTTCCTCCAACCTGTAGTACAGGTTTATAGAAAAGTGCTTACAGGATTTTTTGCGCCGAAACAAGCGCCATCTCGTGAGGTGATTGCGAGTTTGCCGGTTCGCAAACCTACTCTTCGAATTCCTTCAAAAACCGCTTCAGCAGCCGGTTCAGCACCTCACGCTCCTCTTCGCTGAGATGGGCGACCAGACGATGCTGGTTCTCGACGTGTGCGCCTACCGCTTCCTCGACAATGGTGAGGCCGCTTTTCGTCAGTGAGATCAGGACGCTGCGCCGGTCCTGCGGATTGTGAACGCGCTCCACCAGCCCCGCTTTTTCGAGCTGGTCGATCCGGTTGGTCATGGTGCCGGAGCTCACCATGGTCATGGCCAGCAGATCGCCGGGGGAAAGCCGGTAGGGCGGGCCGGAGCGCCGCAATGTCGCCAATACATCGAAAGCGGAGGAAGAAAGCCCGTGCTTCAGCAGCACCGCCTCCACCTCGCGGCCAAGATGTGTGCTGAGCCGGCTCAGGCGTCCGAGCAGGCCCATGGGGCCGACATCGAGATCGGGCCGCTCCTTGCGCCATTGCGCGAGAATTTGATCGACATGGTCCAGCGGTTCTTTGCTCATCACCAAGGCATAACAATTGATATCTTGACGTCAAGATAAAATCGACTAGTCTGGATTTATCTTGATATAGAGATTCTTGAAATGAAGAAAAATACCACCTATGCCACCGATGTGCTGGTGACCGCGCTTGCTCCCGCCATATGGGGAACCACCTATTTCGTCACGACGGAATTCCTGCCGCAGGGCTACCCTCTGCATGTCGCCATGCTGCGCGCATTGCCGGCCGGCATCCTGCTGATGCTTCTCGTCCGGAAGCTGCCGCAAGGCATCTGGTGGCCGCGCAGCTTCATTCTCGGCGCGCTGAATTTTTCGTTCTTCTGGGCGATGCTTTTCGTGTCGGCTTATCGGTTGCCGGGCGGTGTGGCGGCCACGGTGGGTGCGGTGCAACCCCTCATCGTCATTGGCCTGTCCCGGCTGTTTCTGGCCGCGCCCGTCAGGCCGCTTGCCATCGCCGCCGGTCTGCTGGGCATTGCGGGCGTCGCGCTTCTGGTGCTGACGCCCGGAGCGGCGCTGGATGGTATAGGTGTTGCCGCAGGCCTTGCCGGTGCCGTCTCCATGGCTTTCGGAACGGTGTTGACCCGCAAATGGCGACCGCCGGTCTCCAATCTCACCTTCACCGCCTGGCAATTGACGGCGGGCGGCATTCTGCTCCTGCCGGTTGCCTTTGTTCTGGAACCGGCCCTGCCAACACCAACCGCCGCCAATATCCTCGGCATGGCCTATCTCGGCCTTATCGGTGCGGCGCTGACCTATCTTCTGTGGTTTCGCGGGCTTGCCCGCATAGAGCCTTCGGCTGCGGCATCGCTCGGTTTTCTAAGCCCTGTCGTTGCAACTCTTCTGGGCTGGCTGGCGCTCGGCCAAAGCCTCACGCCAGCGCAGATCGCCGGGTTTGTTGCGGTGCTTTTCAGCATCTGGCTCAGTCAGCGCAGCCAGTTGCCGAGGTAAGCGCCCTCAGGCCCATTCGCCCTTGCGCATGACCGGAACCGTGGAGCCATCCGGCTTCACGCCATCAATATCCACCTTGTCGGAACCGATCATCCAGTCGATATGGATGAGGCTGGAATTGCCGCCCTGCGCCTTGATCTGATCCTGCGACAGCGAAGCACCGTCGAGGAAACATTTCGAATAGCATTGGCCAAGCGCGATGTGGCACGAGGCGTTTTCGTCAAACAGCGTGTTGTAGAACAGGATACCGCTTGCCGAGATCGGCGAGGAATGCGGCACCAGCGCCACTTCGCCGAGACGCCGCGCGCCTTCATCGGTGTCGAGCACCTTGTTCAGCACCGCCTCGCCCTTCGAAGCCTTGGCTTCGACGATCCGGCCACCTTCGAATTTCACCCGGATATCATCGATCAGCGTTCCCTGATGCGACAGCGGCTTGGTGCTGGAAACGTAACCATCCACGCGCAGCGCATGCGGCGTGGTGAATACTTCTTCGGTCGGAATATTCGGGTTGCAGGTTACGCCGTTCTTGGCGGTGGAAGCGCCGCCATGCCATTCATGGCCATCCGCCAGCCCGATCCTTACATCCGTGCCGGGGCCGGTGAAGTGCAGCGATGCGAAGCGCTCGCCATTCAGCCATGCCGAGCGCTTAGCGAGATTGGCGTTATGCTCTGCCCAGGCCGCCACCGGGTCGGCCAGGTCCACCCGCGAGGCGGCGAAGATGGCGTCCGCGAGCTTGCGGACCGCTTCGTCCTCGGAGACACCGGGGAAGACCTGCTTAGCCCAGGACGGGTTCGGATAGGAAATGATGTTCCAGTTGATGTCGAAATTGGAAATCTTCTCCAGCGCCGGCTTGTAGGCGGTGGAATTGGCCTTGTTGGCCCGCGCTACCTTGGCCGGGTCCTGCTCGGCCAGCAACATGGGGTTATCGCCGGCAATCGCCAACCGCGCCGCGCCGTTGGCATAGGCCTTCGCCATGCCTTCATAAAGCCAGTCGGAAGCCCGGTCGAAATTCGCGTCGCTGGCGTGGCGGTAGCGGGAAAGCGTGGTTTCCTCGTCGGAATAGAAGGTGGTGACCAAGCCGCCGCCGGCCATATAAGCGTGTTTGGTCAAAAGCCGCACCAGCGGCAGCGCCGCCAGCGGTGCAGTGATCACCAAATCCTGATCCTTCTGCAATTGCAGGCCGACCTTGACGGCGACTTCGGCCAGTTTTTCGAGTTTGACGGGATCGATGGGGGAAACGGTCATGATCTGCCTTCGTCTATTTCAATCGGAGCCGCCGACCATAGCCCATTCTTTTCGAAAGCCAAATGCTTTCAGGGCCGTCCGGGGCGCTCAATCAGCGATCAGCGACGCGACGGTGGCCTTCAGCGCCGTCTGGGCATCGCGGGGTGAAAGCCTCACCTGCAGGCCACGCTGCCCGCCATTCATGTAGACATGGTCATGCGCCATGGACCCGGCCTCGATGGCCGTCGGCACCTGCTTTTTCTGCCCGAAAGGGCTGATGCCGCCGACATGGTAACCGGTGGCCCGCTCCGCATCGGCAGGCTTCATCATGCTGGCGGATTTGCCTCCGAAGGCGGCGGCAAGCTTCTTCATGCTCACCTCACGGTCGGAAGGGACAACGACGCAGACCGGTTTGCCGTCCAGTTCCGCCATCAGCGTTTTCAGCACCAGATGCGGCGGTTCCCCAATCGCCTCGGCCGCCTGCAGGCCGATGCGGTCGGCATTAGGGTCGTAGTCGTAGGTAATGGTGGTGAAGGCAATGCCGGCCTTGGTCAGCATTTGTGTGGCGCGGGTCGTTTTGGACATGGCGGCTGCGTTCAGGCAAAAAGCGTCTGGTAGGTTTCCGGTTTGAAACCGACGGTTATCTTGCCCTTCGCCTCCAGCACGGGGCGCTTGATCATGGAGGGCTGCTCCAGCATCAATCCGATGGCTTTCTCACGGGTAAGATCGGCCTTCTGGCCATCGTCGAGTTTCTTGAAGGTGGTGCCGGCCCGGTTGAGAACCGTTTCCCAGCCTGCGGCATCGCACCATGTTTCCAGATGGGCGCGGTCGATGCCGGCGGTCTTGTAGTCATGGAAAGAATAATCGACGCCATTGGTGTCCAGCCAGCTTTTGGCCTTCTTCATCGTGTCGCAGTTCTTGATGCCGTAAATGGTGATCGTCATGCTGCCAGCCTCTTTGTCTTCAAGCTCTCCGGCATAACAAAATATCCGCCTTATTCAACCCGCCCGCTGAAGTGCTCTGCGCCGTTTGAGAGGTGCGGAGCCTGAGCCATGCAAAATCGCATGAGCTGATATCCAAACGAGCGCGAGCAAAGCTGCATGGCTTCCCTGCTACATCATGAGTTGTAGAACAGGGCGGAAATGCCCATTATCTGGGCATCAAAGATGGAGAGAAAAATGCGTCAGGTTGCAAAGACATCGCGTAACTTCTTCGGTGAAACTTTCGCCGTTCTCGGTGCAGCGCTCTCGGTTTCGGCCGCTGTTCGCGCACATCGCAAGCCCGCCCGCGCCGATCTCGAAGCCCTCGGCATCGACGGTAAGGCTTTCGACAAGGTACAGCTCTAAGCTGGTATCGTTTGTAGCGAGGCGAGATCGCCTCGCTTGCGCCCGGGATTGAAATCCGCATCGGTTTTCGACGGGCGCGGTGGATGTATGGATGGCGCGAAAGCGTCCCCTGTTCACACGGAAAGGTTCCCGCATCGCTCTTTAGCGGCGGATGCGGAATAGTTTCGGCACGGAATGCCATGCCATCAAGGGCGCAGGTTATTGCGCTGTTGCCCTTTGTTTCGGTCGCTTCGACGGACCGATCACTTTTCCCGGCAAATACAGCTGACTCTCGGGCTGCTCGTAGCGGTCCGCCTTCGCTGAAAGCGCGAAGCGCCCCAGAGACTCGTGTCGCGTCTCACCATTATGGCTGAAGATGAGTTCGAAACTGCCAGCCAGCCAGCTATATGGTTTTCCTGTCGGCATCGGTTCGATTTTGCCGCAGCCATAAATCATGGTGAGATGTGGCGTAAGCGACGGTGCCGCGACGCAGGGAAGGTTTGCCCGCCGGAGCGTCCGCTGAAATATCTTCGACAGGGCGTTTATCTCCGGCATGGCACGGCTGCTTCGCAGCACCAGACTGTTGCGGTTGCCGAAAAGCGATGTTCCATCGAACGTGACCGGAACGGGTCGCGCCTTGATTTCCCCAAGTGCTGCCTTCAGCCTGCCTGTCAGGGCATGTGGCACTGTTTCAAAACATCCGATACAGAGCAGGGTGATGTGCAGAAGCTCCGGCGGATAGGCCGCGCGCTTCGTCCGTCCTTGCGCATGGTGCGACGCATCGGCAAAGATTCTCTCCGCAAGCGCTGCTGGCGGTTTCAGCACGATCAGAATCTTGCTGCTGAAGCGCGGACTGGATCGGCGTATTCTGTGCGGCCCCAGCCCCTCAAGGAAAAGCTGCTTTAAAGCTCCTTCATCCGCCAACTCGAAACCCACGACGATGCTCCACGGCCTTTGCCAAGGTCGCGATATTATCACCGCCAGTAAAAAATAAAAGAACAAAAGAAGAACATAAACTGCTCGCTTTTACCATACGCCGGGGAACAGCCAATAGCGTCTTTCTCGCGCGTAATCGGCGTAACCGGGCAATTCCGCCTGAAGCAGCCGGTCTTCCAGACCGGTGCGCAGGATCAGCAGCGCGATGGCCAGGACAGCGGGAAACAGGGCCACCCAGGAGGCCAATGCGAGCGGTATGCCGGTAAACATGGCGATCGCTGCTGTGTAACCGGGATGGCGCACGATGCCATACGGTCCCGAGGTGATCACGTGTTGTTCGCGCTCGGTCTGGATACGGACACCCGGCTCGAAAAACGGATTGACCGCCTGAGCCCAGGCCGTGACGGCGATGCCGCCGACAAGCAGGATATAACCGACCGCGATGACCCAGGGCGGCATGATGGACCATTCCATCCGGGCGGCATCAAATGTCGCAACCGGAATTTCAGCGGCAAAAGCCAGCAGGATTGCGGTGACGAGGATCAGGTCCCATCTTTTGGTGCCGGGCTGAAACCGGCTGCGGGCGCGAAAGATGACCGGGTTTAAACGAGCCAGCACCAGCGCGGAAAGGCTGAAGGCTGCGACGAGAACTGCAATGAATATCCATCCGGGAAGCCAGTCCATGCGGCCCGCCGGCAGGAAGACGAGTGCGATCAGGCCAAGCGGCAGGCCGAAGCTGTAGAGGATTGCGACGGTGCGCGACATGGGTTGCGGATCAGCATCGGAAGCCATCGATGTGCTCTTCTCAATGTTTCCGGCAGGCGGACCAAATCCGCGTCTGTCGGGCTGCATTGTACCCGTCCAAAGTGGAACCGGGGATCAGAACTCCGTGAGAGACAGATGAAATTCTGTCGAAAAAGGCCGAAAAGTCAAATATGCGAGCGCCGCTTGGCCGCGATGACGGTGCGAATATCCGCAAAAATTGGATGGCGGCGGCTGCTCTGCGACCTTGTTATTGGCCCCCAGCGATCACCAAACCGCATCCGCACCGCATCGCCGACGTTGTTTCGATACCGCTTTTGGGCAGCAGAGATAACCGCCAGGCGCGGCAGGTTGACAATCTACCTACTAGTTGGTAGGTAATGAGTATGAAAAATCCACAGACCAAGGCTGATGATATTCTTCGTTGCGCGCGCACCCTGATTATCAGGGGCGGCTATAACAGTTTCAGCTACGCGGATATTTCCAGCGTTGTCGGCATTCGCAATGCGAGCATTCACCACCATTTCCCCAGCAAATCGGATCTGGTCCGCAAACTGGTCGAGCAATACAGGCAGGAGGCTGAAGCCGGTATCGCCGAGCTGGAGCGAAACATCTCCGATCCGCTTGAACAGCTTCGCGCCTATATCGGTTATTGGGAGGGTTGTATCGCCGAGGCGACCCATCCTTTCTGCGTCTGCGCTCTGCTCGCCGCTGAAATACCGGTCCTTCCCGAATCTGTTGTCCTTGAAGTGCGTGCGCATTTTCAAAGCCTCTCGGACTGGCTCACCGCCGTGCTGGAACGCGGGGCTGCCCAAGGGCGCCTCGTGCTGACCGGAACAGCGCGAGCCAACGCTGAAATGTTCATGGCCACCGTGCACGGCGCAATGCTTTCAGCCCGCGCGCACGGCGATACCGCAACCTTTGGCGCGATAACCCGGCCCATGCTGGAGCGCATCACCGCTTGAGGTGGAACGTCGCCGGGGAGGTGAATGATGACGTGAGCGACATCCCGATCCAGTAAACGGACAGCACTACGCTTCCAGATCAGTCTTCAACAGTCCGCTTCCCGGGCCGCCCGTCCTTGTGGAAGAGAAAGGCAATCTCTCATGTTCGGAATTTCTCCGCTTGGCTGGGTCCACACACTCGGCAGCCTGCCCGCCATTCCCGTGGCCGCCTACATGTTTGTCCGTTACGGTCGAATCGTTCCCCGATCCACGCCGGGTGTAATCTATTTTGTTTCCATGCTGATTGGCGCTGCAACGGCCTTCCTAGTGGCGCATCAGCCGGTCAGCTACGCCATTGGCGCGCTGACCATCCTGTTCCTGTTTGCAGGTTACGGAATTGAGCGCATTCTCGGCTCAACGCGCATCGCCAGATATGTTGAAACCATCTGTCTCAGTGTCAGCGCGTTTCTCCTGATGGTGCCGACGGCCACCGAGACCCTGCGCCGTGTTCCGGATGGTCATCCCTTTGTCACCGATTTGAAATCGCCGCTGCTTCTCGGCGTTCAGGCGGGATTGCTGGCGATCCTCGTGGTCGGCTTGGCTGCCCAGATGATCTACCTCGCGCGGCAAAACAGAAACGCCGCGAACTAGTCGCGGCGTCATCGCTTAAGCGGCGTCCGACACAGTGCCGTTGTCATGGCAACGGACTGTGTCGATCCAGCCTTTATTCCCACTCGATCGTGCCCGGCGGCTTGCTGGTTACGTCGTAGACGACACGGTTGATACCGCGCACTTCATTGATGATGCGGGTTGCCGCGCGGCCAAGGAAGTTCATGTCGTAGGGATAGAAATCCGCCGTCATGCCATCCACCGACGTCACCGCGCGCAGCGCGCAGACGAAGTCATAAGTGCGGTAGTCGCCCATGACGCCGACGGTCTGCACCGGCAGAAGCACGGCGAAAGCCTGCCAGATGGTGTCATAGAGACCGGCCTTGCGGATTTCGTCGAGATAGATCGCATCCGCCTTGCGCAGAATATCGAGCTTCTCGCGGGTGATCGCGCCGGGGCAGCGGATCGCGAGACCCGGGCCGGGGAAGGGGTGGCGGCCGATGAAGCTTTCCGGCAGGCCGAGTTCGCGGCCAAGCACACGGACCTCATCCTTGAAAAGCTCACGCAGCGGCTCGACGAGCTGCATGTTCATGCGCTCGGGAAGACCGCCGACATTGTGGTGGCTCTTGATGGTGACCGAAGGGCCGCCGGAGAAGGAAACGCTTTCGATGACGTCAGGGTAAAGCGTGCCCTGCGCCAGGAACTTCGGTGCGCCTTTGCCATCGGCGGCAATCTTGGCCGCTTCGGCCTCGAAGACTTCGATGAACAGACGACCGATGGTCTTGCGCTTTGCTTCCGGATCGGAAACGCCAGAGAGTTCGCCGAGGAACAGATCGGCGGCGTCAACGTGAACAAGCGGAATATTATAGTGGTCGCGGAACATGCCGACGACCTGCTCGCTTTCGCCAAGCCGCATCAGGCCATGGTCGACGTAAACGCAGGTCAGCTGGTCGCCGATCGCCTCATGGATGAGGATCGCCGCAACCGAGGAATCGACGCCGCCGGAGAGTGCGCAGAGCACGCGGCCGGTGCCGACCTGATCGCGGATCTTGCGGATCATCTCGGCGCGATAGGCGGCCATCGTCCAGTCGGATTTCAGCCCGACGATCTTGTGCACGAAGTTGGACAGCAGCTTGCCGCCGTCAGGCGTGTGCACCACTTCCGGGTGGAACATGGTGGTGTAATAGTGGCGCGCCTCGTCGGCTGCGATGGCGAAAGGTGCGTTCTCGGAGGTCGCTATGACCTCGAAACCTTCCGGCAGCTTCGTCACGCGGTCGCCGTGGCTCATCCAGACCGGATAGCTCTTGCCCTGTTCCCAGAAACCGTCGAACAGCGGGCTTGCCTTCTTGATGTCGATATCGGCCCGGCCGAATTCCGCCGCATGGCCGCCCTCGACCACGCCGCCGAGCTGCGTGCAGAGCGTTTGCTGGCCGTAGCAGATGCCGAGGATCGGAACCTTGCTGTCGAACACCGCCTGCGGTGCGCGCGGGCTGCCTTCCGCTGTCACGGATGCGGGGCCGCCGGAGAAGATCACGCCCTTGGGCTGCAGCTTCTCAAACGCCTCTGCGGCATTCTGGAACGGATGGATTTCGCAATAGACCCCGGCTTCGCGGATGCGGCGCGCAATGAGCTGCGTCACCTGGCTGCCGAAATCGATGATGAGAATGCTGTCGGGATGGGCTATCTGGGTCATGGCGAGCCTTTAAAGAAAATGGCGGCTTTAGGCAACCCGCAAGCGGGCATCGAACAGCGGAAATTTGCGAAAATCGCAAGGTTTCAAAGGGCGATCACGCCCTCCTCAATGGCGCGGCAAAGCCGGTCGATGGCATCTGCCAGCTTTTCGTCGATGATATGCAGATACTCCGTCCAGTCGTCCACGTGGTTCACATCCGCCTTGCCATCGGAAATACCGCGCAGGCCGATGAGCGGCACACCGAAGCGCTGGCAGGCCCTCAAAACGGCAAAGGTCTCCATTTCCACCATATCGGCATCGATCGAGCCATAGGCAGCGCCGGAAACCACGTTGCCGCCGGTGGAAAGTCGCGCCTCGGCAATATCGGGTATGCGGAAGGGCAAGGCCACTTCGGCCGGCAGGTCGAGAAACGGCGTGCGCCCCTTTTCAAAGCCGAAGGGCGAGGCGTCCATGTCGCGATAGGACACCGAAATCGCCTGATAGATGCCGGTCTGTTCCAGTGTGCGCGAGCCGGCTGAGCCGAGCGAAACGACGAGATCAGGCAGATGATCCGCCGCATCGAGACCGGCAAGAACCGCCGTCACCGAAATCGCCGCCTCAACCGGGCCGACGCCGATCATGAGGGGGGCAATTCTTGCCTGCAGGTGAGGACCATATTCGGCCGAGGCCGCCATGACGAAAAGAACGGATTTATCCGCAACATGCAAAAGCCGGTAGCTCATCCGGTAATATCCTCGCGACCCTTCACCACCATCATCGTACCCGTCATGGAGGCGATCAGTTTTGCCGGCCCGTCAGCCAGCGCATAGGCGCGGCCATCGGCGACGATCAGGTTGTTGCCGGGCTTGATGATCTCGCCGCGAAACAGGAACCGCTCACCGCGGCCGGGCGACATGAGATTGACCTTGAACTCGATGGTCAAAAGCGAAGCTTCCGGTTCGATGATCGTATAGGCGGCATAGGTACAGGCCGTATCCAGACCGGCGGCGATGACGCCGGCATGCAATATGCCATGCTGCTGCGTCAGCTTTTCATGGAAAGGGAGTTCGATTTCCACCAGCCGATGTTCGATACGGCTGATCTCTGCATCGATGGCCTGCACCACGCCCTGTCGCGCAAAGCTTCTTTCTATCCGCTGACGAAAATCGCCGGGATCCGTGATCTCCATGGCCTACCTGCCTGCTTTAAGTCCCATCGCAAACTGACATGGCGCGTGCCGGCAGGCAAGGCAAGGGCCGGGCAGGGAGAAATTAGTTCAGGATGCCGATGCTTGCATTGAGCACCGTGGCAAAGGCAACCCACAACGCATAGGGCACGAAAAGCCACATGGATATGCGGTCACGGCGATAGGTAAGGGCTATGAACGCCAAAATGCACACCAGCATCGGAATGATGATGATCAGGGCGCCCGCCGGGCTCTGCATGCCGAAAAAGATCGGCGACCACAGGAAATTCAGCACCATCTGGGTAAACCAGAGGCGCATGCGCGTTCCCATCCGCTTGCTGATCCATGTGCGTGCGCCGGCGATACCGATCAGCACGTAAAGCGTGGTCCAGACCGGGCCGAAGATCCAGTTGGGCGGATTGAAGAATGGTTTCTGCAGCGACTGATACCATTCACCCGGCACATTGTTGACGCCGATCAGCGCCCCGATTGCAACGACGACAACCACAAAAACAATATACATGGTCAGGTTTTTCATGACGCAACAAATGCGCGTGCCGGACTTTTGTTCCCGTGCCTTTTCAGTATTTTAGCTGGAGATACGCACGATATGCTGGTCCCATGCCACGTCGCTGCGCAGCGCCTCGAAAAATCCGTCATAGGAAGAAACCGCAATGCCCTTGGCGGCGGGGGCAACGCCCGCTGCTTCGCGCACGCTTACCTCTGAAACCACCCGCCCGGTTTTCGCATCCAGTGTCACGGCGGCATTGCCATTGGGCGAGGTCAGGCCCACCAGTCCCTCGCGCCGATTGACGGCGATGGCTCCAACATAGTTGGCAAGGCGCACCGTCGTTTCCTCCGGCAGATCGACGAAAGCCACATCCTCGCCCTTGCCGAAATGGCCGACCAGCGGCGGCAGATCGTTGCGCGGCCCCTCATACTGGCAGGCGAACCAGATGCGGCCGTCATCGCCAAGGTCGACATGGCGGGTGGAAAGCTGCCGCAGCCCGTCCGGCATCGTATGTTTCTGGATCAGCTGGCCGGTTGCGGCGTCCAGAAGCACGAGAGACGGCTGCATGCTGTCGATGTTGAGTTTGGTGCGGCCGAAATCCGGATGGGTTTCGATGCCGCCATTGGCGATCACGATCAGCCGCCCGTCATCGCTCACCGTCATGTCATGCGTACCGATGCCGTGCGCGTCATATTCACCGATGCGGGTAAATCCGTTTTTGGCGTCGTACAACCCGATAACACCGCGATTGCCGTCGAAGTCGTTTTCGCTGGCATAGAGGATCGCCCCATCAGGGGAAAATTGCCCATGGCCATAAAAATGGCGGTTCTCCGGCGTGTGCATCACGATCGGTTCGCGATGCCGCGCGGGATCGAAGGCCATGAAGAAGGTGCCGGGCCGGCGCGCGAAGGCCACCGTCATGCCAGTCGCGTGGCTCGTCGCCATTCCATGGGCGCGGGCGGGAAGCGCAACGCGGTCGATGATCTCGCCGCGTTCGCTCACCGTCGCAATGCCATAGGAGCCGTCACGGGCGCGGAAGGCGGAAGCAAAGACCGCGTCTGCCCGTTCCAGCGCATAAAGTGAACGGGGAGCCAGCGCGGCAAGAAAGGGAATACCCGCTGCCCTGATGAAGCTGCGGCGATCTATCAGCATCCGCTTGGCGCCTGATATCATCGGCTCAGTCCCCGTCGGCGAAGGAAAAGCCGGAGCTGAGGCCGATGGCGCCGCCATATTGGTCATTGAGGCGATAGATCAGGTCTTTGCCGTTGAGGAGCAGATAATCCACCTTGGCGCGCTGATCATCCTTATCCAGTGCCTTTTCGACATTCGTATCGATCGTTCCGGAAATGCGGATCATCGATTTGGCGATGAAGTCGATGGAATTGACGATGGAGCGCTGGTCGGGCGGCACGAGTTCGACCATATCGGCGGTGTGCAGCAGGGTCTGAACGGCCTTGATGTTTGCCGAGATGCTTTTCCACGTCAGGCCGGAGCGCCAGTAAATGGCGGTGCGGGGAAACCGCGCCTTGTCCGGCCCCTTGTAGAAGGTTTCGATCCGCTGGTCACGGATCGCCTCGGAGCCGTGCACGAGAATGCCGAGCAGGGCAACGAGCGCCTCGCGCTCGTCGCGAAAGACGGGATTGTCCGGCCCCGGCTGGGTCCAGTTTTTCTGCGCGCCGTCAGGGGCGTTCCAGCTGTCGGAAAGCTCGGCCGCCACATTGGCGATATTGCCGGCGATGGCTGCGCCGAAGCGGCAGCGGAAATCGCCCTTCTTCTCGAGCAATTCCTCCGCGCCAGTGCCGTAAAGCACGAATTCCAGCGCGCCAAGCCCCTGCGCCGCGACGCTCTTGCCCTTCAGGCCGTCGGCGCTGGTGACGCTTTCATCCTTTTCCGCGAGGTAACGCTGCACCTGTTTCAGACCGAGGCCCTTTTTGTCGGGGTAATAAAGCACCCTTTCGAAACGGTTCTGCTCGATGACAGGACCGACCCGCACGATCTCGATGGTCGACCAGTTCGCCACGGTATCGGCAAAGGCCGCTTTAGCCGCCTCATCCGTTGTTTTGGAGGGCGCGGCGCAGAAGGCCTTCATGCTGCCTTCCAGCCTGTCTGCGGATTGCCGGAAGTGGTCATAACCGGGGCGAATGAAGCCGTTCACCGCCTTTTCCATAACGCTGCGCACCTGTGCGGGGTCGAGCGGCGGCGGCGGCATCAGTTCCACATCCTGTGCCATCGCCGGCTGATTGGTCAAAAGCAACAGCACGGAAACGAGGCCGGATATTTTTCGCATGGCATTTTTCATCAAAGGGACTCCAGAAAAGCCAGCAAAGCCTGCCGGTCGGATTTTTGCAAGGCGGCAAAGGCATCGCGCGCTTTTTGCCCTTCACCACCGTGCCACAATATCGCTTCGGTCAGGCTGCGCGCCCGGCCGTCATGCAGGTAAAAACCGTTGCCATTGATGCTCTGCGTCAGGCCGATGCCCCAGAGCGGCTGGGTGCGCCACTGCCGCCCATTCGCCTCACCCACCTGCTGGCCATCGGCAAGCGCCTCTCCCATGTCATGCAAGAGGAAATCCGAATAGGGCCAGATCAGCTGGAAGGAGTGCATTGGGTCGCTGGCATCGCGGCGGGTGACGAATTTCGGCGTGTGGCAGGCCGTGCAGCCGGAGGTGTAAAACAGCTGCTTGCCCCGCAGAACGGTCGCATCACCGGCATTGCGCCGCTGCGGCACGGCGAGGTTTTCGGTGTAGAAAGTCACGAGATCGAGAACCGGGTCAGGGGCTTCCACCGGCCCCAGCCGCGCCTGCACGCCGGTCGGCATGGCAAGACAGTCCTTCTGGGCATCGGTGCAATCGCCATAGGCGTTCGGTGCATCCGGTGTGGAGATGCCGATATCGTGGGAGAAGGCGCTGGCGCTCTGATCGCGCACGCTTGCATTCTGGGCTTTCCAGCCGAACCGTCCGAGTTTCACCTCGCCGGTGCGATGATCCCTGACCCATGCCGGACGCCCGGCAATACCATCATCATTTTTGTCATCAGGGTCGGCTTTGGCCAGAATATCGGCCTCGCTGATCGCCTCGATCAGGCCAAGCCCGAGGGTGGGCATGGCGATCCGCGCCGAGAGTGTCGTATCGGCACCGAGTGGGCCATAATTGAGGTCCGCGACGGCATAGGTAGGCTTGCGCAGCATCACTACCTCTCCATCGGAGAGGCGCACCGGCGTTTCAGTGTAGGTGATGACCGGTGTGCCCTCGGCGGCAAGGCCGGGGATGGCAAGATTCTGCAATTGCCGGCCATAGGCCTCGTCTGGGAAATTCAATACCTCATGGCGCGCAATCGCGGCCCGTTCCGCTTCGTTTCGGGCCGGTCGCGCCAGCCGCAGAAACAGCGAGACGGCGTCTTCCCCGGCAAGAGGCGGGCGGCCCCTGCCGTCCTTCACATGGCAGGTCTGGCAGGACCGGGCATTATAAAGCGGCCCCAGCCCGTCCGATGCCTGGGTGGAGGAAGGAGAGGAGACCCAGAGCTTCTGGAACAGCGCATTGCCGAGCTTGAAATCCTGCTTCCGCTCGAAAGGCATGGTGGCGGAAGGATGCGAAAATGCGCCGCTGTCGGGTTTGTTGGTGCTGGTTGTCGCGCCACCGGACATGGCCTCGAAGGGCTCCGGTTTCGTAAAATCCGTCGTCGGCGCGGTCACGGCCTCAACACGGCTGCGGTCTTTCTCCGTCAGATCATCACGCAACGGCGCGGCAAGCGTTGCCGATGCCAGAAGACAGGCTGCCCCGGCGAAGAAAAACGGCTTGCGGATCGGCAGCAGTGACAATTCCATGGAAATCAGGAGCGCATGGGAGAAACGGGCCGCAGTGCATTGCGGCCCGTCTTGCCGCTTATTTGAAGACGGCGTTCGGGTTATCGAGGCTGTCAGAGCCCTCGAGATCGATCTTGCCGAGATCGAGTGCGGCGATGACGCGTTCAACGGTCTTCGTTTGGTCGATGAGGCCGTCGATGGCCGCCTGAACCACGGCATTGCCTTCCTTGTTGCCTTCGCCGATCATCTGGTCATAGGCTTCAACGGTCTGGGCGCGTTTTTCCATCGCATGCATGGCGTCGAGCGTCTTGTTCAGCTTCGCCGTCATTTCGTCGTTCAGCGCCTTGTCCTTGGCGCCGACCAGTTCCGCCAGCGAGGCGCCGGTCATCTTCGTGCCGTCCACGCGGGTATATTCGCCGGTATAGGCCGAAGCGATGCCGATGGCGTCGTTCAGATGCGAATTATAGGTGTTGTCGGAGAAGCAATCATGCTCCTCTTCCGGATCGTGCAGCAGAAGGCCGAGCTTCATGCGCTCGCCCGCCAGCTCACCATAGGAAAGCGAACCCATGCCGGTGAGAATGGCGGTGAGGCCCGCTTTCGGATCGGCTTCCACCGTCTTCGTGGCTTCACCTTCCGGCGCCCAGGCATCCACCATCTCCTGGAGATCCTTGATCAGCAGGGTGGAGGCGGATTTCAGGTAATCGGCGCGACGGTCGCAATTGCCGTTGGTGCATTTTGCCTTGTCGTAGTCGGTATAGGGACGGTTGCCCGCGCCCGGTCCGGTGCCGTTCAGATCCTGGCCCCAGAGCAGGAATTCGATGGCGTGGTAACCGGTGGTCACATTGGCTTCGACATCGCCCGCCTCGTGCAGGCTCTCGATCAGTTCAGGGGTGATCTTGGAGGCGTCGACCTCTTCACCACTGATCTTGATCTTCGGATTGGCGATGATGTTTGCGACATAAAGTTCGTTCTCGTCGCTTTCCGTGCCATAGGAGGCGTCGACGTAGTCAATCAGGCCCTCATCCAGAGGCCAGGCGTTCACCTTGCCCTCCCAATCGTCAACGATCGGGTTGCCGAAACGGTAGACTTCCGATTGCTGATAGGGAACACGCGCCTTGATCCAGGCCTCGCGGGCGGCCTTCAGAGTCTCTTCGCTCGGCGTTGCGATCAACGCATCGATCGCCTTGTCCAGCGCCTTCGCCGTGGTCAGCGAATCCTCGTATTTTGCATGCGCGACATCGGCGTAATGCTTGACGACGGCAGCCGCGTCGGTCGCGGCCTGTGCGGGAAGCGCGGTGAAAGCCGCCGATGCGGCAAGAAACGCGAAAGACGCGCTGAGAATGGTTTTGCGGATCATGATCCCTCTCCTTGGGCAGGCATGAAAAGACTTCACGCTGCGGCCAGCGAGTTCTGACCCAATCACAAACTTGTGTCAAACATTCTAGTTTAGAATGTTTTGAAACAAGCCCGTGCGGTGTTTCGCAAGTAAAATCGCTGCGTGCAAAACGGCTTTTATGCTTTGCGTTTCATCAAGCAGAAGAAGAAACCGTCCGTATCTGTGGTTGCAGGCGTCAGCGTCACTGTCTTTCCGTCAGAGGAATGCGGTTTGTTCGCATTTGCGCCGAAAATCGTCTGCCAGCGTTCGAGGGCGGAACCGATGGAGAATTCCGGATTGTCCTCGCAAAAACGCCTGACCTGCTGTTCGTTCTCCTCAGGCAGAACGGAACAGGTGACATAAAGCAGTTCGCCGCCTGGGCGCACGAAACCTTTGGCCTGTGAAAGCGCTTCGCCCTGCTGCTGCACGCGCTCTTCCAGATTGCGTGCCGTCAGCCGCCATTTGGTGTCGGGGCGCCGCCGCCATGTTCCGGTGCCGGTGCAGGGCGCGTCGACCAGAACGCGGTCGAATTTTTCCTGAAATGGCGTAAGGCCCGCTGCGCGGTCATGAACCTGCACATTGCGCGTACCGGCCCGCTTCAGCCGCTCGATGATCGGCGCGAGACGCTTGCGGTCGGCATCGAAGGCGTGGACCTGACCCTTGTTGTTCATGCTGGCGGCCATGGCCAGCGTCTTGCCGCCGCCACCGGCGCAATAATCGAGGATCTGCTCGCCCTCATGCGCGCCGGCGAGATCGGCAACGATCTGCGAACCCTCGTCCTGTACCTCGAACCAGCCCTTCTGGAAGGAGAGTTCGGCGGTCACATTCGGCAGGCGGGAAGGGCCTTCACCGGCGGGGATACGCACACCCTGCCGGGCGATCCGGGTGGCTTCCGCGCCGCTTTCCTCAAGCGCCTTCAAGACCTTTTCGCGGGTTGCCTTCAGCGTGTTGGCGCGCAGGTCGAGGGTTGGCCGCTCGTTCAGCGCCTGTGCCTCGGCGAGCCAACGCTCTCCGAATGCCGCTTCGAAGGAAGCCTGCACCCATTCGGGAATATCGCCCTGAATATGGGCCGGTGCATCACCGAGGGAACGGGAGAGAAAGGCCTGCTGCCTTTCCGCATCAGGTGCGGCGGGAGCGAACTTGTCGCCATCGAATTCCGCCGCCAGTTCCGAAAAGCTTTTGCCCCATTGCCGCAGCAGCACGGCATAACCAAGCGAGGCGGCGCTGTCATCATCCATCAGCCAGGCGTGCGACAGTTTCATGCGCAACGCGTCATAGACGATGTTGCCGATTGCGGCCCTGTCGCCGGAGCCCGCAAAACGATGGGCAAGGCCCCAATCCTTCAGAGCATCGGCGACGGGACGCCTGCGTCCCTCAATATCCGCCAATACTTCGATTGCTCCGGCCAAACGCCCGCCCAAACGCATTGTCTACCTCATTTTGCTGATAAGCCCGGTAGGTAGACGCGAATGGCGGCGAGGGCAAGGCTCAATCGGCCTTGACGACCTCGTAGCAAACCTTGGCGGTGCCGGAATTGATCATGCCGATGTTTTTGGCGGCAGCCTTGGAAAGATCGAGAACGCGGCCCTTGATGAACGGACCGCGGTCGTTGATGCGGACAATCACGGCCTTGCCGTTGCGCGCATTGGTGACCTTGACCTTGGTGCCGAACCGCAGTGAGCGGTGAGCGGCGGTCAGGTTGGCGGCGTTCATACGCTCGCCCGAAGCAGTCTTGGAGGTCAACGCATACCACGATGCGCCTCCGCAACCATTTGCCGCATTCGCCTGAAGAGGCGCAATGATGGAACAGGCGGCTATAGTTGCAGCGGTGAAAGTTATACGACGGATATTCAACAAACTGTGCTTCCCTGAAAATCGGCCCCGCGCCGATTGATTGTGCCCTTGCTAAACGACCATTGACTGGTCTGAACGCCTTTTGATGCGAGATTGTAGGGCGAGGGAAAAATGGCGAAAAAAAGCTGAGCTCAAATCACGAACTGTTACAGTCTGTAATATTCGTGATTATTAGCCGGAAAGACGTCCTTGTGGCGCCCCGCTGCGGAAATGGAAAAAATACCGCAGAATCAACGCGCAATCGGAATGTTGTTGCAAGTCACGGCTTCGTGAATCCACTTCACGAAATGTGAGTGAAATATTTTTCTAATCACTACGATTTTAGCCAATTTTGTTTGGTTAATAAAATCCTAATTGACCGAAATGCGACGAAAACCATCCTCGAAAACGGCTTTGGAAGGATTTTTCATCGCTTTCGGCTGGTTGGTTTTCAGCCTCGCCAGAGGCCGGTTTCCCACAGGTGTTTCAGGGAGGATCTGTACTCCGGAAAACGGAAATCGAAACCGAGGCCGCGTATCCTGGCATTGGAAACGCGCTTGTTCTCACCGTAGAAGGAGCGTGCCATCGGCGTCAGGTCGGCGGTTTCGAATGCCTGTTCGGGCGGCGGTTCCACGTCCATCAGCGTGGCGGCGAAGCTCACCACATCCTGCGGCGGGCAGGGTTGGTCATCGGTCACGTTGAAGATGCCGCGTTCATTCTTCCGTGCCAGAAAAGCAAGTGCGGCACCGATATCCTCGACGCGGATGCGATTGAAGACCTGGTCCTTCTTCACCAGCCGCCGTGCCGTTCCCTTCTCGAAATTCATGAAGGCGTTGCGTCCAGGGCCATAAATTCCCGACAGGCGCAGGATGGAAAGCGGCACATTTGCTTTTTCGGCAATGGCGGACCAGGCAGTTTCAGCGGCGACCCGCTCCACGGAACGGGCGGAGACCGGACGGCAGGGGCTTTTTTCATCCACCCACGCGCCGTTATGGTCGCCATAAACGCCGACGGTGGAGAGATAAGCCATCCATTCCAGCTTCGGCAGGAAGCGTTTCGGATCGTCGCCCAGCAGCGCCAGCAACGGATCGCCTTGCCTGCCGGGCGCGATGGACTGGACGAGATGTGTGACATTGCCCATCGCTGCGATGAGATCGTCATTGAGATGTACGCCGTCGAAAAGGAACGGTGCCATGCCTGCGGCAGTGAGGTCCGGGAACTTGTCTTCACTGCGCGTTGTACCGGAAATAGTACCAGCCTCGGTTTTCAGCGCGTTGGCGATGGCTTTACCCGAATATCCCGCGCCAAAAATCATCACCTGCATGTTTCACGCCACTGCCTGTTGCCATTCCATTTCCACCTCCGGATCATGTTCCGGGGCGCGGCCGGCAGAGTATGTACGGAATTCTTCCCTGTCCATAAGCCGTGACAAAGCCCATGCCGCCATGCCACGCACTTCCGGCGAAGGGTCGGTTTCGGCAAGCGTCTTGCATTGTTCCATAAATTGGCGGTCTGCGGAGTTGCCCGCCGCGATCAGCACGTTGCGGACAAAACGATTGCGGCCGATGCGTTTGACGGGCGAGCCGCTGAAGAAGCTGCGAAAGGCGGTGTCGTCCAGCGTCAGCAGGAAGGCGATGGCGGGCTCCTTCAAATCCTCACGCGCCTGCAACTTCATCTCGGAGGCGCTGGCCGCGAATTTGTTCCAGGGACAGGCGGCAAGGCAATCATCGCAGCCATAGATGCGGTTGCCGATCATCGGCCGGAATTCGTGCGGGATCGGTCCCTTGTGTTCGATGGTGAGATAGGAGATGCAGCGGCGCGCATCCAGCTGATAGGGCGCGGGAAAAGCCGCGGTGGGACAGGCATCGAGACAGGCGCGGCAGGAGCCGCAATGGTCCTTCTCCGCCTCATCGAGACAGAGCTCGGCGGTGGTGAACATGCTGCCGAGAAACAGCCAGGAGCCATGTGTGCGGCTGACGAGATTGGTATGCTTGCCCTGCCAGCCAAGCCCTGCGGCGGCGGCGAGCGGCTTTTCCATCACCGGTGCGGTATCGACAAAGACCTTCACGTCCTCGCCGGCACGTGCCGCAAAACGGGTGGCGATTTCCTTCAGCCGCCCCTTGATAATGTCGTGATAATCGCGATTGCGGGCATAGACCGAAATGGCCGCCTTGTCCGGTTTGGAAAGCAGGGCGCGCGGGTCTTCCTCCGGGCCATAATTGAGGCCGAACATGACGATGGAGCGCACATCGCCCCACAGCGTTTTCGGCTCCGCCCGGCGGGCTTCCGTTTCCTCCATCCACGCCATTGTGCCGTGGTAACCGCTGTCGAGAAACAGTCTCAGCCGCTCCGGCGCCAGCGGAATACTGTCCGGTGCGGTGATGCGGCAAAGATCGAAGCCAAGCGAAAGCGCTTCCTGGCGGACGAAATCCGTCAGCTTGCGCGCGCGTATCCGCTGCTTGTCGGTGGCGACGTCGATGGTCGTTTCTCCCGAGGATTATTCTGCGACATATATAGGCGCAGCCGCAGGCTGCAGCAAACAACCGGGAGATGGGGGCTTAAAAATCCAGATCGGCGTAGTGGGAGGAGGGGGCGAGGCGCGGAATGCGCTCGCTCAGGAAGGGCCGGAAGGAGGGGCGGGATTTCACCCGCTGATACCATTCCTTGACGATCGGTGCTTCAAGCCAGTTGATCTCACCGAGGTAGTCCAACACCGAAACAGCCGAAGCGGCGGCAAGGTCGGCATAGCTCAGCCGGTCACCGGCCAGCCATGTGCGCGAACCCGCCAGCCATTCCAGATATTTGATGTGCTGGCGGATATTGTTGCGGGCAGTGCGCAGCAGCTTGGAATCCGGCGGCCCGCCACCCTGCGCTGTTGTCATCTGCAATTTGTAAACCCGCTCCCGCACCAGCGGCCGGGTCACGTCATTTTCCATCTTCTGCAGAAACCATTCCGTCAGACGGCGGATTTCCGCCCGCTGAAACGGGTCTTCCGCCAGAAGCCGCCTGTCGCGCTTTAAAACCCCATGCGTTTCGTCAAGAAACTCCGCAAGCACGTAAGGTCCGCTCAGGGAGCGCATATTGTCATCCAGATAGACCGGCAGGGTGCCGGCCGGATTGAGCGCCAGAAACTCCCGTCGTCTTTCCCACGGCTGCTCTTCCACGAGATCGGTCTGGAACCCGTATTCTGCGAGGATCAGACGAACGAACCGGGATGCGGTCGACATCGGAGAATGGTAGAGAGTGGGCATAGGTACTCAATTTTTACGATTGGTTGCCATGATCGGCATTTGCCGGAAAACTTTTTCAGTTTCGCTTCATCAAGACGCTATAAGAGCTTGGCTACTTTAAAACAAGTTTAACGCAATTGCTTTCCATTGCCGCTTCCCCCTGAAAAGAAGGATACCTCATGGGTGACCAATCGATCATCAGCGCGCTTCTGCTGGGCATTATCGAGGGTCTGACGGAGTTCATCCCCGTTTCCTCAACAGCGCATGTGCTGCTGGCCGGGCACTTCCTCGGCTTCAAATCGCCCGGCAACACCTTTGCCGTCCTCATTCAGCTCGGTGCGATCCTCGCAATCTTTCTTGTTTATTTTCAAAAGCTTGTATCGATCGCGCTCGCCCTGCCAAACAGCGCCAGGGCGCGCCGCTTCGTGCTGGCCGTCGCGCTCGCCTTCCTGCCGGCGGCGGTTATCGGCGCACTGGCGCATGATTTCATCAAGACGGTGCTGTTCGAAACGCCGATGCTCATTTGTGTGGTGCTGATTATTGGCGGCGTCATATTGCTCGCGGTCGACCGCATGCCGCTGAAGCCGAAATATACCGACATCATGGACTATCCGCCGTCGCTCGCCTTCAAGATCGGCCTCTTCCAGTGCCTTGCGATGATTCCTGGCACCTCGCGCTCGGGCGCCACCATCGTCGGTTCGCTGCTGATGGGCACGGACAAGCGCTCCGCCGCCGAGTTCTCGTTTTTCCTGGCGATGCCGACCATGCTCGGCGCTTTCACGCTGGATCTCTACAAGAACCGCGATGCCCTCAGTTTCGATGATGGTGCGCTGATTGCCGTGGGTTTCATCGCCGCTTTCGTCTCCGGCCTCTTCGTCGTGCGCTCCCTGCTGGACTTCGTTTCGCGGCGCGGTTTTGCGCCCTTCGCATGGTGGCGCATCGTCATCGGTTCGCTTGGCCTGATTGCGCTTCTGGTCTTCGGTTGAACGGGACCCGGAAGTAACCATCCGTTTTGACAGTGGACGAAAAGAAAAAAGCGCCTCGGGAAACCCGCAGGCGCTTTTTATTTGAAGGCTGTAAAGCCGATCAGTTGGTGCTGATCGAAGCCGTTGCGCAGGGATCAACGCCATAGGCGGGAGCGCAACCGCTCTTGCCTGCTGCAACCGTTCCCGGTGCCATGAAAGAACCCGCCAGAACCACCAAAGCCGCACACGCAAAAAAGAGTGCGATAGATCTGCCCATTTTATGATTGCCTTTCAGACGTTCGTTCGTGCGGATCATGCCGCCGTGTGTGAATTGAGGGTCCGGGATATGTTTGGAATGTGGCCAATATCAATAAAGGAGCTTGCTGAATACCGGGTTAATGCGAAGTCTTTTCCACAGTTGCGCTTGTGCCACGCTTGCGTGCTGCGGCCAGATGCCCGTTAACTTTTACCCGGCTTTCCAACGCTGCCTTGGTTGATGCTGCACCTCCCGTTCAGTTGAGGGGAAAATGCGCGAATAGCGGTTTGGTTGCAATTGAATCGTGCAAAAACGAAAAGCGGGAATGGCTCCCGCTTCCGTTAAAGACGACGAGGCCCGAAGCGAGGTTTCAGGCGGCCTTTCCGGCGTTGGAGAACTGGCCGTGCGGGCGATACTGCACCATGTAGGACGGCAGAACCGAAGCGACGCGAACGGGAGTGATGCCGATACCTTCCAGCGTCAGGCCGTTCTTCTCCGCCTCGGCGGAAACGACGTTGTCTTTCTTGAGCATGGTTACCTGATCGGCCGTCAGCGGCGGCGTAATCAGCGGCACCAGCGAGGCGATCTTGCCGATCGTCGAGGCAATGCCGAAGGGCAGGTTGACGAAAGGACGCTCCCGGTAGGTCGCGGCAAGAACTGCCTCAAGACAGTCACGGAATGTCATGACATCCTGGCCGCCGAGTTCATAGATGGAGCCGGGCTTCAGCTTGCCATCGACGCTGCGGGCGACAGCTTCGGCGACATCCTCGACATAAACCGGCTGGAACCTGGTTTTTCCGCCGCCGATCAGCGGCAGGAACGGCAGGCTGCGGGCCATCTTGGCGAATTTGTTGAAGAAATCGTCTTCCGGTCCGAAAATGATCGACGGACGCAGGATAACGGCACCGGGCAAAACGGAATGAATGGCGGCTTCGGCGCGGCCCTTGGTGCGGCCGTAACCGGTCTGCGAATTGGCGTCTGCGCCGATGGCGGAGATATGCGTCAGCGTCGCGCCGGCGTTACGGGCCGCCTCGGCAATGGCTTTTGCGCCGAACTCCTGCACGGCGTCAAAGGTGTTGCGGCCGCTTTCGGTCAGGATGCCGACACAATTGACCACATGGTCGGCGTCTTCCACGGCTTTGACGATGGAGTCGCGATAACGCAGGTTCGCCTGGGCGAAGGAAATCTGGCCGACATTGCCGAGTGGCTGCAGGAAGCCGGCAAGGTCGGGGCGGCGCACGGCGACGCGAATGCGGTAACCGCGCTTGGCGAGCATTCTCACGACATGCCGCCCGACAAAACCCGAACCGCCGAAAACGGTGACGAGGGGTGGAAGGTTGGCCAAGGTCATGGGAGGCTCCTCAGAAGCTGTCGATAAAGCGTTTTTCAGTCTCTTAGCCCAAAGCCGCGCGCGCGTGAAGAGACGTTGTCGCGAGACCAGAAGCCGGTTTGGGAAATGCGGTTGACGGTCGTCAAATTCCTTCGACGATTATCATCTCCGCATCGGCGACTTCCTGACGGATTCTTGCCGCCGCCTGGTATTCGGGGGAATTATAGCAATCGATTGCGTGCTGGACTGACGGGAACTCGATGACAACATTGCGTGCACGCGCCGTGCCTTCCAGCTCGGTCAATGCACCGCCACGGGCCAGAAAATTGGCGCCGAAACGCTCGAATGCGGGCTTTGCCGTCGTGACATAATCCTTGTAGCGCTCACTGTCGTTTACATCGACGCGGGCAATCCAATATCCCTTTGCCATTTCGTCCCCCTCCTGTTTTTACTGATTGGCCGGAAAGCTGGCGCGCAGCATGTCGTCCAGAATGGCGCGGGCCGCCGCCTTCGGGTCTTCCGCCCGTACGATGGGGCGGGCGACCACCAGATGGCTCGAACCGGCCTTGATGGCGTCATATGGCGTCATCACCCGCTTCTGATCACCGAGATCCGCGCCGGCGGGGCGAATGCCGGGTGTGACGACGGCAAGGTCGGGGCCGAGGATTTCGCGCACGGCTTTCGATTCCTCCGCCGAACAGACGATGCCACCCATGCCCGCTTCGCGCGCCTGTTCCGCCCGGCGCAGCACCAGCGAACGGGCATCCGAGGCGTAACCGGCTTCCGCCAGATCGCTGTCGTCCATGGAAGTCAGCACGGTGACGCCCAGCAGGCAGAGCCCGGAGCCTTCGGCGGCCTTGACGGCAGCACGCATTGCTTTCGGGTAGGCATGCAGGGTCAGCATCGACATGCCCATGCGGGCGATGTTCTCGACACCGGAGGCGACGGTGTTGTCAATGTCGAGCAGCTTCATGTCGAGAAAGACCTTCTTGCCGCTCTGGACAAGGTCACGCGCGAATTCGAGACCGCCTACGAATACCAGCTGATAGCCGATCTTGTAGAACAGAACCTCGTCGCCGATTTTCGAAACGATGTCTTCGGCCTGCTGCACAGTCGGAACATCCAGCCCGACGATGAGTTTTTCGCGCGCGGTCATTGTCTTATCCCTGCCATGTTTCCATTGCCGTCCAGTCGCATGTGGGGGACGCGGCTGCAAGCGAAAAGTCGGCGATGGAAAAGCGGAAGAGATTACCGCCACCCGGCGGCTGGTCCTTGCTGCGGCTGATCCCGCGGCCTTCGATATGGCATTTCAGAAGTGTGCCCACGCCACCATGGCCGACAAAGGCAATAGGCTGCTGTGGGTCGTGCCGGTCGAGAACGGCTTTGACGGCCCCGACGATCCGCGCCTGCGCGTCGATTGCGCGCTCCCAGCCGTGAAAACTCTCCTCGGGGTGGGCGAAGAACCAGTCTGCGGCCTTTTCAAATTCCGGCGGTGGCAGAAAGCCGGTGGCGGACCGGTCGTTTTCATGCATCGCCTCGATGATCTCTATTTTCGCACCGGATGTTTCGGCAAGGATGCGGGCGGTTTCGACCGCCTTGGTTTCGGCGCTGGAAACGATGCGCCGCAATGCCTGCGCCCAGGGAAGGCGGCTCGCCTCCCGCACCCGTTCGGCACCCCTGTCCGAAAGCCCCCATTCAGGGACGGGGATAGTCGGGTCGATCTTGACCTGGGGATGGGTAATGTAGAGCGCATGCATGAAAATCGGTCCTCAGGGCGATGGAAAGGGTAATTCGACACCCTAACCATGCGTCGCGACCGTGAAATGACGGTCTCGCCCATTCTGCCGGGTGATCAGGCGCGCGTATAGGTCCACAATTGCGCCGGCGGAATATTGCGCACGATGAAATCGAAATGGCGGATATGGTAGAGATGCGGCTGCGCGACGATCGGGGAAATCGGACCGTAGGATATCTGCACCACGGGGCGACCGTGCGGCACGCGCTTCAGCAATTCGTCAAGCAGCTTGATACGGGCGGCCATGGGGAAATTCAGCATCGGCACGGCGGAAACGACACTGTCGAACATCTGGCCCTTGTGTTCGCCAAGCGTCGCATCGAGGTCGAAGGCGTCGCCATTGACGAAGTTGACGCCGGGATAGCTTCTGAGCAGCTGGTTGTAGAAATCGGTCGAATACTCGATGGCCGTCAGGTTCTCGGGCTTGATGCCGCGTGCCAGAATGGCCTTGGTGATGACGCCGGTGCCGGGGCCGAGTTCGAGAACCGGCAGGCCGGAATGGGGGTTGATGACACTCGCCATTTTTTTCGCCGTGATCGACGATGTCGGCACGATGGCGCCGACTTTTTTCGGCTGGCTGACCATGCCCTTGAAAAAGCGGATTTCTTCCTCAAATTTTTGTTCAAGGCGTTGCTTCAGGTTGAGTGCCATAGTTCCCTCAGATGCTTTTGGTCATTGTCAAAAAACGGTTACGCAATGTTGATCCCATTTGGCGCAAAAACAAGGCAAAATGTCGTAACTGGAAAAATTCGCTGATGGCGTTAGATACGCCATCGCCGAATCAAAAAAGCCGGTGAAGCGCTTCACCGGCTTTTTTGATGAAATTTGCGGAAAATTCCCGTTTCAGACGCGCATCGGCATCAAAACATAGAGCGCATCATCACCGGCAGTGTCGCGAACAAGCGTTGGCGAGCCGGCGTCGGCCAGCAGGAAAATCGCGTCGTCGCCGGAAAGCTGCGAGGTGATATCGAGGAGATATTTGGCGTTGAAGCCGATTTCCATCGAATCATTATCATAACCGACGGCCACTTCTTCCGTGGCACTTCCCGAATCCGGGTTGTTGACGGTCAGCGTCAGCTGGCCGTTGGTAAGCGCCAGCTTCACGGCACGGCCACGCTCGGAAGAAATGGTCGAAACGCGGTCGACGGCCTGTGCGAAGGTCTGGCAATCGACACGCATTTCCTTGTCGTTGCCGGTCGGGATCACGCGCTGGTAATCCGGGAAGGTGCCGTCGATCAGCTTCGAGGTCAGGACGACCGAGCCGATGGTGAGGCGGATTTTCGCATCCGAGACTTCAACCGTGACTTCCAGTTCCGGATTGTCCATCAGCTTCTGCAATTCACCGACGGTCTTGCGGGGGATGATGATGCCCGGCATGCCTTCTGAACCGGACGGCGCATCCACATCGGCGCGCGCCAGGCGGTGGCCATCGGTGGCGACGGCGCGCAGCTTCAGTTCGCCATTGCTTTCGATGGTGTGGAAGAAAATGCCGTTGAGGTAATAACGCGTCTCTTCCGTCGAAATCGCAAACTGCGTCCGGTCGATCAGCATCTTCAGATCGGTTGCCTTCAGTTTGAAGGTGTGGCTGAAGGTGCCGGCGGTCAGGTCGGGGAAGTCCGTTTCGGGCAGGCATTGCAGCGAGAACTTCGAACGGCCGGAGGCAACCGTCATCGAGGAGCCGTCCGGGTTGGTCGCCAGAAGCACCTCGGAACCATCCGGCAGCTTGCGCACGATTTCATAAAGCAGGTGCGCCGGCACGGTGGTGGCGCCCGCCTGCTCCACCATGGCCGGTGTCGCTTCGGTGATTTCGAGGTCGAGGTCGGTCGCCTTCATGTCCAGATTGGCGCCGGAGGCGCGCAGGAGGACGTTGGACAGGATCGGGATCGTGTTGCGACGCTCGACGACCCGGTGGACGTGGTTCAGCGATTTCAGAAGGTTCGACCGCTCAAGAGTAATACGCATGGACGCTACCGCTTTCAACCGTTGCGAACCGGCCACCGCCGGATCGGCAAGAAGAGTCTTGACCGGCAAAAAGCCGGATAATGTGGACGGGCAAAATGGCAGAGTTATTGCAGAAAATGCAAGAGCCGAGTGCATCTGCTTCCGCTCATTTTGCTGCTATACAGCATGATCCACAGGCTGGGGCCGCCCATGGACCTTGTTCGCGGGTTTTCTATTGCCCATAAAGGGGAAAAAAACGGAGTGACCGGCCGGCGATGATCGGCCAGAATGATTGGAAGCCGTGTGACGCAGGAAACATCGAACAGCGATGCCAGACAGGCAGCGAAGGAATTCAGGATCGGCACGGCCACCATTCCGGCACGGCCGCTGGAGCCGGCGCTTTATCTTGTGGCCACTCCCATCGGCAATCTCGGTGACATCACCATCCGCGCGCTGGAAACGCTGGCCTCGGCCGATGTTCTCGCCTGCGAGGATACCCGCGTCACCCGCATCCTGCTCGAACGTTACGGCATTCGCACGCGCCCGCTCGCCTATCACGAACACAATGCCAATGAAGCGGGGCCGAAGCTCATTGCCGCACTGGAGGCCGGAAAGTCCGTGGCGCTGGTATCGGACGCCGGAACGCCGCTCGTTTCCGACCCGGGTTATCGTCTCGGTCAGCTGGCGCTTGAGGCCGGCCACCGTGTTGTGCCGGTGCCGGGTGCCTCCGCGCCGCTTGCCGCCCTCGTCGGGTCTGGCATGCCGAGTGACGCCTTTTTGTTTGCCGGTTTCCTGCCGGTGAAGGATCGTGGCAAGCGCGACCGTTTGGCCGAGCTGGCGAAAATCCCCGCAACCCTGATCTTTTTTGAATCGCCACATCGCATCGGCGCTTCCGTCAGGGTAGCATCGGAAGTGCTCGGCCGTGACCGCCGGGCGGTGGTCTGCCGTGAACTGACAAAGACCTTCGAGGAGTTCCGGCGCGGCACGCTCGGTGAGCTTGCGGATTATTACGATGGCGACCGTGTGGTGAAGGGTGAGATCGTGCTTCTGGTGGAGCCGCCCTCCTATGACGAGATTCCCGATATCGAGGATGTCGAGAAGCTTCTGAAGGATCTCGTCGCCACCATGCCCGCCGCCAGGGCCGCGGGCGAAGCGGCGAAGCTGACGGGCTTGCCGCGCAAGGAGCTTTATCAAAGGCTGCTGGATATGAAGGAAACGGATGGCCGCTGACGGGCGAAGGGATAAAAGGCGGAAAGCCGAACGGCGCGGTCATGCCGCGGAATATTGGGCAGCGCTTTATCTGATGCTGAAGGGATATCGCATCCTTGCCATTCGCTATCGCACCCGGCTGGGAGAAATCGATCTCATCGCCCGCAAGAAGGACCTCGTCGCCATCATCGAGGTGAAGGCGCGGCCATCGGGCGTCAGCGCGGTCGATGCCGTCGGCTTCCATTCGCAGCGGCGTATCCGGGCGGCTGCCGATCTCTGGCTCTCCCGCCGCAAGGATGCCGCGCGGTTTTCGCTGCGCTTCGATATCATCGCCATTCTGCCGCGACGTCTGCCGCAGCATTTCATCGACGCGTTTTGAGGGGAAGAGGAAGGCAATGTCCACCGAGCGGGAAAAAATGGCTGCGGGCGAATGGTACAGCTGCATGGATGCCGAGCTGGATGTGCTGCGCTGGCGCGCGCGCGGGGCGGTTCACCAGCACAATACCGCGCCGCCGGATGAGCGCGGAACTATCGCGCCGCTGCTGCGGGGGCTCTTCTCTTCCGTCGGAGAAGGCGCATTTATCGAAGCGCCGTTTCATTGCGCCTATGGTTTCAACATCACGCTGGGCACCAATGTTTATCTCAATACCGGCTGCGTCATTCTCGATTCCGCGAAGGTAATGATAGGGGACGGCGCAATGCTCGGTCCTGCCGTGCAGATCTATTGTGCGGAACACCATCTCGACCCCGTTCCGCGCGCGCAAGGTATTGAAATCGCAAAGCCGGTGACGATTGGCCGGGATGTCTGGATCGGCGGCGGGGCGATCCTGCTGGCGGGCGTGACCGTGGGCGATGGCGCGATTGTCGGCGCCGGTTCGGTGGTGACACGCAATGTGCCGCCGGGCGCGACGGTGGTTGGAAACCCGGCCCGTCCGATAAAACGCGGCGGCGTCTGAGATATGCGTTTTTGAGGCAACGCAGTCTATTAGCAGGTGCTGTAACAAATCTGACATGAAACTGTTAAAGAGGCGTCACGGAACGTCTCTATTCGCATCCTCATCCCAATAAATGGTGGAGAGGAATTAGTAATGTTGAAGAAGATTTCCATGGCCGCGGTGGCCGTCAGCATTTCCGCGACGTCTTCCATGGCTGCGACCAACATCACCTGGTGGCACGGCATGGGTGGCCGTAACGGCGAAGTCATCAACGAAGTTTCCCAGAAGTTCAACGAAGCCCAGAAGGAATGCGCACTGACGCCGGTTTCCAAGGGCTCCTACGAAGAAGCCCTGGCCAGCGGCATCGCCGCGTTCCGCTCCGGCGAACAGCCGAACATCCTCCAGGTTTTCGATGCCGGCGCCGCCACCATCATCAATGCCAAGGGCGCGGTCATTCCTGCGGAAGACCTCATCAACAAGGCCGGCTACAAGTTCGACCGCGAAGCCTTCATCAACGGCGTGCGTTATTTCTACGCTGCCGCTGACGGCAAGTTCGTCGGCATGCCGTTCAACTCCTCCGCTCCGATCATGTATATCAATGACGAAGCGCTGAAGAAGGCCGGCGTCGAGGCGCCGAAGACCTGGGAAGAGTTCGAGCAGGTCGCGCCGAAGCTGAAGGAAGCCGGTTACATTCCGCTCGTCCAGTCGCAGCTTACCTGGCAGTTCACGGAGAACTTCTTCTCCCGCAACAACATCCAGTTCGCCACCAACAACAATGGCTACGACAGCGTCAGCGACACCAAGCTGAAGGTCACCGACCCGAACCTCGTCATGATGTTCGACAAGCTGAAGGACTGGAAGGACAAGGGCCTGTTCGCCTATTACGGCGCTGGCTGGAACGACAACCAGAAGCCTTTCGAAGAAGGCAAGGTTGCTCTCTGGATCGGCTCTTCGGGTTCGTTCGGCGGCCTGCAGAAGACGGCGACCATGCCGTTCTCGGCAACCTTCCTTCCCTACTGGGGCTCCATCAAGGGCGCAGGCACCAACTCCTTCATCGGTGGCGCCGCTCTCTTTGCAATGTCGGGCAAGTCCGAAGCTGAAAACAAGTGCGTGGCTGACTTCTTCCAGTTCCTGACCTCGCCGGAAATCCAGGTCTTCTACCACAAGGCAACCGGTTACGTCGCCATCACCAAGGCTGCTTACGAGAAGGCCAAGGCTGAAGGCTTCTACAAGGAAAAGCCGGTCGCCGAAGTTGGCATCCAGCAGCTGTCGCTGCCGGGTGGCGAATGGTCCAAGGGTTACCGCCTCGGCTTCTACCCGCAGATCCGCGCCGTCATGGAACGCGAATATAACCGCATCTTCTCCGGCGAAGTCACGCCGAAGGACGCCTTCGACATCATCGAGAAGGAAGGCAACGACCTTCTGGCCCGTTTCGCCAAGACGGCCGGCTGATCGATCTTTTCGAAACCAATGATCGTTGTCGAGCCTCCTTTCCGATGGAAGGGAGGCTCGCTTCTGGATAAGGAGGCGCAAGCGTGGCCTATACATCGTCTCAACCGCGCCGGTTTTTATCCGGCTGGTCCGCAAAGGCTGGAAAGCCCGCCAAGCCCGCTGAAGCCGGCATGAAGCGTGTGCAGTTCTCCTCGTCCTTCGTGCCCTATCTGTTTCTGGCGCCGCAGCTTGCGGTGATTTTCATCTTCTTTTACTGGCCCTCCGTTCAGGCCATCCAGTCTTCGTTCTATCTGGAAGACCCTTTCGGGTTCGGGGCCTCGTTCGTGGGCCTGGCCAATTATTCGGATGCGATATTCAATCCGGAATATCTCAACATCGCCAAATTCACTGTTGTTTTCACCGTGCTGGTGACCTTCTTTTCGCTGGCTCTCGGCCTTTTGCTGGCGGTCAAGGCGGATGCGGTCATTCGCGGCAGCTCGGCATACAAGACATTGCTGATTTCCGTCTACGCCATCGCGCCGCCGGTCGCAGGCCTCATCGGCATGATGTTTTTCGACCAGCACATCGGCCCCTTCGTCAAAATGGCCGCATTCCTCGGCTGGGACATGAAGGTCGGCCTCAATTATTTCGATACGGCCTTTGCCATGGTCGTGGTCGCGGTCTGGAAGCAGATTCCGTATAATTTCATCTTCTTCCTCTCCGGTCTGCAGGGCGTGCCCGTTTCCGTCCGGGAGGCTGCCGCCATCGACTGCCGCTCGGGCTTCCGCCGGTTCTGGACGGTCATCATGCCGCTTCTGGCGCCCACGGCCTTCTTCCTTTTGATCATCAACATCACCTATGCGCTGTTCGACACCTTCGGTGTCATCGACGTGATGGTGAAGGATAAGGCGGCCAACAACCCGATCACACTGGTCTACAAGGTGTTTCTCGACGGTTTCCGCGGCAATGACATCGGCGGTTCTTCGGCCCAGTCCGTCATTCTGATGCTGGTCGTCTTCGTCCTCACCATCATCCAGTTCCGCTTCATCGAGAAGCGCATCCATTACAATTGAGGGAAAAGACGATGTACAAGACAAAACCCCTCGATCATCTGGTGCTGATAGCAGGCGCGCTGTTCCTGATATTGCCGGTTGTCGTGGCTTTCATGACTTCCACGCATACGGCGGCGGAAATTCACCGCAGCGGCTTGGCGATCGTTCCCGGCGACAATTTCGTCGAAACCTATGAAAAGGTCCTGACCCAGAAGGGCGGCTTTACCGGGCAGATCACCGGCCTCAACATGGTGATCAACTCGCTGATCCTCGGCATTGGTTTTGCCGTCGGCAAGATCGTCCTGTCGATGACGGCGGCCTATGCGATCGTCTATTTCCGCTTCCGCTTTGCGACGCTTGCCTTCTGGATCATTTTCACGACGCTGCTGTTGCCGCTTGAAGTGCGCATCATGCCGTCCTACGAGGTGATGAGCAAACTCGGCCTGTTGAACTCCTATACCGGCTTGATCGTGCCGCTTCTCGCCTCGGCGACGGGCACCTTCTATTTCCGGCAGTTCTTCAAATCCATTCCGGAAGAATTGCTGGAGGCCGCCCGTATCGACGGGGCAGGGCCGTTCAAGTTCTTCATCGACGTGATTATCCCGCTGTCGCGCACCATGATGGCGGCGATCTTCATCATCATGTTCGTTTATGGCTGGAACCAGTATCTCTGGCCCATGCTGATGACGACGGATGAGAGTTTCTTCACCCTGATGCGTGGCATCAAGTCGATCCTGCAGGTCTGGGTCGGTTCGCAAATTCCCGATTACAACGAAGCTTTCGCACTTGCCGTTCTGGCCATGCTGCCGCCGGTGCTGATCGTCGTGATTTTCCAGCGCTGGTTCATCAAGGGCCTCACCGAGAGCGATAAATAAGGAGACCGAAATGGCCGCGATCGAAATCAGTCAGGTCTGCAAGGATTATCATGGCGGCGTGCGCGCCGTGCATCACGTCGATATCGATATCCGGGACGGCGAGTTCATCGTTCTGGTCGGCCCGTCCGGCTGCGGCAAGTCCACGCTTCTGCGCATGGTCGCCGGCCTTGAGGACATTTCCGAAGGCACGGTGAAGATCGGCGACCGGGTGGTCAATCAGGCCGATCCCGCCGACCGCGATATCGCCATGGTGTTCCAGAATTACGCGCTTTACCCGCATATGTCGGTACGCCAGAACCTCGAATACGGGCTGAAGAACCGCAAGACGCCAAAGGCGGAGATCGATGCGCGCGTGGCTGAAGCCGCGCGTATGCTGCAGCTCGAACCCTATCTGGATCGCAAGCCGCGCGCCCTTTCCGGCGGTCAGCGGCAGCGTGTCGCCATGGGCCGCGCCATCGTGCGCAAACCGGCGGCCTTCCTGTTCGATGAGCCTTTGTCCAACCTCGATGCCAAGCTGCGCGTCTCGATGCGCGGCGAGATCAAGCGCCTGCAAAAACGCCTCGGCACCACCTCGATCTACGTCACCCACGATCAGCTGGAAGCGATGACGCTGGCCGATCGTCTTGTTGTACTGAATGGCGGCCGCATTGAACAGATCGGCGCGCCGCTCGATGTCTATCACACGCCCGCCTCCACCTTCGTTGCCAGCTTCATCGGCTCTCCCGCCATGAACCTGCTGGATGGCGAATTGCATGGTGACAGCCTCGCTATCGGTCCTTCGCTGTTTGCGCTGAATGGTTTTGCGCCTGCCTCCGGGCCGGTGAGGGTAGGCATGCGCGCGGAGGATTTCCGCCTCGCCGCGGCGGGTGAGCAGGGCTTCGCACTCCGCGTCGATTATATCGAAGAGTTGGGTTCACAGCGCCTGGTGCACGGCGCGATCGGCGACCAGAGCCTGACGGTGGCTTTCCCGCCGGATGTCGATGTTCCCGCCGCTCTGTCGGTCACGATCGCGCCGGAGAAGCTGCACTTCTTTTCCAGCGAAACCGGCAAGCGTATCGCCGGCAAGGCGGAACAGGTTGGCACACAGTCCGCTCAGCTGGCTACGGCCTGAGCGTATCGCAGGAAATCGGCGCGATGGCTAAAATTGCGCCGATTGTCAAAACCGCTTTGTTACGATCCCGATGATAGAAGACCTCCAATATTTCACGGGGGTTTTCTCATATGTCGTTCAAAATGATGTTCGCGGCGGCTGCAACCATGGCAATCCGCACAGTGCCGATATTGCCGGCCTATCTGCGCAGACAAAAAGACGAAGCCGTTGTCAGCGCGTCCTGCACCGATCTGCGGCTTCAGCCGGCCCCCATCAATCCGGACTGGATCATCTCCGGCAACCCTGAGGCGCGCGCGGCGGATCACTCCCGAAGCGGTGACCGTGCTTCCAGCACCGCCATGTGGGATTGCACCGCGGGCGAATTCCGCTGGTTCTTCGGCTGGGACGAAACCGTCTATATTCTGGAAGGCGAAGTACATGTGACGGCCGAAGACGGTTCGGTCAGCATCCTGCGTGTTGGTGATGTCGCCTATTTCCGGGCTGGAACATGGGCCACATGGCGGGTCGATGACTATGTCCGCAAGGTTGCCTTCATGCGCCGTCCGTTCCCCAAGGCGCTTGCCCTGGCCTATCGTGTCAAGAACAAGCTGTTTTCCGGTAGTTCCTACAAGCTGGCGGCCTGAGCCGGTGACGATTTTGCTGCCGATGAGAGCCCGCGTGGCTCCCTCGGCAGAATTGTGAAGGTTCAATAAAACTCACACACGGCACCACTTGCAGCAGTTGCCTTTGAATGGCCGCTGCCCTACATCTTCAGGGTTTTCTGAAGCATTTCCGGGTCTCGCCCGGTCCTGCCGGGAAGCTTGAAAAGACGAGGCAATGGGCACGGCGGGCCGGCGAAGCGTCCGTATGCTGCAAGAGGAACATGCGCATGGCGAAGATCAAGAACGTCGCGATCCAGATGGATCATGTCTCCGGCATCAATATCGCCGGTGACTCCACCTTCGCCATGAGCCTTGAGGCGCAGGCGCGCGGATACCGGCTGTTCCACTATACGCCAGAGCGTCTTTCCATGCGTGACGGCAAGATCTACGCCACCGTCGAGCAGATGGAACTGCGCGACATCAAGGGCGATCATTTTTCGCTGTCTGAGCCGGAACGTGTCGATCTCTCGACCATGGATGTCATCCATCTGCGTCAGGATCCGCCCTTCGACATGGCTTACATCACCTCGACCCATCTGCTGGAACGCATTCATCCCAAAACGCTTGTCGTCAACGACCCAGCCTGGGTGCGCAACTCGCCGGAAAAGATCTTCGTCACCGAATTCGCCGACCTGATGCCGCAGACGCTGATCACCAAGGATGTGGCGGAAATCGCCCGCTTCCGCAATGAAATGGGCGATATCATCCTCAAGCCGCTTTATGGCAATGGCGGCGCAGGCGTCTTCCATTCGGCGCGCGACGACCGCAATTTCTCCTCGCTGCTGGAGATGTTCGGCCAGATGTTCCGCGAGCCTTACATCGCGCAGCAATACCTGCCTGACGTCCGCAAGGGCGACAAGCGCATTCTCCTGGTGGATGGCGAGCCGGTGGGCGCGATCAACCGCGTGCCGGCGGAAAATGACGCCCGTTCCAACATGCATGCCGGCGGCCGGCCGGAACCGACGGAGCTGACGCCGCGCGAAAAGGAAATCTGCCGCCGCATCGGTCCGGCCTTGCGCGAGCGTGGTTTCCTCTTTGTCGGCATCGATGTGATCGGCGACTACATGACGGAAATCAACGTCACCTCGCCCACTGGCATTCGCGAAGTGCGGAAATTCGGTGGCGCCGATGTCGCAAGCCTGTTGTGGGACGCGATCGAGAAAAAGCGCGAATCTCAGGATCTCTGACGCGCCCCTTGCCGATCCAGTTTTGTTCCGCGAGTACAACTAGATACAACTAAAATACATCGCCAGCGAGAAATTGTTCGCTGGATGTTCTTGTTTTATTCTTTGTCCTGTGGCACGTTGCTTGTGGGTGGCCGCCGGGGCATGAAGCTTTGATGGTGCGGCCGGTTTGCGGGGGCAGGCCATGGTGGCACGGGTCAATACGGTTGCATTTCAGGGCATGGAGGGTGTGCCCGTCGAGGTGCAGGTCATGGTCGCGCCCGGAAAGGTCGGCATCCAGATTGTCGGCCTGCCGGACAAGGCGGTGGCTGAAAGCCGGGAGCGGGTGCAGGCCGCCCTGCACGCCTCGGGACTGGCCTTGCCGGCGAAAAAAGTCACCGTCAATCTCGCACCCGCCGATCTGCCAAAGGAAGGATCGCATTTCGATCTTCCCATTGCTCTGGGCCTCATGGCCGCTTTGGGCGCCATACCGGCGGAAGCGCTTGGCCAATATGTGGTTCTCGGCGAACTCAATCTCGATGGCACCATCGGCATGGTTTCAGGCGTTCTGCCGGCCGCCATGGGTGCCAATGCTCTCGGCAAGGGACTGATCTGTCCGGCTGAAAGCGGGCCGGAGGCGGCCTGGGCCGGTGCCGGTATCGATATTCTCGCCCCGCGCAGCCTCATAGCGCTTGCCAATCATTTTCGCGGCACCCAGCTCCTGTCGCGCCCGACACCCGCCATCCGCGCCAATCCGGTCAATTTGCCGGATCTGGCGGATATCAAAGGACAGGAGAGCGCCCGCCGCGCGCTGGAGGTGGCGGCGGCCGGCGGTCACAATCTGCTGATGGTCGGTCCGCCCGGTTCCGGCAAATCCATGCTCGCCGCCCGTCTGCCCTCCATCCTGCCGCCACTTGAGGCGGCGGAACTGCTGGAAGTGTCGATGGTTCATTCCATCGCCGGCCAATTATCGGGTGGCAAGCTTTCGGACCGCAGGCCGTTTCGCACACCGCACCATTCCGCCACCATGGCGGCACTGATCGGCGGTGGGTTGCGCGCCAAGCCGGGCGAGGCCTCGCTTGCCCATCACGGTGTTCTTTTTCTCGATGAATTCCCGGAATTTTCACCGCAGGTGCTGGATGCGCTGCGTCAGCCGCTGGAAACCGGAGAATGCATCATCGCACGCGCCAATCACCGCGTCAGCTATCCGGCAGAAATCCAGCTCGTGGCAGCCATGAACCCCTGCCGCTGCGGCATGGCCGGAGAGCCGGGTCTCACCTGCGCCAGAGGACCGCGCTGTGTGACCGACTATCAGGCCCGTATTTCCGGTCCGCTGCTGGATCGTATTGATATCCGCATCGACGTTCCCGCCGTTTCCGCTACCGATCTTATCCGCCCCGTTGCATCTGAGCCGAGTGCGGCGGTCGCGGCCCGTGTGGCCCGGGCGCGCCTTGCCCAGCAGGAGCGTTATGCGTCGGCGGGATTTCCTGCCATCCGCACCAATGCCCGCTGTACAACGACTTTGATCGAAAAATACGCCGAACCGGATACATCCGGACTGCAATTGCTGCGCGATGCCGCCGAACGGCTGAAATTTTCCGCACGCGGTTATCACCGTATTCTCAAGGTCGCGCGCACATTGGCCGATCTGGATGGAAAACAGACGGTCGGCCGCATCCACGTAGCGGAAGCTGTCTCGTACCGTATCGCGGGTGAGAGGCTGCGGACAGCGGCTTAGAGCCGTGATGCTTGCACGCTCTGCTGGAAGAGTTTGGAGACATGCTCCCGAAAGCTCTCCCTTTTTTGCGATAAGCAGATGCGAAAGCAGGGTTTGAAGGGCATCGCGCGAATTCGGCCGAATGCGAGGCGGCCTTAAAACTAATATGCCGCCAGCGGTGCCGGCGGCATATTGAAGTATTGGTTCCTTTGGTTCGCCATTGCGCGTACCGACTGGAGTGGTTAGAGCCCAAGACCCTCGAAAAGCGCGGTCGAAAGGTAACGTTCCGCAAAGGAAGGAACGATGACGACGATATTCTTGCCGGCATTTTCTTCGCGCGCGCCGACCTTGATCGCCGCCGCCAGTGCCGCGCCGGAGGAGATGCCGACCGGCACACCTTCGAGTCTTGCCGCCAGACGTGCGATTTCGAAAGCCTCGTCATTGGTCACGGTGACGATCTCGTCATAAATGCCCGTGTCGAGGATCGCAGGCGCAAAACCGGCGCCGATGCCCTGAATCTTGTGCGGGCCGGGGTTGCCGCCGGAAAGAACCGGGCTGTCTGCGGGCTCGACCGCAATGACCTTCACATCCGGTTTGCGGGATTTAAGCACCTGGCCCGTGCCGGTGATCGTCCCACCCGTACCGATGCCGGAAACGAGAATATCGACCGTGCCGTCGGTATCGTTCCAGATTTCTTCCGCGGTCGTCTTGCGGTGAATTTCCGGATTGGCGGGGTTTTCGAATTGCTGCGGAATGATCGCGTCAGGCAGGGTCTCGGCCAGTTCCTGCGCCTTGGCGATTGCGCCCTTCATGCCCTTCGGGCCTTCGGTCAGCACCAGTTCCGCGCCGAGCAGGGCCAGCATCTTCCGGCGCTCGACCGACATGGTTTCAGGCATGGTCAGGATCAGCTTGTAACCCTTGGCGGCGGCGGCGAAGGCAAGCGCAATGCCGGTATTTCCTGATGTCGGTTCCACCAGCGTCGTTTTGCCGGGGGTGATCTTGCCCTGCGCTTCCAGCGCTTCGATCATGGCGACGCCGATGCGGTCCTTCACGGAAGCGATGGGGTTGAAAAACTCCAGCTTGGCAAGCAGGTTGGCCTTCACGCCCTTTTCTTTCGCCAGCTTGTCCAGCCGCACGATCGGCGTATCGCCGATAGTTTCCGTAATCGAGGAATAGACGCGTCCGCGTCCGGGCTTTCTGGCTTCAGGCATGATGCTCTCCCGTATGAAGGCCACAGAATAGTGACCGCAATATTTGAGCGGCAGAATAGGAGCAATCGCCCTGTCAGGCTAGCGAACGTTCATCCTTATATGGCGGGTTCACCGGAAAAATTTCCCGATAAACCAGATAAATGCACGAAATTATTTTAGGTGCTGCGGATGGCGATCATGGTCGCCGTTCCGGCCAGAATGCCTGCCGCCGTGCGGTTGAGGATTGTCAAGGCGCTCGGCCGCTTCAGCAGGTTGCGTGCCTTGGCCGCAAGCAGGATGTAAGGCAGGAGAACGGCCATCAGCACGACGAAAGTAAGCGCGAGAAGGGTCGCATATTCAGATGGCCCGATCATGCGGATGTCGATCAGCGTTGGCACCAGCGCCACATAAAACAGCATGGTTTTCGGATTGCCGAGGGTGATCAGCAGGCCGGACAGGAAGGACATGGGCATGCTGGTGCTCTTTTTTGCCTTCAGGTCCTGCGGCAGCAGGCCGGCGGTCCACAGCTTCCAGGCGATATAAAGGAGATAGGCCGCGCCGGCGAATTTCAGGACCATGAAGGCCTCCTGAAAGGTTTGTGCGACGAAGGCCAGTCCCAATATCACGCCGGTCAGGTAGATCATGTCGCCCAGCACCAGTCCGAGGCCCATGAAGAAGGTTTCCCGAAAGCCCGAACCCAGCGCCCGCGCCACGATCGCCGTCATGCCGGGGCCGGGAATGGCGGCGGCGATGAAGAGGGCGGTGGCATAGGCAAAAAGGGTCGTCAGTGTCATGATCGTGTTTCCCGGAAAAGCTGCCAGATCCATAGCGAAATTGCCGGGCAAAAACAATCGGCTCTCCCGTCCATCCGGGCGGACGGGCAGAAACCTGGCCTCACGTAAAAGCGGTCTGAGGGTTCTGACGGGCAGGCGGGTGTGGTTAGACCCCGGTGGAGCCGAAACCGCCGGTGCCGCGCACCGTTGCGGAGGTTTCCGTCACTTCGCTTACGACAACCTGCGTCACCGGTGCGATCACCATCTGCGCGATACGCATGCCGCGCTCGACAACGAAATCGCTGTCACCGAGATTGGCGAGAATGACCTTCACCTCGCCGCGATAATCGCTGTCCACGGTGCCGGGGGAATTGAGGCAGGTAATGCCGTTCTTGATGGCAAGCCCGGAGCGGGGGCGGATTTGCGCCTCGTAACCGGCCGGAACCTCGAAAACGAAACCGGTCGGCACCAGCGTGCGTTCGCCGGGCTTCAGGGTCAGCGGCGCATCCGCGGGCACCGCTGCACGCAGGTCCATGCCGGCAGCGCCGCCGGTTTCATAAGAGGGCAAGTCGAGGCCCGCGCCATGGGCAAGGCGGACGAGACGGAGAGGGGGGCGATTGTCGTTTTGAACGGTCATGCGGCATTAGTTTGCCGAGATCGCGGCAAGGTCAATTGCAAATGCGGGCCTGAAACGCTAGATAGCCCGCAATTCCACAGGATTTGTCAGATGGCCGAAACACTTGCCGAGGCGGTCTCCCGCCGCCGCACCTTTGCTATTATCGCGCACCCGGACGCGGGTAAGACGACGCTTACCGAAAAACTGCTGCTGTTCGGCGGAGCGATCCAGCTTGCCGGTGAGGTGAAGGCGAAGAAGGACCGCATCCAGACCCGTTCGGACTGGATGAAGATCGAGCGCGAGCGCGGCATTTCGGTCGTTACCTCGGTCATGACCTTCGAATATAATGATCGGGTCTTCAATATTCTCGATACGCCCGGCCACGAGGACTTCGCTGATGATACCTACCGCACGCTGACGGCGGTGGATGCGGCGATCATGGTTATCGACGCCGCCAAGGGTATCGAGCCGCGCACGCTGAAGCTCTTCGAAGTCTGCCGCATGCGCGATATTCCGATCATCACCTTCATCAACAAGATGGACCGCGAAAGCCGCGACCCCTTCGAGATTCTGGATGAGGTCGAGGAGAAGCTGGCGCTCGATACCGCGCCGATCACCTGGCCGGTCGGGCGTGCGAAAACCTTCTGCGGCGCCTATAATCTTGCCGACAACACCTTCCGTGGCGTCGATACGCAGGTGGAGGCCATGCCCGTCAATGGCCCGCAGGCGGTTGCCGATCGCCTGCCGGAAAATGAACGCAAGCTTTTTGTCGAGGAAACGGAACTGGCGCTGGAAGCCTGCCGCCCCTTCGACCGCGAAGCCTTTCTTGAGGGCCATATGACGCCGGTGTTCTTCGGTTCGGCGCTGCGCAATTTCGGTGTGCGTGACCTCATCAACGCGCTCGGCGACTTCGCGCCGCCGCCGCGCGATCAGGTGGCGGATACCCGCACCGTCCATGCGGCTGAAGAAAAAATGACGGCCTTCGTCTTCAAGATTCAGGCCAATATGGACCCGAACCATCGTGACCGCATCGCTTTCGCCCGCATCTGCTCCGGCAAGCTGGAGCGCGGAATGAAGGCACGGCTTGCCCGCACCGGCAAGCAGATGGGCCTCACCGCGCCGCAGTTCTTCTTCGCCTCGCAGCGCCAGCTGGCCGATACGGCCTTTGCGGGTGACGTGGTGGGCATCCCGAACCACGGCACCTTGCGCATCGGCGATACGCTGACCGAGGGGGAAAACCTCGTTTTCCAGGGTGTGCCGAACTTCTCGCCGGAAATCCTGCGCCGCGTGCGGCTTGAGGATGCCATGAAGGCGAAGAAGCTGAAGGAAGCCCTGCAGCAGATGGCGGAAGAGGGCGTCGTTCAGCTCTTTTCGCCGGAAGACGGCTCGCCGGCCATCGTCGGTGTCGTCGGCGCGCTGCAGCTCGATGTGCTGAAGGAACGGCTGATGGGCGAATACGGCCTGCCGGTCTCCTTTGAAATGTCGCGCTTCTCCGTCTGCCGCTGGATTTCCTCCGATCAGCCGGCGGAAATGGACAAGTTCCTCAACGTCAAGCGCGGCGATATTGCCCGCGATCTCGATGGTGATCCGGTGTTTCTGGCGCAGGATGCGTTTTCGCTGCGGTATGAATCCGAGCGTTTCCCCGCGATCAAGATGGTCGCGATCAAGGAATATCACGTCGCCAAGGCGGCGTGATTGCACTTTGAATGCCAAGGGCTTAGTTTCCCCGTAAACGGGAAACTGGTCCGGCATCATGACGCTTTCAGGCAAACATATTCTTCTTATCATCTCCGGCGGCATCGCGGCTTATAAGAGCCTCGATCTCATCCGCCGCCTGAAGGAGCGCGGTGCAAAGGTGACGCCGGTGATGACGAAGGGCGCGCAGGAATTCGTCACCCCGCTAGCCGTCGGCGCGCTCTCCGCCACCCATGTCTTTACCGAGCTTTTTTCAAGGCAGGATGAGCAGGATGTCGGTCATATCAGGCTGGCGCGCGACTGCGATTTCGTGCTGGTCGCACCCGCCACTGCCGATCTGATGGCGAAGATGGCGCATGGACTGGCCGACGATCTCGCCTCCACGGTCCTTCTCGCGACGGATCGCAGGGTGCTGGTCGCGCCCGCGATGAACCCGAAAATGTGGATGGCGAAGCCGACTGTCCGCAATGTTGAAACGCTGAAGAAAGACGGCGTGTTTTTCATTGGCCCGATGGCGGGTGAAATGGCGGAGAAGGGCGAAGCCGGTCCCGGTCGGATGGCGGAGCCGTTGCAGATCGTTGAAGCCGTCGAGGCGCTGCTGCAAAGCGGCCCGAAGCCTTTGCGCGGCAGAACGGCAATCGTCACTTCCGGTCCCACCCATGAGCCGATCGATCCGGTGCGTTATATCGCCAATCGTTCCTCCGGCAAGCAGGGCCATGCCATTGCGGCGGCTCTCGCGGAACTGGGGGCGGAGGTCACGCTGGTCTCCGGCCCGGTCGCCATCGCCGATCCCGCCGGGGTCAAAACGATCCATGTCGAGCGCGCTGAAGAAATGCGCGATGCGGTGATCTCAAGGCTTCCGGCGGATATCGCCGTCATGGTTGCCGCCGTCGCCGACTGGCGGGTGGCCGGCTCGTCGGGGCAGAAGATCAAGAAGCAGCCGGGGGACGCGCCGCCGGCGCTGCAACTGACGGAAAATCCGGATATTCTCAAAACCGTCGGTCACCATGAAAAGCGCCCGAAGCTGGTGGTTGGTTTTGCAGCTGAAACGCAGGATGTCGAAAAGAACGGCCGAGCCAAGCTGGAACGCAAGGGAGCGGATTATATCGTCGCCAATGATGTCTCCGCCGAGACCGGCATCATGGGCGGAGACCGCAACAGCGTGAAGATCATCTCGGCTGATGGCATCGAGGTCTGGCCGGATCTCGATAAAGCGGAAGTCGCAAAACGTCTGGCAGCCCTTGTTGCGGAGAAGCTCGCATGATCCTGTTTGATCGCAAGACATTCGACAGGGTGCTGGGCGCGTGGCCGGGCGTGCGTTTCGTCGATCAATGGGATTCCCATGTCGCCAAGGTGGGCGACAAGGTCTTTGCCGTTCTGGGTGAGCGGGAGGACTGGCGGCTGGTGGTGAAATGCTCGGAGGAGAGTTTTGAAATCCTCACCTCGCTCGAAGGCATCGCTCAGGCGCCCTATTTCGCCAAGCGGAAGTGGGTTTCGATCGCAGATCATTCTCCACTCGAACAGGAAGAACTGGAGCACTATGTGCGCCGTTCCTATGAGCTTGTCGCCGCCGGCCTGACAAAAAAACTGCGGGGCGAACTGGGCATCGTGATCGACACCGCATCTCGCGTGCGCCCAGTCTAAGCGGAAGCGTCGGACGTGTTCTATTCTTTGTTGTTCCGCATTTTCCGGGCGTAAAACCGCTACGCACTTTTACTGGAAATGCGCCAGCCCGTAATCTTCCGTCAGTTGATCTTCTTGTCCTTGCCGATGATCTGACGCACGCCTTCCCTGGTGAATGGCTGCACGAGTTGCGGCAGAAACCCCTTCGCGATTTCTCCTTTGATGCCGATATCGGTGGAGGAGGGCCGGTCGGGATTGTGGTAGGAGCCGAAGATCAGATCGAAGATGACGAGGTTTTCGCCGTAATTGGTATTTCCTTCCGGAAGCTGTTTTGAATGGTGCCAGCGGTGCAGGCGCGGCGTGCTGAAGACGTAGTCGAGCAACCCCGTTTTCATATCGACATTGCAATGGGTCAAAATGCCGATGAAGGCGGTCACGGCGCCCAGCCACCAGAAAACCTGCAGCGGCGCGCCCATGAAATAAAGCGGAATCTGGCTGAGCGCGATCTTGAACAGGGAATCGGCCACATGGAACCGTCCCGTATTAACGACCCAGAGCCGCACGACGCTGTGGTGCAGGGCATGGAAGCGCCAGAAGAACACGGTTTCATGGGCAATGCGGTGGGCCCAGTAAAGACCGAATTCGGCAATCGTTACCGCAAGCGCCACCTGAACGATCATAGGCAGTTGCGACGGCCACAGGTCGAAGCGCATGGCGGCCAGGGGCTGCAGCACATTGGCTGTCAGCATCGGGAAAATCGCGGCTGCCGCTGCCGCGAGCTGGACAAGCCCTTTTGTCAAAAGCGTATGGCCGATGCTGTTCACGGTCTCGCCGTCACCCTCAAGCCATTGCACTTCATAGGGAATATAGCGCTCGAGAAGAAACAGGCTGAGAACTGCGCCCGCATAAACGGCCAGAAAAGCCGCGATCGGATGGCTGCTCGTAAACGCGAAATAGGAGCCCGCAAGGCCGCCCACGAACACCAGCGGCCACGAAGAATAAGAAAGGGCCACTTTCAATGCTTGCGATTTTGCCATGAATTTCAAATCCCGTCCGGCATTACCTGTCTCTCAACCATCGGCGCAATTCCGCGCAGGATCGCGGCGTTGCGTCACTGAAACGGCCATCGCTGCAGGGGTCAATCCCGAACCGCCGCGTTGGCCTCTCATCGTTCAAATCCCTGCGGTCGGGCCTGTCCGAATGGCGTAGCGCGCGCCGCAATTCGCCACAGCTGCGTGGTTTCCCGTCACTTGCGCGCCCGTCGGTGCATGGATCATGGACCCGATGCTCGGCCATCGCATCCGGCACCAAAGCCAGTTGAATGGATATGAGCATCAAAGCAAGCGGCGAGAACGCCTTTATCCGCATGGATCACCTGTCTTGTTTCAAGATCAGGCCCTTATTCCTCCAATAGATTACACCAGCATGGCACTCGTTCGTCTTCAGATGCTCAGCTGACCCTGACAGCAATATAGAGAAGCGTCAGCGCAATCACCCACAGCGCTATCCGGCCCCATTTTGTGTGGCGCGCCTCCGCCTTGCCGATGGCTTCCGCAGTCTGCGCGTCGAAACGCAGGCCATTCTCGCTCATATACATCAGATCGGAATGCAGTTTCTCCGTCTTGGCGGCGATTTCCGGTGCTGCCTCGGCAAGTTTGAGGGCCGCCTTCACGCCATCCTTCAGATCGGTGGCAATGCGCTTCGGACCGAGATTGTCGCGGATCCAGCCGCCGACCACCGGATCGGCCGCCTTCCACATGTTGAAACGCGGATTGAGCATGCGCGACACGCCTTCCACCACCACCATGGTCTTCTGCAGCATCACCAGTTCCGGCCGTGTTTCCATGTCGAAAAGCTCGGTCACTTCAAACAGCAGCGTCAGAAGCTTGCCCATGGAGATTGTCTCGGCCGGCTGGCCGTGAATCGGTTCGCCAATGGCGCGGATCGCCTGCGCGAAGCTCGCTTTATCGTGGTGGCCAGGCACATAGCCCGCCTCGAAATGCACTTCCGCCACCCGCATGTAATCGCGGGTAATGAAGCCATAGAGGATTTCGGCGAGGAAGCGGCGTTCCTTTTTGCCAAGGCGTCCGGCAATGCCCATGTCCACGGCAACAATCATGCCCTGGGCATCGACGAAGAGATTGCCGGGGTGCATGTCGGCATGGAAAAAACCGTCGCGCAGCGTGTGCCGCAGGAAAGACTGGATCAGGGTGTCGGCGAGCTGGTTCAGGTCGTGACCGGCAGCCTTTAGCCCCTCGATATCGGACATCTTGACGCCGTCGATCCACTCCATGGTGACGACATCGCGCCCGGTGCGTTCCCAGTCGACCTCGGGAACGCGGAATCCGGGGTCGTCCTTGGTGTTTTCCGCCAGTTCGGAAAGGGCTGCGGCCTCAAGCCGCAGATCCATCTCGATCTTGGTCGTCTGCTCCAGCGTGCGGGTGACCTCGACCGGTCGCAGGCGGCGGGCGGAGCGGACGAAGCGCTGCTGCAGGTCGGCGATCAAATACATCGCCTCGAGATCGTTCTGGAAACGCTGGCGCACGCCGGGGCGGATAACCTTGACGGCGACCTTGCGCGGCCCCTTGGGTGTATCCACCATTGCCGGATGCACCTGGGCGATGGAGGCGGCGGCGATCGGATCGCCAAATTCCCTGTAGAGATCAGAAACCGACCGTCCGAGCGAACCTTCGATATTGGCCTTCGCGGCGGCGGCCGGGAAAAAGGCCATGCGGTCCTGAAGACTTGCAAGATCATCGGCGAAGTCAGCACCCACCACATCCGGCCGGGTGGCGAGAAACTGACCCATCTTCACATAAGAAGGTCCAAGCCGTTCGACGGCCACGGCCAGCCGGTCGCTGCGCTGGGCCCGTTTCGCCTTGCTGCGGGCGAACGGCTTCAGCAGCGTTTTCAGCAATTGTGCGGGAGCAGGAAGATCATCGGATGGCAAGGCCAGCACGACGCCTTCGCGCACGAGAACCCAGCCCACCCTTGCGAGGCGGAAATATGCGCCCAAAGTGCTCATGCTTATGCTTGTCTCCTGCTTCTGCCAGCCATGCGCCTTAAAGCTTCCAGCCGGAATGCAGGGCGGCGATGCCGCCGGTGTAATTGGTGTAGGTCACGCGGGAGAAGCCGGCGGTGCGGATCATCGATGCAAAATCTTCCTGATTGGGGAATTTGCGAATCGACTCGACCAGATATTGATAGGGTTCGGCGTCACCGGTGATCATCTTGCCGAATTGTGGAATGGCATTGAACGACCAGGCGTCATAGACGCGATCGAGAAGCGGCATTTCGACTTCGGAGAATTCCAGCACCAGCAACCGCCCGCCACGCTTCAGCACGCGGTGGGCCTCCTTCAGCGCGACGTCGATGCGCGGCACGTTGCGAATGCCGAAGGCGACGGTATAGGCATCGAAGCTATTCGCCTCGAAGGGCAGTTCCTCGGCATTGGCCTCAACGAAGGTCAGATTGTCGGAGAGTTTCTTTTTTGCCGCGCGCTCTTCGCCCACAGCCAGCATCGAGCCGTTAATGTCGAGAACGGTGGCGTGCGCCAGGCGATTGGAGGCTTCAACGATACGGAAGGCGATATCGCCGGTGCCGCCCGCCACGTCCAGCACCTTGTAGGAGGAGTCCTTGCGCGGCGAAAGCGAGGAGACCATGGCGTCCTTCCACAGCCGGTGCAGGCCCGCCGACATCACGTCATTCATGATATCGTAGCGTTTGGCCACCTTGTGGAAGACTTCGTTGACCAGCCCCTGCTTTTTGCCTTCGTCCACCTTGTGGAAGCCATAGGACGTTTCCATGCCACCTTCTGCGGTCGTACGGGCGTCGGTCATCGTCTGTCTCCATATTTATTGCGTGGCGGACCATAGCGGAAACGCCACGGCGGCGCTATCTGTTGCCGCATAGCTTAAGCGCGACATTTCGCGTGCATTGTATAGACCACATGGTCCTAACGATAAACTGCCGGATAAGCCAGATGCCAGAATTGCCAGAAGTCGAAACCGTCAGGCGCGGCCTCGCCCCAGCCATGGAAGGCGCAAGGGTCCGCAAGCTCCATCTTGGCCGCCCGGATCTGCGTTTTCCGTTTCCGGAAGATTTCGCGGCGCTTATTGAAGGCAAGGCGATCCTGTCTCTCGGCCGCCGGGCGAAATACCTCCTGATCGAGCTGGAGGACGGGCTGACCATCGTTGCCCATCTCGGCATGTCCGGTTCGTTCCGCATCGAGGCGGAAGTGGATGAAGCCGGCAATACGTCCGGCGCTTTTCATTATGCCCGCTCGAAGGACGGCAAGCACGACCATGTCGTCTTTCATCTGGAAAGGGGCGGAGAGCGTGCCTGTGTCGTCTATAATGATCCGCGTCGCTTCGGCTTCATGCATCTGGTGGAGCGCAACAGGCTTGATCTTTACCCGGCCTTTGCGGAGCTGGGGCCGGAACCAACAGGCAATGCGCTGAGCGCCGATTATCTGGCGAGCCGGTTCGATGGCAAAAGCCAGCCGTTGAAAAGTACGCTGCTGGACCAGAAGGTGATTGCCGGTCTCGGCAACATCTATGTCTGCGAGGCACTGTGGCGCGCCCATCTTTCACCCCTGCGGGCGGCGGGAACACTGGTCACGAAAACCGGCAAACCCAAAGCGCAGCTAGTTGAACTGACGGAGAAGATCCGCGATGTCATCGCGGATGCGATCGCCGCTGGCGGCTCTTCCCTGCGCGACCATATCCAGACGGACGGAACGCTCGGTTATTTTCAGCATTCCTTTTCGGTCTACGATCAGGAGGGCCAGCCTTGCCGGACACCCGGCTGCGGGGGTACGGTTGAAAGAGTGGTGCAGGCCGGTCGTTCGACCTTTTATTGCGCCGCCTGCCAGAAGTGACTGAGCCGGAAAACAACGGGCCGGAAATAGCGGAGAAGGGAGACTACCGTGGATTATGAAACGATACTGGTCGAGAAACGCGATGAGGTGGGCGTCATCACGCTCAACCGCCCGAAAGCGCTCAACGCTCTCAACTCGGTGCTTCTGAAGGAACTTCGGCACATTCTCTCTTCATTTTCCGCCGATGATTCCATCGGTGCCGTCATCATCACCGGCTCGGAAAAGGCATTTGCCGCAGGCGCCGACATCAAGGAGATGCAGGGGCTGGATTTCGTCGATGCCTATGTCGGTGATTTTCTCGGCGGCTGGGACGAGGTCGCGGCGACGAGGAAGCCGGTCATTGCCGCCGTTTCCGGTTTTGCGCTCGGCGGTGGCTGCGAACTGGCGATGATGTGCGATTTCATCATCGCGTCTGATACGGCAAAGTTCGGCCAGCCGGAGATCACGCTGGGCGTCATTCCCGGCATGGGCGGCTCACAGCGCCTCACGCAGGCGGTGGGCAAGGCAAAGGCGATGGATCTGGTTTTGACCGGGCGCATGATGGATGCGGCCGAGGCCGAGCGCGCCGGACTCGTCTCGCGCATCGTGCCCGGGGAAAAACTGATGGAGGAGGCCGTGGAGGCCGCCACCCGCATTGCCTCGCTGTCACGCGCCTCGGTTCTCATGGCCAAGGAAAGCGTCAATCGCTCCTTCGAGGTCCCGCTTGCGGAAGGGCTGCGATATGAAAGGCGATCCTTCCAGTCGCTTTTCGCCACCGCGGATCAGAAGGAGGGCATGGCCGCCTTCGTCGAAAAGCGCAAACCCGTTTTCCGGAATCGCTAAGGATTCGGAATATCGGCGCTTTTAGCGTTTTGCGCGTTGACGGGTGCGCGCTTTAGCGGTATATGCCCGCCCACGGTTAAGGAAAGCCATCCGGCTTGTCCGAAATTACTCCCGCATTCTTGGGTTACGTGAGGTCGTCGAACGACCCGATCCTCTGGTTGCGGAATTTGGTTTGAATTCGAAGAGAGGCATACATGGCCAATACAACTTCGGCGAAAAAGGCGACCCGCAAGATCGCTCGCCGTACCGCAGTCAACAAGGCTCGCCGTTCGCGCGTTCGTGGCTTCATCCGCAAGGTCGAGGAAGCAATCGCTACCGGTGATCTCGCAGTCGCTACCGAAGCTCTGAAGGCTGCTCAGCCGGAGATCCAGCGCGCCGCGACCAAGGGCGTTCTGCACGGCAACACGGCATCCCGCAAGGTGTCGCGTCTCGCACAGCGCGTGAAGGCTCTTTCCGCCTAATCCGGCTAATCACAAATAATTATTCAAAAAGCCTGGTCTTTTGACCGGGCTTTTTCTGATTCTAACCGCCTGTTAATCTTTCCTACCGTAACGTGACAAACGCGTGTCAGATGGACGACAGGAAAAATGAAGTAAAAACAAATACTTGCCGGAGGTCTTCCGGAAAATGAGAAGCTTTCTCTACGGAAGTCGGGACAAGTTTTGAGTCAAGAAGATTTTTATTTTTTTGCCAAAAGCGGCTCTCAAAAATTGCCAAAATTGAATCTCATTGATTCATAAGCGATTCTGCTTCGCACCTCGTCGGTGATGCAAAACGGCCTTTGTGAGTCAATGGCCGATCTGAGTTTTTGCAGAAAAAACGCCATTGATCTCTCACCACGATCCTGCCTAAATGCATTCCAACAAGGGGTGCGGATCTCAGTCCACAGATTATCTCGATGATCGTATCGACGATATTCACCTTCTTGCTGGCGGGTCTTTCGAGATCCGTTTTCTCAGGTCATGGAGCTTTTTGTGCCGTTTCGGTCTCGGAACGGGCAGGGGTTTTTTGTCCTCAAGAATGCGCCTTAAGGTTGTAACGAAAGGAGCGTTTTTAGCGTGTCGCAGGCCTCTCCATGAAGGGGAGGGAAATGGGATAACCGGCTCGCAAACGAGTAGTAGCCTTTGACGTTCTTTCGAGGGGAACGCTGGGGGCAGGAATAATACGAGGGGGATCCCTGGCGGTCGATCTTTGATCGTCAGGCTATGATTGGCAATTTGAAAGGCGGCAATATGCAATTGAATTTGGCGATGGGTGCGGTGGCTGATGGGGACCGCGCACCAAAGGCATGTGATGCAGCTTGCTCTGATGCGGCAGGGGACAAATCGGCAATGAAGCACGATGCGCTGTTTGAACGTTTTAGCGCGCGGCTCAAGGCACAGGTCGGTCCCGAGGTCTATGCAAGCTGGTTTGCACGGCTCAAACTCCACTCCGTTTCGAAAAGCGTCGTCCGTTTTACCGTTCCGACGACCTTTCTGAAGTCCTGGATCAATAACCGTTACATGGACCTGATCACGAACCTCGTCCAGAGCGAGGATCCGGATGTGCTGAAGGTGGAAATTCTTGTCCGCTCGGCCAGCCGTCCGGCTCGTCCGGCACAGGCCGAAGAGCGGGCACAGCCCGTGCCGGAAATCGGCGCGGCGCCGCGTAACAAGTCCTTCATTCCGTCGCAGCCCGCAGCAGCGCCTGCCGCACAGCCTGCGGCAGCGCAGGCAACACTGCGCCAGGGTGGGTCCGGGCCGTTGTTCGGCTCGCCGCTCGATACGCGCTTTACCTTCGATACCTTTGTTGAAGGGTCGTCCAACCGTGTCGCGCTTGCGGCGGCAAAGACGATCGCCGAAGCCGGTGCAGGCGCCGTGCGCTTCAATCCGCTGTTCATCCATGCGGGTGTCGGCCTTGGCAAGACGCATCTTCTGCAGGCCATTGCCAATGCGGCCATCGACAGCCCGCGCAATCCGCGCGTGGTTTATCTGACGGCTGAATATTTCATGTGGCGTTTCGCCACGGCGATCCGCGACAATGACGCGCTGACGCTGAAGGATACGTTGCGCAATATCGACCTGCTGGTCATCGACGACATGCAGTTCCTGCAGGGCAAGATGATCCAGCATGAATTCTGCCACCTGCTGAACATGCTGCTCGACAGCGCCAAGCAGGTTGTGGTTGCGGCTGACCGTGCGCCGTGGGAGCTGGAATCGCTTGATCCGCGTGTCCGTTCCCGCCTGCAGGGCGGCATGGCGATCGAGATCGAAGGTCCCGACTACGACATGCGTTATGAAATGCTCAACCGACGCCTCGGCTCTGCACGTCAGGACGATCCGTCCTTCGAAATTTCGGACGAAATCCTGACCCATGTGGCCAAGAGTGTGACGGCAAGCGGACGTGAGCTTGAAGGCGCTTTCAACCAGCTGATGTTCCGGCGCTCTTTCGAGCCGAACCTCTCGGTTGACCGTGTCGATGAGCTGCTGTCGCACCTCGTCGGAACCGGTGAAGCCAAGCGCGTGCGTATCGAGGATATTCAGCGCATCGTCGCCAAGCACTATAATGTGTCGCGGCAGGAGTTGGTCTCCAACCGTCGCACCCGCGTCATCGTCAAGCCGCGCCAGATCGCCATGTATCTGGCCAAGATGCTGACGCCGCGCTCATTCCCCGAGATCGGTCGCCGCTTTGGCGGTCGCGATCACACCACGGTTCTCCACGCGGTGCGTAAGATCGAGGAACTGATTTCCGGCGACACCAAGCTCGGCCATGAGGTTGAGCTGTTGAAACGCCTGATCAACGAAAACAACGCATGAAAAAAGCGGCCTTCGGGCCGCTTTTTTATTGTCATCTTGTTTATTGGGCTAAAGCTGGCGTCAGCAGGCGAGATCGGCCACCACCGCGTCCAGAATGAGCATGCCGGACGGCGTGCAGCGCAGGCGGGAATTGCCGAGCCTCTCGACGAAACCGTGCTGGAGGAGGAATTCCTCCTTCTCCGGGTCGAGATCGCGGCCGGAAAGATCGCTCCAGCGGGCAAGGTCGATGCCTTCGCGCAGGCGAAGTCCCATCAGCAGCAATTCGTCGGCCTGTTCGTCGACACCCAGCATCTCCTGATCGACCATGCCATGGCCTTCCCGCTCGACGGTTTCGAGCCAGGTTTCCGGGTGGCGCTCGGTGGCGGTTGCGAGCTTGGAGGCGCCCCTCGTCAGGCGTCCATGCGCGCCGGGGCCGATGCCGGCATAATCGCCATAACGCCAGTAGGTGAGGTTGTGGCGGCTTTCGGCGCCGGGACGGGCATGGTTGGAAACCTCATAGGCCGGCATGCCGTAACGCTCGGTGATTTCCTGCGTCGCCTCATAAAGCACGGCTGAATGCTCGCCATCCGGCACGATGAGCTTGCCGGCCTTGTGCAGCCCGTAAAAGGGCGTGCCCTCTTCGATGGTCAACTGATAGAGCGACAGATGGTCGACCGCATAGGAAACCGCCTCTTTCAGTTCGGCGTCCCATTCGGCCACCGTCTGGTTCGGGCGGGCATAGATCAGATCGAAGGACATGCGCGGAAAGATGTCCCGCGCCAGCCGGATGGCCTTCAAGGCATCGGCAACGTCATGCAGGCGCCCGAGGAATTTCAGGTCCCGGTCGTTCAGCGCCTGCACGCCGAGCGAGACGCGGTTGACGCCTGCCGCGCGATAGCCGCGAAAACGTTCCGCCTCGACGCTGGAAGGGTTGGCCTCCATGGTGATCTCGATACCATCGGGCACATGCCAGAAGCGCGAGACGCCATCGAGAACCGCACCCACCGTCTGCGGGTCCATCAGCGAAGGTGTGCCGCCGCCCATGAAGATGCTGGTGACGACCCGTGGGCCGCTGAGCGCCCGCATATGTTCCATCTCCCGGAGGAAAGCTGCGGTAAAGCGCTCCTGATCCACCGGCCGGTGGCGGACATGGCTGTTGAAATCGCAATAGGGACATTTGGCCGCACAGAAGGGCCAATGCAGATAGATCCCGAAACCGGGATCGCCCGTATCCGGCAGAAGCGATGCGCCGGGGGCAGAAAGTTGATGCTCCCCGACCATCGGGTTCATGCCTCCAGGCAGGTTTCTACGAATTTCTTGAAGGCGCGGGCACGGTGTGAGAGTGCGAAGGCATCCCCGTGTTTCCAGCCGTGTTTTTCATCCGCCGTCATCTCGCCGAATGTGGTGTCATATCCTTCGGGTTTAAAGACGGGATCATAACCGAAACCGCTCGTTCCGCGCGGCGGCCACACGACAGTGCCTTCCACCTCGCCGCGGAAATATTCGAGATGCCCATCCGGCCAGGCAAGGCAGAGCACGCTGACGAAGCGGCCCGTGCGATCTTCCGGCTTCGATGCGCCACGCTCGGCAAGTGCATCCTCGACCTTCTGCATGGCCATGGCAAAGTCGCGCGTTCCGTCGGCCGTCTCCGCCCAATTGGCGGTGTAGACGCCAGGCGCACCATCCAGCGCGTCGATGACCAGACCGGAATCATCCGAGAGGGCGGGCAGGCCGGACGCCTTCGCCGACGCCAGTGCCTTGATGGCGGCGTTTTCCTCGAAGGTGGTGCCCGTCTCGTCCGGCTCCTCGAAGTTCAGCTCCGCCGCGGATTTGGCGGAAAAACCGAAAGGTCCGATCAGATCGGCGATTTCGGCGATCTTGCCCTTGTTGTGGCTGGCGACGACGATCGTTCTGGTATCGAGCTTGCGCATCACGCTTTCCTGTCGGCTCAGGCAATCGCCTGTTTCTGAAGGGCGACCAGTTCGCTGCATCCGGCCTTGGCAAGACCGAGCAGCGTCAGGAATTCTTCCTCGGAGAAGGGCGCGCCTTCCGCCGTCCCCTGGACTTCGACGATGCCGCCGGAGCCGGTGATGACGAAGTTCGCGTCGGTTTCGGCGGAGGAATCCTCGAGATAATCGAGGTCGATCACCGGCTGGTTCGCGAAGATGCCGCAGGAGATCGCCGCGATATGGTCCTTCAGAACCTTCTCGACCTTGATCATGTTGCGGGTTTCCATCCACTTCAGGCAGTCATGCAGGGCAATCCATGCGCCGGTGATGGAGGCCGTGCGTGTGCCGCCATCGGCCTGGATGACATCGCAGTCAATGCTGATCTGGCGCTCGCCGAGTGCCTGCAGATCGACGACGGCGCGCAGCGAGCGGCCGATGAGGCGCTGGATTTCCTGTGTGCGGCCACCCTGCTTGCCGGCGGCGGCTTCGCGCTTCATGCGCTCGTGGGTGGAGCGCGGCAGCATGCCGTATTCGGCGGTCACCCAGCCCTTGCCGCTGTTGCGCAGCCACGGCGGCGTCTTTTCTTCAAGGCTTGCGGTGACGAGCACATGCGTGTCGCCGAATTTTACCAGACAGGAGCCTTCGGCATGTTTCGAGAAATTGCGCTCGAAGGAAACCTTGCGCATCTGATCGGTTTTTCTGCCTGAAGGCCGCATATGATCCACTCTCCATGTTGGTTCCTGCCTTCTAAGGCGCGCTCCGGGCTTTTGCAAAGCCAATTTCCATTTTGCCGCAGCCGTGCGACGCATTATATTGATGGAGACAGGATCTCGACGATAAAGAACGGACGAAATGGGTTTTTCTGCACCGCTTTCAAAAGATCAGGCATCGTTGCTGGATGAACGGTCGCGGGAAATTTTCCGGCGCATCGTCGAAGGTTATCTCGATACCGGTGAGCCTCTGGGATCGCGCAGCCTCTCGCGGCTGTTGCCGATGTCGCTTTCACCGGCTTCCGTTCGTAACGTCATGAGCGATCTGGAGGAACTCGGCCTCATCTATTCGCCGCACATCAGCGCCGGCCGCCTGCCGACGCAGACGGGGCTGCGCTTTTTTGTCGATGCCTTCATGCAGGTGGGTGATCTGCCCGCCGAAGAGCGGGCGAGCATCGACCGGCAGATCGGCCCGGTGGCGGCCCATGAGCAGTCGCTGGAAGGGCTGCTGACAGAGGCGAGCCGCATGCTGTCCGGCATGTCGCGCGGGGCGGGTCTTGTGCTCACGGCCAAGAACGACGTTGTCCTCAAACATGTCGAGTTCATCCGGCTGGAACCCACCAAGGCGCTTGCCGTGCTGGTGGGGGACCACAATCAGGTTGAAAACCGCATCATCGAATTGCCGACCGGTATATCCTCGTCGCAATTGACCGAGGCGGCCAATTTCATCAATGCCCATCTCTCCGGCCAGACGCTGCAGGAACTGCGCGGCCAGTTCCAGAAGCAGCGGGCTGAGCTGCAATCCGAACTCGGCACGCTGGCGCAGGACCTCATAGAACGCGGCCTGGCCGTGTGGGCGGGAGACAATGAGGACGGCAAGCTCGGCCGTCTCATCGTTCGCGGACGCTCCAACCTGCTGGAAGGGCTGGCCGGTGAAGAGGATATCGACCGTGTGCGCCTGCTGTTCGACGATCTGGAACGCAAGGAGAATCTGATCGAAATCCTCAATCTCGCGGAAACAGGCTCAGGGGTGAGGATTTTCATCGGCTCGGAAAACAAGCTCTTTTCGCTCTCCGGCTCATCGCTGATCGTTGCGCCCTATCGCGACGAGGACAACCGTGTCGTTGGTGCGGTCGGAGTTATCGGGCCGACGAGGCTCAATTACGCGCGCATCGTTCCCATGGTCGATTATACGGCGCAGATCATGGCCCGCCTTTCCCGTAAGCAGAGATAGGACTAGCCCGCAAGGTCAGGCAATGCGGCAAGCTTTTCGCCGCAAGCCTTGATTTTTGCCCGTCAAAGCTCGATATCGGGCGCAACCTACAACATTCAAATCTGGAGAACGTCATGACCGACGATACAAAAAAGCCCGGACCTGACGCGGACGTCGCCGAAGAGCTTGTCGAACCCGCGATCGCCGGGGAAGAGCCGACTGATGCTGCCGAACCCGATCCGGTGGAACTGCTCAAGGCCGAAAATGCCGATCTGCGTGACAAGTTCCTGCGCCTTGCCGCCGAAATGGATAATCTTCGCCGCCGCACCGAGCGTGACGTCAAGGACGCCAAGGCCTATTCGCTGGCCGGTTTTGCGCGGGATATGCTTGCTGTTTCCGACAATCTTCGCCGTGCGCTCGAGGCCATTCCCGATGAGCTCAAGACCAATGGCGAAGCCGGTCTCAATGGCCTGATCGAAGGCGTGGAGATGACCGAGCGTTCGATGCTGTCGACGCTGGAACGCCACGGCGTCAAGAAGATCGATGCCGAAGGCCAGAAGTTCGATCCGAATTTCCATCAGGCCATGTTTGAAATCCCCAACACGGCGGTTCCGAACAATACGGTGCTGCAGGTTATCCAGGCTGGTTTCACCATCGGCGACCGGGTCCTGCGCCCCGCCATGGTTGGCGTCGCCAAGGGTGGTCCAAAGGCGGAAGCCGCCGCATCGGCCGAACCCGGCACGGCGTCGCTCAATGAAAAGGATGCCTGAGGCATTCCTGTCTGCATAATAAAAAACGCGCCCTTGTGGCGCGTTTTTTATTGTCATGAAACCTGGGACAGGGCGTGCCTGATCAGGCAGCAGTCGCCTGTTCCTGGTTGAGGAAGGCATAGATTGCCGTATCGGAATCGGTGGCGCGCAGCTTGGCCACCAGTTCCGGGTCGCGCAGGGCGCGCGCAATTCTGGACAGCGCCTTCAGGTGATCCGCGCCAGCGCCTTCGGGCGCAAGCAGCAGGAAAACCAGATCGACGGGCTGATCGTCCAGCGCTTCGAAATCGACTGGCGTTTCAAGGCGTGCGAAAACACCAGTGATCTGGTGAATGCTGTTGAGCTTGCCATGGGGAATGGCGATGCCGTGGCCCACGCCGGTGGAGCCGAGCTTTTCACGCTGGAGGATGACGTCGAAAACTTCCCGTTCCGAGACTCCGGTAATTCTGGCTGCCTTTGCGGCCAGCTCCTGAAGCAATTGCTTTTTGGAATTCACCTTGAGGGCGGGAATAATCGCATCTTGTTGCAGCAAATCTGCCAACGCCATTCTCTTTTTCCTTCATGCCATCGAGACGATGCAGGAGGCAGATGCGCCTGTTGCGCTCCGCCTCCCACGTCTTGTCAGACTGTTCAGCTCTTGATCGTTTCCGCGTCGATCCAGCCAATATTGCCGTCATGACGTCGGTAGACGATGTTGAGATATTCCTTGCCGGGGCTGCGGAAGAGCAGAACCGGTTCGTCCGTCATGTCGAGCGCCATCACGGCGCTGGCGACGGACATTGTCTTGATCTGTTTCGAACTCTCCGCCACGATGGTGGGTGCGTAATCTTCAGGGACCTCGTGGTCCTCATCGGGAATGGCATCCATCACCGTATAGGCAATTTCAGTCAGCGCGCCGTTCGCGGCAGAACCATTGTGGTGGTCCTTCAGCTTGCGCTTGTAGCGACGCAGACGCTTCTCGATCCGCTCTGCGGCGGCATCGAAGCTTGCCTGCGGATCATTTGCCTGACCCGCCGCATGCAATACAACGCCCGTATCGAGATGCAGCTTGCAATCGGCGGCAAAACGCGATCCGGACTTCTCCACGGTCACTTGGCCTGAATACCCCCCATCGAAGTATTTGGTAACCGCCAGACCTATATTGTCCTCAATCCGCTGACGGAAAGATTCACCGATCTCCATATGTTTACCAGATACACGCACACTCATGGAAATTTTCCTTTTTGTAGTGATTTGCGAGTACCAGCTTACGTCAAGCCGCGCGCGCATCCAAGCGTTTCGAAGACCTTAAAAAGCCTTCATTCGAATTTTACGCCCATGGACGGTGGAGATGAATCCGTTACAAATGACCTTGCTTACGTGTGCGGCGGGCTTCTAGCCCCTGACGTGATAAGAGTCAATGGTGCGGCAAAAAAGCGCCCCAAACGTGATCGAGCCTGCCGCTTCAGAAGGCTGACAGCTTGGCGAGCGCTTTCTTTTCCCGGCGCCTCTGCACGGAAGAGGGGATGTTCATCGCCTCACGATATTTTGCGACGGTGCGGCGGGCGAGATCAACGCCGCTTTTCTTCAGATTGTCGACGATATCGTCATCGGAAAGCACGGCGTCAGCCGATTCCTGCGCAATCATCGCCTTGATGCGGTGACGCACCGCTTCGGCCGAATGGCTGTCGCCGCCTTCGACGGCGCTGATGGAGACACTGAAGAAATATTTAAGCTCGAACAGCCCGCGCGGCGTCAGCATGTATTTCTTCGACGTTACCCGGCTGACGGTGGATTCGTGCATCTTGATGGCCTCTGCCACCGTCTTGAGGTTCAGCGGGCGCAGGTGGTCGACACCATGGACGAGGAAGGCATCCTGCTGGCGTACGATTTCGGTCGCCACCTTCATGATCGTCCGGGCCCGCTGGTCGAGGCTGCGGGTCAGCCAGTGGGCTGTCTGCATGCACTCGGCAAGGAAATCCTGATCCTCTCCGGCACGGGCCTTGTGTTTCGATACTTCGGCGAAATAGCTCTGGTTGATGAGCACACGCGGCAGGGTCTCGGGATTGATTTCCACCAGCCAGCCGCCGGCGGAGGAGGGGCGCACGATGATGTCAGGGACAATCGTCTCTGAAACCGCCGAATCGTAACCTGCGCCGGGACGTGGGTTGAGCGTGCGGATTTCCGCCAGCATGTCGAGAAGGTCCTCCTCATCGACGCCGCAGAGTTTTTTCAGGGCAGCGAAATCCCGTTTCGCCAGAAGCTCCAGATTGTCGATAAAAGCCCGCATGGCAGGGTCGAGCCGGTCCTTCTGGGCGAGCTGGATTGCCAGACATTCGCTCAGCGAGCGGGAGAACACGCCGGGGGGATCAAACCCCTGAAGTGTCTTCAGAACCTGCTCTACCGTGGATGGCGCAGCCCCCAGCCGTTCGGCGACATCATCGACGGCATCTGCCGCGATATAGCCGGTCTCATCAAGTTGGCCGATCAGCGCATCGGCGATCATTCTGTCTTCGGCGGACGAAATGGCCAGTGGCAATTGCTGATTGAGATGGTCGCCAAGGCTCTGTTTTGCGGCGACGAAATCATCGAGATCATAGCTTTCACCGGACTCCTGTCCGGGCATGGATTTCCACTGGCTTGCCAGTTCGGGGGCATCGGCCTTTCTCGGCTCGGCATCATCAGGAAAAACATTTTCGAAGCTGGTATCGAGCTGCTCTCCAAGATTTGCGGCCCGATCGCCGTACCAGTCGTCGCTGTCGGCCGTCACTGCGGCGGCCCTGTCCGGCCCTTCGCCGTCGGTGTCGCCAAAATTCTCTGCATCCGCCGGGCTGTCTGCGCCCAAATCGCTGTCGTTTGCCGCAATTTCAAGCAGCGGATTGCGTTCCACCTCCTGCGCAATGAACTGCGTCAGCTCGAAATGCGTCATCTGAAGCAGCTGGATGGACTGCATCAGTTGCGGTGTCATCACGAGAGACTGGTTTTGACGCAGCAAAAGGCTGGCAGATAACGCCATGGCGGACGCGAAACTCCCTTTAAAGCTTCTCCATTGCCACAGTTTTCATAAATTTTGAGAAGGCAAAGAAACTTGGCCCAAAAATTGCTTTTTTATCTTGTTTGGTCAAGCGTCAGCACGGGGCGCGATGAAGAATCTTTCGCGCCCGGTGTCTTAAAGGCTGAAATTATTGCCGAGATAGAGGCGGCGTACATCCGGATTGTTGACGATATCGTCCGCGCGGCCGTGGGTCAGAACCTCGCCGGCGTGGATGATGTAGGCGCGGTCGATGAGGCCGAGCGTTTCGCGGACATTGTGGTCGGTAATGAGAACGCCGATCCCGCGCGCAGTCAGGTGCCGGACGAGATTCTGGATGTCGCTGACGGAAATCGGGTCGACACCGGCAAAAGGCTCATCGAGCAGCATGAAGGTCGGATCAGTCGCCAGCGCACGTGCGATTTCCAGGCGCCGCCGCTCACCGCCCGACAGTGCGACTGCCGGGGACTTGCGCAGCTGGGCAATGTGGAACTCTTCCAGAAGCTCATCGAGCTTGCGACTGCGCTTGGTGCTGTCGGGCTCATGGACCTCCAGTACGGCGCGGATATTCTCCTCAACCGTCAGCCCCCGGAAGATCGAGGCTTCCTGCGGCAGATAACCGACGCCGAGACGCGCACGCCTGTACATAGGCATGGTGGTGACGTCGTTGCCGTTGATGGCGATCTTGCCGCTATCGACAGGTACGAGACCGGTGATCATGTAAAAACAGGTGGTCTTGCCCGCACCGTTCGGACCGAGCAGCCCCACCGCCTCTCCGCGGCGCACGACCAGCGACACGCCATTGACCACCCGGCGGGTGTTATAGGTCTTCGTCAGGCCATGCGCGATCAGCGTGCCTTCATAACGGGCCTTGTCGGCCGGTGAGGCAGCTTCCGCGGAAGGATCACGCCCGCCGCCAAGAATTTTTGAGATCGAGGGTATCTTCACGAGAAAAGACTACTGTTTTTTCTGCGATTTCGGATCGAGCATGATCCGGACAGGGCCGCCACAGCTTTCGAGCTTGGCCTGTCCCGTATTCATCAGAACGGTCAGCTTGCAGCCAGTGAAGACATTCGTGCCCTCGGACAGGACGACCTGCTTGCCCGTCAGAATGAAGGTCTGCGCCGCCATGTCGAATTCGCCGTGATCGGCGGTGGCCTTCTGGGTCTCGGAGGTCAGATAGACATTATTGTCGACGAATATCTTTTCGATATTGGCGTCGCCGCTGGTGAGCGAAGAACCCTCGCCCTTGTAGTTGACCGTCATCTTGCCGGCTTGAAGCGTGGTTGTGCCCTGCACGACCTTCACATTGCCGGTGAAATAGGCCTTGCGCTCCTGATCACGGATTTCGAGCTGGTCGCTTTCAATCGCGATCGGCTGGTCACCGGAGAGCTTGACGCCCTGCATGTTGCTCGTGGTGTTCTGCGCGAAAGCCACGGTTGCAAGACACGAAAGAAAAAGACTTGCGGCTGCGAAGCCTGCGGATCTGCCAAGGGAAACGGGACGGGAAATTTGCATCATCTGGACCGGGCTCTCACTTGCCTTCATTTTTGATATTGGATGCAGCGATACGTGCCCGTACCTGCCCCGAAAATGTAATCGTCTTGCCATTATCGGCGATATCAATCGATTGCGCAACAATCGAGCCGTCGTTTGTTTTGATCGAAACGGGCTCCTTGCTGCTCATTTTTCCGGCCTTGAGATCGACGTCTGCGGACTGGAACTTCGCTTGTATGCCATTGCTGAGATTGATGTCAAAAGGGGCCGTCATCTTCAGCGTATTGGTGGCGCGGTCGAAAATGCCTTCCTTGGCGATCACCTGCGCGACACTGTCATTGACCGGAACGGCGGCCAGAACCTTCTCAAGCGTCATGAGGTTGGGGTTGGCGATATCCTGCAACGCACGGTCGGCGTTCATGGAGTAATCGATCCCCTTCTCGTTGCGGCCCGCGACGGCGGGTTTTTCCATCACGATCTTGCCGTCTTCGATCCTCGCGCTTTCCAGCGAAACCTCGTCGGGCGCCCAGGTTCGGATAACCGAAACGGCGATGAAGGCGAGCGAAATGACCGCCGCGCCAAGCGGCAGGATGATTTTCAGCCGCTTCACGCGCGCGGAATGCCTGAGCGCGCGCTCGTAGGCGCCGTTCTGGTCATGGGGCAGCGAAAATGCTGGCGCGGGTTCGCGGAGTCTTTCAAGCATAAGAGTGGGTCCGGAAAACTTCCTGGGCGCCATTCTGGCGCGCAATTGAAGCTTGTATGTTTATCGTAATGTGTTTGGCACGAGTGCTTTGTCCTGCCAATATGGTTTTTGTCTGGAAAGGTGCAAGGGAAATGCGAATTTTATCGTAATTCTGGTTTCCTTATTGTTTCCTTGCGGCTTCGCGCTAGAAGAACCATATGGCCGTGAGGCAGGGTGGTGTCATAAGGCCGGATGGCAGAGGTTTTCAATGGATAATATGGCGATAGCGGATCGCAGGCGATTGCGCCGCAAGCTGACTTTCTGGCGGATTGCCGCTGTTTTCCTGCTCGTCGCCGGCGCCTTCGGCCTCTACCGGTTTTTGTGGGACAGGCCGCAGCAAAGCGCCAGACCCCACATTGCCCGTGTCGAGATTTCCGGTCTGATCCAGGACAATACCGAACTTCTGGAACGGCTCGACAAGATCGCCAGGAGCGACAATGTCAAAGGGTTGATCGTGTCGATTTCCTCGCCCGGCGGCACCACCTATGGCGGAGAGCGCATATTCAAGGCCCTTCGCGGCGTGGCCGAAAAGAAGCCCGTTGTCTCCGATGTCCGCACGTTGGCCGCGTCCGCCGGCTATATGATCGCATCGGCCGGCGATGTCATTGTTGCCGGCGAAACCTCGATCACCGGCTCGATCGGCGTGATCTTTCAATATCCCCAGCTTGGCCAGCTGATGGACAAGCTCGGCGTCTCGCTGCAGGAAATCAAGTCTTCACCCCTGAAGGCCGAGCCCTCGCCGTTCCATGAGGCGCCGGAAGAAGCAAAGACGATGATCCGCGCCATGGTGATGGACAGCTACGGCTGGTTCGTTGACCTTGTGGCCGATCGCCGCAAGCTGCCGCGCGAGGATGTGCTGAAGCTGGCGGACGGATCGATTTTCACCGGCCGACAGGCTCTTGCCAACAGGCTGGTCGATACGCTGGGCGGTGAAAAGGAAATTCGCGGTTATTTCGAAACACGCGGTGTCGCCAAGGATTTGCCGATCGTCGAATGGCGTGCGCCGTCGTCCCGTTCGCCTTTTTCGCTTTTCAGTGTTGCGCAAATAGCGAAGTTTCTGGGATATGACGATTTAATTCCCTTTGCGGGACCTGGCCAGCTCGGTGCGGACAAGTTGTTTCTTGACGGTCTTGTTTCCGTTTGGCAGGTTGAGCCGCGTTAAAAATCCAATCCTTTCAGGGGGCAACCGTGATCAAGTCTGAACTGGTGCAGATTGTTGCTGCGCGTAACCCGCACCTTTATCACCGTGACGTGGAAAACATCGTCAATGCGGTGCTGGATGAAATCACCGATGCCCTGGCGGCAGGAAACCGCGTCGAGCTTCGTGGCTTCGGCGCATTTTCGGTGAAAAACCGTCCGTCCCGATCCGGGCGGAACCCGCGTACGGGCGAGTCGGTTTTCGTCGAGGAAAAATGGGTGCCTTTCTTCAAGACGGGCAAGGAACTGCGTGAGCGCCTGAACCCCGGTATGGGTGACGAAGAGGACGATTGATCGTTCTTGACGCTTGGCCGCTGAAACGGGGCCGGCGGAACACCCGCAGCGATGGAGTATTGTCGGATGTCGAAAAAAATCATCAACCTCATCATCCTGCTTCCGCTGGCGATAATCCTCATCATCCTGTGCGTGGCCAACCGCCAGGCGGTGACGCTTGCGCTCAATCCCTTCCGGGAGGACAGCGTTTTGTCCTTCACCGCGCCGTTTTTCGTCTTCCTGTTTCTGGCGGTGATTTTTGGCGTGCTGCTGGGATCTGCGGCCACATGGTTTGCGCAGGGCAAACATCGCAAGCGCGCCCGTATCGAAGCGAAAGAGGCCGTCCGCTGGCATGATGAGGCGAACCGCCAGAAGGCGGCGGCAACCGCGCAGCTTCCGCATGCGGGACAGCTCCCGGCAAAGTGATGTAGCGGACATTCGTTCCGGCTCTAGGCGAGCGACGCATGGAATGCTATTTGCTGCGCCATAAGACGCGGGCAGAAGCGGAAAGATTTCCATTGAAGAAAAAAGACAGCCGGCCGGGCAATCGTGCGCGTGCCGGGAGCGAGAAAAAACAGGTTCATGCCGCAAAGCCGGCACGCCGACCGGATTCAGCGCCGAAAAAGCGCGAGCCGGATGCCGTGCGCAGCGTGCCGAAGCCTTCGCCTAAAGAAAGGGTCAGCGTAGCGCCTGCGGTTGAGCAGGTGCCCGTGCGGCCCCTCAAGGAGCGCACAGGCGAACTGCCCGCAGAACAGGTTCCGGTCATTCTGGAATCGAGCGGCGCGGGCGATTTTCACCTGATCGACAGCGGGAATGGTCTGAAGCTCGAACAATACGGCGACTACCGCGTCGTCCGTCCCGAGGCGCAAGCGCTGTGGAAACCTTCGGTTCCCGATCGCGTGTGGCAGAATGCCGACGCTGTCTTTACCGGCGACACGGATGAGGACGGCATGGGCCGCTGGCGTTTTCCCAAGGCGGCGCTGGGTGAGACCTGGCCCCTGTCTCTGCTCGGCGTCGAATTTCTGGGCCGCTTCACGGCTTTCCGGCATGTCGGCGTCTTCCCGGAACAGATCGTGCATTGGGAATGGCTGAAACATGCCATCGAGACGGCTGACCGGCCGCTGAAGGTGCTGAATCTCTTCGGTTATACCGGGGTCGCCTCGCTGGTCGCGGCGGCGGCCGGCGCTGAAGTCACCCATGTCGACGCCTCCAAGAAGGCGATCGGCTGGGCGAAGGAAAATCAGGCGCTCGCCGGGCTCGAACAGGCACCGATCCGCTGGATCTGCGAAGACGCGATGAAATTCATCCAGCGTGAGGAACGCCGCGGCAACAGCTACGATATCATCCTCACCGACCCGCCGAAATTCGGCCGCGGCACCCATGGTGAAGTCTGGCAATTGTTCGACCACCTGCCGCTGATGCTGGATATCTGCCGGGAAATCCTGTCGCCCAGGGCGCTAGGTCTGGTGCTGACCGCCTATTCCATCAGGGCCAGCTTCTATTCGATGCATGAGCTGATGCGCGAGACCATGCGCGGCGCCGGTGGTGTTGTCGCATCCGGCGAATTGGTCATTCGCGAGGCCGGGCTTGACGGCAAGACGCCCGGCCGGGTGCTTTCCACCTCGCTGTTCAGCCGTTGGGAGCCGAAATGACGAAGGATATGCGCGAAAACACGACGCGCCGGGTTGGCCAGGTCAAGGAAGTGACCAGCCTCGCCAATCCCATCATCAAGGACATCAAGGCGCTCAGCCAGAAAAAGGGCAGGGAAGAGACCGGCACCTTCATGGCGGAAGGCCTGAAGCTGGTCATCGATGCGCTCGAACTCGGCTGGACCATCAAGACGCTGGTTTATGCCAAGGCCGCCAAGGGCAAGCCGCTGGTGGAGCAGGCGGCGGTGAAGACAGTCGCGTCAGGTGGCCTGGTGCTCGAAGTCAGCGAAAAGGTCATTGCCTCGATCACCCGCCGCGACAATCCGCAGATGGTCGTCGGCATTTTCGAACAGAAATGGAAGCCGCTGAAGGATATCCGTCCGGAAAAGGGCGAGACCTATATCGCGCTCGACCGGGTGCGCGATCCCGGTAATCTCGGCACAATCATCCGCACTGCCGATGCGGCTGGCGCCTCGGGCGTCATTCTGGTCGGCGACTGTACCGATCCCTTCTCGCTGGAAACCGTTCGTGCCACCATGGGTTCGGTCTTCGCCATGCCCGTGGCCCGCGCCTCGGTTGAGGAATTCCTGTCCTGGAAAAAATCGGCACAGGTCAGTGTCGTCGCCACCCATCTTGCCGGTTCGGTGGATTATCGAAAAATCGATTATGCCGGCAAGCCGGTCGTGCTTTTGATGGGTAACGAGCAATCCGGCCTGCCGCCGGAACTGGCCGGCAAGGCCGATCAGCTGGCGCGCATCCCCCAGCAGGGCCGCGCCGACAGCCTCAATCTCGCCATCGCAACCGCCGTCATGTTGTTCGAAGCGCGGCGACATCTCCTCGAACTTGCTCCGGTGAAGTAATGGCCAAAGCGGCACTGTTTTCGAAATTCGGCCCGGCTCTTGCACTGATCGTCGCCGCACTGGTGCTGGACCAGATCGTCAAGCAACTGGTGGAAGCCTATCTGCCACTGCAGGAGATGGTGCCAGTCGTGCCGTTTCTGGCGCTTTACCGGACCTATAATCTCGGCGTCGCATTTTCGATGCTGTCGGACATGCAGGGCTGGTTCATCGTCAGCATGCGGCTCGTCATCGTGGTCTTCGTTCTGTGGCTGTGGCGCAAGACGGCGGCGGACCGTACCTTCGCCCATCTCGGCTTTGCCTTCATCATTGCGGGTGCGGCCGGCAATCTTCTCGACCGGTTTTTCTACGGACATGTCATCGACTACATCCTGTTTCACACGCCGACATGGTCCTTCGCGGTCTTCAATCTCGCCGACAGTTTCATAACCATCGGTGCGGCTTGCGTCATTCTTGACGAGTTTCTGCACGCCCGGGCGGCCAAAAAGTAAAATTTTAGGGTTTGGGCCAAACATATCAAAACCGCTGTCATGGTAGCGGTTGGATATGAGCGAACTGGCAAAACTTCGGGAAAGAGTTTCAGAGGGTCTTGGGCTGGCGTCTGTGGCGGTGCAGCCGGGAGACCGCGCCGATGCAGCAAGGCATCATGCCGCCTCCGAACCCGAAATCGCTTCGGGGCCGATTGCCCTGTATGTCGCGGTTTCATTGTCGGTGGGTGCGTTTTCCGCCGCGCTGATCGCGCTTGCCGTGCCCTACGCGGTCACGGTCGCACTGGCCTCCTTCTTTGGCGCCGTGCTCGTCGGTGTTCTTCTTTATGCGCTGTTCGGGAAAACTGGCTGGCATCGAGGCGCGCTGTCCGCGGACTATTCGGAGGTTCGGCTGCGGCGGACGCAAAACCGTTCGCTGATCGCCGAGATGCAGGAGTCCATGGGCGACATCGTCGTGATCCGAAATATGGATCGGCGCATCGTCGAGGCGAACCGCGTCTTTTGTGAAATGACGGGATGCTCGGTGCCGGAGGGATTGAGCTGCGAGGAAATCGGCATCGCCTTCCGTCCGGGCGACAAGGTCCATGCCTATGACGTGGAAATCGCCACCCCTTTCGGCCAGCGGATATTTTCCTGGCACGATGTCGTGACCCGCGATCTGACAAGCAGCCGTCTTCTTATCAGCAGCATTGCCAGGGATGTGACCGAGGAGCGGCTTGCGCTTGCCGAAAGGGAAGACGCCCGGCTGCGCGCCGAAAAGGCCGATGCTGAAAAGGCGCGGCTGCTTGCCACGGTAAGCCATGAAATCCGCCTGCCGCTTTCCGGCATGCTGGGCATGAACCATCTTCTGTCGCAAACGCGGCTCAACGACGAGCAGCGCAACTATCTCGACGGTATGAAGCAGTCCGGCCAGTCCCTGGTGCAGCTGGTCGAGGATCTGCTGGATTATTCGACCATGGAAGCGGGCCGCTTCAAGCTCAATCCGCGTGCAGAGAACCTGCGCCGGCTGATCGAGAGCATTGTCGAGATGCTGGCGCATCGCGCCCATGAAAAAGGCATAGAAATCACCTCTTTCGTAACCCCGGATGTGCCCGATTATCTCGATTTCGATCCGGCAAGACTGCGTCAGGTCCTGTTCAATCTCCTCGGAAATGCCGTCAAGTTCACGCGGGAAGGCGGGGTCGTCATCCGTGCGCGCATGGCCAACGGTCAATTGCAGATCACCGTCGAAGATACCGGTCCGGGCATGAACGAGGCGGAACAGGCGCGTATCTTCGGCGAATTCGAGCAGGCAGGCCCGATGTCGCAGCGAAGCGCCGGCACAGGCCTCGGGCTTGCGATTTCCGCCCGTATCGTGCGGGAATTCGGCGGCAGCCTCACGGTTTCGAGCCGCAGGGGCAGGGGCAGCATCTTCACGCTGTCGTTCCGCCCGGGTGGCGCGCCTGCCGCAATGCCGGATCCGGGTCGTCGCCATTGCCTGCAGCACACGAACGTCCTGCTCATCGCGCCAAAGGGTGTGGCTGCGGCGGTGACGATGGAGGCTATCGAGGCCTTTGGCGGCAAATGTGTTCTCATCCATCAGCCGGAAGATTTGCAGAAGCTAAAGAGCGAGGCGTCTCACCAGAACGCCGATCTCACCGACATCATCGTCGACCGTCGCGTTTCACCCCTGTTCAGGGACGCCCTGAAGGATTGGCCGCAGCAGAATGTTCGCCGTACGCTGCTGGTCAGCCCGGAAGAACGGCCTTCGACCATGCATGTGTCTTTTGACGCCTGGCTGATCCGGCCGCTGCGCGAAAAATCGCTGATCGATGTCCTTTGCGGCCGCCTGCGTGGCATAGAGCGCCGCGACGCCCTCAACGACAACCACCCGGATGTGGGTTTTTCGTCGCGGCTGAAGGAAGGGGCAAGCGGTATCGACATTCTCGTGGCCGAGGATGATGCCGTTAATGCCCGCATCATTCGCGCCGTTCTGGAAAAGAGCGGCTATACCGTCCGTACGGTCGATAATTTTCAATCCCTGCGGCAGTCGATGGCATCGGATGTGTCTCACCTGCCGCACCTTGTCATCTCGGACCTCAATATGCCAGGCGGTGAGGGGCTGGAGGTGCTGCCGGAGCTTCTCGGCACGCTGGAGGGTGACAGAAATATTCCCGTCATAGTCCTCAGCGGGGATGCCGGTGCGCAGACGGCCGAAATGCTCCTGAAGGCCGGTGCAGGCGCGGTTTTGGCCAAGCCCGCCGACCCCAGACGACTGGTGGAGGAAATCCGCCGCCTGCTGACGGCGAAACGCCTTTCCTCATAATAGCTTGACAGACTGGCACTGTCGGCATTTTGTCACTATTCTGTCGTCAATTAGTGATTTATGACAGGAAAATTCTTTGGTGGCGGAGCGATTCCCCATGGTTGCCGAAATCTTCAATCACGACATTTGTGAAAACAATGTTGTCATTAGCCCGCGCCCTGAGGCAGTTCAGGACAATGAGGGTCTTTTCGGTCGTATCGGTACACTGGAAACACGGCTCGCGCGAAATGACCGCGAGATCGATGCCGCGCAATCCGTGCGTTACCGGGTCTTCGTTGAGGAGATGAACGCGCGCCTTCCCGCTGAAGCGATGCGCCGCAAGCGCGACATCGACGCGTGGGACAGTGTCTGCGACCATCTGCTCGTACTCGACAAGGCGATCGAAGGTGACAGCGAGGACCAGATCGTCGGCACCTACCGTCTGTTGCGGCAGGAAACGGCGCTCGCCAATAATGGTTTTTATTCCGCCAGCGAATTCGACATTGCCGGGCTCGTCGCGCGCCATCCGGGCAAGCGTTTCATGGAGCTTGGCCGTTCCTGCGTATTGCCGGAATATCGCACCAAGCGCACAGTCGAGCTTCTGTGGCAGGGCAACTGGGCCTATGCCGTCAAGCACCGCATGGACGCCATGATCGGTTGCGCCTCCTTTCCCGGCGTGCAGCCGGAAACCCATGCGCTGGCGCTTTCCTTCCTGCATCATAATTGCGTTGCAAAGGGTGAGTGGGAGGCCTCCGCGCTTCCCGAGCTTTACCACGAGATGGACCTGATGCCGGCGGAGGCGCTGAATACCCGCAAGGCGTTGAACGCCATGCCGCCGCTCATCAAGGGCTATATGCGCCTTGGCGCCATGTTCGGCTCCGGCGCCGTGGTGGATCATGCTTTCAACACGACGGATGTTCTCGTGGTCCTGCCGGTCTCTTCCATTGCCGGCCGCTATATCAGCTACTACGGCGGCGAGGCCGAGCGCATCAACGGCTGATCGGTTTTGATGCCTGACCTTGCGGGATGTTCCTGTGGGCAGCCGTGACGTGCGTGTTGTCTTGGGGAGGGCATTGCCGTTAGTGTCGGCGCTCGTTTTCCGCAACACGATATGACATCGGCAGGCCATTGACGGACGTTCTGACAACCGCTTCCCTGATCACGGAGGAGAGCCGCGCTTCGGCCACTCCGATGATGGAGCAATATATCGAGATCAAGGCGAACAATCCCGGTTCGCTGCTCTTTTACCGCATGGGCGATTTTTACGAATTGTTCTTCGACGATGCGGTCGAGGCCTCCCGTGCTCTCGGCATCACGCTGACCAAACGCGGCCAGCATATGGGGTTCGATATTCCCATGTGCGGCGTTCCCGTCCATGCGGCGGACGACTATCTCCAGAAGCTCATCCTGCGTGGCTATCGCGTCGCCGTCTGCGAACAGGTTGAAGACCCTGCGGAAGCCAAGAAGCGCGGATCGAAATCCGTGGTCAAGCGTGATGTGGTGCGGCTCGTCACGCCCGGCACGTTGACAGAAGAGAAACTGCTGTCGCCAACCGAATCCAACTATCTGATGGCGCTTGCCCGCATTCGCGGCAGTGCCGAGGCGCAGTTCGCGCTCGCCTGGATCGATATCTCCACCGGCGTCTTCCGCCTGGCGGAAACCACGCTGACGCGACTTCTCGCCGATATCTGGCGCATTGATCCGCGTGAGCTGATCGTCGCCGACAGCCTGTTCCATGACGAGGAATTGCGCCCGGTATTCGATGTGCTTGGCCGTGTGGCGGTGCCGCAGCCGGCTATTCTTTTCGACAGCGCCACGGCGGAGGGGCGCATTGCCCGTTACTTCAACGTTTCGACACTCGATGGTTTCGGCACGTTTTCGCGGGTGGAACTGGCGGCGGCCGCTGCCGCCGTGGCCTATGTCGAAAAGACCCAGATCGCCGAGCGTCCGCCGCTCGGTGCGCCGGAGCGCGAGAGTGCCGCCTCCACGCTTTTCATCGATCCCGCCACCCGCGCCAATCTGGAGCTGGTGAAGACGCTGTCAGGCGAAAGGGACGGATCGCTGCTGCATGCCTTGAACCGCACGGTAACCGGCGGCGGCGCGCGGCTTCTGGCGGAGCGGCTGATGTCGCCCTTGACCGATCCCGAAAAGATCAATGCGCGCCTCGATGCGGTCGCCTATCTCATCGATGACGTTTCGCTGTGCGACGGCCTGCGCGATGCGCTGAAGCAGGTTGCGGATATGCCGCGTGCGCTTTCGCGCCTTGCGCTGGAGCGCGGCGGCCCGCGCGATCTCGGTGCCATCAGGCAGGGGCTGGCTTCGGCCGAAAAGATTGCCGCCATTCTCGATCAGGGATTGTTGCCGGACGAGCTGGCGGCGGCGCTGTCGGATTTGAAAGCCCTGCCCGGTGGGCTGGAAGCCATGCTCGGCTCGATGCTGGCCGACGATCTGCCGCTTCTGAAGCGTGACGGCGGTTTCCTGCGTGAAGGCGCCAATCCCGAACTCGATGAGGTGCGGGCGCTGCGCGACCAGTCGCGTCGGGTGATTGCCGGGCTGCAACTGAAATATGCCGACGAGACCGGCATCAAGTCTCTGAAGATCAAGCACAACAATGTGCTGGGTTATTTCATCGAGGTCACGGCGGGCAATGCCGATGTGATGACATCGACGGACGAGGCCAAGGCGCGCTTTATCCACCGCCAGACCATGGCGGGCGCCATGCGCTTCACCACCACCGAGCTTGCCGATCTCGAAAGCCGCATCGCCAATGCTGCTGCGCAGGCTTTGACCATGGAACTGGAAGCCTTCGAGCGTATGGTCAAGGCCGTGGTGCAGCAGGCGGAGGCGATCAAGGCCGGCGCGCTGGCGCTTGCGGTGATCGACGTCGCCTCAAGCCTTGCCTATCTCGCGACCGAGCAGGCCTATTGCCGCCCGATCGTCGATGCCTCCATGACTTTCGCGATCAAAGGCGGACGTCATCCGGTGGTGGAGCAGGCGCTGCGGCGGCAATCGGCCGGACCCTTCATCGCCAATAATTGCGACCTATCGGCTGTCGACGGCGGCAAGAACGGTGCGATCTGGCTGCTGACCGGCCCGAACATGGGCGGTAAATCGACCTTCCTGCGCCAGAATGCGCTGATCGCCATCCTTGCGCAGATCGGCTCCTTCGTGCCGGCGGAAGCCGCCCATATAGGCACTGTCGACCGGCTGTTTTCCCGTGTCGGCGCATCGGACGATCTGGCGCGCGGCCGCTCGACCTTCATGGTGGAAATGGTGGAAACCGCCGCCATTCTCAATCAGGCGACGGATCGCTCGCTGGTCATTCTGGACGAGATCGGCCGAGGTACCGCAACCTTTGACGGGCTTTCAATCGCCTGGGCGGCGGTGGAGCATCTGCACGAGGTCAATCGTTGCCGCGGGCTCTTCGCCACCCATTTCCATGAGCTGACCGTGTTGTCGGAAAAACTCGGCCGCCTTTCCAATGCCACGATGCGGGTGAAGGAGTGGGAAGGCGACGTCATCTTCCTGCATGAAGTTGGACCGGGTGCCGCGGATCGTTCCTACGGTATTCAGGTGGCGCGTCTCGCTGGCCTTCCGGCATCGGTTGTGGAGCGCGCCCGCGAGGTTCTGACGAAGCTCGAAGATGCCGACCGCAAGAACCCGGCGAGCCAGCTGATCGACGATCTGCCGCTGTTCCAGATTGCCGTCCGCCGCGAGGAAACCCGCAAAGCCGGCCCATCGAAGGTGGAGGAGGCTCTGAAAGGCTTCAATCCCGACGAAATGACGCCGCGTGAGGCATTGGACGCGCTCTATGCGTTGAAGAAAGAACTTGGCAAGGCTTGAAGGGATACAGTGCCTGTCCATCGCCTTTAAAACTCGCTATAGGACACTCCCATCGCAAGTGGTGGGATTTCCCACAGGACATGGATACCGGCATAGATGGCCATCAAGGACCTGGATTTTTCCGACATTCTCGATGTTTCGGCGCTGAAGCGCGAATGTGACATCATCTTTAGGGAAGACGGCAAGCGCATTGCCGATATCAGGTCCGACCTGCTGCCGCTCTTTCGCAAGGCCAGCACGGAAGGCCGGGAGAATATCCGCGAATTGCTGAAAGCCGATGGCAGCGGCATTGATTGCGCCCGCCGCATTTCCTGGCTTCAGGACCGGCTGATCGAGATGCTTTATGATCTCGCCTGCCAGTATGTCTATCCGAAGGACGCACCCCAGATCGCGGTCGCGGCGGTCGGCGGTTACGGCCGCGGTACGCTGGCGCCGGGATCGGATATCGACCTCCTGTTCCTGCTGCCGGCCAAGAATACGCCTGACATGCACAAGGCCGTGGAATTCGTGCTCTATCTCCTCTGGGATCTCGGTTTCAAGGTGGGCCATGCCACGCGCACGGTGGATGAGTGCATCCGCCTGTCAAAATCCGATATGACGATCCGCACCGCCATTCTGGAAGTTCGGGCGATCTGTGGCAGGAAGTCCCTGACCGACGATCTCGAAAAACGCTTCGAGTCGGAAGTCGTCACCGGCACTGGTCCGGAATTCATCGCCGCAAAGCTTGCCGAGCGCGACCAGCGCCACCGCAAGGCCGGCGATACGCGCTATCTGGTGGAGCCGAATGTCAAGGAAGGCAAGGGCGGGTTGCGCGACCTGCACACGCTGTTCTGGATCGCCAAATATTATTACCACGTTCGCGATACGGCTGATCTGGTCAAACTCGGAGTTCTGTCCAGATCCGAACTGAAGCTGTTCGAAAAGGCCGACGATTTTCTCTGGGCCGTCCGCTGCCAGATGCATTTCATCACCGGCAAGGCGGAAGAGCGTCTTTCTTTCGATATTCAGCGTGAGATCGCCGATGCGCTGAATTATCAGCCGCGCCCCGGCCTTTCCGCCGTCGAACGTTTCATGAAGCACTATTTCCTCGTGGCCAAGGATGTGGGTGACCTGACCCGCATCGTCTGCGCCGCGCTGGAAGACCGGCAGGCGAAGGATGTACCGGGCCTCTCCGGCGTTCTCAGCCGTTTCGCCCGCCGCGTCCGCAAGATTGCGGGTTCAGTGGAGTTCGTTGAGGACCGGGGACGGATCGCGCTGGCCAAGCCTGACGTCTTCAAGAACGACCCGGTCAATCTGATCCGTCTCTTCCACATCGCCGATATCAACAATCTTGAACTGCATCCGGATGCTCTGCGTGTCGTCACCCGCTCGCTGTCGCTCATCAATGACGAGCTTCGCGAAAACGAGGAAGCGAACCGGCTGTTCCTGTCGATCCTCACCTCGCGGCGTGATCCGGCGCTGACTTTGCGCCGCATGAACGAGGCGGGGGTATTGGGCAAGTTCATTCCCGAATTCGGCAAGATCGTCGCGATGATGCAGTTCAACATGTATCATCACTATACGGTGGATGAGCATCTGATCCGCTCCGTCGGCGTGCTGTCGGAAGTGGACAAGGGTACGGCTATTGATGCCCATCCGCTCGCCAACCAGCTGATGCCCGGCGTTGAAGAGCGCGAGGCGCTTTATGTCGCCGTGTTGCTGCACGATGTCGCCAAGGGCCGGCAGGAAGACCATTCGATTGCCGGCGCCCGTGTGGCCCGCAAGCTCTGCCAGCGTTTCCGCCTCACCGGCAAGCAGACCGAAACGGTCGTCTGGCTGATCGAGCAGCATCTTCTGATGTCCATGGTCGCCCAGACGCGCGACCTGCACGACCGCAAGACCATCACCGATTTCGCCGACAAGGTGCAATCCATGGAGCGGCTGAAGATGCTGCTGATCCTGACGGTCTGCGATATCCGCGCCGTTGGTCCGGGCGTCTGGAACGGTTGGAAGGGGCAGCTGCTGCGCTCGCTTTATTACGAGACTGAACTGCTGCTGTCAGGCGGCTTCTCGGAGGTCTCCCGCAAGGAGCGGGCGCAGATCGCCCGGCAGGCGCTCTACGACGCTCTTGATGACTGGGGCCAGAAGGCGCGGCGCAAATATACCAAGTTGCACTACGAGCCCTATCTGCTGACGGTGGCGCTGGAAGACCAGGTGCGCCACACCCGCTTCATCCGTGAGGCCGACAAGCAGGAAAAGGCGCTGTCGACCATGGTGCGCACCCATTCTTTCCACGCCATCACCGAAATCACCGTACTGGCGCCCGACCATCCGCGCCTTTTGTCGATCATCACCGGCGCCTGCGCCGCCGCCGGCGCAAACATCGCCGACGCGCAGATCTTCACCACCTCCGACGGGCGGGCACTGGATACGATCCTCATCAACCGGGAATTCCCGATCGACGAGGATGAGATGCGGCGCGGCAATAATGTCGGCAAGCTGATCGAGGAGGTTCTGTCGGGCCGTCAACGCCTGCCGGAAATGATCGCCACCCGGACCAAGAGCCGCAAGAAGAAAAGCGCCTTCACCATTCCGCCCTCGGTCATCATTTCCAACGGGCTGTCGAACAAGTTCACCGTCATCGAGGTCGAGTGCCTCGACCGGCCGGGCCTGCTGGCGGATATGACGGCTGTCATCGCCGATCTGTCGCTGGACATCCATTCCGCCCGCATCACCACCTTCGGTGAAAAAGTCATCGACACCTTTTATGTCACCGATCTCTTCGGGCAGAAGGTGACGAACGACAACCGGCAGGCCAGCATCGCCACGCGCCTGAAAGCGGTGATGAGCGAGCAGGAAGACGAATTGCGCGACCGCATGCCGAACGGCATCATCGCCCACCCAGACGTGGCGGCGCTGCCGGCCGCGCGCACGGCAAAGGCTTGAAGCGCCCATGAGTCTGATCGGCAAGTTCGCCACTGTCGGCACCGCCACGCTCGGCAGCCGCATCTTCGGCTTCCTCCGTGAAACCCTGATGGCCGCCGCCGTCGGCACGGGTCCGGTGGCCGATGCCTTTAACGCCGCTTTCCGTTTTCCAAACACCTTCCGGCGGCTTTTTGCCGAAGGCGCTTTCAACTCCGCCTTCGTGCCGCTTTTTGCCAAGGAAATCGAGGCGAATGGCATGGAAGGCGCAAGGCGCTTTTCCGAAGAGGTCTTCGGTGTCCTGTTCACCGTGTTGCTGGCGCTGACGATCCTGATGGAACTGTCGATGCCGTTCATCGTGCGCACGATCATCGCGCCGGGCTTCGTCGATGATCCCGTGAAGTTCGAAAACACCATCCATCTCGCCACCATCATGTTCCCTTATCTCGCCTGCATGTCGCTGGCGGCGATGATGGGCGGCATGCTGAACTCGCTGCACCGCTATTTTGCGGCGGCGATCGCGCCGGTTTTCCTCAACATCATCCTTATTGGTGTGCTCGCCCTGGCGTGGTGGAAGAATTACGATCCGTTGCAGGTGGGCTACGCGCTCTCCTGGGGGGTGATGGCGGCGGGTCTGGTGCAGCTTGCCATCGTCTGGATTGCCGTGCGCAATGCCGGCATGCGCATCGGTTTCCGCAGGCCGCGGCTGACGAAGAATGTGCAGCGCCTTCTGGTGCTTGCCCTGCCGGCGGCAATAACAGGCGGTATCACCCAGATCAATCTGCTGATCAACACCAACATCGCATCGGCTGGTGAAGGCGTGATCTCCTCGCTTGCCTATGCGGACCGGATTTATCAACTCCCGCTCGGCGTCGTCGGCATTGCGGTGGCCACCGTGCTTTTGCCGGAACTGGCGCGGGCGTTGCGCGGCGGGCAGATGGTCGAGGCGGGAAGCCTGCAGAACCGCTCGGTGGAATTCGTGCTGTTCCTGACATTACCTGCCGCTGCCGCGCTTCTCGTCATGGCGGAGCCCATCGTTCGTTTTCTTTATGAACGCGGCAACTTTTCGCCTTCGGCCACCGTCACCGTCGCGCAAATTCTCGGCATCTATGGCCTTGGCTTACCGGCTTTCGTGCTGATCAAGGCCTTTATTCCGGGCTTCTTCGCCCGGGAGGATACCCGCACGCCAATGATCTTCGCGGCGATTTCCGTGGTGGTGAACGTCTCCATGGCGCTGACGCTCTTCCCGCGCCTCGGAGGCCCGGGCATTGCCATTGCCGAGATCACCGCCGGCTGGGTCAATGCCGCCTTGCTGTTCGGCATGCTGTTGTGGCGCGGTCACTGGCATGTGGATATTCCGCTGCTCACCCGCATTCCGCGTTTGCTGCTGGCCGCAGCCTTGATGGCCGGTTTCATACATTATGCGCTGACCTGGCTGAGCTTCGAACTGTCTTCCGCCTCGTCGATTTTCGTGCGGGCCGGCACCATCATGGCTCTCGTCTTTGCGGCCATGCTGGTCTATTTCGTGCTCGCTTTCGTTTCCGGCGGTGCCGATATCGGCATGGTCAAACGAGCCATCCGTAAGCGCGGCAAGAAGAACATCGAAACGGAGGCGGGCTGATGTCCTTTGCCGGGAACCGCCGCATAGCGCTCGTCACCCTCGTGGTGGATGATTACGACCGGGCGAAGGCATTTTATTGCGACGTTCTCGGGTTCGACTGCCTTTCCGATCAGCCGCTTGGCGACGGCAAAAGATGGCTGGTGGTGAAGCCGCAAGGCACCGAGGGCGGCGGCCTGCTGCTTGCCGAGGCGGACGGTGAACAGCAGAGGCTTGCCATCGGTAATCAGACGGGCGGCCGTGTCGGGTTTTTCCTGCATACCGATAATTTCCAGCGCGATTATGAGACCATGCTCGCCCGCGGTGTGCGCTTTCTGGAAGAACCGCGCCACGAGGTTTACGGCTCCGTTGCGGTCTTTACCGATCCTTATGGAAATCGTTGGGATCTTCTTCAGCCGCGCGGCTGAGATGCCCTGAAACCGCTTGATTGCGGGGGGCTGCGGGTGCATAAGCGCGCGTGCAATTCCAATCATGGGGCGGGGCCCTCCACAAGCCTTTTCGAGGACGACAATGAACGCATTCAAGCCGCTGGTTTTCTCGGGCGTCCAGCCGACCGGCAATCTGCATCTCGGCAATTATCTCGGTGCGATCCGCAAGTTCGTGGCATTGCAGGAAGATAACGACTGCATCTATTGCGTCGTCGACATGCATGCCATCACCGCCCAGCTCGTTCACTCCGACCTGAAGGCGCAGACCCGCTCCATCGCGGCTGCCTTCATCGCTTCGGGCATCGATCCCGTGAAGCATATCGTCTTCAACCAGTCGGCCGTGCCGCAGCATGCGGAACTGGCATGGGTGTTCAACTGCGTGGCGCGCATCGGCTGGATGGAGCGCATGACGCAGTTCAAGGACAAGTCCGGCAAGAATGCCGAGCAGGTCTCGCTCGGCCTGCTTGCCTATCCGAGCCTGATGGCCGCTGACATTCTCGTCTATCGCGCCACCCACGTGCCCGTTGGAGACGACCAGAAACAGCATCTGGAACTCGCCCGCGATATCGCCCAGAAATTCAACATCGATTTCGGCGATCATATCCGCAAGGCGGACCTTGGCATCGATATCACCGTGGGCGATGAGCCGGTGCATGCCTATTTCCCTATGGTGGAGCCGCTGATCGGCGGTCCGGCACCGCGCGTGATGTCCTTGAAGGACGGTACCAAGAAGATGTCGAAGTCCGATCCTTCCGATCTGTCGCGCATCAACCTCATGGACGATGTCGACGCGATCTCGAAGAAGATCAAGAAGGCTAAGACCGATCCGGACGCATTGCCGAGCGAAGTCGAAGGCCTGAAGGGCCGTCCCGAGGCCGAAAACCTCGTGGGCATTTATGCCGCCCTTTCCGACAGGACCAAGGCGGATGTTCTTGCCGAATTCGGCGGGCAGCAGTTCTCGGCCTTCAAGCCGGCCCTGGTCGAGCTTGCCGTTGATGTGCTGGCTCCGGTCAACAACGAGATGCGCCGTCTTCTCGATGATCCGACCCACATCGACGCCATCCTCAAACAGGGCGGAGAGCGGGCACGCACCATCGCCGAAAAGACGATGAACGAGGTGCGCGATATCATCGGCTTCCTGCGCTGACAGGTCGCTGCCGCGCGGATGCGGCGGGCGGTTTGCGCCTGCCGTGATTTGATATAATCTCCGCCCGAACCGTCGGGCGGTTTTGCGGATCACGGCGGACTTAGGGAGTGCGGAATGGTTTCAAAACGGCTGTCGCGTCTGGAAGGGCATCGCCGCAAGTTTCTCGCTGTTATCGATGACACACCGGAATGCGAAAGGGCCGTGCACTATGCCGGTCGTCGCGCCAAGAACTCCAATGGCGGGCTGGTGCTGCTTTACGTGATCCCCGAAGGCGATTTCCAGCAATGGCTGGGTGTCGAGCAGATCATGCGGGCGGAAGCGCGCGAGGAGGCGGAGGCCACGCTTGCCAAGATCGCCCAGAAGGTTCGTGAGACCATCGGCATCGAGCCGGAAGCGGTGATCCGCGAAGGCAGCGCCACCGAGCAGATACACGGGCTGATCGAGGAAGACCGGGATATCGCGATCCTCGTTCTGGCGGCAGGCTCGACGAAGGAAGGACCGGGACCGCTTGTATCCTCCATCGCCGGACGCGGCGCTGCATTCCCCATTCCCGTCACCGTGTTGCCGGATACGTTGTCGGACGAGGAAATCGACGCGCTCTGCTGATCCGGCCCCGGACAAGATTTAGGGGCTGACGATTTCTTGAATGTAATTATCATGTCAGGGCTTGAAGTGAAGCTTCGCCGGGCGTATTTTTTGGAAGAATTCTAAAACATGTCTCCCAAAAGCGGGAACCGGTTTTGGGATAAAGACATGCGTAGCAAAAAATTTAAAGCGCGTGGTCGTGAAGGCGGCGCGCTTTGAATTACGGGGCGTGAATGGCGACCTCGAAGGAGACAGACGATGTTCATTCAGACGGAAGCCACGCCGAACCCGACGACGCTGAAGTTCCTGCCCGGCAAGGTGGTGCTGGAAAGCGGGACAGTGGAGTTTCTCAACCCGTCGCAGGCGCAGGCCTCACCGCTGGCGGAACGCCTCTTTACGATTCCGGGCGTTACCGGCGTTTATTTCGGTTTCGATTTCATCACCGTCACCAAGGACGGTGCGGAGTGGCAGCACCTGAAGCCCGCCATTCTGGGCGCGATCATGGAACATTTCATGTCCGGCCGCCCGATCATGGGCACGGCTATTGCCGCCGAAGTATCGGATGAGGAAGGCGAGTTCTTCGAAGAGGGTGACGAAACCATCGTCGCCACCATCAAGGAACTGCTGGATACCCGCGTCCGCCCCGCCGTGGCGCAGGATGGCGGCGACATCACCTTCCGCGGTTTCCGCGATGGCACCGTGTTTCTGAACATGAAGGGCGCCTGCTCGGGTTGCCCGTCCTCCACCGCCACGCTGAAGCACGGCGTTCAGAATCTGCTTCGCCATTTCGTGCCGGAAGTGCGCGAAGTCGAAGCGGTATGACATCGTAAGCCAGGTCCCGACATGATTGTTCTCGCACTCGACACGTCAGGTGTGGATTGTTCCGCCTGCGTATATGACAGCGCCTCCGACAGGGTGCTCGGCGAAGTGTGCGAAACGATCGGAAAGGGCCATGCCGAAAGGCTGATGGCTGTGATCGATGGCGCGTTGCAACAGGCACAGCTTCCACTTCAGAAGGTGGAGCGTATCGCCGTGACAATCGGCCCGGGGTCCTTTACCGGCATCCGCGTCGGGGTTGCCGCCGCGCGGGGCTTTGCGCTGTCGCTTGGCGTCGAGGCCGTGGGCGTCACCACGCTTGAAACGCTCGCTCATCATCATCTGCTTGCAAATCCCGGCCGGCCTGTGGCCGCCGGGCTGGATGCCAAACGTGGTGAAGCCTATCTCCAGACATTTGCGGCGGATGGGTCGCCGCTTCGTGAGGCAGTGCTGTTGTCTCTCGACGATGCCAGAGCGGCTCTTTCCGGTTTCGATGGTGCCGTAATCGGCTCGGCCGCGCCCCTGTTTGCAGGAGAGGAAACAGGTTCCGGGCCGGACCATTTCCCGATCGCCTGCGTCGCCCGTGCCGGAGCGCTCAAGCCGGCGGGCCAGCCGAAACCCGCACCGCTTTATCTGCGCGGGCCTGACGCCCGGCCGCAGACCGGTTTTGCGCTGGCACGTCAGGGCGTTGCCTGATAGGGCATTCGTCAAGACGTGCGAATGATTCCTGTGATGCCCGACCCTTGCCATGTTTGATGACTATCTGAGCTGGAAGCCCTATTTCGAGATCGTGCCGATGCAGCATGAGGATTGCGCCGCGGTGGCGGAACTGCACGCGCTGCGTTTTCCGCGCCCCTGGAATGACGGGGAGTTCTCCGGACTGTTGACGCAAGGATCTGTTTTCGGCGCCGTTGCACGTCAGACCAACGCATTTTTCAGCAAGCCGCTCGGTGGTTTCGTGCTTGCGCGGGAAGTGGCGGGAGAAGCGGAAATCCTCACCATCGCTGTCGCCGACAGGTTCTCGCGCACCGGCCTCGGCTGGCGCCTGATGCAGTCTGCCACCCGTGAGGCGATGATGCGCGGCGCTGAAACCATATTTCTCGAGGTGGACAACAGCAACGCCTCCGCCCTCGGGCTTTATAAAAAGCTCGGCTTCAAAACCGTCGCGGAACGCAAGGCCTATTACACCGCCAAGGATGGAACGAAGTCGACGGCGCTTGTCATGCGCCGCGATCTTCGCTAGTTCCCTGCGACAGGCATTTTTTCGGCGAAAGCCGCAAAATTCAACCGGAATACTCAAAAGGCCAGAAGACGTGATAGACCTTTCGAAAACGCTGGAGGAGCTTTGTGCCGAACGCGGCATGCGGATGACGGACCAGCGCCGCGTCATTGCCCGTGTCCTGCAGGAATCGGCTGATCATCCAGATGTCGAGGAACTTTACCGCCGTTCCTCCGCCGTGGACCCGCGCATCTCGATTTCCACCGTCTACAGAACGGTGAAGCTGTTCGAGGACGCGGGCATCATCGAGCGTCACGATTTTCGCGATGGCCGCTCGCGTTATGAGACCGTGCCCGAGGAACATCACGATCATCTGATCGACCTGAAGAACGGCGTGGTCATCGAATTCCATTCGGCCGAGATCGAGGCCCTTCAGGAAAAGATCGCCCGGGAGCACGGCTTCAAGCTCGTCGATCACCGGCTGGAACTTTACGGCGTGCCGTTGAAGCCCGGCGAACACTGAGACGCTGGTGAACAAGCGGGCGTTTCCATCATGATGTGGCTGCGGACAGCCTATATAGCGATCGTTCTCCTGATCGTGACGCTCATCCTGCTGCCGCTGCAACTTCTGGGCCTTGCCTTCGACTGGCGGCTGCGCCGTCGCATTCCCCGCATCTGGCACCGGATAGCCTGTCATGTACTCGGTATCCGCGTGCATGTTCACGGAGAGGTGGAGCGGGCAAAGCCGCTGATGCTGGCGGTCAACCACGCCTCGTGGAAGGACATCCTCGTTTTGGGCAGCATTGCCGACGTGGTGTTCATTGCCAAGACGGAGGTGCGTGACTGGCCGGTCTTCGGCTGGCTTGCCCGGCTGCAGAAAAGCATCTTCGTTCAGCGCGAACAGAAGCGCAGCACCGGCGCACAGGTCAGCGAGATCGCCAGCCGCATGGCTGACGGCGAGATCGTCGTTCTGTTCCCTGAAGGGACGACTTCGGACGGTAATCGCATGCTGGCCGTGAAATCCTCGCTGTTCGGCGCGGCTTCCACTGCCGCTGAACAGGTTCCGGGAAAGCTGGTCTACGTGCAGCCGGTCGCCATCGCCTATACGCGGGTGCATGGCATGGCCATGGGACGTTATCACCGGGTCATTGCCGCCTGGCCGGGCAGCATCACGCTCGTGCCGCATCTGCTCGGCATCATCAAGGCCGGCGCCATCGATGTCGACGTGACCTTCGGTGACAGCGTTCCGTTCCACAGCACGGATAACCGCAAGCGCCTCGCCACCGATATTGCCGGTGCGATCCGCTCCATGCTGGCCTTCAGCCTGCGTGGCGGCTGGCGAAAATGACGTATCGGACCGAAAACTGTGTGGCGTTTTTCGGAAAATCCGCTGCGTAAACAAAAATCGAGAGCAACGGAATGACTCCGTTGCTCTGGTATCGTAGCTTTTCCGGGATTTTTCTATTTAATCTGGCCGGAAAAAACACTAGATAGCCGCCATGACCCAGGAAACGCTTGGCCTCGACGCCCCACACATGATTGCCCGAGAGGGCTCTAACAGTCGAAAAGTCTTCATCAAGACCTATGGCTGTCAGATGAACGTCTATGATTCCGTCCGCATGAGCGATGCGCTGGCGAAGGATGGTTACGTTCAGACCGAGGATATGGGCGAGGCGGATCTGGTTCTGCTGAATACCTGTCACATCCGCGAAAAGGCGGCTGAAAAGGTCTATTCGGCGCTGGGCCGCCTGCGCGACATGAAAAAATCGCGCGAAGAGCAGGGCCGTGAATTCATGATCGGCGTTGCCGGCTGTGTGGCGCAGGCGGAAGGCGAGGAAATTCTTCGCCGTGCGCCCGCCGTCGATGTCGTCATCGGCCCGCAGACCTACCACCGCCTGCCGGACGCCCTGAAGCGGGTGCGTGGCGGTGAGCGTGTCATCGAGACCGAATATGCGGTCGAGGACAAGTTCGAACATCTGCCGGTCGCCGAAAAGGCGACGTTGCGCACGCGCGGCGTCACCGCCTTTCTGACGGTGCAGGAAGGCTGCGACAAGTTCTGTACCTTCTGTGTCGTGCCCTATACGCGCGGTTCGGAGGTGTCACGCCCCGTGCGCCAGATCGTCGATGAGGCGATGAAGCTGGTGGATGCCGGCGTGCGTGAAATCACGCTTCTCGGCCAGAACGTCAATGCCTGGCAGGGTGAAGGCCCGAAGGGCGATAAATGGGGCCTCGCCGAGCTGCTCTACCGGCTGGCGGAAATACCCGGCCTTGCGCGGCTGCGCTACACCACCAGCCATCCACGCGATATGGACGAGCGCCTGATCGGCGCGCACCGCGATCTGCGTATCCTGATGCCCTATCTGCATCTGCCGGTACAATCGGGATCGGATGGCATTCTGAAGGCGATGAACCGCCGCCATACGGGCAGGGAATATATCCAGCTTATCGAAAAAATCCGCGCCGCCCGCCCTGATATCGCCATGTCGGGGGACTTTATTGTCGGCTTCCCCGGTGAGACGGATCGCGATTTCGAAGACACGATGGCGATTGTCGAGACGGTGAAATACGCGCAGGCCTTCTCGTTCAAATATTCCACCCGGCCCGGCACGCCGGGCGCCGATCTCACGGATCAGGTTGCGGAAGAAGTGAAGGCCGAGCGGCTGGAAAGATTGCAGGCCCTGTTGCTGCGGCAACAGAAGGAATTTGCGGAATCGCTGGTCGGAAAGACCATGGATGTGTTGCTGGAAAAGCCCGGCCGCATGCCTGGACAGTTGATAGGTCGCTCTCCCTGGCTGCAATCCGTGAATCTTGATGCAAAGACGTTGAAAATCGGTGACATTGTTCATGTACGAATCACCGCAACGGGTCCAAACAGCTTGTTTGCCGAGGTGGCAGAGAGTTAGAGTGAGGAGCCGACACTGATTGGGACAGGAGCCTGACCGCTTGAACGCACACGAATTGGTATCAAATTCATCGCGCCAGCCACGCCAAGCCGCGACCGACGCCAATCACTTCGTCCTCACGTTCGAGAATAACAGGATAGCGGGAGAGCTATTCGGTCAGTTCGATCAGAACCTGAAGCTTCTGGAACAGCGCCTCAACATTGATGCGCGTCCGCGTGGCAATTCCGTCGCCATCACCGGTGACGTCGTTGCCACCAATCAGGCTCGCCGGGCGCTGGATTTCCTTTATGAACGGCTGCTCAAGGGCGGAACCGCCGAGGTTTCCGATGTCGAAGGCGCGATCCGCATGGCCATGGCCGCGGACGACCAGCTGACCTTGCCGACGATGGAACGCAAGGCGAAGATTTCCATGGCGCAGATTTCCACACGCAAGAAGACCATCGCTGCCCGCACGCCGACGCAGGACGTCTATATGCGGGCACTGGAGCAATCCGAACTGGTTTTCGGCGTTGGCCCTGCCGGTACCGGCAAGACCTATCTTGCCGTCGCTCATGCGGCGCAGCTTCTGGAGCGCGGCGCGGTCGACCGTATCATCCTGTCGCGTCCTGCCGTCGAGGCGGGCGAACGTCTGGGCTTCCTTCCGGGCGACATGAAGGAAAAGGTCGATCCCTATCTGCGTCCGCTCTATGACGCGCTTTATGACATGATGCCGGGCGACAAGGTGGAGCGCGCCATTCAGGCGGGCGTCATCGAAATCGCGCCGCTGGCCTTCATGCGCGGTCGCACGCTTGCCAATGCCGCCGTCATTCTGGACGAAGCCCAGAACACCACGACGATGCAGATGAAAATGTTCCTGACGCGTCTCGGCGAAAACGGCCGCATGATCGTGACCGGCGACCCGAGCCAGGTGGATTTGCCGCGCGGCGTCAAATCCGGCCTTGTCGAGGCCCTGCAAATCCTCGGTGATGTCGAAGGTGTTTCCGTCGTGCGCTTCAAGGATGTCGACGTCGTTCGCCATCCGATGGTTGCGCGCATCGTCCGCGCTTATGAATCCCACACGGCGGTGCCGGATGAAAGCCTCGTGAAGGGCGACTGACGTAAAGACGATGACAGTTCTGGATATTCAAATCAGCGTCGAGGCCGAAGGCTGGTCCTCGGAAGACGATCTGCTTGCCTTTGCAACGAAAGTGCTGGATGCGGCTGTCGATTTTCTGAAGCGGGAAGAGGGCCAACCCTTCCCGAAAATGCCGGTGGAACTGTCACTGGTCTTCACCGACGATGAAAATATCCGCGAGATCAATGCTGAATGGCGCGACAAGGACAAGGCGACCAATGTCTTGTCTTTCCCCGCTTTTCCGCTGGAACCGGGCGGAATGCCGGGACCCATGCTGGGCGATATCGTCATCGCGCGCGAGACGGTTGAGCGCGAGGCCCTTGAACTTGAGAAGAGTTTCGAGGATCATCTGACCCATCTGCTTGTTCATGGGTTCCTGCATTTGTTTGGTTATGACCACATGGACGAGGAAGAAGCCGAAGAAATGGAGTCGCTTGAGACTCGCATTTTGGCGCTGCTTGGCCTATCTGATCCCTACGCGGGTCAGGAACCGCTTTGAATATTGTCTGGAGCCATGAACGAACATTCTGCACGACCTGCCAATGAGGGCAGAGAAAACGGTGAGCAGTCCTCCTCGGAGGAGGGCAGTAGTCATTTACGTCAAGACTACAATGCAAAGCCGAGAACGACGATCTGGTCTCGCATCGCACGGTTGCTGAAACCGTCTCAGGGCGAGCGCCTGCGCGAGGATTTGACCGACGCGCTGATGGACGACACCGAAATCGGTGCGGCCTTTTCGCCCGAAGAACGGGCGATGCTGAACAATATCCTGCGTTTCCGGGAGGTTCGGGTCGAAGATATCATGATCCCGCGGGTGGATATCGACGGTCTCGACCAGAACATGACGATCGGCGATGCGCTGATCCTCTTTGAGGAAACCGGTCGTTCCCGCATGCCGATCTATGACGAGACGCTGGATAATCCGAAGGGCATGATCCATATCCGCGACCTGCTTGCCTATGTCGCCAAACAGGCCCGCAACAAGCGCCGGGCCGGGTCGCGCAGCGTTGCCTATACGGAAGTGAAGGCACCCCGTTCGCCAAGGCCGAATTTCGATCTAGCGCGGGTCGATCTCGAACAGACCCTCGCCGATGCGGGACTGGTGCGTAAAATTCTGTTTGCGCCGCCCTCCATGCTGGCTTCGGATCTCTTGAAGACCATGCAGGCCCAGCGAACCCAGCTTGCGCTGGTGATCGACGAATATGGCGGCACCGACGGTCTCGTCAGCCACGAGGATATCGTCGAGATGGTCGTGGGCGATATCGATGACGAGCACGACAAGGATGAGGCGATGTTCTCGCGTCTTTCGGCCGACGTGCTCGTGGCGGATGCCCGCGCCGAACTTACGGAACTGGCCGAGGCAATCGGGCCTGAATTCGACGTTAGGGAACATCTGGAAGAAATCGATACCCTCGGCGGTTTGATCTTCTTCGCGCTCGGCCGCATTCCGGCCAAGGGTGAGGTGGTCAGGGCCGTGCCTGGTTTCGAATTCCAGATTCTCGATGCGGATACACGCCGCATCAAGGGTGTCCGCATCGTGCGTGATCACGGTTCGGAAGGGCAGGATGACCGTGCACCGGGTGATGCCGGCGCCAACGAGGTGATTGCGCTGCCGGCACCGGATGTCCGCCTCATCGCGCACCAGCAGAATGCCGACTGAATGGGATCGACGGGGATAATACCCGTCGATTTGCTTCTCTGGCTGCGATCCTGCCATTTGAATGCCGGGTCGGTCCATGAAAAGCACAGCCGGTCATCAGGGCTTTCTCCACTCCTGTGGACTGCGAATCTTTTTTCCTTTACGTCGGGTCTGAGAGAAAATTCCGTTGCGCGGCCTTGCCGTCCGCGGGCTTTTCCGGACGCGCATAAAACGGAGATGGCATGGAGCGTCTTGCAGGCAGGGTAATGCTGGCCGGTGGCAAAAGCCGCGCAGTCATGGCGATTGCCGCAGGCGCGGTCGGTGCGCTGGCTTTGCCTCCATTCGGCTTTTTCGCGGCCTTGTTTTTGTCTTTCACCCTGCTTGTCTGGCTGGTGGATGGCTGCACCGGCAAGCCGGGCGGCGGCATCTTCAGTCGCGTCATGCCCGCTTTTGGCATCGGCTGGTGTTTCGGGCTCGGTTATTTCGTGGCGGGCCTGTGGTGGCTGGGTAATGCCCTTTTGCTGGAGGCGGATGAATTCGCCTGGGCGCTGCCGCTCGCCATCCTTGGCCTGCCCGCTTTTCTGGCGCTGTTTTACGGTTTTGCCGTTGCTGCGGCCAATATCGTCTGGTCGGATGGTCTCGGCCGTATTGCGGCGCTTGCCGCCGCATTCGGCTTTTCGGAATGGCTGCGCAGCTTTCTCGCAACTGGCTTCCCCTGGAATGCCATCGGTTACGGCATCATGCCCATCCCGGTCATGATGCAGTCCGCGCATCTGCTCGGACTTTTCAGCGTGACCACGCTGGCCGTTTTCATCTTTGCCGCACCGGCCCTGATCGGCACGAAAAAAGGCATGTGGCCGGGCCTTGCCCTGGCGGGCCTGTTGCTGGCCGGCCATTTCGGTTACGGCCTCTACCGCCTTCAGACACCGGCGGAGACACCGGAAGATGCCCTGACGGTCAGGATCGTGCAGCCGTCGATCGACCAGTCGCGCAAAATGCTGAATTCCGACCGCGCCGAGATTTTCGGTGAGCATCTGCGCCTGACGGCCCTGCCGCCGGGTGAAGGGAAGAAGCGCCCGGACATCATTGTCTGGCCGGAAACATCCGTGCCTTTCATCCTGACGCAGAATCCCGACGCCCTCACCGAGATTGCAAAGACGCTGGAAGACGGACAGGTTCTGTTCACCGGCGCCGTCAGAATGGAAGATCAGGGGGCAGGCCGCCCGCCGCGTTATTACAATTCGGTCTATGCGATCGACAGCCAGGGCGAGATCATCGGCGCGACCGACAAGGTGCATCTGACCCCCTTTGGCGAATATGTCCCCTTTGAAGGCATCCTGCGGGAATTCGGCATCGACAATGTCATCGCCCTGCCGGGGGGCTTTTCCGCCGCTTCCTCGCGTACGCCGCTCACGCTTCCGTCGGGCAAGACCTTCTATCCTCTCATCTGTTACGAGATCATTTTCCCGGGTGAGATGACGCCGGGGCTCGCCGGCTCGGCCGCCATTCTGAATGTGACCAATGATGGCTGGTTCGGCGATACGCCCGGCCCTTATCAGCATTTTCTGCAGGCGAGAGTCCGGGCCGTTGAGACGGGCGTGCCGGTGATTCGGGGTGCCAATACCGGAATTTCTGCCGTCATAGACCCCTATGGCCGCATTATCGCCGGGCTCGATTACGGTCGGGTGGGAATTGTTGACGCCACTTTGAGTGGTGGGTCAAACGACGCATTTACTTACGACACACATCGGACGTATTTCTGGTTGATTTTTTCCATCATGCTGATCGTTGCGGTATTTCCTGCCTGGAGTTTTGCTCGGCGCCAGAATTGACCGGGAACTTCCGCAATTGCATAGTGAATACGTCAGTCGTAAAACAAGTTTAGACGCTGTCGAAATGCCGGCTCATTTCTTCGAATAGTAATGAAGCGAGATATCAACCCTTTCCGAGTGTCAGGACCGCATGATGACCGAGAATAAGAAAAAGCCTAATCCTATCGACATTCATGTCGGAAGCCGAATTCGTCTTCGCAGAACCATGCTGGGCATGAGCCAGGAAAAGCTGGGCGAAAGCCTTGGAATTACCTTTCAGCAAATCCAGAAATACGAAAAGGGCACAAACCGTGTCGGCGCCAGCCGCCTGCAGAATATTTCCGCGATCCTCAATGTCCCGGTGTCCTTTTTTTTCGAAGATGCTCCCGGCGACCAGGCGGGTGGCGCAAGCGGCATGGCGGAAGCCTCCAGCTCCAATTACGTGGTTGACTTCCTGTCCTCGGCCGAGGGCCTGCAGCTGAACCGCGCATTTGTGAAGATTGCCGATCCCAAGGTTCGCCGCCGTCTCGTTGATCTCGTCAAGGCGCTCGCCGCCGAGGGAGACGCGGAGTAAGCTTTGGCGAGCGATGCCCATAAATTTTCCGGCAAGGGCGCCGGACACTCAACGGTCCGCAAGGGCCGTTTTTTTGTGCCGGATTAGAAAGGAATTCTCACATAAAGATATATTTATGTGGTTGTGTCCTTGTCTTTCATGGCCGAAATGACTAACAAACTCGAAGACCGTTCTTTGAGGGGAATCCCGCATGCGTGCCAATTATCTGTTCACCAGCGAGTCCGTGGCCGAGGGTCATCCGGACAAGGTTTGTGATCGTATTTCCGATGAAATCGTGGACCTCATTTATCGTGAAGCGGCCAAGACGGGTGTAGACCCCTGGACCGTGCGCATTGCCTGCGAAACGCTTGCGACGACCAACCGCGTCATTATCGCCGGTGAGGTTCGGGTTCCCGATACGCTTCTGAAGAAGGACAAGGACGGCAAGGTCCTCAAGGATGCCGCTGGCCATCCGGTCATCAATCCCTCGAAGTTCAAGTCCGCCGCCCGTCGGGCGATCCGCGACATCGGCTACGAGCAGGATGGTTTCCACTGGAAGACCGCCAAGATCGACGTTCTCCTGCACCCGCAGTCCGCAGACATCGCGCAGGGCGTGGATAATGCCTCCGACAAGCAGGGCGACGAGGGTGCCGGCGACCAGGGCATCATGTTCGGTTACGCCTGCAAGGAAACGCCGGACCTCATGCCGGCTCCGATCTATTATTCCCACCGTATCCTGCAGCTGCTTGCCACCGCCCGTAAGAGCGGCGAAGGCGAAGCGGCGAAACTCGGCCCCGATGCCAAGAGCCAGGTGACGGTTCGTTATATCGACGGCAAGGCCGCCGAAGCCGTATCCATCGTTCTGTCTACCCAGCATCTCGATGCAAGCTGGGATTCGAAGAAGGTTCGCGCGGTTGTCGAGCCTTATATCCGCGAAGCTCTGGGTGACCTGAAGATCGCTGACGATTGCCAGTGGTATATCAACCCGACGGGCAAGTTCGTCATTGGCGGTCCCGATGGCGATGCCGGCCTGACCGGCCGCAAGATCATCGTCGACACCTATGGCGGTGCTGCTCCCCATGGCGGCGGCGCATTCTCCGGCAAGGACACGACGAAGGTTGACCGTTCCGCCGCCTATGCCGCCCGCTACCTTGCCAAGAACGTCGTGGCTGCCGGTTTTGCCGAACGTTGCACCATCCAGATTTCCTATGCGATCGGTATCGCCCAGCCGCTGTCGATCTACGTCGATCTGCATGGCACCGGCAAGGTCAACGAAGATCAGGTCGAAGGCGCGATCCGCAAGGTCATGGACCTTTCGCCCTCGGGTATCCGCCGTCACCTCGATCTCAACAAGCCGATCTACGCCAAGACCTCGTCTTATGGCCACTTCGGCCGCAAGGCCGGTCGTGACGGCTCCTTCTCCTGGGAGAAGCTCGATCTGGTGAAGCCGCTCAAGGAAGCTTTGAGCGCTTGAAGCATTCCCGGGAAAGAGCCGCATAGCGGTTTTACGTCCGGAAAATGCATGTAGGGGATATCGCCCTTGTCATTCGGCGACGATTGAGAGATACCGTCTGCACTTTTTGTAACCCGCACAGCGCCACATGCGGCTCTGTGCGGGTTAAATCCATTTGTTCTTGAGAGTATGAGATGACGGAAGAGCGGCGCTCGCGCGCAACGGAAGCGTTTTTTGGCAGGCGCAAGGGAAAGCCTCTTCGCAATCAGCAGATCGATACGATCGAGAACCTGCTGCCTTTGCTGAAAATCGATCTGGAAAGCGCGCCGCCGCGTAATCTTGCCGCTCTTTTTCCCGCGGATGTAAAATCGATCCGTCTTGAGATCGGTTTCGGTGGCGGCGAACATCTTGCCCATCGTGCTGTCGAAAACCCTGAAACGGGTTTCATCGGCGTCGAGCCCTTCGTCAATTCCATGGCCAAGCTGCTTGCTGCCGTGCGCGAAGGCGAGCTGATGAATATCCGTCTTTACGATGATGATGCGACGCAATTGCTGGACTGGCTGCCGGAAGGCTCGATCGATCATATCGACCTTCTCTATCCCGATCCATGGCCGAAGAAGAAGCACTGGAAGCGCCGTTTCGTTTCTGACGTCAATCTTGCCCGCTTCCACCGCGTTCTGAAACCCGGTGGCAAGTTCTGCTTCGCATCGGATATCGATACTTACGTCAACTGGACGCTGCAGCATTGCGCCCGGCATGGCGGCTTCGAGTGGACGGCGACAAGCGCTGACGACTGGCGCACGCCCTATGCCAACTGGCCGGGCACGCGTTACGAGAACAAGGCGAAAAGAGAAGGCCGCAGCTCGGCCTATCTCACCTTCATCCGCAGCTGATAGTCACAGGCGACGCGAATATCAGATATTCGCGTCCACTTCCGCGGCAAGCGGAATGGAGGGCTGGGCACCCGCGCGGGTGCAGGCGAGCGAGCCGGCAACGGCAGCGCGCTTCAGCGCCTTTTCGAAATCCATTCCCTGATCGAGGCTGGCGGCAAGATAACCGCAGAAGGTATCGCCTGCGCCAACCGTATCGACCGGCTCGATCTTGAGGCCAGACGCCTTGTAGACCTTGTCGTCGCGCATGGCGATCACGCCGTCCGCACCAAGCGTGACAATCAATGTCTGGCCGGTCCTGTCATGCAGGGCCTTGAGTTCGGTTTCCCGTTCGGAAGCGGAAAGTCCGTTCTTGCCGATCAACAGTTCGAACTCGGTTTCGTTGGCGATGACGATATCGGCAAGGCCGGCAAGGCGCGGCCCGTCGCCGGTCAGCGGCGCAGTATTGATGACGGTGGTGATGCGTTTCGCCTTCGCTGTCGTCAGCGCCGCTTCGATGGCGGACGCCGGTATCTCGAACTGCAGCATCAAAATGTCGCCTGCCGACATTTCCGCCACGGCCTTTGCGGCGTCGGACGCGGAGACTTCGCCATTGGCGGCGGGAATGACCGAGATCATGTTTTCCCCGCCTTCACCGATAAGGATCACCGCCGTTCCCGTCGGGCCGGGCGCTGTTTTGACCAATGAGAGATCGGTGCCGGCGTCGCGCAGCAACGTCAATGCCGGTGCGGCAAAGGTGTCGTCACCCGCAGCCCCCGCCATCTTGACCGTGGCGCCAGCGCGCCGTGCGGCCAGTGCCTGGTTGGCTCCCTTGCCGCCTGCGGCCGTGGAGAAGGTCTCTCCCGTCACGGTTTCACCGGGCTTGGGCAGGCGTTTGGCGGTGGCGACGAGATCCATGTTGATGGAGCCGAAAACAGTAATCATGGCGGGCATGTCCGTATAAAATTCAAGCAAGGCGGCGACTTTGCCCGAGGCGATCACTCGTCGTCAACCACCCGCAACTTGGCCGTTCCCGCCCTGTTCTCCGCAAAGCGTCGCGTTTGCTCGATTTCCCCAGGTGCGCTCTCCTTTTCGCTTGGCGAAAAATCGAGGCCCTCGATCTTTTGGCCGCGCGCCAGCACCTTGTCTGAGGAAATCAGCATCATGTCGATGTCCTTCTGCGCCAGCCCGAAATGGGCCTGCAGCTTGCGCGTCCGGTCGTCCAGCCGTCGCACATCGTCCATGAGCAGGGCGACTTCGCCCTGAATGAGATGCGCCTGCTCGCGCATGCGCTGATCCTTGAGTACGGACTGGATAACCTGCACCGACAGCATCAGCAGCGATGGTGAAACGATGACCACGCGGGCGCGGTGGGCGCGTTGCACGAGATATTCGAAATGCTGGTGAATATCGGCGAAGATCGATTCGGACGGCACGAAGATGAAGGCCGTATCCTGTGTCTCGCCGCGAATGAGGTATTTCTCGGCCACGTCGCGAATATGCACTTCCATATCGCGGCGAAACTGCTGCACGGCGGCGCGTTTGGTTTCCGGTGTCTCATCCGCCTTGATGGCGTTCCAGGCCTCCAGCGGAAACTTGGCGTCGATGACGAGCGGCGGCGCATTGTTCGGCATCTTGATGATGCAATCCGGACGGTAGCCGTTCGAAAGCGTTGGCTGAAGCTGGAAGGCGCCGGCGGGAAGGGCGTCGGCAATCAGTGTCTCCATGCGCGCCTGTCCGAAAGCACCGCGCGTCTGCTTGTTGGACAGGATCGCCTGCAGCCCGACCACATCCTTCGCCAGATCCTGAATATTGCCCTGTGCCGCATCGATGACGGCAAGACGCTCCTGCAGGCGGCTCAGATTTTCATGCGTCGACCGGGTCTGTTCCGTCAGGGTTTCGCCAAGGCGCTGCGACATGCCGTCGAGGCGCTGGTTGAGCGTCTGGCTCATCTCGGTCTGGCGCGTGCCGAGCGTTTCCGCCATGGCCGCGATCCGGCCATGCAGTTCGGACTGTGTTTTCAGGAGATCGGAGATTTCGCCGTCGGCATCCGCTTTTTTCGTGCGGTTCGTCGTAACCAGCCAGATCGTTGCCAGACCGAAAACCAGAGCCGCGAGCAGCGCGCCGAAACTGATATCGACGGAACCGGCACGCAGGGCTGGATCGAGGAGAACGGAGAAATCTATGCTCATGATTAAATCTAGCAGGTTTCTTGTGATTCGGAAGATCAAAACAAGAACATTCCTGCGGCGGAAATGAGTCGGGCAGGGCGGATGCCGCAGGCCGTTTTCACCCTCGTGTTTTTTATTTCCTCGGCGCGAGAGATACGTTATGGGAAGCCATGACTATCAAACCGCTTATCATTTTGCCCGATCCCGTGCTGCGCCAGCAATCGAAGCCCATCGAACAGGTGGATGCTGAGGTGCTGCGCCTTGCCGACGACATGCTGGAAACCATGTATGATGCGCCGGGCATCGGCCTCGCCGCCATTCAGATCGGCGTGGCGCGCCGTATGCTGGTGATCGACGTTGCGCGTGAAGGCGAGGAAAAGACCCCGATCGTCTTTATCAATCCGGAAATCCTCAAGGTCTCGGACGATGTCTCGACCTATGAGGAAGGCTGCCTCTCCATCCCCGATTATTACGCCGAGGTGGAGCGTCCCGCGTCGCTCACGGTGCAATATGTCGGCCGCGACGGCAAGCAGCAGAGGGTCGAGGCGGACGGGCTTCTCGCCACCTGCCTGCAGCACGAGATCGATCATCTGAACGGCGTTCTCTTCATCGACCATATTTCGCGGCTCAAGCGCGACATGGTCATCAAGAAATTCACGAAAGCGGCCCGCGCAAAGATCTGATCCCTCCCCTTTGGGAGACGGAACGGAAGACAGGGCAGGGGGCGACGATGGCTCTTCGCATCATTTTTATGGGCACGCCGGATTTTTCCGTTCCCACTCTGCGTGCATTGGTGGAGGCGGGCCACGAGGTCGTGGCCGTTTATACCCAGCCGCCGCGTCCCGGCGGTCGCCGTGGTCTCGATCTGCAAAAGTCTCCGGTGCATCAGGCGGCCGAACTGCTGGGGCTTCCCGTGCTGACGCCCGTGAACTTCAAGTCTGAGGAAGATCGCCAGCGGTTCCGCGAATTTGATGCGGATGTGGCGGTTGTCGTCGCCTACGGGCTGTTGCTGCCGGAAGCGATCCTCTCCGGCACGCGCCTCGGCTGTTATAACGGCCATGCCTCGCTGCTGCCACGCTGGCGCGGTGCGGCCCCCATCCAGCGGGCGATCATGGCCGGTGATGCCGAGACCGGTATGATGGTCATGAAAATGGAAAAGGGGCTGGATACCGGCCCTGTCGCGCTAACCGCAAAGGTCGCGATCGACGAAAATATGACGGCTGGCGAATTGCACGACGGCCTGATGCTGGCAGGCGCGCGATTGATGCGGCAGGCGATGGACAAGCTGGAAGCCGGCGACCTGCCTCTCGTCACGCAGGCGGAAGAGGGCGTTGTTTACGCCGCGAAGATCGACAAGGGCGAGACCCGCATCGATTTTTCCCGTCCCGCGCAGGATGTGCACAACCATATTCGCGGCCTGTCGCCTTTCCCCGGCGCATGGCTGGAAATGGAAATCGGCGGCAAGGCGGAGCGGGTGAAGGTTCTCGCCTCCGAACTGGCAAGCGGCATGGGGGAAGCGGGTGCGGTGCTTGATGACGCCCTGACGATTGCCTGCGGCAGCGATGCCGTGCGGCTTACCCGTCTGCAGAAGGCCGGCGGCAAACCGATGTCTGCTGCCGATTTCGTGCGTGGCACGCCGGTTCCCGCCACAACGAGGCTCGGCTGATGCCACGCTTCCGCATGACCGTCGAATATGACGGCACACCTTACTTCGGCTGGCAGAGACAGGATAATGGCCCCTCGGTTCAGGGTGCGCTGGAGGCTGCGGTCCGGTCACTGACCGGGGAGAGCGTCTCCATTCGCGGTGCGGGCCGCACCGATTCCGGCGTGCATGCCGTGGGGCAGGTCATCCATGTCGATCTTTCCCGCGACTGGGAACCCTACAAGCTTCGCAATGCCCTGAACGCGCATCTGGCCATGGCAAAAGAGGCTATCTCTGTTCTGGATGCGGCGGCGGTGACGGAGGATTTCGACGCCCGCTTTTCCGCCATCCGCCGTCACTATCTCTACCGCATCATTTGCCGTAAGGCCCGGCTGGCGCTGGAACGCAAGCGGGCATGGTGGGTGTCGAAGGACATGGATCATGAGCTTATGCATGCTGCCGGGCAGATGCTTGTTGGTCGGCATGATTTCACCACCTTTCGCTCGGTCCATTGCCAGGCAAACAGCCCGATCCGGACGCTCGACCGGCTGGATGTGACGCGCAACGGCGACCTCATCGAAATCCGTGCGACGGCGCAGAGCTTTCTGCACAACCAGATACGCTCCTTCGCCGGTACGCTGAAACTCGCAGGCGAAGGGACAATGACGCCGGAGGATGTGCGAGCCGCGCTGGAAGCGCGGGACCGCAAGGCCTGCGGCCCCGTCGCACCGCCGGATGGCCTTTATTTCATGCAGGTCGATTATCCAGACGTAATCAAGCCTCGACGCCCGCGCATGGAGATGAGCAATGACGGTGACGATCTATCATAATCCCGCCTGTGGAACCTCGCGCAACACGCTTGCGATGATCAGGGCCTCCGGCGTCGAACCGGTGGTGATAGAATATCTGAAAACACCGCCTGCGCGAGACGAGATACGCGATCTTGCCGTGCGCATCGGGGTTCCGCTGAGGGCCCTGCTGCGCGAAAAGGGAACGCCCTATGCGGCGTTGGGGCTGCAGGATGAAACCGTAACGGATGATGCGTTGCTTGACGCCATAGAAGCCCACCCGGTCCTGCTCAACCGCCCGATCGTGGTAACGCCCAGGGGTGTGCGGCTTTGCCGGCCCTCGGAGGTGGTGCTGGAAATTCTGCCGAACCCGGATATCGGGGAATTCGTGAAAGAAGACGGCGAGATCGTCCGCTCCGGCCGCTGAAACTCTCGGCAAAGGTCAGGTGGGATAAACGCCGAGAAAGCGCTGCAACGCCTCCGACAGAAGCATGCCCGGCACCAGCAGCGTCATGACGATGGCGGAGACGAGCAGCGACTGGTCACGGATGAAGAACCGCACGATCCGCGAAAAGGCGAAGACCAGCGACAGGAGCAGCGCCAGCCACAGAATGGCGATCAGCCCCTGCAGGGGCGGCAGGAAGAATGCGATCAGGATCAGAACCGCATAGGCATAGGAAAACGGCAGCGACAGCCAGTTCATGGTGGTGACGAGCGGGGCGAATTTCTCCCGTGCGCCGAAGGCGTATAACAGCATGCCGATCAGCAGCAGCGGCACGATCCAGCAGATGGCCTCGACCATCGCCAGACGGAAAAAGAAGATCAGCCCGGTTCCGGTGCCCGGTGGACATCCGGCGAGGAAGGCCGCGCGCAGCCACAGCCAGGAAACCAGCATGGCGGGCAGGCACCACAGGGCGGAATAGAAGGATCGTGCCATGCCGCGCTCGGTCAGATCGAGATAGCGCGCGCCGGTATGGTCGCCGAGCAGCAGAAGCCACAGGCCTTTCAGATAGAGCCTTACTTCACTTGCCGTCGGCATGGGCGAACCATCGTTCGATAAAGGTTTCGTAGATGCGCGTCAGTGTCTCGAGATCGGCAACCGCCACACGCTCATCGACCATATGCATCGTTTGTCCGACGAGGCCGAATTCCACCACCGGGCAATAATCCTTGATGAAGCGGGCATCCGAGGTGCCGCCGGTGGTCGACAGTTTCGGCTCCTTGCCGGTAACGGCCTCAACCGCGCCAGAAAGCGAGGAGATGAGCGCATTGTTCCGCGTCAAAAAGACATGCGCCGGGCGGTCTGCCCAGACGATCTCGTATTTGACCGGGCTGCGTTCGGGACGAAGCTCGCCATCGGCCGCGGCTGCATCGAGACGGCGGATGATTTCCGCTCGCAGGCTTTCGGCTGTCCATGTGTCGTTGAAACGAATGTTGAAGGCCGCCGTCGCCCGCGCGGGGATGACATTGGTCGCGGCATTGCCGGTGTCGAAGGTTGTTACTTCCAGATTGGATGGCTGGAAATTATCCGTGCCGTGATCGAAGGGCGGATGCATCAGCGCCTGGGTCAGCTGCAGCAGCCCGCGAATGGGGTTGTCGGCAAGATGCGGATAGGCGGCGTGGCCCTGAACGCCATGGACCGTGATCCGGCCGGAAAGCGATCCGCGACGACCGATCTTGATCATGTCGCCCAGCCGGTCGGGATTGGTCGGCTCGCCCACCACGCAGGCGTCCCATGTCTCGCCTTTGGCGGCGGCCCATTCCAGCAGCTTGGAGGTGCCGTTGATCGAAGGACCTTCCTCGTCGCCGGTAATCAGGAAGGAAACGGAGCCCTGCGGTTTGCCGTGTTTTTCGATATGGCGGGCAATGGCCGCAACGAAACAGGCGATGCCGCCCTTCATGTCCACCGCACCGCGGCCGTACATTTCCCCGCCGGCAATCTCTGCCGAGAAGGGTGGATGGCTCCATGCGGCCTCGTCACCCACGGGGACGACATCCGTATGGCCCGCAAACATCAGATGCGGACCCTCGGAGCCGAGCCGGGCGTAGAGGTTTTCCACGTCAGGCGTTCCCGCCTCGCTTGCAATCATCCTTTCAACCGCAAAGCCGAGCGGCGAAAGCAGGGTGTCGAGCAGGGAAAGCGCGCCGCCTTCCGCAGGCGTCACCGACGGGCAACGGATGAGGGCGGCGAGATTGGCAACGGGATCGGTCGTGGTCATGGCCATGGTATCAGCTTTTATCAGTCGCGCAGAAGCTCGTTGATACCGGTCTTGGAACGGGTCTTTTCATCGACGCGCTTGACGATCACGGCGCAATAGAGGCTTGGGCCCGGCTCGCCGTTCGGGAAAGGCTTGCCCGGCATGGTGCCGGCAACGACGACGGAATAGGGCGGAACTTCGCCATAGGTGATTTCGCCGGTGGCGCGATCAACGATCTTGGTCGACTTGCCGATGAACACGCCCATGCCGAGAACCGCGCCTTCGCGCACGATGCAGCCTTCAACGACTTCCGAACGGGCGCCGATGAAGCAATTATCCTCGATGATGGTCGGGCCGGCCTGCAGCGGCTCCAGAACGCCGCCAATGCCGACGCCGCCAGAGAGGTGCACGTTCTTGCCGATCTGCGCGCAGGAGCCAACGGTTGCCCAGGTATCGACCATCGTGCCTTCATCGACGTAAGCACCGAGATTGACGAAAGACGGCATCAGCACCACGTTCTTGGCCACGTAAGCCGAGCGGCGCACGACGGCATTCGGCACGGCGCGGAAACCGGCGGCGCGGAACTGGTTCTCACCCCAGTTTTCGAACTTCGACGGCACCTTGTCCCACCAGGTGGATTCACCCGGTCCGCCGGTGACGATCTCCATGTCGTTCAGGCGGAAGGAGAGAAGAACGGCCTTTTTCAGCCACTGGTTTACCTTCCAGCTTCCGTCGGCCTGCTTTTCGGCCACGCGCGCCTTGCCGCTATCGAGAAGTTGAAGAGATGTGTTCACCGCATCGCGAACCTCGCCCTTCGTCGATACATTCACGCCGTCGCGGTTGTCAAAGGCGGTTTCGATGATGGTTTCGAGGGAAGTGAGATCCGTAAGGCTCATGGAAAATTCCTTAAAGTCGCGTGTGGTCATGGTCACGGAAGGTCCCGCGCCGCTGGAAGGCTTTGGCCATTTGATCTAAGGGAGTGTTGGAAAGGCGTCAATGTGATTTGGGTGATTTGGCGCGCCAGACGAAAGGCATGGAAATGACACGACTGAAAAACGGCAAATTGCGGCGCAAGGACGGGGTATGGGACCCTTTGAAGCGCAGCTCTGCGGACAAGCAGCAGGCCGAGGTCGTTCCCAAGACACCGCAGTCGGATTCCCCGTCCTACCGGCTTGCCTATGCGGATATGGATTTTCTTTGCCGTGAGGAACTGCGCCCCGTCAGGCTGCAGCTGGAACTTCTGAAAACGGAAATGGCGCTCACCGAGCGCGGCATCAAATCCACCGTCGTCATGTTCGGCGGTGCGCGTATTCCCGAACCCGGCGGCGAAGCCTGGGCGGCCCGCAACGAGACGCAGAAGCGCAATCTGGAGCAGTCCTCCGTCTATTATGACGAGGCACGCAAATTTGCCCGCCTTTGCACCGATTATGCCGCGAAGTCCGATCACCTCGAATATGTCGTGGTCACCGGTGGTGGTCCCGGTGTCATGGAGGCGGGCAATCGAGGTGCTGCCGATGTCGGAGGCCCGTCGATCGGCCTCAATATCGTTCTGCCGCATGAGCAGGCGCCGAATGCCTATGTCACGCCTGAGCTCAGCTTCAACTTCCACTACTTCGCCATTCGCAAGATGCATTTCCTGATGCGCGCGAAGGCCGTGGTGATCTTCCCCGGCGGCTTCGGTACGCTCGATGAGCTTTTCGAGACGCTGACGCTTATCCAGACCAAGCGCATGGCGCCCATTCCGCTCATTCTGTTCGGCGAGAAATTCTGGCGCTCGGTCGTCAATTTCGAATTCCTGGCAGATTTCGGCACGATCGCCCCGGAAGATATGGATCTGCTGCACTTTGCCGAAACGGCAGATGATGCATGGAAAATCATCTCGGCCTATTACGAACACTGATTTCTGCTTGGCGCGACGAAGTAATTTTAGGGCTTAATTAGCAAACATACTCTAATTTTGCCTCGTCGCGCTGCAGCGCACTGTCCATGCGGACGGGCCTCCATGACGGAGATTTATCATCCGTTGACGTCAGCCTCCCGGCAGACGATTTGATCGAGGCCAAAATGTTCAATCTCAAAGTGAAGTCGCTTGCGACCAAGCTTATCCTCGTTACCGGCTGTGCCATCACCACGGTCCTTGTCGCATCCAATTCCTTCCTCATTTCCCAGACCAGCGAGCGCGTCCACGCGCTGACCATGGATCAGGCCAATACCGAGGCGCGCGCCATCGCCAACGTCATCGCCGCCGATGTGGGTGAGCTTGGCAGCGCCGCGCGTTCCATGGCCGGTGTCATCGGCCGCGCGCATCAGGCCAAATCGATGGATCGCCCCGGCATCGTCAACATCCTCAAGGCCAATGTCGAGCAGAATGCTTTCGCTTTCGGAAGCTGGTTCTGCGAACAGCTGGGCCTTTTCGACGGCCAGACGACAGAGATTGCCAACAGGATGGATCTCGGCACCAATGCTACAGGCGCATTCGCTCCCTATTGGTCAAAGACGCAGAAGGGCGACATCCAGTTCTCGACGTTCGATAACGATTACGCCGCCGAATGGTACGCGCTTGCCGCCAAGACGGGCAAGGGCGCCATCACCCAGCCCTATCTCGCGCAGGGCACGGAAGTGCCCACCACCATGACTTCGCTTGCCTATCCCGTCATGTCGGACGGCAAGATGATCGGTGTGGCGGGGGTCGATATTTCGCTCGCCTCGCTGTCGCAGAAGCTGCAGGCGCTGCATCCTTTCGAGACCGGCCGCGTCACGCTTGTTTCACAGGGCGGCCAGTGGCTGGTGCCGCCGACGCCTGAGCAGAACATGAAGGCCTATGACGGAGATGGCGCAGACACCGTTCAGGCGGCGCTCGCTTCAGGCAAGCAGGGGCTGATCGAAAATCTCGGCCTCGATACCGACGCGCCCTATAACCGCCTCGTCTACCCGTTCGCGGTTCCCGGCCTCAACGCCACCTGGGTCGTGCTGGTGGATATTCCGCATCAGGCGCTGAACGCGCCGGTGGAAGAGCAGACCTATATGATGATCATCGGTGCGATCGTCATTCTCGCCGCCGTCATCACCGCGCTTTATTTCGCCGTGCGCCACTTCGTCGGCAACCCGCTCGCCTCGCTGGTTGCGGATGTCCGCACGCTGAGCGATGGCCGCTACGATGTGCCGGTATCCGGACAGGACCGGCGGGATGAAACCGGGGCGGTGGCGACCGCACTGGAAGGCTTCCGCGCAAAGCTTGCCGGCATTCGTGAAATGGAGGCGGACGCTGCCGCCCAGCGCGACAATGCGGAAGCGGCGCGTCAGCGGTCGGAATCCGAGCGCAGTGAAAACAGCCGCATGCAGCAGCACATCGTCAGCGTGCTCGGCTCAGGCCTCAATGCGCTTTCGCAGGGAAATCTGACCTACCGGATCGAGGACGAGTTCCCCGGCGAATATGCCAAGCTACGCGATGACTTCAACTCGGCGCTCGCCAGCCTCGAGGAAACGGTTTCCACGGTCAATGCGACGGTCGTCAGCATCGGCAACGGCACAGGTGAGATCACCCGCGCCGCCAGCGATCTTTCGCATCGCACCGAACAGCAGGCCGCAAGCCTGGAAGAAACCGCAGCTGCTCTCAACCAGCTGACCGCGCAGGTCAATTCCAGCGCGGAAAACGCCGCGCAGGCCGCCGGTGCCGTCAGCCATGCCTGCGATGATGCGGGCACCTCGGGCGAGGTGGTGCAGCAGGCGGTCAACTCCATGCAGGGCATTGCGCAATCCTCGGCGGAAATCTCCCGCATCATCGGTGTGATCGACGAGATCGCCTTCCAGACCAATCTTCTGGCGCTGAATGCCGGTGTTGAAGCGGCCCGCGCGGGTGATGCCGGCAAGGGCTTTGCAGTCGTTGCGCAGGAGGTTCGCGAACTGGCGCAACGGTCCGCAACCGCCGCCAAGGAAATCAAGGGACTGATCAACACCTCGGCCACGCAGGTGGGCGAGGGCGTCCAGCTGGTCGGCAAGGCCGGCGAGACGATGAAGAACATCGCCGACCAGGTTTTGCAGATCAACCAGCTGATACGGCAGATTTCCGCTTCCGCCAGCGAACAGGCGGTAGGTCTCAAGGAAATCAATTCCGCGGTTACCCAGATGGATCAGGTCACCCAGCAGAATGCGGCGATGGTGGAGGAGACCACGGCGGCCAGCGTGACGCTGAACGGCGAGGCCGAAACGCTGAAATCGCTCGTGGCCGGTTTTGCCGTGTCCGGTGGTCAACCCAGCCAGCAATTGCGCTCGGCGGCGGCTGCCATGCGTGCACCCTCTGCTCCGGCCGCAGCACCGACCCGCTCTACGGCATCGCGTCCCCGCCCAAGAACCAGCGGTGCAAACGCACTGGCGCAGGATGACTGGACGGAATTCTGACGGGTTTTCCTGCTTCAAATAAAAAGGGCCGCTGGCGATACCAGCGGCCCTTTTTTTCATGCTCGCGTTCCGGTCAGAGCCGGGAAAAACGTTCCGTCAGCAATTCGAAGAAACCGTCCGCATCCACGTTGCGCATCACGCGGGCATTGGCGGGGCGTTCGGTCACGCGCCACCAGTCAACCACCGTCATGCCCATGGTCAGTTCGGACGTGGCCTCGATTTCGACGTTGCACTCGCGACCCTGGAACAGCTCGGGCTTGATGAGATAGGCGATGACGCTCGGATCATGCAGCGGACCGCCGTCAGAGCCGTATTTCTCGATGTCGAAACGTTCGAAGAACTCCAGCATTTCCGCCATGGCGATGGCCGGGCGTGTGCCGATGTCGCGAATGCGGCTGACCCGCGCCTTGGTGGTCAGAAGCTTGTGGGTGACGTCGAGCGGCATCATCACGATCGGCATGCCGGAACGGAAGACGATATCGGCGGCTTGCGGATCGACATAGACGTTGAATTCCGCCGCCGGCGTGATGTTGCCGCCCTCGAAGAAGCCGCCGCCCATCATCACCAGTTCCTTGACGCGGTCGGCGATCTCCGGCGCTTTCAGGAGCGCGAGCGCCACATTGGTCAGCGCGCCGAGCGTGCAGAGCGTCACCGTGCCGGCGGGCTCGCGCATCAGCGTTTCAATGATGAAATCGACCGCATGCTGCTTTTGCGCCTCCATGGTCGGTTCATCGAGAACAGGGCCGTCGAGGCCGGTGCTACCGTGAACATGTTCGGCGGTGATGGGCTTGCGCACCAGCGGCTTCTCGGCGCCCTCATAGACGGGAATATCGGTGCGGCCGCACAATTCGCAGATGATGCGGATGTTGCGGCTGGTCAGTTTCAGCGGGACGTTGCCGGCGACGGCACACAATCCGAGAATGTCGATTTCGTCAGGGCTTGCGAAAGCAAGCATGATTGCCGCCGCGTCGTCCTGGCCAGGATCGGTGTCGATGATGATTTTTCTGGGTTCTGCCATGTCTTGCCCGCCGTTGAGATGAGCGCTTTTTTCGAGCGGCGGGTGCTCACTTGTCAAGCCTCATTCCTCGGCGCCGCCTTCGCGCCGGTGTTCCGCCTTGCGCATCGCCGCTTGGCTTCCCATATTGCTTGAGCCGGTGCGATTGACCGGCAGGGTTGCCGGAAGCGGGACCGCGAAACGTCGCTTGGTTGCAAGGACAGAAAAGATATGAGCCGCATGACGCCATTCACCCACCCGCTTTTGCTGGGTTTTGATGCCATGGAAAAAACGCTGGAGCGCATGGCGAAGGCCAATGACGGCTATCCCCCCTATAACATCGAACGGCTGCCCGGGGTCGAAGACGTGCCGGAGCGCCTGCGCATCACCATCGCTGTTGCCGGGTTTTCACAGGACGATCTGGATGTGACGACGGCCGACAACCAGCTTGTCATTCGCGGTCGCCAGCAGGAACAGGAAAAGCGGGATTTCCTCTATAGGGGCATTGCGGCGCGCCAGTTCCAGCGGGTCTTCGTGCTTGCCGATGGCATGCAGGTCAGGGAAGCGCGCATGCGCAACGGCCTTCTTTCCATCGATCTGGTGCGGCCTGAAATTTCAAACGTGGTGAAGAAAATTAATATTTCCGTCTCAGAGTAGAACGTGAACGCCGGAATCGGACATGAATCGCTCGGCGTGAAGAAGGAGGCTGAAATATGCTTTTAAAAGAAGCGCATGCGCGTCTCACCCGGTCCCAGCTCGCCCATATCGGCGAGGGAGAAGTGGGATATATCCGCAAGATCCGTGCGGAAGACGTAAGCCGCTGTTTCCCGGAAGCGCCTGATCTCGATCCGCAACTGGATCTGTGGGCACTGTTTGGTGCGGATGGTACGCCGATCCTCCTGACCGACAACCGTTCAAGTACGTTTTTCAAGGCTGCCGAAGACGATCTCAAGACCGTCAGCCTGCATTGAATAAAAAAGCCCGCTTTTGAGCGGGCTTTTTCCTTGATGCATCAAAGGAACGGGCGGTCCGGCATGTCGTCGATCGAGATGACGCCGTCCTTGTTCTTGTCCAGCCGCTCGAACATTTTTTCGCCGGCTGCGGTGAACTCGGCCTTGCTGACCTGACCGTTCTCGTCGGTATCGGCCCAGCGCATCATCCCCAGGCCCGCGCCCTTGCCGCCATGCTTGCCCCAGCCCTGATGACCGGAACGGCCGCCATGTTCGCGTTCGGCGCGCTTGCCTTCGGGGCCTCTACCGTCTTCGGCTTTGGCATCCTGACGCTCGGGACGCGGATTGGCGGCGCGGAAGGCCTCCATCTTGGCCTGGCGATATTCACGCATTTCCTTCGGCGTGATCGAACCGTCCTTGTCCTTGTCGATCTCGGCGAAAAGCGCATCCTGCCGTGCCGCGAATTCTTCCTTTGAAATCTTGCCGTCCTCGTTGGTATCGGCAACCTTCAGAAGGTGAACGAAAGCGGCTTCCTGGCGGATCGGCATGCGATCCTTATGGCCTTTGCCGGGTGCGGCGAAGCTCGCCGTCGCGGCCGTGCTGAGCACAAGGGCTGCGCCAAGAGCAGAGAGGGCGATTTTTCGTGTGGTCATCGTCATTACCTTTCTTTGGTGTCCCTGAAGAAAAGATAGTGACCTCCACCCAGCCTCACCACTTAAACATCCGTAAGGTGGATGAAGCTTCGGTAATGTTCGCTGCCCTGTTTTTCAAAAATGCCGGTCAGCCGGCGATGGTTCTCGCCAGGAAGCCGGTCAGATCGTCGGTGATGTAGTCGATATGCGCATCCGTATCGACGGGAATTTCCCAGCGTTCCATGATGACACCCTCAAGGTTCGAAGGCACGAGCAGCACAGTCTTCATGCCGAGCGCCTTGGGAGCCGCGAGATTGCGCGGCAGATCCTCGAACATGGCGGCTTTTTTCGTATCGAGTTTCGCAAGTGCCGCGAACTTCTCATAGGTCGCGCTGGCCGGCTTCGGCAGATAGTCTGCGGCGACGATATCGAAAATATCCTCGAAATGATCGAGAATGCCGAGAGCGCCGGCAGCCGCCTGCGCATGTTTCACGCTGCCATTGGTCAGGATGAACTTGCGGCCTGGCAGTGCCTTGATCGCCGCGCCAAGTTCCGGATGGGGTTTCAGCGCCGAATAATCGATGGCGTGGGCACGTTCCAGAAACTCGTCGGGGCTGATGCCGTAATTGATCATCAGGCCCTGAAGCGTGGTGCCGTGGTCGTGATAATAGCGTTTCTGCAGCTTCCGAGCCTCGTCGGGATCGAGTTTCAGAAGCTCCGCCACATACGCCGTCATGTTGCGGTCGATCTGGGAAAACAGATTGACGTGGTGCGGATAGAGCGTGTTGTCGAGATCGAAGACCCATTCGCTCACATGGGCGAAATCGGCGGCATCGGGCAGGTTTTTCGGCTTTGTGTCCATGGGCTGCTTTATGCCCCTTTCGAGCGGCGAAGAAAATCGAAAAGACGACGATTGCTGAGAAAATCGGGCTTGGCTGTGGCCTGCGGCGCATGATACCGCGAGGATCATGGAACTTTGGATAGGCATCACTTTCGCAAGCGCGTTCCTGCAGAACCTGCGCTCGACCCTGCAAAAACACCTCAAGGGCATGATGGGCACGACGGGCGCAACCTTCGTGCGCTTCGTGTTCGGAATGCCCTTTGCTCTCGCCTATCTCGCCTTTCTGCATTTCGGGCTCGGCCGGCCGCTGCCGGTGCCGAACATGTCTTTTGCCGTATGGGCGACGGTCGGGGCCATGGCGCAGATTGCCGCCACCTTCCTCCTGGTCCACCTGTTTTCCTTCCGCAACTTCGCGGTCGGCACGGCCTATTCCCGCACCGAACCCGCGCAGGCGGCGCTGTTTGCGCTCATTTTCATCGGTGAAAGCGTCAATGGCGGCACATTGGCGGCCATTGCGGTTTCAGTTGCCGGCGTCATGCTAATTTCGGTGGCGCGCACGGAAGTGACGCCTGCCTCCATTCTCACTTCCATCTTCAGCCGGACAGCCGGTATCGGCCTCGCCTCTGGTGCTTTCTTCGGCCTGTCGTCGGTTGCCTATCGGTCGGCGTCGCTGGCGCTTGCGCCGAGCCTTCCCACCCCGGATGCGGTGATGCAGGCGGGCTTCACGCTCGTCGTCGTCATCGTGATGCAGACCGTCTCTATGTTCTTGTGGATCGTCTGGCGGGAGAGGGAGGAATTGCAGCGTATCGCAAAGGCGTGGAAACCGTCGCTTGCGGTCGGTTTCGTGGGGGCCACGGCGTCATTCGGCTGGTTCACGGCGATGACCCTGCAGCAGGCCGCCGTGGTGAAGGCACTGGCGCAGGTGGAAATGCTCTTCGCCTTCGCCTCGACCGTGCTGTTCTTCAAGGAAAAGATCAACCGGCTCGAGCTTTCCGGGTGCCTGCTGATCGTCGTGGGTGTGCTGTCGCTGCTGGCATTCGGCTGAATGCCTGTTGTGGCGGACGGGCCTGCCGTCCGCCACGGAACAAATCAGGGCACGATCAGCGTGCCGGCGCCTTCCGTGAAGATTTCCAGAAGCACCGAATGCGGCGTCTTGCCGTTGAGGATCACCACGCCCTGCACGCCGGCCTTGATGGCCTCGATGCAGGTCTCGACCTTCGGGATCATGCCGCCGGAAATCGTGCCGTCCTTGATAAGGGCGCGCGCCTGCGAGACCGTCAGTTCCTTGATGAGTTCCTTGTTGCGGTCAAGAACGCCCGGCACGTCGGTCAGGAACAGCAGGCGCGTGGCGTTCAGCGCGCCAGCGATGGCGCCGGCAAAGGTGTCGGCGTTGATGTTGTAGGTGGCGCCATCGCGGCCGGGAGCGACGGGAGCGATGACCGGGATCATCTCGGACTTGGCGAGCAGGTCGAGCAACGTGCGGTCGACTTCCACCACCTCACCGACGAAACCGAGATCGAGAACGCGCTCGATATTGCTGTCGGGATCGATGACGGTCTTTTTCGCCTTTTCGGCGAAGACCATGTTGCCGTCCTTGCCGCAAAGGCCGATCGCCCATTCGCCCGTCTGGTTGATGAGCGCGACGATTTCCTTGTTGATCGAGCCGGCCAGAACCATTTCGACGATCTCGACCGTCTTGGCGTCGGTGACGCGAAGGCCGCCTTCGAATTTCGATTCGATGCCCATCTTGGTCAGCATCGCGCCGATCTGCGGGCCGCCGCCATGCACGACGATGGGGTTGATGCCGGACTGCTTCAACAGGGCGATATCTTCCGCGAAAGCCTTGCCGAGTGTCGAATCCCCCATGGCGTGACCACCATATTTTACCACGATGGTCTTGTTCTCGTATTTCTGCATGAAGGGCAGAGCCTGTGCGAGCAGCCGCGCCTGAGTTTCGCTTTCGGAAGCAGTCATGGAAAAACCTCGGTCTGTGGTTGCGGCCCTGAAGAGCCTTTCATCGCTCTACAGCATCGGCGCAGAAATCGGAATCGATTTTTGCGGTGCAGGATGCATGGATTCGACATGTCGGCGCGTTTGCAAGGACAGGCGGAATATCTGCTTTTGACGAATGAAATAACCTCCGGGCCTTATTGTGTCGGGCCACGGTAAAATTCTGTTTTTGGGCGCTCCAAGGCGCGTAATAAGATTGACATAAAGCACCAATCGGACCAGCCTTGTTCGCAGCAGGGGAGGGGTTATTCAGCAGGGCGACGGGACAGTCGCGCGTCGTGAAACGATGCTGGCCTGAACGACCGAGGAGTTTGAAGACCTATGACGGCACCGGATCGAGACAAGCAAAGCGGTTTGCGGGACGAAGTGCTCGCCGGCGAATATGTGCTGGGTGCCTTGCCGCCGGAGAATATGGCGGAGCTTGCCAAACGCGTGAAGCGGGACCGTCAGTTCGCCGCCATGGTTCGGCGCTGGCGGGACAATCTGGCCGAAACCGAATATCGGGAAAAGGCAACCGTCGCGGCCTTGCTCGAAAGGGATCCGGCCCGATCCGGTCTGCCTTTCAGGAGCCAGCCGCTGTGCAATGGCAGCATGTTTGCCGCCATGCTTTCAGAGATCTGGCATTCGGTGCGCTTCTGGCGGCTTCTGGCGTTGACGGCGATGCTCTGGACCGCCGTTCTGCTTTTCACCATCGCCTGAGAGGCGCAGCTTTCAGAGAGAGATCGTTCTGACGATCTCGGCCCGCAGGCTATCCAGCCCGAAGGATTTTTCCGAGGATGTGGCGAGAACTTCCGGATAGGCGGCGGGGCGCTTGCGGATCTTCTCCAGCGTTTCGCCGATCAGCCGCGGAACACCGGCATCCTTGATCTTGTCCGTCTTCGTCAGCACGATCTGGTAGGACACGGCCGCCTTGTCGAGCAGGCTGAGAACCTCCTCGTCATTCTTCTTCAGGCCGTGGCGGGAATCGATCAGCACGTAGACGCGCTTCAGCGTCGCGCGGCCGCGCAGGTAATCGAAGACGAGCTTGGTCCAGGTATCCACCTGGTCCTTGGGCGCCTGCGCATAACCGTAACCCGGCATGTCGACCAGTGCCATGGGCGGCAGGTCGCCGGCTTCGCCGGAATAACCTTCCGGAACGAAATAGTTCAGTTCCTGGGTGCGTCCGGGCGTGTTGGATGTGCGGGCAAGCCCCTTGTGGCCCACCAGCGCATTGATGAGCGAGGACTTGCCGACATTCGAGCGACCGGCAAAAGCAATTTCCGGCGGGCCTTCGGGCGGCAGGAATTTCATCGCGGGGACACCGCGAATGAAAATCCAGGGTCGCCCGAAAAGGGGCTTTTCGGTTGCCGGACCGGTGTCACTCATTTCGATTGCACCGGCTTTCGCTTGAACAGCCCTTTGAGATTGTCGAACAGTTCGATCTTGGCGCCATGGCGCTTCATGATGACGGCCTGCTGGCTGATGGAAAGCGTGTTGTTCCACGCCCAGTAGATGACCAGACCAGCCGGGAAGGAAGCCAGCATGAAGGTGAAGATCAGCGGCATCCAGGTGAAGATCATCGCCTGTGTCGGATCGGGCGGTGTCGGGTTCATGCGCATCTGCAGGAACATGGTGATGCCCATGATCAACGGCCATACGCCGATCATCAGGAAATGCGGCACGTCGTAGGGCAGAAGGCCGAACAGGTTGAACAGCGAGGTCGGATCGGGCGCGGAAAGGTCGTGAATCCAGCCGAAGAACGGTGCATGCCGCATTTCGATGGTGACGTAGATGACCTTGTAGAGCGCAAAGAAGACAGGGATCTGCAGCAGCATCGGCCAGCAGCCGGCCACCGGATTGATCTTCTCTTCCTTGTAGAGCTGCATCATCGCCTGCTGCATGGCCATGCGGTCATCGCCATGCTTGGCCTTGAGCTCTTCCATCTTCGGCTGCACGCGCTTCATGTTCGCCATGGAAGCATACTGCTTGCTGGCGAGCGGGAAGAAGAGCGCCTTGACGACGATGGTGGTGAGCAGGATCGCCACGCCGAAATTGCCGAAATAACGGAAGAAGAAATCCATCATTTTGAACATCGGCTTGGTGATGAAGTAGAACCAGCCCCAGTCGATCAGAAGGTCGAACTTTGGAATGGAATATTCAGCTTCATAGCGGTCCACCAGCGGCACTTCCTTGGCGCCGGCGAAGACGAGGCTCTTCAGCTCGATGGACTGGCCGGGTTCGACCGTCATCGTGTCGCTCTTGAAATCGGCCTGGTAGCTCGGCTGATTACCGGTGATATGCGAGTAGCGGGTTTCGAACGGTGTCGTCTGCGGCGGAACGATGGCCGCGGCCCAATACTTGTCGGTGATGCCGAGCCAGCCGCCGGTCGCCTTGGCAACCGTTACCGGCGCCTCTTCGACGTCCTTGTATTTTTCTTCCGTCAGGCTGCCGTCCTTGCCGGAGACGCCGAGGAAACCTTCATGGATGACGAAGACGGGAGGGATCGCCGGCTTGTTGTTGCGCGTCACGCGGCCGTAGGTGGCGAAGGAAATCGGTGCCTGGCCGGGGTTCTCGACCTTATCGGCGATCGAGATCATGTAATGCTCGTCGATCGATACGGTACGGGAGAAAACGACGCCCTTGTCGTTGGTATAGGTAAGCGTGACGGGCGTGTTTTCCGTCAGCTTGTCGCCGCTCGAAAGCGTCCATACGGTCGTCGGGCCGGGAACGCCGCCGACATCCGCCGCAGCGACGTAACCGAGCTCGGTGAAATAACCGTCCTTGGTGTCGGAGGGCGAAAACAGCGTGATGATCGGGCTCGAGTCATCGACGGTCTCATGGTAGTCCTTGAGCCGGATGTCATCGAAACGGGCGCCGGTCAGATTGATCGAGCCGGCGATGGCGCTGGTGTCGATGGTGACGCGCTGGGTTCTTGCAATCGATTCTTCACGCGTCGCCGTTGCAGCGGCCTGCGCGGAGGAGGCGGGCGGTGCGCCTTCGATGGTCGCGCCGGGTGCGGCACCCGGTGCTGCCTGCTGTTGCTGCGTCGTCTGCTGCTGCGCCTGGCGGGCCTCTTCGGCGCGGCGCTGCTGCTCGATGCGCGGATTCATGTACAGGAATTGCCAGGCTAGGACGATGACAACCGAAAGGGCTATCGCGATGAAGTAATTACGGTTCTTTTCCATCATTCTTTCCTGGAGCGGGTCTCCTGGGACCGTTTCGGTTTCGCCGTTCCTTCAATGCGCTCGGCAAGGAGAGACTGAAGTTTCGGGAAGGCCGTATCGAGCACGTCCCTGCGGGCGACAATCACATAGTCATGACCGGGCTTCATTGCGACCCCGGCAGAAAGCCTGACGGCTTCCTTGAGACGGCGGCGCATGCGATTTCGCTCGACCGCGTTGCCTTGTCTTTTTGTTACGGTAAAACCGACCCGAGGTTCGGTTTCCGGGGTTTTCCGGTCAAGCACTTCCAGAAGAAAGCTGCCCCCCCGCCGTTTTTCCCCTGCCTGAACGGCAAGAAACTCCGACCGGTTTTTAAGCCGGCCGGGTTGTTTTTTAGTCTCGCTCATGTGCCCACGACTTTCATCGGGCCACAGGCTCGGCAATTAAGCCGACAGACGTGCGCGGCCGCGCGCACGGCGGGCTGCGAGAACCTTGCGGCCGCCGGCGGTAGCCATGCGGGCACGGAAACCATGACGACGCTTGCGAACAAGCTTGGACGGTTGGTAGGTACGCTTCGACATTTATTTAATACCGCGGTGTGCGGCCCTTCTTGAATTTGCAACTATTTGCAAGAGCGTTTCGTTTTTTGCACGGCTAACCCCGCCTGGGCGAGCTTTCAATGGCCGAGCGTGCGCGGCTTATAAGGGCATAGGACGAGCAAAGTCAATTGCCGAAGGGGTTTTCGCGGTTCACCTTTTGCGGAAAACGCACGGCCCTCTGTTGCGCTGGCGGGTGGCGGGGCCTGATTCCCGCGCGCAATCGATAAAATCCGAAATTCTTTCTTAACGCAGCATTGATAAATGTTGTGATGCGAAAAGTTATGCCAGCTTCCCATTTTTCGTCGTGCGGCTGGCTTTTGTTGGGGGAACGAAATTGAGAATTCGCGGTCGTATCAATCTTCTTGTCGGGCTGATGAGCCTCGTGGCGTGCACCATCGGCGGGCTGTCCATCTATGCGGTCAGCGAGTTCCGGGTGCGTACGGTCGCATATGAAAAGGCCGCGGAGCGCGCCTACAAGGGCGAGGCGCTCAACCGTCTTGTCACGGCGGTCGTGATGGAGGCGCGCGGCGTATATGCCGCCCCCGATATAACAAAGGCCGCACCCTTCGCGGATGGCATCGTCAAGAACCTCGACGCCATGGAAAAGCTGATCGGCACATGGACCCCTCTCGTTCCGGCGGAACAGAAGGCGGCCTTTGATAACCTCTCCAGCCGCTTCAAGGAATTCAAGGCATTCCGCCTGGAAACCGCGCGGCTTGCCCGTGAGGCCAGCCCACAGGCGGCCAACCTGCAGGGCAACAATGAGGCGAACCGCGCCAACCGCAAGGCCTATCAGGCCGAAATCGATGCGGTGGTGAAGAACGACATTGCCGAGCTTGAGGAGGTCAAGGCCGGCATAGACGGTTTTGTGACGACTACCTTCTGGCTGGTCATCATCGTCACCGGCAGCGGCATATTGGCCGGCGCTGCGTTCGGTCTCTATATTGGCGCGCGTCAGCTGAGCGCACCCATCCGCAGGGTTTCACAGGTCATGAATGCTGTGGCGGACGGAAATCTGGACGCGGATGTGCCCTATCTCGGCCAGAACGACGAAATCGGCGAAATGGCCGCTGCCGTCGAGGTCTTCAAGAAGAACGGTCGCGAAGTACGCCGCATGAATGCGCAGGAAACCGCCATGCGTGCCAAGAGCGATGATCTGCAGGCAGGCATGGCCATCGTTGTTGATGCCGCGGCAGGGGGTGATTTCAGCCGCCGCATCAACAAGGATTACGGCGACGAAAACCTCAACCGCTTTGCTGCAACGATCAACGCCCTGCTCATCGGAGTGGACAATGGTGTCTCCGAGACCAGCCGTGTCATCGAGGGGCTGGCGCGGGGCGACCTGACGGAAAAGATGGATGGCGAGTTCCGTGGTGTGTTCGCCGAACTCCAGTCCAACGTCAACCAGACGCTGGCCAAGCTGCGCGAAACGATGCGCGAGGTGCGCAGCAGCACGGAAGGTATCAGCGGGAATGCCAACGAGCTGCGTTCGGCGGCCGACGACCTCTCGAAGCGGACGGAACAGCAGGCCGCGGCGCTGGAGGAGACCTCCGCTGCTCTGGACGAGATCACCGCCGTGGTCCGCAATTCCACCGATCGCGCGCAGGAAGCCAGTGCCATGGTTGCCGAAACCAAGCAGAAGACGGAAGAATCCGCCAATGTCGTGCGCGATGCCGTCTCTGCCATGGATCGCATCGAGCACGCGTCGCGCGAAATCAGCCAGATCATCAACGTCATTGACGAGATCGCCTTCCAGACGAACCTTCTGGCACTGAATGCGGGTGTGGAAGCCGCCCGCGCCGGCGAGGCGGGCAAGGGCTTTGCCGTCGTCGCGCAGGAGGTTCGTGAGCTGGCACAGCGTTCCGCAACGGCTGCGAAGGATATCAAGGCGCTGATCACGAAATCCGGCGAAGAGGTGGGACGTGGCGTGTCGCTGGTGCAGAAGACAGGTAGCGCACTGAGCGAGATCGAGACGCGCGTCCTGTCGATCAATGACCACATCCATTCGATAGCCACGGCGGCGCGGGAGCAGTCCACGGGATTGCACGAGGTCAATACCGCGATCAACCAGATGGACCAGGTGACCCAGCGCAATGCGGCCATGGTGGAAGAGACCTCGGCGGCGACGCACAAGCTGAGCAGCGAGGCGGAGCATCTCGTCACCCTGGTGTCGCGCTTCAAGGTCGGTATCGAGGACGCCCAGATCCGCACCCGCATGGAGCAGCCCATGCGGCCCGTTGCCGTGTCCGGCAGGACGGCGGCGGTGGCTTCCCCGGCCCGCACGTTGATGAACAGCGTCAGCCGCGCTCTCAATGCGCAACCGGCCGCCGTGCCGGCGCAGGGAGACTGGCAGGAGTTCTAATGGAGCCGGCAGGCGGTTTTGCCTGAAATCCGCCATGCTTGAAACGCCGCCTTCGGGCGGCGTTTGTTTAGGGCGCTGAGAACGTTTGTTTCGCAGTGCATTGGAAAAATGTCAGTTAGGTCCTATTATCATACGTGCATATAAATCGAGCCGTTCAACCGAAGCGGCAGCGCGCATAGGATCAGGGCCCGGTGTTTTCTAAAGGCGTAGACAGCTTGGACCGCACGGAGGACAATCCGGCGCACTGCATGCCGGGATTGACCGCAGGTCTCTCGGGACGCCTGCTGCTGCTCACGGTCATTTTCGTGATGATCGCCGAAGTGCTGATCTTTGTTCCTTCCGTCGCCAATATGCGCCTTTCCTGGCTGCGGGATCGCCTGAACACGGCCGCCGCCGCCGGCGCGGTGATTGACGGCCTGCAGGCCGAATTGCCGCGAAGCGTGCAGAACGATACGCTGATGGCAACCGGCGCGAAGCTTATTGCCCTGCGCAAGGATGGCACCTCGCGCCTGCTTGCCGTGGCGGAAACGCCGCCCGGGGTGGACGAGCAATATGACCTTTCCGATGTGTCGCAGCTGGCTGCGGTGCGGGATGCCTTTTCCACATTGCTGTTCGGCGGCAACCGCGTCATCCGCGTCTTCGACGTCGTCGGCGATAGCGACACCATCATCGAGCTGGTGCTCGGCGAATACAAGCTGCGGGCGGCCATGCTCGCTTATGCCCGCAATGTGTTCCTGATCTCCATCGTCCTGTCGCTCATCACCGCCGGCCTCATCTTCGTCTCCATCAACCGCATCATGATCCGGCCGATACGCCGGCTGACGCTTGGCATGCAGCAATTCTCGGAAGATCCCGGCAATCCCGAGCGGATTTTCGTACCCGAGGAGGGAACCGACGAGCTGGCCGTTGCGGGCCGTCACCTCGCCGACATGCAGACTGAATTGCAGAAAACGCTCAGGCAGCAGAAGAACCTTGTGGATCTCGGGCTGGCGGTTTCGAAGATCAACCACGACATGCGCAACATCCTGTCTTCCGCGCAGCTCATGTCGGACCGTCTGGTGGATGCCAAGGACCCTATGGTTCGAAGCTTCGCGCCGAAACTGCTGCGCACGATCGACCGCGCCGTGGCCTATACCGGCGAGGTTCTGGCCTATGGCCAGGCGACGGAGGGCGCGCCAAAACGCAAGATGGTTCACCTCAGCCTCCTGGTCAGGGATGTGCGGGACATTCTGGCGTTGGACCCGGAAAACGGCATCGAGTTTCAGGACAGCGTGCCCGTTGATCTCACGGTCGACGCGGATGCCGAGCAGCTGTTCCGGGTGATCCACAATCTCTGTCGCAATGCCGTTCAGGCCCTGCAATCGGACGCGACAAATGCCGTGCCACGGCATCTGTCGATTGCCGCCCAGAGGGCGGGCAGTGTCGTCAGCATCGTCATCGACGACAATGGACCGGGAATGCCACGCAAGGCAAAGGAAAACCTGTTTTCCGCTTTCCGGGGGTCGGCCCGTTCCGGCGGCACCGGCCTTGGCCTCGTCATTGCGCGCGAACTGGTGCTTGCCCATGGCGGCACCATCGCGCTTGTCGAAAAGCCCGGTCCGGGTACGCAGTTCCGCATCGAGATCGCCGACCGCGCCGCCACCGTGCAAGCAGCCCGAACCGCCTGAAAACTCCCTTCGCCAGCGGGCCGCAGCCGTTGTCGCGTCTATCGGAAAAATGGCGATATGCACTCCACCGAAAATGATGCCTGTGAAATTTCGTTTATAATCAATGAGATAAATGAATTGCTGCGGAAAAATGACAATTTCGAAGCGAAATCGCTTGCAATCGGAATGAGGACGTTTTAGAGGATCGCCACGCCACCGGAAACGACCGGAACGGCACGCACCCGTAGCTCAGCTGGATAGAGCACCAGACTACGAATCTGGGGGTCAGGAGTTCGAATCTCTTCGGGTGCGCCATTTCCTTCCCATTGTCGAGTGATACAATATTTGACCCTTTTGGCCACTATGTTGCCCTTGGGTCAGGGTTGCTGACGTTTCCCAACGATTCCAACCGTATGGAACCTGCCTTCAGGTGCGATTTTCGGTAATGTTTAGGGCGAAACGGCAGCCTTCGTATCAACCATCGCCGCTTGTCATGCTAGTTGAAGCTGTCGCATGTTTCGGGAGTTGCGCGTCAGTTTTAGCAGATCCCTCCGCAGTGGCCCGGTCGCGGAAACCCCTAAAACGTATTACATTACATATGTTTACCGCAGGTGGGAGGTTCCGGTCATCTGCACCACCGCCTCCTGAAACCATCAAATGGGCAGGGAGCGCAGGTTTTATGCTATCAGCGATAGGTGAAATCCTGCATGTTTGGAGACGATGCGGCAGACCGGAGGATCAGAAATGCACCTTTACAGTGCCAGTTTCGATGACGAGGGGCCTTGAGCTATCCGCACAACCATGTTTGCGCAGTCATTGATGATGGAAGTTGCGATGCTTCTTTCTGCCCGGCTCCAAGGTAATTTAGTTCATGCGCGTAGTTATTGCAGCCATCTCTCTATTCACGATCATTCTGGCCGGAGGCGCGCAGGCGCAGCCTTGGCAAAGCGCCGATCCCGCTTCGACCGGCTGGTCCAGTGATAGGCTGAAGGCAGCGCAAGACTATGCCGCAAGCCTGAAGCCCACGGCCGTCATGGTGGTGCAGGACGGCAAGGTGATCGCCAGTTGGGGGAATGTGTCCCGCAAGGTGAATGTCGCCTCCGTTCGCAAGAGCCTGTTGAGCGCGCTTTACGGCATCGCCGTTTCGGAAGGCCGGTTCAGTCTCGCCAGCACCCTTGCCGATCTCGGCATTGACGATAAGCCGCCGGCCCTCACGGTGGCCGAGAGGCAGGCGACCGCGCGCGATCTGCTCATGGCAAGATCCGGCATCTATCATCCTGCCGCCTATGAAACCGGCGACATGCGGCGCAACAGGCCGGAGCGCGGCAGTCACGCCCCCGGCACCTTCTGGTGGTATAATAATTGGGATTTCAATGCGCTCGGCACGATCTACCGGCAACAGACCGGCGATGATATTTTCCAGAGTTTCGCGCAGCGCATCGCCGCGCCGATCGGCATGGAAGATTTCTCGGCGCGTGACGGCAGGTATATCGCCGAACGTCAGTCGGAGCATTCCGCCTATCCGTTCAGCCTCAGCGCCAGAGACGCGGCCCGCTTCGGCCAGCTCTTTCTTGATGGCGGTCAGTGGAACGGTAGGCAGATCATCCCGGCCTCGTGGGTGAGGGAGTCCACGACCGCCTATTCCGTCACAGATCGCGGGAGCATGGGATACGGCTATCTTTGGTGGACGCTGAACCGCCAGGTCTTCGGCCCCGGCGCTGCCCTTGCATCCGGTTATGGCGGGCAGGCTATTGCCGTCGTTCCGTCAAAGCGTTTGGTCGTGGTGCAGATTGTTGACCCGGCACAGAATGCGAAGGGTGTGCGAACCAGCCATTTCGTCAACCTGTTGCAGCAGCTCGCTGCCGCCGCGCCTTGATGGACCATGCAGGGGATGGCAAAGGCGAAAGATCAGCTTAGCGGATGGAGCTTCGGTGCTTCGGCCTTCCTGCACGTCCTCGCATATGCGGTTATCTTTCTGCTGGCCGATCGGCCGCAATTGAAGCCCCCGCAGGAGCAAAGTGTCAATGTGGAAATCGTGACCCTTCCGCCTCCGGTGGAAGAAAGGCACGAGCCGCCACAGCAGGTTTCCCCGTCTGAAACGCGCGAGGCATCGCAGGAAAACGAGCCGGGAGATCGTGCAGACACGTCGACAATTCCGCAGGTGGCGCTGCCTCGCGATGAAATGCCAGCGATGGTGAAGCCGTCGCACATGCTGTCAGAGAAGGTTCTTGACGACCCCCGGAGCCGGAATGCGAGAAAGGAACTGGCGGCACTCGCGCCCGCCGATCAGATTGAGCAGCTTTGCGGCCTCGAAGCCATGGCGCAGGTCGGAGAATGGAGCAAGAAGCTTCTGCCTGATCGTGTGGTCGCCTATGCGATGGCGGACCCGAAGATGGTCGGGAATGCCTTTTCGGCTGATGGCGCTGCGCTACACAGCAAACGGGATTGGTTCAAGCTTCAATTCAAATGCGAACTGACCCCGGATCACAAAAAGGTCGCAGCGTTTGAGTTCCTGATTGGAGATCCGATCCCCCGGAAAGATTGGGCTGACCACAGCCTTTCCGACGAGGGCGGATCGCTCGATTGAATGGCTTCGCCGGCACGGGCAAAATATCGTGTTATTCGGCACCCATGAAATCAAGTCCTGAGCCCATTGTGGTTTGATGTTATCGTTGCCTTCAGGCATTCCGCCCGCCTTGCGCCGGGGCGAATTTTGAACCTTCCTGAAACGTGCTAAAATCATCCGGTTGTCAGATGGCCGGGGATAAAAGCCATGTTGGAAGCGGACAGGGTCTTTGCAGGTTCGATTCCGGAAAATTACGACCGCTATATGGTGCCGCTGATCTTCGCACCATTTGCCGCTGATCTGGCGCGGCGGGCGGCGGCCCTGATGCCTGTCGATATTCTGGAAATAGCCGCTGGCACCGGGGTCGTGACACGCAACCTCGCTCCAAGATTGTCACCCGCCGCAAATTATGTCGTGACGGACCTCAACCAGCCGATGCTCGACTTTGCGGCGTCGCGACAGGCGCCGGACAATCGCATAAAGTGGCAACAGGCGGATGCGCAGACGCTGCCGTTTGAAAGTGCGATTTTCGATCTGGTTTTTTGCCAGTTCGGCGCGATGTTCTTTAACGACCGCCAGTCGGCCTATCGCGAGGCAAAACGGGTGTTGAAGCCAGGCGGACATTATTTGTTCAATGTATGGGACCGCATTGAGGAAAACCACTTCGCGGATGATGTGACGAACGCTCTTGCCCGTCTGTTTCCGGATGACCCGCCACGTTTCATGGCCCGCACGCCGCATGGTTACCATGATACGGGATTGATCCGCCGCGAGCTGGAGAAAGCCGGGTTTTCCCGCGTGTCGATCGAGACGGTGCCGGCGCAAAGCCACGCGCCGTCACCGCGCATTCCAGCCGTCGCCTATTGTCAGGGAACCGTCCTTCGAACCGAAATAGAAGCAAGGGCTCCGGGAACGCTGGATGCTGTAACGGATTACGCCGCCTCTGCGATTGAAGCGCGCCATGGCAGCGGTGAGATCGCCGCCAAAATCCAGGCGCATGTGATTCTTGCTGCCGTGTGAAAAGACCCGCGCAACCGGGGAGTTTCCGGCCGATGGGGGCAGGCTTCCGAAATTTGAAAATATGCCCCCTACATATTAGTGGTTTTTGGGGAAGCCTGTGCCGTAGGGCTTAGCGATGAGCCGAGATTGCCGGGCTTTCCGATGTCACCGAAGTTTCGGTAAACCTTCGTCATATTGTCATACAATATAAGCATATGCGCTCCAGAAAAGGAGCGCAGAATGACGCCACAATCACTTGAGCTTTCAGGAATCGGCAAGGGCTTCGGGGCTGACGATGTTCTGAAGGAGATCGATCTCTCCATCCGTCCCGGTGAGTTTTTGTCCCTCGTCGGCATGTCGGGCTGCGGCAAGTCCACGCTCTTGCGCATCATCGCAGGGCTGGAAACCCCGGATCGCGGTTCGGTCTCGATCGGCGGGCAGGATGTCACGGAGATCGATCCGAGCGACCGCAATCTGGCGATGGTGTTCCAGTCCTATGCGCTTTATCCGCATATGAGCGTGCGGCAGAATATCGCGACGCCGCTCAGGATGCGGCGTCTGCCCTTTGCCGCGCGCCTGCCGCTGATCGGACGGCTGGCGGCGCCGGCCCAGGCGCTCCGCGAGATCGACGCCGCCGTGGAGCAGGCGGCCGAGACCCTGCAGATCGCGCATCTGCTGGATCGCAGGCCGGCGCAGCTTTCCGGCGGTCAGCGCCAGCGCGTGGCGCTCGCCCGGGCGCTGGTGCGCTCACCCGCCGCCTTCCTGATGGACGAGCCGCTCTCGAACCTCGACGCAAAGCTTCGCGCCCATATGCGCGAGGAGTTGGCCGGCCTGCACCGCCGGCTGGGCGCAACCTTCATCTACGTCACTCATGACCAGATCGAAGCAATGACCATGTCCGACCGGATCGCGCTGATGTCGGAAGGCCGTATCGAGCAGCTTGGCACGCCGGATGAGCTTTACCGGAAGCCCGCGACGCTGACGGTTGCGCGTTTTATCGGCACGCCTTCCATCAATCTGCTGCCGGTCGAAATCGGCACCGAAGGCAAGGTCACGGCCTTCGGGCGCGATCTGGGCCTGGAAGCCTCGGGCCGCGATGCCGGCCCCGCAACGCTTGGCCTGCGCGCCGAGGATTTGCGTCCGGGTATGGAGGGTTTTACGGTGCGCGTGGTCCGCAGCGAAACCCATGGCGCCGACCGTTTCGTCAGCTGCCGTCTGTTGAGCGACGAGACGGTGGCCATCACCCTGCGTCAGGGCGCGGGCGAGGCGCTTGGCGCCGATGCGAATGGCACGATGATTGTCGGTTTTGCGCCGGAACGTGCCCATCTTTTCGCTGCCGATGGGCTGCGTCGCAAAACGACCGTGCGTGAAAGGGTGCCGGCATGACGGTCGTCGATGTTTCCACGGCTGCGCGCGCTAAATCCCGCCCGCGTCTGTCGAAGGCGGACCGGCGGATGATCTGGCGCGGCCTGATGTTCGCGGCGCCGGCAAGCCTGCTGCTGCTGGCCATTTATATTGTCCCGATGCTCGTTCTTGCCGGTTTTTCCGTCACCGATTATCAGCTCGGCGCACTCACCACCCGTTTTGTCGGCCTCGGCAATTTCGTCAAGGCATTCCAGGACCCGGTTTTCCTGCGCGCGCTGACGAATACCGCCATCTATGCGGTCATCGTCATTCCCTTTGGCGTGTTTCTGGCGCTCGGCGTGGCGCTGCTTGTTTATAACCGCAAGCGCAGCCGTGCCTTCTGGGAAGTGGCCTATTTCCTTCCCGTCACCGCAACGCTCGTCGCCATGGCGACGGTGTGGCAGTTCCTGTTACACCCTTCCCTCGGTCCGGTGAATGCGGCGATCAAATGGCTGGGTTTCGAACCCGTCGCCTTCCTCTCCAATCCCGTCCTCCTCATTCCCACCATGGCGTTGATCGGCATCTGGCAGGTCCTGGGCTTCAACATGGTGCTGTTTCTCGCCGGGCTTACCGCCATCTCGAAGGATCTGCACGAGGCGGCGCGGCTGGATGGCGCCAAGAACCCGATCGACCGGTTTCTGACGGTGACATGGCCGATGCTTGGGCCGACGACCATGTTCGTGGTGGTCACCACCTCCATCTCCGCCTTCAAGGTCTTCGAGACGGTCGCCGTTCTCACCAAGGGCCGCTTCGGGTCGGAAACCCTGCTGTTCGACCTCTATCTCGAAGGTTTCGAATATTCCAACACCGGTTATGCCGCCGCGCTGACGGTGATCTTCCTCGCAATCGTGCTGGTGCTTTCAATCGGCCAGACGCTACATATGGACCGGAAGGTGCATTACTGATGGCCGCGCTCCGCAAATATCTTCCGCATCTTGTGCTGGCGCTCGGTGCTTTCGTGATGCTCCTGCCATTCTACTGGATGGCGCTGACCTCGATCCGTTCGCCGGCAGAGATATTCAACGTCTCGCTCTGGCCGATCCCCGAAAAATTCGACGCGGCCGAGAATTATGCCCGGGCAGCGGGACAGGTGCCGATGGGGCGCTTCATGCTGAACGGCGTCATTGTCTGCTTCGGTATCCTTGTCGTCCAGATACTGACATCGGTTCCGGCGGCCTATGCGCTGGCGAAGCTCCGGTTCCCGGGCCGCAAGCTGCTGCTGGGCCTCGTCATCGCGGCGCTCTGCGTGCCCATCCAGGCACTGGCGCTGCCGCTTTTCGTGGGGCTGGCGAAGACGGAGCTCCTGAACACCTATTTCGCGATGATGATGCCGTTCTTCCTCTCGGTTTTCGCCATCTTCCTGTTCAACCAGTCCTTCCGCAGCTATCCGGATGAAATCATCGAGGCGGCACGCATGGATGGTTTCTCGGAAATGGAAATCTGCTGGGGCCTTGTCCTGCGCGGTTCGCTGCCCTCGCTTGCCGCATTTTCGGTCTTCTCGCTCGTCGCCCACTGGAACGATCTCTACTGGCCGATGATCGTCATCTCCGACACCAATCTCGCCCCGCCGCCGCTTGGCATGATGTTCTTCGCCGATGTCGAATCCGGCGCGAATTACGGTGCGCTGATGGCGGGCGCCACACTGATTACCGCGCCGATGGTGCTGTGCTTCCTCCTCGCACGGCGGCACTTCATCGCCGGTATTACCATGACCGGCGTCAAGTGACGCCGTTCAGACTTCCTCCTCCCAACCTCTCTGGAGACTGACATGAAACTCAACCGACGCGCTGTGATGGGCGGTCTGGCTCTCGGCATGGCTTTTGCGGGCCTCGCTCAGCCGGTTCTGGCCAATGAAATCACGCTGAATGTTCTCTACAACCTGCCGGGCTTCACCAAGTTCCATCAGCCGCTGGCCGATGAATTCATGAAGAAGAACCCGGATGTGAAGATCAACTTCCTCGCTCCGGCAGCCGGTTACAACGAAGGCCAGCAGCAGGTTCTGCGCTCTGCCGTCACTGGCAATCTGCCCGACGTTTATTTCTCGGGTTACAACCTGACGGCGGAACTGGTTCACACGCTTGCACCGCGCAACCAGATCACCGATCTCGGCCCGTTCATTGCGGCTGAAGGCGGTCAGGCTTTCCTCGACAAGAACTACAGCCCGAAGATGGCCGCGCTCGGCCAGATCGATGGCAAGCAGTATGGCCTGCCGGTCAACGCTTCCTCGCCGATCATCTACATCAACTCCGACCTCGTCACCAAGGCTGGCGGCGACCCGGACAAGATGCCGACGACCTTCCCGGAACTCATTGCTCTCGCCAAGAAGATCAAGGCTCTCGATGCCAAGTTCGCCGGCATGAGCTACGACATCAATGGCTGGCCGGATGACTGGTTGTGGCAGGCGCTGGTCTTCGAACAGGGCGGCAAGCTCGTTGACGACAAGACCAAGACCGTTGCTTTCGACAATGAAATCGGCCTCAATGCCCTGAAGATGGCTCGCCAGTTCGTCACCGAAGGTGGTCAGAACCTGCTCGACTGGGATCAGTCCCGCCAGCAGTTCGGTGCAGGCCTCACCGGCTTCATCTTCTCGACCCCGGCCCACGTCCAGACGATCCAGGGCCTGGTTGGCGACCGCTTCAAGCTGAAGACGGCAACCTTCCCGCTCGACAACAAGGAAAACGGCGGCGTGCCGACCGGCGGCAACTCTGCCGTGATCCTGACGCAGGACAAGGCCAAGCAGGATGCAGCCTGGAAATACCTGAAGTGGATCACCGGTCCGGAAGCGCAGAACACCATCGTTCGCATCACCGGCTACCTGCCGACCAACAAGCTGGCCACCGGCCCGGACTTCCTGGCACCCTATTATGCCGAGAACCCGAATGTGAAGACCGCTTCGCTCCAGGCCGATCGTTCGCTGCCCTGGGCCGGTTATCCGGGTGGTGATTCCGTCCGCATCTGGCGCACGCAGCGCGACATCATCGGCACCGTCATGCGCGGTGAGGTAACGCCGGAAGCCGGTCTCAAGCAGATCGTCGAGCAGACCAACGCCCTGCTGAAATAAGCAGAACTAACGAAAAGGCTGCGGGGAAATCCGTTCCCGCAGCCATTTTGCCCAGAAAGACCTGTTATGAAGATCATCCAGATCACCGACACCCATCTTCTGCCGCCGGGCATCGCGATAAACGGCGTCGACCCGGAAAAGCAGCTGCGCGCGGCAATCGCCGATATTATCGAAAAACACGCCGACGCCGATCTTCTTGTCATGACGGGCGATCTTTGCAACTACGGTGAGCCGGAGGCCTATGAGCTGCTGCGCGACATCCTCGCGCCGGTCTCCGTTCCCGTGCGGCTGATGCTTGGCAACCACGATCGCCGGCCTGAATTCGTGGCGGCCTTCCCCGAACAGCCGCGCGACGAAAACGGCTACATCCAGTCCTTCATCGATACGGATTTCGGCCGGCTGTTGTTTCTCGACAGCCACGAAGCCGATGTCATCGGTGGCATCTATGATGCGGATCGTCTGGTGTGGCTGGAGGGTGCGCTGGAAAGCGCGGGCGAGTTGCCGGTAACGGTTTTCATCCACCACCCGCCGATGGATTGCGGCATCCGCCATTTCGAACATATCGGCATGCATGATGACGGTGCGCTCATGCGTTGCCTCACGGCCCATGCGGCTGGTGTGCGTCATATCATTTTTGGCCATATCCATGTGCCGATGGCGGGCACCACCGCCGAAGGCATAGCCTATAGCTCGGGTCAGGCCTGCGCCCACCGTTTCATCACCGATATCGATGTCCTGAATCCGCTGTGGACGGGCGGTAATCCCTGTTACCGCGTCATCACAACAGGCGCATTTGGCCTGCGCGCCTATGATGCGGAAGTGGGGCAGGTCGTGCTCGGTCAGGCACCTGTCTGCGTAGGCCCCTGATCACGGGCACTCCGGCCTGCGATGAGGCCATCGCCTCATCGCCAGTTGCCGTTGAAAAGTTTCCGGCGGCAGGCACATGCCGATCATAAGCCGGCATGGCGTTAAGATCGCACAGCCTGTCGCGCCAATGCGCCACTTGTGGTTTGTTGAACGGGATTTGATGCGCGACGGCCATGGTTCCGTTCACACCCTTGATCTATGTCAGTTTCATCGATGAAACTGCACGCCATAGTCGCCGAAGAGGTGGCCAGCCGAATGCCGTGCCATCGTGAATGCAGATCATGGAGAAGTGCATGCTTGAAAAGCGTATCCGCAACGCGTCCCTCTTGAACCGGATCGTCAGCGCTGAAGAGGCCGCCAGTCTCATTCAGGATGGCATGACTGTCGGTATGAGCGGCTTCACACGCGCTGGTGAAGCCAAGGCCGTGCCGCTGGCGCTGGCCGAGCGCGCCAAGTCGCATCCCATGAAGATCACCCTGATGACCGGCGCATCGCTTGGCAACGATCTCGACAAGACCATGGTCGAGGCCGGCATGCTGGCGCGCCGCATGCCGTTCCAGTCCGATCCGGCTTTGCGCAAGGCAATCAACGACGGCAAGGTGATGTTCATCGATCAGCATCTTTCCGAAACGGTCGAGCAATTGCGTGGCGGTCAGATTCACGGGGTCGATATCGCCATTGTCGAGGCCGTGGCAATCACGGCGGAAGGCGGTATCGTCCCCACCACCTCGGTCGGTAATTCCGCAAGCTTCGCCATTCTGGCCGACAAGGTCATCGTTGAGATCAACCTGTCGCAACCCGAAGTGCTGGAGGGACTGCACGACATCTTCATTCCCGCCAAACGCCCGACCCGCATGCCCATTCCCGTGGTGGCGACGGACAGCCGTGTCGGCCTGCCATTCATTCCGGTTCCGCCGGAAAAAATCGCTGCAATCGTGCTGAGCGACAAGAGCGACAGCTTTTCGACGGTGCTGCCGCCGGATGACGAAACCAAGGCGATTGCCGGCCATCTCACCGAGTTCCTGCTGAACGAGGTTCGTCATGGCCGCATGACCCATGAACTCCAGCCACTCCAGGCCGGCATCGGCACCATCGCCAATGCGGTGATGCATGGTTTCATCGATACGCCGTTTCACGATCTCAAAATGTATTCGGAAGTCCTGCAGGATTCGACCTTCGAGCTTTTCGATGCCGGCAAGCTCACCTTCGCCTCCGGTTCGTCGATCACGCTCTCCTCCGCCATGAATGAACAGGTCATGCCGCGGCTGGCCGAGTACAAGAGCCGGCTGATCCTGCGGCCGCAGGAAGTCAGCAATCATCCGGAAGTCATCCGCCGCCTTGGCATCATCGGCATCAACACGGCGCTGGAATTCGATATTTATGGCAACGTCAACTCCACCCATGTCGGCGGAACGCACATGATGAACGGCATTGGCGGCTCGGGGGATTTCGCCCGCAACGCCTATATGTCGATCTTCGTCACCAAGTCGATTGCCAAGGGCGGGGCCATCTCCAGCGTCGTTCCGATGGTCAGCCATGTCGACCACACCGAACATGATGTCGATATTCTTGTCACCGAAACCGGGCTGGCCGACCTGCGCGGTCTCGCTCCACGCGAGCGAGCGGCCGTTATCATCGCAAATTGCGTGCATCCCAGCTATCGCGATGCGCTGACGGATTATTTTCAGCGGGCGGCGGCACGGGGCGGGCACACGCCACATCTCATCGAAGAGGCACTGTCCTGGCATAATGCGCTTCGGGAGAGAGGAACGATGTTGCCGCAGTAATAGGTCCCACGCTCTTGCCGTCCGCCGAGTTTCCGGCCTGTCGGCTGGCAATTGGGTCTGTTTGGACACACCGGGGCGGAAAGTGTCCGCTGCTCCGCTTTGGTTGCTGGCGCGGCAGTTCCGCCTCCGGTAGAAAATTCTCTCCCCTTGGCTGCTATCCGGCTGCCTCTGGGTTGTAGGAGAGTGATGTGATGCCCATTCGCTTCGTGGCCGTAATTGCGATTGTCGCCCTGCTCGCAGGCTGCGGTGGGCGTCCTATCGGGGTCATGACGCCGACGGGGCAGACCGTGGCGGGCACGACGCCGGTCAATCTTCTGGTTGCCACCACGCGTGCGCCATCGGAAAACACCGCCGTGCTTTTCGGCGGTGAGCGTGGAACGGGCCTGAAGGTCGATGCTGTCACCATTTCCATTCCGCCCAACGCCAACCGCAAGGTTGGGCAGGTGCAATGGCCGAAAAAACTGCCGCCGAACCCGCTGAAGGATTTCACCACGGTGGCGGTGGAGCCTATTCGTTCCGAAGCCGAAACCAGAAGCTGGATCGGTAAACATATCGCGAAGGACCGCCGCGTGCTGGTCTTCGTGCATGGTTTCAACAATCGCTACGAAGAATCCGTTTATCGCTTCGCCCAGATCGTCCATGATTCAGGCACGGATGTTGTGCCTGTCGTCTTCACCTGGCCGTCGCGGGCAAGCATTTTCGACTATAATTACGACAAGGAAAGCACCAACTACTCCCGCGATGCGCTTGAAGAGATGCTGACGCGTCTGGCCAAGGACAAGTCCATCGGCGAGGTCACGGTCATGGCGCATTCCATGGGCACCTGGCTTGCGGTGGAAGCGCTGCGCCAGATGGCCATCCGCAACGGCCGGGTCGATCCGAAGATCAGCAATGTCATTCTTGCCGCGCCGGATCTCGATGTGGACGTGTTCAGCCGGCAATTCGCAAGTCTTGGCAAGACGCCGCCGAAATTCACCCTTTTCGTCTCGCAGGACGACCGTGCACTCAGCCTGTCGCGCCGCATCTCCGGCAATGTCGACCGCCTTGGCCAGATCGATCCATCCGTCGAGCCTTATAGCAGCCAGCTGGAAAAGGCCGGCATCACCGTTCTCGATCTCACCAAGCTGCAATCCGGTGATCGTCTGAACCACGGTAAATTTGCCGAAAGCCCCGAGGTCGTCCGCCTGATCGGCGACCGCCTCATCGCCGGCCAGACGGTGACGGATTCCGATGTCGGTCTGGGTGAGGCGCTTGGCGCGGTCAGCATCGGCGCTGCGCAAACCGTCGGAACGGCGGCCAGCGTGGTGGTCAGCGCACCGATTGCCGTCTTTGATCCGCGCACGCGGGAAAATTACGGCCGGCAGGTGGAACGCCTCGGGCGCTCCATGGAGAATACCGTCGGATCGGTGGGCGATACGGCCGGTTCCGTGGTGGACGATCAGGCGCTGCAGTCGTCAAGGGTGAACTGCGACGCCGCCGCCAATCGAAACCGGGCGGAATGCCGTAACCGCTAAACTACAATGCGTATGGGGGTGGCGAAAACGCTAAGCGTTTTTGTCATTACGCCCCGCAGATTTGTATACAGCTTGTATTTTTATCTGTATGGTCGGGCCAACAACCCAACTTCCGGAGTAAGACCCCATGCGTTGGAAACGCACCCTCCAGCTTCTCGATGTCCATTGCGAAGGCGAAATCGGCCGTGTCGTCACCGGCGGCGCGCCGAAAATCCCGGGCAACACGGTTGCTGAACAGCTTCACTGGATGAATACGGATCCGCAGGGGGAGGCGCTGCGCCGCTTCCTGACGCTCGAGCCGCGCGGTACGCCGATGGGGTCGGTCAATCTTCTCCTGCCGCCGAAGCATCCGGATGCGCACGCCGCTTTCGTCATTCTCCAGCCGGATCAGGCGCATGCCAGCTCCGGCTCCAATTCCATCTGCGCCACCACGGCACTGCTGGAAAGCGGCATGGTGGAGATGCAGGAACCGGAAACCGTCATTATTCTGGAAACGGCCGCCGGCCTCGTCAAAGCGACGGCCACCTGCCGTGACGGGCGCTGCGAAAAGGTCAAGCTGACCATGGTGCCGTCCTTCGTGCATGAGCTGGATGTCAGCATCGACACGCCCGACTGGGGCAAAGTGACGATGGACATTTCCTACGGCGGCATTTTTTACGCGCTCGTTGATGTTCGCCAGATCGGTCTCACCATCGAGAAGGCCAATGCCGCGAAACTCGTTGCCGCCGGCATGACCCTGAAGGACCTCGTAAACCGTGAGATGACGGTCGTTCATCCGGAAATCCCCGCCATATCAGGCGTTGCCTATGTCATGTTCCGCGATGTGGATGCCGATGGCTCCATCCGCACCTGCACCACCATGTGGCCGGGCAGGGCGGATCGCTCCCCCTGCGGCACCGGCAATTCCGCCAATCTCGCCACGCTTTATGCGCGCGGCAAGGTGAAAGTGGGCGACGAATATAAATCCCGCTCGATCATCGGTTCGGAATTCGATGTCGGCCTTTCCGCCGTCACCGAAGTGGCGGGTCGTCCGGCCGTCATTCCCACCATTGCCGGGCGCGGCTTCACCTTCGGTCTGCACCAGGTGGGTCTCGATCCTTTCGACCCATTGGCGGATGGTTTCGCCATGACCGATGTCTGGGGTCCGGAAGCGGGCAACATCTGAGACACGCTTCAAAAAAATGACATTTACAGCCGCCCGATGACCTCTGGCGGCTGTTTTCCCGCGACAAAAGATGCTAAGCGGGCGCAATTCCATCATGCTCCGAGGTATCCCGATGAAGTCGCTCACCCTGCGCCGCCCTGATGACTGGCACCTGCATCTTCGTGATGGCGCCATGCTGGAAGGGGTGATCGGGGATACGAGCCGCCATTTCGCCCGCGCCATCATCATGCCGAATCTGGTGCCGCCGGTCGTCACCACGGCCGATGCCCGCGCCTATCGCGAACGCATCGTCAAGGCGATCCCGGCGGGTGACCGCTTCGAGCCGCTGATGACCCTATACCTTACTGAGGATACTGTTGCCGACGACGTGGAAGAGGGCAAAAAAAGCGGCCTCATCACCGCCGTAAAGCTCTATCCTGCGGGTGCGACGACCAATTCCCATGGCGGCGTGCGCGATTTCAACAGAGCGATGCCGGTGCTGGAACGCATGGCGAAGATTGGCCTGCCGCTCTGCGTGCATGGCGAGGTGACGACGCCAGAGGTCGATATTTTCGACCGCGAGAAGGTCTTCATCGATACGGTTCTGGAACCGCTGCGCCAGCGCCTGCCGGAACTGAAGGTGACGATGGAGCACATCACCACCCGTGACGGCGTGGACTACATCAAGTCATCCAAGGCCAATCTGGCCGGTTCCATCACCACCCACCATCTCATCATCAACCGCAATGCCATTCTGGTCGGCGGTATCAAGCCGCATTATTATTGCCTGCCCGTCGCCAAGCGCGAAGAACACCGGCTGGCCCTGCGGGCTGCCGCAACTTCGGGTGATACGCGCTTCTTCCTCGGTACGGATTCCGCCCCGCATGTCGATCCCGCCAAGGAATGCGCCTGCGGCTGTGCCGGTATCTATACCTCCATCAACACCATGAGCTGCCTTGCCCATGTCTTCGAGGACGAAGATGCCCTCGATAAACTGGAAGCCTTCGCTTCGCTGAATGGTCCCGCCTGGTATGGTCTCGCGCCGAATGAAGAGACGATCACGCTGGTCAGGCGTGACGAGGCGGTTTCCTTCCCCGAAAAGATCGAGACGGGCGCCGGGCCGGTGACGGTGTTTGACCCGATGTTCCCGCTCCACTGGGATGTAAGCTGATTTTTTAATGACCGCCGGCACTGCCGGCGGTTTTGTTATGGTCTTCAGGTATCCGCCCTCAAATCCGGTGCCGCCTGAGGATGCCTGCAACACTGAACCAAGACGTTGTGCTTTCCGAAAACCGATCCGGGTTTTCGGAGCGATAAACCAAGGCCGAAAAGGAGAACGCCTATGAACCATTTCACATTCACTGACCGCACCGTCGTCGCGGAACTGGTTGCGAAGATGTTGTGGGAAATCAAGGCGGTCCACTTCAATTCCGAAAGCCCCTATACCTTCGCTTCGGGCATGAAGAGCCCTGTCTATATCGACATGCGCAAGCTCATCTCCTTCCCGCGCATTCGCTCGGCGGCCATGGATTTCGCGGCGGCGGCTGTCATGCGCGAGGCTGGCTTCGAGAAGTTCGACTGTGTCGCCGGTGGTGAAACGGCGGGCATTCCCTTTGCCGCTTTCCTTGCCGAGCGCCTTGGCCTGCCGATGATCTATTGCCGCAAGAAGCCGAAAGGCCATGGCCGTAATGCCCAGATCGAAGGCCATATGCCGGAAGGTGCCCGCGTTCTCGTCATCGAGGATCTGACGACGGCCGGCGGTTCGATGTTCACCTTCATCGACGCCATCCGTGCGGCGGGCGGAATTGTCGATCATGGCATCGCGCTCTTCTATTACGGCATCTTCGAAGAGGCCGAAGCGCGCTTCGCCAATGGCAATGTCAAGCTGCATTATCTGACGACCTGGCGCGATGTTCTGGCGGTCGCAAGGGCTGAAAAACTGTTCGATGAAAAGACGCTGTCGGGGGTTGAGGCCTTCCTCGATAATCCGCTGCCCTGGTCGGCGAAGCATGGGGGTGTCAGCGAATTGCCGCAATCGTGATTTCGGATGCGGCCAGTCGGCTTGTGGCTGGCCTTCCGATCGATCTTCGTCTAAATCGATTTAAGTTCATTTGATTTGCTGTTTTGAGGAGGACCGTAATGATCCTGTGTTGTGGTGAAGCCCTGATTGACATGCTGCCCCGGCAGACGACGCTGGGTGAGGCGGGTTTCGCCCCCTATGCAGGCGGAGCGGTCTTCAACACGGCAATTGCGCTGGGGCGTCTCGGCGTCCCCTCCGCCTTTTTCACCGGTCTTTCCGATGACATGATGGGCGATATCCTGCGGGAAACCCTGCGCGCCAGCAAGGTGGATTTCAGCTATTGCGCGACGCTGTCGCGGCCGACGACCATCGCCTTCGTCAAGCTGGTGGACGGCCACGCGACTTACGCTTTTTACGACGAGAACACCGCTGGCCGGATGATCACAGAGGCCGAGCTTCCGGCGCTGGGCGCCGATTGCGAAGCGTTGCATTTCGGCGCCATCAGCCTCATTCCCGAGCCCTGCGGCAGCACCTATGAGGCGCTGATGACGCGCGAGCATCAAAGCCGTGTCATCTCGCTCGATCCGAATATCCGCCCCGGTTTCATCAAGGACAAGCAGTCCCACATGGCCCGCATCCGCCGCATGGCCGCCATGTCGGATATCGTCAAGTTCTCGGATGAGGACCTTGCCTGGTTCGGTCTGGAAGGCGATGAGGATACGCTCGCCCGCCACTGGCTGCATCATGGCGCGAAACTGGTGGTCGTCACCCGCGGTGCCAAGGGGGCTGTGGGTTATACTGCCAATCTCAAGGTGGAAGTGGCCTCCGAGCGGGTCGAAGTCGTCGACACCGTCGGCGCGGGCGACACTTTCGATGCGGGCATCCTCGCTTCGCTTAAAATGCAGGGTATCCTCACGAAGGCGCAGGTTGCCGCGCTGACGGAAGAGCAGATCAGAAAGGCCTTGGCGCTGGGCGCGAAGGCGGCGGCAGTCACCGTCTCACGCGCTGGCGCGAATCCGCCATTTGCGCATGAAATCGGCCTTTGATGCGCGCGGTTGAACCATTTTGAAAAGGTGGTTCAACGCTCTCCCCGGTGCTAAAGCCGCAAAAAACCGGTATTTCGATATTATCACGCTTGTGTCAGCTGTTTTTTCACGAAACAAGCATCGCATGAGTGTTCCGAAGACCCATCCTTTTGATTTCGATCCGACCTATGGCATGCAGCGCGACCAGTTGCTGGCCATTACCCCGCCCGATGCACCGCCGGGTTTCGATGATTTCTGGCAGAAGCGCTATCGCCGCGCGCTCGCCACAGATCCGCGGCCGGTGCTGCGCAGGAGCAGGCTCAGCCATCCGCGCTGGCATGTCCTCGATGTCAGCTACACCTCGACCGGCGGCTTCCGCATCGGCGGGTGGATGCTTCTTCCACGCGAAGGCCATGTGCGCCGCGGCCTCGTTGTCGGCCATGGTTATGGTGGGCGCTCCGAGCCAGATTTCGAAGTGCCGGTGGAAGAAACGGCAGTCCTGTTTCTCTGTTTTCGCGGTATCTCGTTAAGCGCCTGCCCGCCGATTTCTTCGGAATCAGCGCTTCATGTTCTCTACAATATCGACAGGAAAGACGATTACATCATTGGCGGCTGTGTCGATGATCTGTGGGTCGCCGTTTCCACGCTCGTGACGCTTTATCCCTGGCTGGAAGGGCAGGTGGGGTATAGCGGTATCAGTTTCGGCGGTGGCATCGGCGCTCTGGCAATACCTTTTGACGAGCGCATCGACCGTGGCCATCTGGTGGTGCCGACATTCGGGCATAGGCCGTTCTGGCTGACATTGCCCACCGTTGGCAGTGCGAATTCGGTTCAGTCATACCAGAAGGCCCATCCGAATGTGCTCGAGACCCTGCGCTTCTTCGATGCGGCCTGTGCCGCCGCCCGTATAAAAGTGCCGATGCTGGTTGCACCGGCGCTCTTTGATCCGTCGGTGGCGCCACCCTGCCAGTTCGCAGTGGCCAATGCGTTGCCGCAATCAAAATTTAATGAAATCTTCATCCTCGACGCCGGGCATTTCGACTACCCTGACAGCGCATCGCAAGATGCGGTCCATAAGGACAAGGTCAGACGGTTTTTCAAGGTGCCATGAAACGCGAATATCTCCGCTGGTATAGTCACAGGCTCCATCGTGATATGGAGCTCCTGATATTCGGTCATGCCGGCGCCAAGGTGCTGATGTTTCCCACCCGCGATGGGCGTTTCTTCGAATATGAGGAATTAGGCATCGTTGCGAGCCTTTCCGAAAAGCTGGAGGCCGGCCACCTCCAGCTTTATTGTATCGAGGGTCTGGCACGGGAAAGTTTTTACGCGGGCCACAACCATCCAGCCGAGCGTGTGCGCCGTCATGCAGCACTTGAGGCCTACATTCTCAATGAAGTGCTGCCGCTGATGGCCGAGAAGAATCCTGAGGGCAGCACCATTGTGCAGGGCTGCAGCCTCGGTGCCTTTCAGGCCGCCAGCCTCGTTTTCCGCCATCCGCATCTCTTTACCAAGCTCGTCGCCTTTTCCGGCCGCTACGACCTGACGATGAAGGTGGAGTCCTTCGGCGATCTGTTCGATGGTTATTACGATGACGACGTGTATTTCCACATGCCAAGCCACTTCCTGCCGGGCCTCTCATGCCCCTGGCGGCTCGATAGCCTGCGCCGCATCGACATGGTCTTCACCATCGGTGACGCCGACCCTTTTCTTAACAACAACCATCATCTGAGCCGTGTGCTCTCGGACAAGCAGGTGGGGCATCAGATGCATGTCTGGGAAGGCCGCGCGCACCGGGCGGGCGCATGGCGTAAAATGGCGGCGCTTTATATTTGAAGGTCCGACAGCCTCAGGTGAGAAGAAATTCCATCAGCGCGTTTTGCGCGTGCAGAAGATAGGCCTTCGCGGCCCGGCTCTGACAGGCCGGATGCACCATGGCGTCCGCCGTCACCTCCTGACCGCGCGCGACGGGCGGGCAGGGCAGGAAGATCGTATTCGGACGCATCCTGTCGAGAAGGGATGCGGATATGCGATAGTCGGTCAGGCCATGATCCTGTCCGCCAGGCCAGGAATCGGTAATGATCACATCCGCATTGAGCAATTCCCCGGAGTCTGAGCTTGCCCGGAAATTTGGGTTGAGGAGCGCGGGATCGGTGACATGCCACTGGTCGGGATAGACCTGCGTGACCTGAATGGGCAACGATATCGAGGCTTCGACCCATGAGCGCAGGATATTGGCATCCGGCGCTACGCCGACGATTTTAAGCCCGTCTATTTGGCCCCTTGCGCTTTTGATATAGGCAAGGTCGCCGAGGGTCTCGCACGGATGGTTGGATTTCGTTCGCGCATTGATGACCGGTGCGGTCATTTCCGCCGCGAGTGCGTGAAGGGTCGAAAGCTCCTTCGTGCGGACAACCAGCAGGTCGAACCAATTGTCGAGATAACCGGCAAGATCCGCGGTTTCTTCACGGCCATTGAAACCGATTGGAGCGGTGACACAAATCCCGCCCATGGCCTGGACACCGAGATCAAAGGCGGTGGTGTTGCGCCAGCCGGTGTCGTCGACAATCAGCCCGATGCGTTTTCCCTTGAGCAGCTGCGGCATGGCGGCGTTTGACCAGCTCCCTGCCAGACTGCCCGCGCGCTCGATGATTGATAGCACCGCATCCGCTGGCAGATCGTGGAACTCCAGAAAATCCTTGCCGGACCGGGATGGCATATACGCCTCCAATTTGACATTCCATTGATGTCGGCCATTGATGCCGGCCATTGATGTCGGATTGAAAAAAGCCGGAAGTGTCCTTCCGGCTTTCCTGAGATCGTGGGTAGCTGGATATTACCCCGCCAGACCCGCCAGCGCCTTCACCAGCCCCTGTGTCGAGCTGTCATGGCCGGCGGCGCTTTCCTTGCCTTCCACGACAGGCAACAGGCCGGTTGCCAGTTCCTTGCCAAGCTCCACGCCCCACTGGTCGAAGGAGTTGATGCGGAACAGCACGCCTTCCACGAAGACACGGTGTTCGTAAAGCGTGATCAGGCGGCCGAGTGCAAACGGCGTCAGCTTGTCATAAACGAAGGTGATCGAGGGGCGGTTGCCGGTGAAGACGCGGTGCGGGGCGATAAAGTCGGCGAGCTTGTCTTCCATGCCCTTGGAGGTAAGCTGGGCCTTCGCTTCAGCCAGCGTCCGTCCCTTCATCAGCGCTTCCGATTGCGCCAGGCAATTGGCGATGAGAAGCTGGTGCTGATGGCGCAGTTCGGGCTCGAAACCGTTGGCGGCGATCATGAATTCCGCCGGAATGACGCTCGTGCCCTGATGGATCAGCTGGTAGAAGGCGTGCTGGCCGTTGGTGCCGGGCTCGCCCCAGACGACCGGGCCGGACTGGCCTTCGACCGGCGTGCCGTCGATGGTGACGCCCTTGCCGTTCGATTCCATGTCGAGCTGCTGCAGATAGGCGGGGAAACGCGACAGCCGCTGGTCATAGGGCAGGATCGCCCGCGTCGGATAGTTCAGCACGTTACGGTTATAGAAGCCGATGAGGCCGAGCAGCATCGGCAGGTTTTCGCGGATCGGTGCTTCGCGGAAATGCCGGTCCATTGCATGCGCGCCATCCAGGAACTTGCCGAAATTATCCGGCCCGATAGCGATCATCAGCGGCAGGCCGATGGCCGACCAGATCGAATAACGGCCGCCGACCCAGTCCCAGAAACCGAAGATGCGGTCGCTTTCGATGCCGAAGGCGGCAACCTTGTCCAGCGCGGTGGAAACGGCGGCGAAATGATGCTTGACGGCGCCTTCACCCAGCTTCTCGGCGATGAAGCGGCGCGCGGTGGCGGCGTTCGTCATCGTCTCGATGGTGGTGAAAGTCTTGGAGGCAACGATAAAGAGCGAGGTCTCGGGGTCGATTAGCTTCAGCGTGTCGGCAATATGCGCGCCATCGATGTTGGACACGAAATGCGCGCGCGGGCCGTCATGGAAAGGCGCGAGCGCCAGCGTTGCCATGACAGGACCGAGATCGGAGCCGCCAATGCCGATATTGATGACATCGGTAATCTTCTTACCGGTCGCGCCCTTGAGCGAGCCGGAACGGATCGCATCGGCAAACTTGCCCATGGCGGCGAGAACGCCGTTCACGTCAGGCATCACATCCTTGCCGTCTACAAGAACGGGGGTGTTTGAACGATTGCGCAGCGCGGTATGCAGCACGGCGCGGTCTTCGGTGAAGTTGATCGCCTTGCCGGAGAACATCTCCTCGCGCTTGGCCTCGACGCCGCCCTCGCGCGCCAGCTGTTCGAGAAGCGTCACGATCTCTTCGTTGACGGCGCATTTGGAATAATCCATCAGCAGGTCATCGAATTTTACGCTGAAACGGCTGAATCTCTTGTCATCGGCCGCAAAGGCGGCGCGAAGATCGGTTGCGGCTGTGCTGCTTGCCGTTGCTTTGAGTTTTTCGATGGTGGCCTGCATCATGTGCTCCTCGGCTTCCGTGGAAGGATGAGGAAACTATTCTTTTTCAGGCGGCCAAATCAAGGCGACTTTGAGAAAAGAAAAGAGCCGGTCGCCCGGCTCCATTCGCTCAGTTCAGATTGCGCAATTCGCGCCGCAAAATCTTGCCGACATTCGATTTCGGCAGCTCGGTGCGGAACTCGATGATTTTCGGCCGCTTGTAGTTTGTCAGGCTCTTGGCACAGAAAGCCTTGAGCTCCGCTTCCGTGAGGGACTGGTCCTTCTTGACGACGAAAAGCTTCACGGTTTCGCCGGAATGTTCGTCCGGAACACCGATCGCGGCGCATTCCAGTACGCCGGGATGGCTGGCGGCCACTTCCTCGACCTCGTTCGGATAGACGTTGAAACCGGAGACCAGGATCATGTCCTTCTTGCGGTCGACGATCTTGGTGTAACCGCGCTCGTCCATGAAACCCATGTCGCCGGACCGGAAAAACCCGTCCTGTGTCATGACCTTGGCGGTCTCATCCGGCCTCTGCCAGTAACCGGCCATGACCTGCGGTCCGCGAATGCAGACTTCGCCGACTTCGCCCAGGGGCAGGCTGTTGCCGTCGTCGTCGCGGATGTCGATTTCCGTCGAGGAAAGGGGCAGGCCGATGGTGCCGCTGAATTCCGAGGTGTCCAGCCGGTTGACGGTCGCGACCGGCGAGGTCTCCGACAGCCCGTAACCTTCGGCGATCGGGCAGCCGACGACTGAAAGCCAGCGCTCCGCAACCGGCCTCTGCACGGCCATGCCGCCGCCGAGAACCAGAATGAGCGAGGACAGGTCGAGCTTGCGAAAATCCTCATTGTTCATCAAGGCGTTGAAGAGTGTATTGATGCCGGGGAAAACATGCGGCTGGTAATGTGTCAGCTCTTTCACGAAACCGGGAATGTCACGCGGATTGGCGATCAGCAGGTTGTGGCCGCCCAGCGCAATGCCCATCAGCGAGTTTACCGTCAGCGCGAAGATGTGGCACAGCGGCAGCGCGCAGATGAAGTTGAGAACCTCGGGACGATCCTTGCGGCTGTTGAAGGCGGCATCCAGCCACAGGCTGATCTGCGCCTTGTTGGCGAGAAGGTTGGCGTGGGTGAGGATCGCGCCTTTGGAAATACCGGTGGTTCCACCCGTATATTGCAGGAATGCGATATCCTGTGCTGTGAGGCCGGCAGGCTTGAGGGAAAATCCCTGGCCTTCCTTCAGCACGGCCTTGAAGCTGATCGAGCCGGGGATCGCATAGGCGGGCACGAGCTTTTTCACCTTGCGGACCACGAGATTGACGATATGTCCCTTGAAACCGAGAAGATCACCCATGGACGCGACGACCACATCCCGGACGGCGCTTTTCGGCACGGCCTGCTGCGCCACATGGGCGAAGTTTTCCAGCACGAAAAGCACCTTTGCGCCGGAGTCCTTCAACTGGTGTTCCAGTTCGCGCGGTGTGTAGAGCGGATTGACGTTGACCACGACCATGCCTGCCCGCAGGATACCGTAAACCGCGACGGGATTTTGCAGGATGTTCGGCATCATCACGGCAACCCGGTCGCCTTTTTCCAGTCCCCTGGATTGCAGCCAGGCGGCGACGGCGCGGGTTTCAGTGTCAAGCTGCCGATAGGTCAGCGATTTCCCCATGCTGGAAAAGGCTTTGCGGTCGGCAAATTGCACGCAGCTCTTTTCGAGGAGATCGACAAGGGAAGCATTGGCCGAAGCAGGAATCTCGGAAGGGACGCCCGGCGGATAGGATGACAGCCAGCGTTTCTCGACGCTGACATTTTCCGCGTGTCCCAGGGACAGTTCACTCATGCTGCTCCTCCCAGAGTCTTTGTCGCGCACGTGCATCCGGTGGAATGCATGAAGGCGCTTTCGGCTGCCTGATGGTCATGGGGTTCCCGCAATCAGCCGGCTTCTCTGCCGGATCGAAGAAACCACATGTGCGTCACCGGATCGACCGCTCCTCCTGCTCCCCGGTGACGAATGATAGACGCGGAATCCCTTGACGTCCATCATGTCGGCAAAGCCTATTTAACTCTAACGTAAACGTCAATATTGCTGCCCAACATCTCGCGGCCTCGTGAATGAAAACCGTGTTATTCGCGATTTTTTGACTTTAATCCTGATTTGAGCGATCAACATAATTCGCAAAGCAGGGCAGGATTGGAAATGGCAGGCAGCGCAGCGCTTGAACTGAAATCGGTTGGAAAAAGATTCGGCGATACCGATGTATTGTCCGATATCGATCTGGCCGTCGAAAGCGGCGAAATTATTTGCCTTGTGGGCCGCTCGGGCTGTGGAAAATCGACCCTGCTGCGCATTGTCGCGGGTGTGGAGACGCCGGATCACGGCAGCGTTTGCCTCAACGGTTCCGTTGTTGCCGGTTCGGCTGTCTTCGTCGAGCCGGAAAAACGCAATATTGGTTTCGTCTTTCAGGACTATGCGCTGTTCCCGCATCTCACCGTCGAACAGAATGTCCTGTTCGGCCTCAGGTCCCTGCCGAAGGCCGAGGCCCGCCGCCGTGCCGGGGAAATGATCGAGCATGTTCACCTGCAGGATCTGGCGAAGCGCTATCCGCATACGCTTTCGGGCGGTGAGCAGCAGCGAGTGGCCCTTGCCCGTGCCCTTGCCCCGCAGCCGGGGCTTTTGTTGATGGACGAGCCCTTTTCCAATCTCGACAGGGGCTTGCGTGACAATGTCCGCGAAGAGACGCTGGGTCTCCTGCGGCAACTGGGCACGACGGCGATCATGGTCACCCATGACCCGGAAGAGGCGCTGTCTGCAGGCGACCGCGTGGTTCTGATGCAGCGCGGCCGTATCGTGCAGAGCGGTACGGGCTATGAAATCCACGACAATCCCAAAACCCGCTACGCCGCCGATTTTTTCTGCGCCTTCAACAAGATCGAGGGCCGGGTAAGGCAGGGCCGCGTCGAAACGCCGCTCGGCCCCCTGGGGGATGCATCCGATCTGCCGGATGGCGCCGTCGCCGTCGCCTATGTCCGCCCCAATGCGATTTCGATCATCGAGGATGATGCCGCAAGAGAAGGAATCGCCGGCGAAATAGCGAGCCGTGTTTTCCTCGGCGAGATCGAACAACTCGGCATCGCCGTGCCCGGCCTTCCGGCCGACCTGCGCGTCAGGACGATGCAGCGCACGCCGGCCAAGACCAAGACCGTGCGTTTCGGCATCGATCCCAAGGGCGTGCTGATATTTACCTGAAGTTGAATGAGTAAATTTGCATGTTTATTTATGCTCCATTTTCAACTCTTGGTGATCAGGGCTGTCTGAAAATCGCGAAATAAAACTTGATTTGCTTCATCAGGTATGATGTCTGCTCGCTCTATATCGCCGCTATTCGGAGAGGGAGACGAAACATGACGAAATTTACCGGATTTGCCCTGCTTGCCAGCACGGTTGCCTTTGCAGCCGGATCGGTCAGCGCTGCCGAACTCAACATCTATACCACCAGAGAGCCGGGCCTGATCCAGCCCCTGCTGGAATCCTTCACCGCCTCGAGCGGCGTCAAGGTCAACACCGTGTTCCTGAAGGACGGTCTTGCGGAGCGCGTTCTGAGTGAAGGCGCAAGCTCGCCGGCCGACGTTCTGATGACCGTGGATGCCGGCAACCTCGTTGATCTCGCCGAAAAGGGCGTCACCCAGGCGGTCGAGTCCGAAACCCTGACCAAGGCAGTCCCGGCCGAACTTCGTGATGCCAAGGGTCATTGGTTCGCGCTCTCCATGCGCGCCCGCGTTCTGTATGCGGCGAAGGATCTCGATCTCGCTTCCTTCAATTATGAAGATCTGGCGGACGCGAAGTGGAAGGGCAAGGTTTGCATTCGCGCCGGTCAGCATCCCTATAACACCGCGCTCTTTGCCGACTACATCGCCCACTACGGTGCGTCCGACACCGAGAAGTGGCTTGCCGGCGTCAAGGAAAACCTGGCTCGCAAGGCTGGCGGCGGCGACCGCGACGTTGCCAAGGACATCCTCGGCGGCATTTGCGATATCGGCATCGCCAACTCCTATTATGTCGGCCTGATGCGCTCGGGCAAGGGCGGCGAGGAGCAGGTGAAGTGGGGCGACGCCATCAAGGTGGTTCTGCCGACCTTCAAGAATGGCGGCACGCAGGTCAATATTAGCGGCGCGGCTGTAGCCAAGAATGCGCCGAACAAGGCGGAAGCCGTCAAGCTGCTGGAATATCTCGTCTCCGACGAAGCCCAGAAGATCTATGCTGAAGCCAACTACGAATATCCGGTCAAGCAGGGTGCGGCTCTCAACGAGATCATCGCTTCCTTCGGCACGCTGAAGATCGACAACAAGCCGCTGACGGAAATCGTCTCGCATCGCAAGCAGGCGAGCGAGCTGGTCGACAAGGTCGGTTTCGACAAGTAAAGCCAACCGGCAATAACTCGATGGAAGGCGTTCGCACCCGCGGACGCCTTCCCTGTATTTCAAGAAGCTCATGAATCCAGACGCCGTTCAGACATTGACGCCCCGCGCAGGAACACGGTTTTCATCCTCCTTCTGGTGGCTGGGCCTGTCGCTCATTGCGGTCTGCGGCGCCATGGTGCCGGTTCTGGCGCTTGTCTCTCAGGCCGTGCAGGGTTCCGCCGGCCTTTGGGAGCATCTCGGCTCCACCGTTCTTTTGACGGCCCTGCCGGATACGGTCATCCTTCTTGTCGGCGTCGGCCTGCTGGCCGGTATCATCGGAACCTGTTCGGCCTGGCTGGTCACCGCTTATGATTTTCCCGGGCGCAGGATATTGGAATGGGCGTTGCTGCTGCCGCTGGCCATGCCCACCTATATCGTCGCTTACGCCTATCTGGATATTCTGCATCCCATCGGGCCGGTGCAAGGGGTGATCCGCTGGCTGCTCGGTTATTCCAGCCCGCGTGAATTCCGCTTGCCGGATATAAGGTCGATGACGGGTTGTATCATCCTTCTCGCCTTCGTCCTCTTTCCCTATGTCTATATTCCCGTCCGGGCCATGTTCCTGACGCAGGCGGGCAATCTGCTGGAAGCCGCACGCACACTTGGCGTTTCCAGACGCGCGGCTTTTTTGAAGGTCGCGGTGCCGTTGGCGCGCCCGGCAATCGCGGTCGGCGTCAGCCTTGCCCTGATGGAAGCGCTGAACGATATCGGCGCTTCGGAGTTTCTCGGCGTCCGCACCCTCACGGTTTCCGTCTACACAACATGGGTCACGAAATCCGATCTGCCGGGTGCGGCGCAGATCGCGCTTTCCATGCTGTTCATCGTTGTCGCTCTCGTGGCGTTCGAGCGCTGGGCGCGGCGCAAGCAGCGTTATTCCGTTTCCGCGCAGAAAAGCAGGGAACTGGAGCCGCTGCGGCTTGCCGGCCCGAAGGGCTGGCTCGCCTTCGTGTTCGGTGGCCTGCCGGTGCTGATCGGCTTTGTGGCGCCGGCGAGCTATCTCGTCATTGAGGCATGGAAGCGGTTTCGTTTCAGCGGCCTGTCCGCCCGTTTTACGGAGGAAGCTTTGAATACGATCGTCTTCGCCGGGTTGGCGACGATGATCACCCTCATTCTCGGCCTCGCGGTTGCCTACGCGATGCGTCTTGCTCCGGGGCGTCTCTCGCTCTGGTCCTACCGCCTTTCCACAGTGGGATATGCAGCTCCCGGCACGGTTATCGCCATCGGCGTGCTGATTGCGCTCGGCGGCTTCGACCGGTTCGTCGACCAGACCATGCGTGAATGGTTCGGCGTCTCCACCGGCCTTATCTTCATCGGCAGCGGCGCGGCTCTCATCTATGCCTATTCGGCGCGTTTCCTCACCATTGCGGCAGGCGGTGTCGATGCCGGCCTTAGCCGTATCCCGCAATCTTTCGACCACGCCGCGCGAACGCTGGGGCGATCCGCGACCCAGACATTCCGCCAGATCCATCTGCCGCTTTCCAGGGCTTCGCTTGCGGCGGCGGCGCTGCTGATCTTCGTTGACTGTGTCAAGGAACTCCCCGCCACGCTTTTGTTGCGGCCGCTCAATTTCGAAACCTTCGCAACCCATCTTTATGGCGAGGCCGCACGTGGTACCTATGAGGAGGCGGCGATTGCGGCACTGGCGATTGTCGTCATCGGCATGCTTCCCGTCGTGCTGCTTGCGCGGATAGGCCGGCGCAAGGGCTGATTTCCACGCCTTGCCTGATAAATGACGGGCGCAAAACTGTGCGAGAGGCCAATAAGCTTCAAATCCGCCCAGAAAACGACAAGCATCCCGCCTTAATCCTGATGTAAATACTCAGCTTAATTGAGGTGCTGCGGCCTGTCGGATATGAACGCCGGCCGTGATCTGTTTCGGGGCATATCTTGAAAAATTTACATGGGATGTTTTTGAGCCGCCTGGCTTTGGGAACGGCTGCCGTTGTCTTGATGGCGCCGGTCATGGGCCATGCACAGGAAACGACCGTTCTGCGGGAAATTACCGTTGAGGGGCAGCGTGCGGAAACGGCAACGGGTCCCGTTAAGGGATATGCCGCGAAGAAAAGCGCGACGGGTTCGAAAACCGATACCGATACCAAGGATATTCCCCAGTCCGTATCGGTTGTCGGCCGCCAGGAAATGGACGACCGCGGCGCGGTGACGAAAATCGACGAGGTGCTGCGCTATACACCCGGTGTGACGGCGGAGCCTTTCGGCACGGATCCGGACACCGACTGGATCTATATTCGCGGCTTTCAGGCCACCCAGACCGGTGTGTTTCTCGATGGGCTGAACCTGTTCAGCTACGGTTTCGGCGGTTTTCAGATGGATGCCTACGGGCTCGAGCGTGTGGAGGTTCTCAAAGGTCCCGCTTCGGTGCTTTATGGCGGCGCCAACCCCGGCGGTATCGTGCAGATGGTCCGCAAGCGGACCCAGGACGAACCCGTTCGTGAAACGGAAATCGGCATCAATAATTTCGGCAACGCCTTCTTTGGTTTCGACCTCGGCGACAAGGTCGATGGTGAGGGCGTATGGAAATATCGCGTCACGGGCAAGGTCTCGGGCGGCGATAATTACACCGACTATTCCGAGGATTTGCGCGGTTTCATCATGCCGCAGATCACCTTCGAGCCGGATGCGCAGACAAGTGCCACGCTCTACGGTTATTTCTCGGCGCTGGATCAGGTGCATATCGGCAACGGCTTCCTGCCCTATGTCGGCACCGTGGTCGACGCGCCTTTCGGCAAGCTCGACCGCAAGGCCTTTTATGGTGAGCCGGATATCGATAATGGCCGCGTCTACCAGTCGATGGTCGGGTATGAGGTCAGCCATGAATTCGACAATGGCTGGAAGATCAGCCAGAATGCCCGTTATGGCCATCTCTATAAACACGAGACAGGACCCTATCCGGGCGGCTGGGCCAATGCCGACGCCAATGGTCAGCCGATCCTCGATACCACCACCAACGACTATATGCTGACCCGCTTCGGTTATGACGGCGTGTCGAAGGTCGACAGTTTCGGCGTCGATAACCGTATCGAAGGCCAGTTCGAAACCGGTGCCGTCAATCATTCACTGCTCTTTGGTCTCGACTATAAATATTACCGGCTGGATCAGGTGCAGGCCTGCTGCGGATCGAATGCAATCGGTGCGCTCAACCCGGTCTATGGCTCGACGCAGGGCACCAATTTTGTCTATGCCGACAATATCGTCACGCAGCAGCAGATCGGCATCTATGCCCAGGACCAGCTGCGTTTCGGCGATGGCTGGCTGGTGACGCTGAACGGCCGTTACGATTATGTCGATACGGACCTGAACAACAGGCTGCCGGCAGGCGCCTCCCGCCGCTCCAGTGACGATGCGCTGAGCGGCCGGGCCGGCCTCGCTTATGAATTCGACAATGGCCTGACCCCCTATGTCTCGGCGGCCACCTTCTTCAATCCGCTGATCGATACGCTGGCGGATGGCACTCCCGCCTCGCCGGAGGAGGGGCATCAGTTCGAAGCCGGTATCAAATACGAGCCGACCTTCTTTGATGGCAGCATCACGGCCTCCGTCTTCAAGCTGGTCAAGGACAACGCCATCGTGTCCTATACGGTCGGCGGTGTGACCACGAGCGGCCAGTTCGGGCAGGTGGAATCCACCGGTTTCGAGCTTGAGGCCAAGGCCAATCTTTCCGACAACTGGAAGGCACTTGCCTCCTATTCCTATACCGATCTCGAAATAACCCGCGATGCCAATCCCAACCTGATCGGCAAATCGCCGTGGATCGTGCCCGCCCACACCGCCTCGCTGTGGCTCGACTACGCCTTCACCGATGATACGTTTGAAGGTCTCAGCATTGGCGGCGGCGTGCGCTACCAGGGCAAATCCTGGGCGGATGAGGCAAATACGCTGCGCGTGCCGGATGCCGCCGTCTTCGATGCGGCAGTCCGCTACGAGAAGAACGACTGGACCGCCTCCATCAACGTCGCCAATGTCTTCGACAAGGAATATGTGAAGAGCTGCGCCGGTGTCTCGGTCTGCGGCTGGGGTGATAGCCGCACCATCACCTTCAAGCTTTCCAAGAAGTGGTAAGGCCTGGCCGAAGGCCGGCAGTTGCGGGCGATGCAGTTTGCCACTATAAACATGAATAGTTTTATCATGTTTATAGTGGCGCCATGGCGCCCTGCGGGATCGAGAGGCCATGGCTTTCCGCGTGCGGATGGAAAATGAGATCGAGGGCTTTGCCGTCATCGGCGGCCCGCGCTCAAGGGTTTGGAACGGCATCGTCGCCGATCTCTGGGACGTGCGTTGCGCCCCGAAGGCGGGCGGGCGTTATGTCGGAAAAGATCCGCGTTTCGTTTTCCTGCTGGATATGGACGGGACGGATGACGGCCGGTTCATGATGAACCGCTGCCGCCGCGACAATTACGGTTCGTCCAAGGCGAACCGGATTTCCTTCGTGCCCGCCGATCTGGATGTGCATGCGGAACTGAGCAATGTTTCCTTCGTGCGCCATCTCGACCTGCACTTCGACGCGGGTTTGCTGGGGACGCGCCTGGTGCAGGGGTTTGACCCGCATGGCCTGCTCGATCCGCATCTGATGTTCGAGGATGAGCGCCTGCTGGTGCTGGCACGGCTGATTGCCGCCGAGTGCGATAACCCCGATCCGCTGCACGACCTTTACGGCGAAAGCCTCGTGCTCGCGCTGTTGACGGATTTCCTCAAGGTAAAGCGCGAGCCGGTCAAGAAACGCAGCAAGCTCGCCGCCTGGCAGCTAAGAGCGGCAACCGACTATATCCGCGAACATTGCCTGCGGTCGATCCGGCTGGAGGAACTGGCGGAGCTTACCAACCTGTCGCAATCCCATTTCAGCCATGCCTTCAAGGCATCCACCGGCGTACCGCCGCACCAATGGCAGATGCAGGCGCGCATCGATCGGGTCAAGGACCTGATGATGCGAACCGACATGGCGCTGACCGATATCGCCATCGCCGCCGGTTTTTCCGATCAGGCGCATTTCTCCCGCGTCTTCCGCAAGATGGTTGGCGTTTCTCCCTCCGTCTGGCAGAAAATCCGCCAATAGGCGCGCTTTTTGTTCCATCCCCTTTCAAAAAAATACCGGCCGCGGCGGCTGAAACGCCGCGGAACGATTTGTCAGGCGCAGGGTTTACCAGACGTGACATCCATGAAGAAAATCAAGGAGGAAGACATCATGCTGCATCAGGAACCTCGCGCCGGACAGGACCCCTATGTCAAGGATACGCCGAGCCTCATTGCCAGCGACAAGGTGGAAGGCACACGTGTTTATGGCGCCGACGGCAAGCACATCGGCTCGATCCAGCGCATCATTCTGGAAAAGCGCGGCGGTCGCGTCGCCTATGCCGTGCTGAGTTTCGGTGGTTTTCTCGGGATCGGCGATGACTATTACCCGCTGCCTTGGGAGAAGCTGCATTATGATGAAGAACTCGATGGCTACCGTATCGACCTGACAAAAGAAGAGATCGAAAACGCGCCACACTTCGCCAACCTGGACGATAATGACCTGCTGAACGCCAGGGACCGCAAGGTTTACGACTATTACGGCGTCGCACCTTACTGGATGTAACGCGGGGCGCTACGCGGTCATATCCGGAACAGGAAGGCGCTTCCGGGCCGTCACGCGCCCGGAACAGGATATCAAAAAAACGGCTCCTTTTCAGGAGCCGTTTGCGTTTTATCTCTCTTTAATGCGGGTGTTTCTGCATCTCGGAAACAGCATCGGTGAAGCACCTGCGGGCTTCCTCCGGCGATTTGCGTCCGTCAAGGGCGGCACGGCAGGCGCTTCTGGCTCTCACGAAACTCAATCCGCGAATCTTCGGCCAGCCTTCCGTCAATAATATCAGCGCTTCGAAGGGGCCGGCGATGACACTCTTGCCGTTCGCCTCAAGATTGACCTCGACAGGTTCTGTCCATCTCTCGTTCTTCATCGTGCACCTCCCAGAGCAACGCGATCCCGAAATACACCCGACAGCGGAGCAACCCATGAACGCAGCCGTGTGTCACTGCCGCTTAGGATATGCGCAAGCGGGCGAATTGACAACGGGGATCAACGGAAGCCGAAAAACGACAGGATCGCGAGAACGATGACGACAAGGCCGACGATGTAGATGATCTGGTTCATGATTTTCTCCTTGGCTGGTGTCATCATCATAACGTGAAGGCGAAGACCCGGTTCCAGAAAATCATGAGAATTTAATCACGTACTAAAATGTTGTGGCCATCTCATCGCCCGGGGCGGAGCGTCACTTGCGCAGGATCACCCAGATGGCGTGAATGATGCCGGGAACATAACCGCACAGGGTCAGAAGAATATTGAGCCAGAAATGCAGGCCAAGCCCGACCTGAAGGAATACGCCGACAGGCGGAAGAAGGATGGCGATGAGAATACGGATGACATCCACGATGACAGGGCTTTCCATTTGAGAATGACTTGCCGGTCAACGTCTGGCGGGCGGTTTGGTTTCAAACGCCATTGCGACAGTGGAAGGTGCCTGTGATGGCGAGGGTCACCCGCGCGTAAACAAGGCTGCCGATCGATAAATATTTATGTCAGGGGAAATAAATGGTGCCGCTTACGTGACTCGAACACGTGACCCCGTCATTACGAATGACGTGCTCTACCAACTGAGCTAAAGCGGCCCGAACATGATCCGTCTGTTGCGGATCAGCTTCATGGCGGGCTGATACAGGCAATGCCGACGGATTTCAAGCCTTGAATGCGACGGTTTTGAAAATTCCGCAAAAAGCTTTGCCCGTCCGTTGTTTATGGATGCCTCAGGCCTTTGCGCAGATGCGTTGTCTTGCCGCCTCATATTCGCGCACCAGACGGTCGACGAGGACCGCTACCGGCTCCACCGCCTTGACCGCGCCGATGCCTTGGCCGGCGCCCCAGATATCCTTCCAGGCTTTTGCACCACCGGTTGCGGTTTCGAAGTCCATTTTCGAGGGATCTGCCTCGGGCAGGTTGTCGGGATCCATGCCGGAGGCGACGATCGAGCTTTTCAGGTAGTTGCCGTGCACGCCGGTGAAATAGTTCGAATAGACGATATCCTTGGCCTGGGCGTCGACGATTGCCTGCTTGTAGCCGTCGGAAGCGCGCGCTTCCTGTGTCGCGATGAAGGGGGAGCCGATATAGGCCATGTCCGCGCCCATGGCCTGCGCCGCGAGAATGGAACCGCCATTGGCGATGGCGCCGGCAAGCAGCAGCGGGCCATCGAACCATTCGCGGATTTCCTGAACGAGAGCGAAGGGTGACAATGTGCCCGCATGTCCGCCGGCACCGGCCGCAACCGCGATCAGCCCGTCCGCGCCCTTGCGGATGGCGGACCGGGCATGGCGATCGTTGATGACATCATGAAGCACGATGCCGCCATAGGAATGCACGGCCGCATTGACCTCCGGCACCGCGCCGAGCGAGGAGATCACCACCGGCACCCTGTATTTGACGCAGAGGCCGAGATCATGTTCCAGCCGCCGGTTGGACATGTGCACGATCTGGTTGACCGCAAAGGGCGCGGCCGGACGGTCCGGATTGGCGCTGTTATGGGCGGCAAGCTCTTCGGTGATCATCGCCAGCCACTCGTCCAGCTGGCTTTCCGGCCGCGCGTTCAACGCCGGAAAAGCGCCGATGACGCCGGCCTTGCATTGCGCCAGCGTCAGTTGCGGATGCGAAATGATGAATAGCGGCGACGCTATGACCGGAAGACGCAGATTGTCTTTCAGCACGGACGGCAGCATGTTTCCTCCCATGAATTACGTTTACGCGCACGTAAGCTAATATCGCGTTCGGCAAAGGATTGAAAGCGAAAACAGCGTCGTATCGGCGCCGCGAACCTGCGTTCGCAGTGCCACAATGCATCGATTTTCCCCAAGGCAATCCGGTCTTTATCGCAAACGATGCTTGCGGAGGCGCGGCATAGCCGTTACCGAATCGTAAACCAATGGCGCAACGCCCGCATATTTTTGCAAAGCGCAATAGAACAAGGATCGGTCGTGAGCGGACTGGAAACGGCAATCAGAAATGCTCTGGACAAATCGGACAGGTCGAACGCCGAAGTTCGTGCACGGATTTACCAATCATCTCGTCAGGCGCTGGAAGCGGGCCTGCGCAAACAGGGCATAGATGATCCGCAGGTCGTGGCCCAGCAGCGCCAGCGGCTCGAAAGCCTCATTCATGTCATTGAGAATGAAGAGCGTAACCGGCTTCTGGACAGGGTGGAGCAGCAATTGCGGCCGCCCCAGCCGGCAGACGCAAGCCACGGCGAGGTTTCCGTCGATCCCGTTTCGCAACCGCAGCCGCACGACGCCATGGCCGTCGAGCCGGAACTGCGTGGCGAAACGCGCGAGATGCCGCCGGGTGCCGCCGCCCCGGAGCCCATGAGCGCCGGTCGGCGCAACGCAAAGCCGCCAAGGAGAGGCTCCAGCGCGGGCGACGCCTCGCTGGCTTTCCGCCCTGAAGGTGCGGTTGGCCGCCGCAAGCGCCGCGGGCTTTTCGCCCGGCTTTTCATGTTCGTGACGCTTCTGGCCTTTGTCGGTCTGGGTGCCTGGTGGGTCTATTCGTCCGGCCTCCTGCTGTCACCCGAACAGCGCGACACCAGCGTGCCCAATCCGCCGGCGCAGGTCCAGGCGGAGGATTTCAACGGTGCGGAGCCGGCGCCGAGCCTCTCCGCCGGCCGCGGCTTTTCCGACGATTGGGTGGAACTCTTTAACGCCGAACGCGGCAGCGCCGGAATTTCGGCAGGCCCGCGCGCCACCGTGGAAAACATCGCCACACCCGCCGGGAAAGCGATACGGGTCACCTCGAGAAGCGTCTCGCAGGATGGCGCGGTCAGCCTTGAGGTTCCGGTGGAGGTGATGCGCGACATGGCGGGCAAGTCCTCGACCATATCGATCACGCTGCAATCCTCCAGCGACCGGCAGACGCAGGTTTCCGTCGCCTGTGATTTTGCAACGCTCGGCGATTGTTCGCGCCACCGCTTCACGGCCACGGCCGAGCGTGCGGATATGCTGCTGAATGCGACATTCGAGCGCTCGCTTGTCCCCAATGCGCCGGGGAAAATCTTCATCAACAGCGATATCGATGGCAACAGCCGCCCGGTCAATCTTTATTCCGTGCGTATTCTGCCCGGCCAGTAAGACCGGCGAGAGGTGAGGCAGGCACCCTTGTCAGGGGCGCCTGTCATCATTTTCAGTTCTGCTTGAGAAAGTCCGGACCCGATCCCAGTATCTTGTCGTCGATCTCGCCGATCACTTTCTTGTCCTTGCCGTCATAGTCGAGGGCATTGAGGATGTGGCGGATCAGGTTCACCCGCGCGCGGCGCTTGTCATTGGCGCGCACCACCGTCCACGGGGCGGCGTCGGTGTGGGTCTTTTCCAGCATCTCGTCGCGCTTTTGCGTATAGTCGTCCCATTTCGTCAGCGCCGCTATATCCATGTCCGAGAGTTTCCAGCATTTCAGCGGGCTGTGGCGACGATCGTGGAAGCGTTCGATCTGCGTTTCGCGGCCGATGTCGAGCCAGAATTTGAAAAGATGGATGTCCTCATGGACCAGCATCTTTTCCAGCCTCGGCGTTTCCTTGAGGAACCGCTTGTGCTCTTCCGGAGTGCAGAAGCCCATGACCGGTTCAACCCCGGCGCGGTTGTACCAGGATCGGTCGAAGAGAACGAATTCGCCGGCCGTTGGAAAATGCGAGATATAGCGCTGGAAGTACCATTGGCCACGTTCGGTTTCGGTGGGTTTGGTCAGCGCCACGACGCGGGCGTAGCGGGGGTTGAGATAGGCCCGGGCCGCGAAGATCGCGCCGCCCTTGCCTGCCGCATCGCGGCCTTCGAAAACCGCCATCACCCGCTTACCCGTGGCCTGCAGCCAGAACTGCACCTTGACCAGCTCCACCTGCAGCGCCTCCAGCGTGGCGTCGTATTCTTCCCGCTTCATCTTCTTGTCGTAGGGAAAATCGCCGGCGGAGAGCTTTTTTTCCTCCACCCAGTCGGGAAGAGCGGGATCGTCGATGTTGAAGCTGCGCAGCTTGCCGCCGACGGTGATCTCCACCACCCGCTTCTTCGTGTCTTCGCCCATATTTTCCTCCGGCTGTTGTTGTGTAAAGGCAACTCGCCGCCAATGAGTTCATATCCACCGGCAGAATTCAAGTGAAAGAGGAGGGGTTGGCGGCGGTGCGACGGCGGTGACGATTGCCGCACTGATTTTGCGCATATACGCTGTGGAAAATGCGCGGTGATGAATCTCTGTCATGAAGCTGGCCTATGAGATTTCGATGCGCTGTCAGGTGAAAGTGGAAAGCAGGCTGAAATGGCAGTCATGGAAGGCGATCGTGGATTAAAGCTTTTGGGAAGAAAGCTTGGCCGAAACTGGTTGCCCGTCCTTGTCGTCAGCATGCTGGCCGTCGTGGCCGTTTCGGAACTTCATACGCCCTATATGCCTGCCGTCCTTTGGCTTTGCGCCATCATCGCCATTCTGGCCGTGCGGGAAAGGCCGGCTGCACCGAAGGCGAACGAAGAGGCGGCCGTGGAAGCGGATGAACCGGAGGCGCCGGCGGAAAGCGTCATTTCCGGTGTCAGGGCAGGTCTTGCGGTGCTGGACACGCCGGTTTTCATCCTCGACAAGAATGCCAGCGTGCTGTTTCAGAACGGCGCGGCGGAACGCGCTTTCGGCCAGCTTCCGCCCGGCGCGCATATTTCCGCCCGCCTGCGCTCGCCCGGCCTGCTGGATGTCATCCGTGAAACCATCACCACCGGCCAGCCCAATCAGGTGGAGCATTCGGAGCGGTTTCCCTCCGAGCGGGTCTTCATCGTTCGCATTGCCCGCGCGGATGCGGGGGACACGGCCGGCCCGCCATTTTATATATTGTCGTTCCGTGATGTATCGGAGCTTCGCCGCATCGACCGGATGCGCAGCGACTTCGTTGCCAATGCCAGCCATGAATTGCGCACCCCGCTCGCCTCCCTGCGCGGCTTCATCGAAACCATGCAGGGCCCGGCCCGCAACGACCCGAAGGCGCAGGAACGTTTCCTCGCCATCATGCTGGATCAGGCAACCCGCATGAGCCGGCTGGTGGATGATCTGATGTCGCTCTCGCGGCTGGAGTTGCGGGCGAATATTGCCCCGGACCAGAAGGTCGATCTCGTTCCCGTCATCGGCCATGTGCGCGACGCGCTGCTGCCACTCGCTAATGAGCTGGATGTCGAAATCACCCTGCATCTGCCCGAGCGGCCGGCGGAAGTGCAGGGTGACCGTGACGAACTGGTGCAGGTGTTCCAGAATCTCGTTGAAAATGCCTGCAAATACGGCCAGGAGGGCAAGGTCGTCGATGTCTGGCTGCGCGCCGAGCCCGGCAAGCCGGTGGAAGTGAGCGTCATCGACAAGGGGCCGGGTATTCCCGCCGAACATGTGCCACGCCTGACCGAGCGGTTTTATCGCGTCAGCGTTGCCGACAGCCGCTCCAAAAAGGGAACGGGTCTCGGGCTTGCCATCGTCAAGCATATCCTCACCAGGCACCGCGCCCGGCTCATCATCAAATCGGAATTGGGCAATGGCACCGACTTCACGGTCAGATTCTGACATGAAATATCCGCCTGTCTGTAATTTCGTGAAAATTTATTCATTAAATCAATAATTTAGGTTGTCACAAATCTTTCACTGAAGTGACATAAAAGGATGTGGCTACGGTGGTTAAGAAAAGGTCGCCGAGCGCATGCTTAGAGCGAATGCCGCTATCGGCTGCGTCCACAAACAAGCCCACGACGGGAGAGACAAATGAACTTCGTTAAATTTTCCGCAGCAGCTCTGGTGGCTTCTGTCGCCTTCGCTGGCGCCGCCGCTGCTCGCGACCAGATCCAGGTTGCCGGTTCCTCCACGGTTCTGCCCTACGCCAAGATCGTTGCCGAAACCTTTGCTGAAACCTTCCCGAACTTCAAGGCTCCGGTCGTTGAGTCCGGCGGCACGGGCGGCGGTCTGAAGGCGTTCTGCTCCGGCGTCGGCGAAGGCACCATCGACATCGCCAATGCTTCGCGCGCGATCAAGAGCGACGAACTGGCCGCCTGCAAGGCAGCTGGCGTTGCCGACGTTCAGGAAGTGAAGATCGGTTACGACGGTATCGTCTTCGCAATGGACTCGTCCAACAAGGACCTCAAGCTGGAGCCGAAGGATCTTTACCTCGGTCTGGCCGCTGAAATCGTCAAGGACGGCAAGCTCGTTGCCAACCCCTACAAGAAGTGGTCGGAAATCAACAAGGAACTGCCTGACGTAGCGATCGCCGCTTACATCCCGGGTTCCAAGCACGGCACGCGCGAAGTCTTCGAAGAGAAGATCATGGCTGACGGCTGCAAGGAAGCCGGCGCCACCGACGCCATCAAGAAGATCGTCACCGATGCCAAGCAGGCTGCTGCAAAGTGCATCGCTGTCCGTAAGGACGGTGCTGCGGTTGACATCGACGGCGACTACACGGAAACGCTGGCCCGCATCGACGCCAACAAGACCGGTCTCGGCGTTTTCGGCCTCGCTTTCTATGAAAACAACGCTGACCGTCTGAAGGTTGCAACTGTTTCGGGCGTTGCTCCGTCCACCGAAACCGTCGCCAGCGGCAAGTACCCGGTTTCCCGCCCGCTGTTCTTCTACGTGAAGAAGGCTCACCTGGGCGTTATCCCGGGCCTCAAGGAATATGTCGAGTTCTTCGTTTCCGACGAAATGATCGGCCCGGATTCCCCGCTCGCCAACTACGGCCTGGTTGCTGCTCCGGACGCAGAGCGCGAAGAAATCCGCGCGAAGTTCGCCGCCGGCTCCACGATGTAATATGGATGAGGGGCGCGGCCTGCCGCGCCCCTCGTTTCGCTCCGGTGCCTTTCCGCTTCGGCGATTGTCTCCGGTTGACAGTTCCCATCCATCGCCGTCCACATGATTGTTTATGGATTACAGATGGATAGGATGTATCAACCTTGACGCTTGCCAGACTTTGATACAGTCAGACGGCAAGCATCTCCGGATGGTCCAGCGGTCTCGTTTTGATGACTTTTTGATTTGCCCGATATCGCACCGTGCTCTTGAGGCACGCCGAGGGAACTCTAATGAACACATCGATCCTTTTGCTGATACTGGCGCTGATCGGCATCGGCAGTTATCTGCTCGGTAGCCGCCGTGCCGTTGCCCTGTCTGGCGGGCGCCCCGCCAGCATGCATTCCCGCGCCGGTTATCACGGTTCTTATGCAGTCGTCTGGGCGGTTTTGCCCGCGGCGTTCATTCTCGGTGCCTGGCTCATTGTCAGCCCGCTGATCGTCACCTCGGCGGTACGCGGCAATTTTCCTGAAGACGTGCGCGCCCTGCCTGAAGCCCAGCAGAGCCTGACCTATGGCATGGTGACCTCCATCGCCCGCGGCCTGCAGCGGCTGACGGCGGAGGAAGTCGCACAGGCCGATGCGGATACGGCTGCGGTAAGGCCGCTTCTGGCATCCAAGGGCGTGGCGATCGCCGGTGACCCTGAGCGTTTCATGGTCGATGCCGCCCATACGCTGAACGCCATGACCTCCACCAGCCGCATCGCCATGATCGCCATCGTTCTGGTAACTGCGCTTGGAGGCGCCGCCTATGCGCTGCGTTCGATTGCTCCGCGCTTCCGGGCGCGCAACAAGGTCGAGAGGGTTATTCTCGCTTCGCTGCTCGTCGCCTCGTCCATCGCGATCCTGACGACGATCGGCATCGTCCTGTCGATGCTGACGGAAGCCATCCAGTTCTTCACCATGGTTCCGGCGCACCAGTTCTTCTTTGGAACGGTGTGGGATCCGCGTTTTGCGGCGGCTGGTGCAACGGACTCGTCCGGCCAGTTCGGTCTGATCCCGCTTCTCGCCGGCACGCTCTATATCGGTTTCGTCGCCATGCTGGTTGCCGTGCCGGTCGGCCTGTTTTCGGCGATCTACATGTCGGAATACGCCTCGCCGCGGCTGCGCTCGGTGGCGAAGCCGCTACTCGAGGTGCTCGCGGGCATTCCCACGATTGTCTACGGCTTCTTCGCGCTGACGACGGTCGGGCCTTTCCTCAGAGACATTTCCACGCAGATCAGCGGTCTCACGACGGGCAACTACGCCAATTTCATCCAGGCACAGAGCGTCATCACCGCCGGCTTCGTCATGGGCATCATGCTGATCCCCTATGTCTCGTCGCTGTCGGACGATATCATCACCGCCGTGCCGCGTTCGCTGCGCGACGGTTCGCTCGGCCTTGGCGCCACGCGGTCTGAAACCATCAAGAAGGTCATCGTTCCCGCCGCTCTTCCCGGCATCGTCGGCGCGGTTCTGATGACGGCATCGCGTGCGATCGGCGAAACCATGATCGTGGTTCTCGCCGCCGGTGTTGCAGCCCGCCTGCAGCTCAATCCGTTCGAACCCATGACCACGGTGACGGTCAAGATCGTCAGCCAGCTGACCGGCGACCTTGAATTCACCTCGCCGCAGACGCTGGTTGCCTTCGCGCTCGGCATCACGCTTTTCGCCATCACGCTTTGCCTGAATATCTACGCGCTTTACATCGTGCGCAAATACCGGGAGCAATATGAATGACCGACATCGTTTCTCCCGCAGCCGGCGCCGCCGTCAACAAGGCCACCCGCCGTGATATCGGCATCAAGCGCCGCTATGCCGCCGAACGTCGCTTCCGTGCTTACGGAATGGCAGCGATTTCCTTCGGTCTCATCTTTCTCTTCCTGCTGCTTTTCTCGGTGGTCTCCAAGGGTTACACCGCCTTCCAGCAGACGATGATCACCGTTCCGGTCGAGTTCTCAGAACAGATCATCGATCCGAAAAATGAGCGCGCCACCAACCCGGCGAAGCTGATGACGGCGAATTATCCCGTCATTGCCCGTGATGCGGTCGCCAAGGTCCTTGGTGTTGCGCCGACGGATCGTGCCGGTCTTCGTGCCGTCAACCTCCTGATCTCGGACAGCGTGCGCACGCAGCTTCGCGACATCGTCGTCGCCGATCCCGCCGTCATTGGCACAACGCGCACCGTCACGCTTCTGGCGTCGGGCGACGTCGACAGCGCCTTCAAGGGCCAGGTCGACCTGACGGCGGATGAAGCCAATCGCCGTATCTCGAACCAGCAACTCGGCTGGATGAACCAGCTCGCCGAAAGCGGGCAGCTCGGCAAGCACTTCAACACCGGCATCTTCGTCAACGGCGCTTCGAGCCGTCCGGAAGCGGCGGGTGTGGGCGTGGCGCTGATCGGCTCCTTCTACATGATGCTGATCGTGCTGGTGTTGTCGCTGCCGATCGGTGTCGCAGCCTCGATCTATCTCGAGGAGTTCGCGCCGAAGAACCGTCTGACGGACCTCATCGAGGTGAACATCAACAATCTCGCGGCTGTTCCCTCCATCGTTTACGGTCTGCTCGGCCTCTCCGTCTTCATCAACTTCATGGGCTTTCCCCGTTCGGCCTCGCTGGTCGGCGGCCTTGTCCTGACGTTGATGACCCTGCCGACGATCATCATCGCCACGCGCGCGGCATTAAAAGCCGTGCCGCCGTCGATCCGTGCGGCGGCGCTCGGCCTTGGCGCTTCAAAGATGCAGACGATCTTCCACCACGTCCTGCCGCTCGCCATGCCCGGCATTCTGACCGGCACCATCATCGGCCTCGCCCACGCGCTGGGCGAAACGGCGCCGCTGCTCTTGATCGGCATGGTGGCATTCGTTGCGAATTACCCGACAACGCCGATGGATCCGTCCACGGCACTGCCGGTGCAGATTTACATGTGGGCGAACGAAGCCGAACGCGCCTTTGTCGAAAGAACATCTGGCGCTATCATCATCCTGCTTTTGTTCCTCATCGTCATGAATGTTGGCGCAATCCTGTTGCGTCGCCGCTTCGAACGGCGCTGGTAGAGGGAGATTGAGCAATGAACATGTTGTCGGAAGCAGCAGTTGAAAAGGCGCTGGACAAGAAAATGAATGAAGTTTCATACAAGATGATCGGCAAGGATGTTTCGGTTTATTACGGCGAGAAGCGCGCGCTTTACGACGTGAACCTCAACGTCCGAGAAAACACAGTGACCGCGCTGATCGGCCCGTCCGGTTGCGGCAAGTCCACATTCCTTCGGACCCTCAATCGCATGAACGACACGATCGATGGCTGCCGGGTCACTGGCAAGATCACGCTCGACACCGACGATATCTACGACCAGGCGATCGATGTGGTTGAGCTGCGCGCGCGCGTCGGCATGGTGTTCCAGAAGCCGAACCCGTTTCCGAAGTCGATTTACGAGAACATCTCCTACGGCCCGCGCATCCATGGTCTGGCCCGCAACAAGGCGGATATGGATCAGATCGTCGAACACAGCCTGCAGAAGGCCGGCCTGTGGAACGAGGTCAAGGACCGTCTCCAGGAATCCGGCACCGGCCTTTCCGGTGGCCAGCAGCAGCGCCTTTGCATTGCACGCGCGGTTGCCGTCAGCCCGGAAGTGATCCTGATGGACGAGCCCTGCTCGGCGCTCGATCCGATCGCGACCGCCAAGGTCGAGGAGCTCATCCACGAACTGCGCGCCAACTACACGATTGTCATCGTCACGCACTCCATGCAGCAGGCAGCGCGTGTTTCCCAGCGCACAGCCATGTTCCACCTTGGTCATCTTGTCGAGGAAAACGAAACGGACAAGATGTTCACCAATCCGGATGACCAGCGCACGCAGGATTACATCATGGGCCGCTTCGGCTGATTTCCGGCCGGCGCTTTATCGAAACCGAACAAGACTGGTGCCTCTGCCGTGCCCCGCTGGTGTGCACGTGCATGAAGGCCAAGCCGGAGGATCAGACCGTGACACAGACAACGACCCATTCGCATATTCTGTCCGCCTATGACGAGGAATTGAAGTTCCTGACCCGCCGCATCGCCGAAATGGGCGGTCTGGCCGAGCAGATGTGCGCAGATGCGGTGCGCGCGCTCGTCAATTCCGATGCTGCCCTGGCGCAGAAAGTCATTTCCGATGACACGATCCTCGACCATTCCGAGCGTGAGATCGGCGACAAGGCCATCGTCACCATTGCCAGAAGACAGCCCGTTGCGGCCGATCTTCGCGAAATCATCGGCACCCTGCGTATCGCCGGTGATCTCGAGCGTGTTGGCGACCTCGGCAAGAACACCGCCAAGCGGGTGATCGCGGTTGCCGGCACCGGCGTGCCGCGCAAGCTTGCTCGCGGCATCGAACACCTGTCCGAACTGGCGCTGGTGCAGCTCAAGGAAGTGCTCGACGTCTATTCGACACGTTCCGCCGAGAAGGCCAATGCCATTCGCGAGCGTGATGAAGAAATCGACGCCATGTATACGTCGCTCTTCCGCGAGCTTCTGACCTACATGATGGAAGATCCGCGCAACATCACCACCTGCACGCATCTCCTGTTCTGCGCCAAGAACATCGAGCGTATCGGCGACCATGCCACCAATATCGCCGAGACGATTTATTACATGACCACCGGCAGCCAGCCGGAGGGAGAGCGTCCGAAGGACGACAGTTCCAACACGCTCGGTTCGGTGACCGAGTAACAGACAAGCAGAAGCTTGTGGAGTTAGTATATGGTGCCCAAGATTGCAGTTGTGGAAGACGAGGAAGCGCTGAGCGTCCTGCTTCGTTACAATCTCGAGGCTGAGGGATACGACGTCGACACGATACCCCGTGGAGACGAAGCGGAAATCCGGCTGCAGGAACGTATTCCTGATCTGCTCATCCTGGATTGGATGCTGCCCGGGGTTTCCGGCATCGAACTGTGCCGGCGGCTGAGAATGCGGCCGGAAACCGAGCGGCTGCCCATCATCATGCTGACGGCGCGCGGTGAAGAAAGCGAGCGCGTTCGCGGTCTTGCCACCGGTGCGGACGATTATGTCGTCAAACCGTTCTCGACGCCGGAACTCATGGCCCGCGTCAAGGCGATGCTGCGTCGGGCTCGCCCCGAGGTTCTCTCATCGGTGCTGAAATGCGGCGATATCGAACTGGATCGCGAAACTCATCGCGTTCACCGCAAAAGCCGCGAAGTGCGCCTCGGCCCGACGGAATTCCGCCTACTGGAATTCCTGATGACCTCTCCGGGCCGGGTGTTTTCCCGCTCGCAACTGCTGGATGGCGTCTGGGGTCACGACATCTATGTCGATGAACGCACTGTCGACGTGCATGTCGGCCGTCTGCGCAAGGCACTCAATTTTTCGCATATGCAGGATGTCATCCGCACCGTGCGCGGTGCCGGATATTCCATGGAAGCCTGACCGCAGCCGTACTGAAGGCCTCGGTCAGGATACATTCGCCCAAAAATCGAAAGGCCCGATACCATTGCGGTGTCGGGCCTTTCGATTTTGGACTTTTCTCAAAAGCGGCATTTCAATCTTCGGAGCGCACGATCGACGACCGGTTGATATCCGGATTGTGGCGCGAGGTCTGACGGCGATGGAGGAAAGGGCCGGTACTCCATTGGTGCATCGCTCCCCGGAACGAGCCTGCCTTTGCCATAAAAAAACGGGCCCGAAGGCCCGTAGTTTTTGAGTGCTGAATGCGTGCCGCAACACTCAAGCCTTGCGGCGCTCGCTCACCGGCTGGTAGGCGAGTTTCGCATGGAACTTGCAATAGGGCGAAGATTCCAGCGCTTCACAACCGCAGAAATGGAAATCATCCTTCAGCGGATCGCCAACCGGCCATTTGCAGGTGCGCTCCGTCAGTTCCGTCAGCGTCAGGCGGCGGGAAATCGGCGTAACGACGTTTCTGGAGGGAGCGTAATCGAGAACTTCAGCAGTCTCGATGTCGATCTCCTCATGGAGAGCCGTTGCCGCGTTCGAGCGGTTCAGAGCGCGTGCCGGTGCCGCGCTGACGCGAGCCGCGAAATTCGTTGCGCGCGGGGCAGGGGCGGCGGTGCGCTTGGGCGCGGAGCGCGCCGACGTGACCGGGCCGCCAGCCTTGACGCGTCCCGGCAAGTTGAGGCGATGCACCTTGCCTATCACGGCGTTGCGGCTGACGCCGCCCAGCTGTGCTGCTATCTGGCTGGCGCTCAGTCCTTCGGCCCACAATTTCTTGAGTTTCTCGACCCGCTCGTCTGTCCAGTTCATGCCGCTTCTCCGCTTGTCGCGTATATTTCGACAGAATCCCTCTCCGTCTCGCGAGACATGCCGCGAGCGTGGTTTCCGCCGGATTTTAGGTGACTAGTTCCGCCGCAATGCAGTCTAGTAATTAGCGATTAACCTAGTGCCAGCCCGACTCCGTGGCAAGAGTCGCGGGAATCATCTGGAATCGATTTTCCGGTTTTCCCCAACTTGCTGGCGAGTTGAGTCTGAAAGGCAACACCTTGGGGCTCGGTTGCGGCCACATACTAATGCTTGAGAAGCCCGGGAAACGCGGACTTTTGTTGACATCGGCAAGCGAAGTGACAATAGTGCCCCTGCCGCCGCAAGGCGGCATTTTTGATTTTCAGGCGAGGGATAACCCTCGAAGCCTATTGACAACCGTCTGACAGCGCATCCGCGCAAGGAGTGATACAGCCATGGCCGAAGCCGCCGCGCCATTGTTCGATACATTTGCAAGAGCCCCCCTGCGTTTCGAGCGCGGCGAAGGCGTCTGGCTGTTCACGGAAAGCGGCGAGCGATATCTGGATTTTGCGGCAGGCGTCGCGGTCAACTCGCTGGGCCACGCCCATCCGCATCTCGTGGAGGCGATCAAGACGCAGGCCGAGAAGGTCTGGCATGTTTCGAACCTCTATGAAGTGCCGGGGCAGGAAAAGCTTGCCAGACGGCTGACGGAAGCAACGTTCGCGGACAAGGTCTTCTTCACCAATTCCGGCGCGGAAGCGCTGGAATGTGCCATCAAGACCGCGCGCCGTTATCATTATTCAAAGGGCCATCCGGAAAAATTCCGTATCGTCACCTTCGAAGGCGCCTTCCATGGCCGCACGCTGGCGACCATCGCTGCCGGCGGCCAGCAGAAATATCTGGAAGGTTTCGGCCCCAAGGTTGAAGGTTTCGATCAGGTTCCCTTCGCCGATGTCGACGCGCTGAAGGCGGCCATCACGGACGAGACGGCGGCGCTTTTGATCGAGCCCATCCAGGGCGAGGGCGGCATTCGCGCGCCCAGCAAGGAATTCCTGCAACTCCTGCGCGGATTGTGCGACGAGCACGGCCTGCTGCTGATCTTCGATGAGGTCCAGACGGGCGTTGGCCGCACGGGCAAGCTGTTTGCCTATGAACAGACGGGCGTCGCGCCCGATATCATGGCGGTCGCCAAGGGTATCGGCGGCGGTTTTCCGCTCGGTGCGTGTCTGGCGACGGCGGAGGCCGCTTCCGGCATGACGGCCGGTGTGCATGGCACCACCTATGGCGGCAATCCGCTCGCCATGGCGGTTGGCAACGCCGTGCTGGACGTCGTTCTCTCCGAGGGCTTTCTGGAAAAGGTCCGGGATGTCGCGCTGGTCTTCCGCCAGGGCCTGGCTTCGCTGAAGGATCGTTATCCTGACGTGATCGAGGAAATCCGTGGCGAAGGCCTGCTTCTCGGCATCAAGGCCAAGGTGCCCTCGGGCGAACTGCTGCAGGCCATGCGCGCGGAGCACCTGCTTGGCGTGCCGGCGGGTGACAACGTTATCCGCCTTCTGCCGCCGCTCGTCACCACGGCTGAAGAGGCCCGTGAAGGGCTGGCACGTGTGGAAGCGGCTGCCGCTTCCCTCACGGCGAAACAGGCGAAAATCGCCTGAAACCAATCTAGGGCGGGCCTCTGTCGGAGGCTCGCAAGCATGGGACAGTTTGAAATGGCTTCACCAAAACATTTTCTCGACCTTTCGGCCGTCGGTCCGGAGGATCTGCGGACGATTCTTGATGATGCGCGCGCGCGCAAGATTGCCACCAAGGCCGGCACGGCTGAAAAGCCGCTTGCCGGCAAGATGCTGGCGATGATCTTCGAAAAGCCGTCGACCCGAACCCGCGTTTCCTTCGATGTCGGCATGCGCCAGCTCGGCGGGGAGACGCTGTTCCTGTCGGGCACGGAAATGCAGCTCGGCCGGGCGGAAACGATCGGTGATACGGCCAAGGTGCTGTCGCGCTATGTCGACGCCATCATGATCCGCACCACGGATCATTCGCGCCTGCTCGAGCTTGCCGAACATGCCACGGTACCGGTCATCAACGGCCTGACGGACGACACCCATCCCTGCCAGATCATGGCGGATATCCTGACTTTCGAGGAACATCGCGGTCCCGTCAAAGGCAAGACAATCGCCTGGACGGGTGATGGCAACAATGTGCTGCATTCCTTCGTGGAAGGTTCGGCGCGTTTTGGTTACCGCATGGCAATGGCGGTACCGATGGGTTCGGAACCACATGACAAGTTCCTGAACTGGGCGCGCAACAATGGCGGTGAGATCGCGCTGTATCATGATGCCGACAAGGCGGTGGCGGGCGCCGATTGCGTCGTTACCGACACCTGGGTATCCATGAACCAGGAGCACAAGGCACGCGGCCATAATATCTTCCAGCCTTATCAGGTGAATGAAGCGCTGATGGCCAAGGCCGACAAGGATGCGCTGTTCATGCACTGCCTGCCGGCGCATCGCGGCGAGGAAGTGACGGACGGCGTCATCGACGGGCCGCAATCGGTTGTCTTCGATGAGGCGGAAAACCGGCTTCATGCGCAGAAATCCGTCATTGCCTGGTGCATGGGCATCATCTGACGGTTCTTGAGGTTGAGGGCGCCCGTCCGGCGGGTGCTTGAACTTCATCGTGCACATTACCATCTGTGGGACTTCGAAATGGCTCGTTGGCTTTAGCCGACGGGCCGCAATCACGATTTGCACGATTTTCTCCGGAGGCGGTTTCGCTTCCCGGATCTCTGTGCGACAAGCGGAAAAAGCACTTTATAAAGCCGGACTTTTGGACGGTAGCGGCGCGACGGCTGCGCCAGGGAGTTATGATATGGCAGAAGTAACGGTTGAACTGGACGATCTCGTTCTTGCTGGAGACGACAAGGTTGTACCCTTTCAGGTCGAAGGTCTGGATGTGCGCGGCCGCGCCGTGCAGGTGGGGCCGCTGTTGAACGCCATTCTGGAGCGGCACGACTATCCCGCGGTGGTTGCCCGCCTGCTGGCGGAAGCGACGGTTCTGACGGCGCTGATCGGCACATCCCTGAAATTTTCCGGCAAGCTGACCGTGCAGACCAAGGGTGATGGTCCGGTGGACCTTCTGGTGGCCGATTTTACCGCGCCTGAAAGCATGCGCGCCTATGCCCGTTTCGACGAGGAGCGGCTGGCGGAGGCGGTTGCGGCCGGCGCAACCTCGCCGGAGCAATTGCTGGGCACCGGCATTCTGGCCTTCACCATCGATCAGGGTACGGGCATGCAGCCCTATCAGGGTATCGTGCCGCTGGATGGCTCGTCGCTGGAAGAAATCGCCGGCGTCTATTTCCGTCAGTCGGAACAGCTTCCAACCCGTGTGCGTCTCGGTGTCGCCGAGTTCTTCGATCGCGACGGCGAAGGCAAGCCACGCCATGGCTGGCGCGCGGGCGGCATTATCGCCCAGTTCCTGCCGCAGGCGCCGGAACGCCTGCGCAAGCGGGATCTCCACGGCGGTGACGGCGACGAGGGCGGTTACGAGGCGCTGGAAGATGATGCCTGGACCGAGGCTGTGACCCTGCTGAACACGGTGGATACCGATGAGCTGACGGACCCGCAGGTGCCGGTGGAGCGTCTCCTGTACCGGCTGTTCCACGAGAGTGGCGTGCGTATATACGATCCGCAGGTCATTCTGGATCGTTGCAGCTGTTCGCGGGAAAAAATCAAGGGCGTGTTGTCAGGCTTCACCGCCGAAGAGATCAAGGCGAGCGAGGAAGACGGCGCGATTGCAGTCACCTGCGAATTCTGCTCGACAACCTATCGTTACGATGTCGGTGAATTTGAGAATGCCTGAATGAAGAAGCCGCGCTCCTGGGGGCGCGGCTTTGTGCCGGCTCTATGGAGCTCAGTTCAACACCCGCAAAAGGCCGGGTGAATCCAGTGAAAAGGCGGGAATGGTGACATTGAACACCTCGCCATTTTCCGTTTCCATTTCATAATGGCCAAACATCAGGCCTGAAGGCGTATCCAGCGGGCAGCCGGAAGAGTACTCATAGCTGTCGCCCGGGTTCAGGTGCGGCTGTTCGCCGACGACTCCCGGTCCATAAACTTCATCCACCTGGCCGTTCTGGTCGGTTATGTGCCAGTAGCGGTTGACGAGCGTTACCCTGATGTCGGAATTGTTCGAGATCACGACTTTATAACCCCAGACGTAACGGTCGTCATCCGGGTCGGATTGTTCCTCGAGATAATACGGATCGACCGTAACCTCGATGTCCCTTGTCAGAGCACGATACATACGCGCCATACCTCGATATTATGCCTGCAACCATCATCCTACACTATAGGCTCTGGCTATCGTCAAGAAAATGAATGGCTTGACGGGCGGGAGGCGCCTTCTGCCGCGCCATTTTCCACCGTTAGGGATAACGGGAAAGGTAAATATTGGTTGCCCGCTACGGGATTTTCGGTTGCGCCGTGGCCCGGCATGGAGGCGGGCCACGGTGATCATGAACTGGATGCTCAGGCAGAAACGGCCGCCAGCCCCTTGGCAATATCCTCCAGCAGATCGTCGGTATCCTCGATGCCGCAGGAAAGGCGCAAGGTGCCGCCGGAAATGCCGAGTTCGGCGCGCGCCTCGTCGGAGAGGTTCTTGTGCGTCGTGGTGCCGGGATGGGTGATAAGGCTCTTGGCATCGCCCAGATTGTTGGAAATCTTCACGATCTCCAGCGCGTTCTGCAGCGCGAAAGCCGCATCCTTGCCGCCCTTCAGCTCGAAGGCCACGAGCGTCGAGCCGCCGGACATCTGCCGTGCGATGATATCGGCTTGCGGGTGATCGGCGCGGCCGGGATAGATGACCTTGGCGACCTTGCCGCTATCGGCGAGGAAATCGGCGATCTTGCCGGCATTTTCCGTCTGCTGCTTGACGCGCAGCGGCAGGGTCTCGATGCCTTTCAGAAGCGTCCAGGCATTAAAAGGCGACATTGCCGGGCCGGTATGGCGGAAATAGTCCTGCAACTCTTCTTCGATCCACTTCTTGTCGGAAAGGATCACGCCGCCAAGGCAACGGCCCTGACCGTCAATATGCTTGGTTGCCGAATAAACGACGATATGGGCGCCGAGTTCGAGCGGCTTCTGGAAAAGTGGGGTCGCGAAGACGTTGTCGACAACCACCTTCGCGCCAATCTGGTTGGCAAGCTTCGCCACGCCGGCAATGTCCACCACTTCGAGCGTGGGGTTGGTCGGGCTTTCGAGGAAGAACAGCCTGGTGTTCGGCTGGATCGCCTTTTCCCAGTTGCCGAGATCGCGTCCGTCGATCAGCGTGCACTCAATGCCGTATTTCGGCGCAAGCGTTTCGACCACCCAGCGGCAGGAGCCGAAAAGGGCACGTGCGGCAACGATGTGGTCGCCGGCACGCAGCTGGCACATGATGGCGGCCGTGACGGCGGCCATGCCGGAGGCGAGCGCCCGGGCGTCTTCCGCGCCTTCCAGCAGGCACATGCGCTTTTCGAACATGTCATTGGTCGGGCTTGCGTAGCGGGCATAGATGAATCCATCGGTTTCGCCCTTGAAGCGCGCTTCGGCGGCTTCGGAGTTTTCGTAGACGAAACCCTGGGTCAGATAGATCGCTTCCGACGTTTCACCATAGGGTGAGCGTAGCGTACCGCCGTGAACGAGCTGGGTTGCCGGGCGCCATTTATTGCTCATGTGATCACCTTTAAAACAAAAAAACCGGCCGCAAAAGCAGACCGGTTCCAAGCACCCGGTCTTTTTAGCCACTTGTTTAACGTGGCTGCAAGCCGACCGGCCAAATCACCACGGGATAAGCTTGCCATACTGCCGTTATCGGCTTGCGTCAATGCTTTCCTTTTGGTTTTGTCGCCGTAAAAAGGAATGACGACCATGACGAGAACCACGGGCATTTTGGCGGATGGCGCGATCCGCGCGCTGTTTGCGGGCGGTAAACTGAAGAGCGAGGCCGAGCTTGATGTCGATCAGGTGCAGCCCGCCAGCCTCGATCTGCGGCTGGGCTCGAAGGCTTACCGCGTTCGCGCCAGTTTTATGCCTGGCCCCGGAACCCGCGTCATCGACAAGCTCAATCGTCTCAGCCTGCATGAGGTGGACCTCACCCAGGGTGCGGTGCTGGAAACCGGTTGCGTCTACATCGTTCCCCTCATGGAAAGCCTGGCCCTGCCGGTGGAGATGTCGGCTTCGGCCAACCCTAAGAGCTCGACCGGACGTCTTGATATCTTCACCCGCGTCATGACCGACAACGCGCAGGAATTCGACAAGATACCGGCGGGATATGCGGGCCCGCTCTATCTGGAAATCAGCCCGCGCACTTTTCCCATCGTGGTGCGCCGCGGCTCGCGCCTGTCGCAGATCCGCTTCCGTATCGGTCATTCCCTGCTTAATGAAGGCGAACTGCTGAAACTGCACGAGACGGAAACGCTGGTCGCCAGCGAAAGCCCGAACGTGACGGGCGGCGGCATCGCGCTCTCTATCGACCTGAAGGGCTTCGGCGAAAACGGGTTGATCGGTTATCGCGGCAAGCACCACACCGCGGTGGTGGATGTCGACAAGAAGGCCCAGCATGACGTTCTCGATTTCTGGGAGCCGCTTTACGCCCGCGGCCGCGCGGAACTGATCCTCGATCCCGATGAATTCTATATTCTCGTTTCGCGCGAAGCGGTGCATGTGCCGCCGCTCTATGCCGCCGAAATGACGCCTTTCGACCCGCTGGTTGGTGAGTTTCGCGTGCATTACGCCGGTTTCTTCGATCCCGGTTTTGGCCACGCACAGGCCGGCGGCACTGGCAGCCGCGCCGTGCTGGAAGTGCGCAGCCACGAGGTTCCCTTCATCCTCGAACACGGCCAGATCGTCGGCCGTCTGGTGTACGAGCATATGCTGCAGAAACCGGAAGGCCTTTATGGCAGCGGCCTCGGCTCCAATTATCAGGCGCAGGGACTGAAACTCTCCAAGCATTTTCGCGCGGAATAATGATCCCGTCGGGTGCTTGACACCCGATACGAACTATCCGATGTCTTATGCGCGGCGCGGGTGTAGCTCAATGGTAGAGCAGCAGCTTCCCAAGCTGAATACGAGGGTTCGATTCCCTTCACCCGCTCCAGTCCAGCCTTCCGAAACTGACTTTATCGCATGGCTTTGACCGCTATCATGTCGATGGCCGTGCGAATGTGCAATTTAGCTTGACTACGATTAAATTGCACGTAATAGTTGATGCAGTCGTAACATGATGGGGAAGTGTTATGAGTCGCAAGCTTATTTCTGAATTTCTGGGAACCTTCTGGCTCGTCTTCGGCGGTTGTGGCAGTGCGGTTTTTGCTGCTGCTTTTCCCGAACTCGGCATTGGTTTCCTCGGTGTTGCTTTCGCTTTTGGCCTGACGGTCCTGACAATGGCCTATGCGGTCGGCGGCATTTCCGGCGGTCATTTCAATCCGGCGGTTTCCGTTGGCCTCACCGTTGCCGGCAAATTTCCCGTTTCGAACCTCGTTCCATATATTGTGGCGCAGGTTCTGGGGGCGATCGTTGCCGCGACGGCGCTTTATGTCATCGTTACCGGCAAGGCCGGGGCTGAACTTGGCGGTTTTGCCGCCAATGGTTATGGCGAACATTCGCCGGGCGGATATTCACTCCTGTCGGCGCTGCTGATCGAGGTGATCCTGACGGCGTTTTTCCTGCTCGTCATCCTGGGCTCGACGCATGGCAGGGTTCCGGTTGGTTTTGCGCCGATCGCCATCGGTCTCGCCCTTACCCTCATTCACCTGATTTCCATTCCGGTGACCAACACATCCGTCAATCCGGCCCGCTCGACCGGACAGGCCTTGTTCGTCGGCGGATGGGCCTTGCAACAGCTCTGGCTGTTCTGGCTCGCTCCGATCCTTGGCGGCGCCATCGGTGCCGTGGTCTGGAAAATTTTCGGCGAGGAAGAGAAGGCCGGTCACGCCAGCTCTGTCCAGCCCGCGCAGACATGAACATGAGGCTTTGTTTTCCCGAATGGTCGGGGAAACGACTGAGGAGGATGACATGGATCTTGCTTCGATATTGGCCCAAATCATCGGCGGTGCGGTTGGCGGCACGGCCGGCGGAAAGATACTGAAGGATTCCGATCTCGGCTCGCTCGGCAACCTGATCGCGGGTGCCATCGGCGGCATAGGTGGCGGAACCGTGCTCGGGTCACTGCTCGGGGCGGCTGGAAATGCAGCGGCCGGTGGCGTGGATATCGGCGCGCTCGCGGGCCAGCTTGTTGGCGGTGGCGTCGGTGGTCTGATCGTTCAGATCATTGTCGGCCTGATCAAGAACAAGCTCGTCGCCAAATAGGGTCAGCTCGGCTGCCTCTGTAGTGGTATGACAGACCTTGCCGGAGGAAATCCGTTCGGCAAGGTGTTCCGGTTATATACCTATCGATAGCGGCAATATGGGAGGCGCGGTCTGCGGGCTGCGCGTGAGACAGCATTTGTCGTTGCTGATCTCGTCAGGGCGGATTCCTGACGGTCGGCACATGCGGTGTCTTGTTCCAGAGGAAGGGTCTCGTTCTCAACTCCACCACCGCGCGCCATGCCGCAAAGGACAGCATCAGCCAGTAAAACGGGATCACCAGCCAGCGCTTTCCGACCTGCCTCTTTTCATAGGATATCATTCTGTTGCGGCCCATCAGAACGAAGATGGCGTAGCTTCCGAAAATATTCAGCGTATCGATGAAAAACAGAATGCCCTGCCAGGAAAGCAGCATCTCCGCACCACTTTCCCGGATCGCCATGGCCATGAAGGTGAAGGACAGAAACAGCAGGGGGTGGGTCAGCGATGATAAGAGCATACCGCCGATCAGCAGCTGGAAGACGATATAGTCGATCCATCCCATCTTGCGTGCGGTTGCAAGGGGCGCACGGGTCATCACCAGCCAGCTTTGCAGCCAGCCCTTGTACCAGCGCGTACGCTGGTTAAGCCAGACGGAAAGCGAGGTCGGCGCATCCTCCAGCGTCTGCCGCCGGATGACACCGCAACGGTAGCCGAGCCTGTGCAGCCTGAGGCCGATATCGGCGTCTTCCGTGACATTATAGGGATCCTAGGCACCGATGCGGCGCAACGCGGCGGTGCGGAAGTGGTTTGAAGTGCCGCCAAGCGGCAACGGCAGGCTGCGCGCGGCGAGGGCGGGCAGCATGCAGCGGAAGAGGCCGGAATATTCCAGCGCGAAACAGGCGCTGAGCCAAGAGGCGCGGGCATTGCTGATGATGAGCGGTGCCTGCAGGCAGGCCACCTGCTCCGGCTGGCCACGGAAGGCGTCATGGGCTTCGCGCAGCTGCTGCGGATGCGGGCGATCCTCCGCATCGTAGACGACAACGAACGCGCCCCGCGCACCGGCAAGCGCATAGGTCAGCGCCTTGGGTTTGGTGCGCGGCAGGGAGGGCGGCACCCTTATGACCTCGACATGCGGGCCGGGATTGGTGCTTTCGATGGCGGCGATCGTCGCGCCGTCATCCGCCTCGCAGACAAGCTTGATATCCAGCCGGGATTTGGGCCAATCCAGCCGCTCAAGCGCATCCATAAGCTGCTCGACGACAGCGTCCTCGCGATAGAGCGCCACCAGAATGGTGTAAACCGGCAGGTCGCCGTCCTGTCGGAGAGCGGGCGTGATCTGCGCTTCGTTCTGCGTGGGTGGGCGCAGAAGTGCAAGCAACCTGAAAAGCAGGGTGAAGAAATAAAGCATCGTCAGGGTGACATGAATATAGGCCAGAGCCGCCTGGGTATAAAATAGCAGCGACAGCGTCAGCAATGTCGCCAGAACGCCGCTGTAAAAACCTTGCTGGCCCTGCAAGGTGATCCTGGCGGAATGATGCGGCGCCGTATTGAAAAGCCGTTGGCGCGCCTCGGCGCAGCGGCGTGTCTCGCCGGCCTTCCAGATTGCCCTGCGCAGGGCCTGCGGGGTCGTAATGGCAAGCTCATCGAGGAGATGCGGATGTCGACACAGCACGGTTTTCAGCTGTTCCAGCCGTCCCAGCTCTGGCACCATCAGCAATGTGGGTCTGCCCTTTAGCGGCTTCAGCCGAAGCAATTGTGGTTCAACCAGTTGCATATCGAGGTGACGGATATCCTCGACCCGTTCCGGGTCGATATCCGGGAGAAAGGGCAACCGTAAAAAGCGGGCAAAAGCACCGAAATAGGCCTCCGCCCGGACCAGCCCGCTTGCCAGCAATTCGTCTTCCACAGTCGAGCCATTTTTCAGGGCGCGCTGCTCGAACGTGTCGATATAAGGCTTGCCGAAGCCCAGTGAGGCGAGGAACTGCGCCTGTCCGGCTTCTGTCTGTCCGGACGCCACCCATTGCGGATCATCAGCCGTGAATGAAAATGCAATTTTCCGTTCTGCCGGCGTCGTACGAAACGATTCTCGTGTATAATAGCTGTAATGATCCATGCATCGCCGCCGCCGTCATGGTAATGTCCCATTTTCTGCCACGGACAGTATAGATGAGAATGACGAATGTAACGCGAAATATAGGTCTTGTTTTTACTTTAGCTATCGCTTTACAATTTGTTGGAAGCCGGGGCGAAGTTCATGCCGAAGGCCTCTCGGATGGAAACCGCATGCCGGTGCTGTTCGATGCGCAGGAACGGTTTCCGGGCGGCGATCTTTCTTCCGTCCCCCGGATCAGGTTTCTGATGTCGGTTGACTTCCCTCCCTTCAATTTTACCGATCAGGAAGGCCGGCTTGCCGGTTTCCACGTGGATCTCGTGCGTGAAATCTGTGCCCAGCTGAAGGTGGAAAGCAAATGCCAGGTACAGGCACTGCCGTTTGACGAGCTGGAGGCGGCGCTGGAAATGGGGGAGGGCGAAGCGGTGATTTCCGGCATCGCCACCACCGCTGACCTGCGCAAGAGTTTCACTTTCTCGCGTCCCTATCTGCTGTTGCCCGCCCGCCTTGCGGTCAACAAGGCGGCGAAATTCTCCGGCTCCGGCGCTGAGGCCCTGTCGGGCAAAAAGGTGGGGGTCGTTGCGGGCTCGCGGCACGAACAGATGCTGAAGGCATTTTTCCCCAAAGCTGCCGCTGAAGGTTTCGAGGGCTACGAACCCATGTATGCGGCCCTGAAGACGGGCAAGGTGGATGCCATCTTCGCTGACGGCCTGCGTCTGCCTTTCTGGGTTTCGGGAAGCGCCTCGGAAGGGTGCTGCGCTCTTTTCGGCGGGCCTTATATGTCCGACAGGTTTCTCGGGGAAGGCCTTTCCATCATGGCGGTCGATCCCGACAATGTGCTTGTGCCGGCCTTTGATCAGGCGCTTGCCGCCCTTTCCCGCAATGGCCGGCTGGAAGAGATCTACCGACGTTATTTTCCCTACGGCCTTTATTAGAGCATCGGGTAAAACGGCGTCGCGGCTTTGCTTCGGAAAAGGCGCGAAAACGGGAGATGGTTTCGGGCACCGATCCGGTTCCGGCCCGGATCGTCTGTGCTATGCCTTTCTATTTTGCCGGGGCAAAGGCCTCGTCACCGCGGCGCAGCCGCAGAAGTGCGATCCACACGGCAGCGGCGATGGCGGTCTCCACCATGAAATAGCTGCCGATCGTGCCTGAAATGCTGAAGGACCAGGTGAAGAGGGCGACGACGACGGAGCCGATGAGATTGCCGCTGTTCCATATCTTGGCGCGAATATCCTGCCGCCCGGATGCGCCGAGCGCCTCGAGCGCCGTTGCCGCAACCGCCATCGGCAGCACCGCCCAGCACAGAACACGGGTGATGACCGGCAGCGAGACATATTCGTCGCCGAACAGGAGCGGCAGGAAAGGTGCGATGATGAAGATCACCAACGCGCTGCCTGCCGCAATGACAAGGGCGGCCTTCAGCACGTTATAGGCGCGTTCTATGGTCTTGCTGATGCCCTGCAGGGCGGCGGAAGCCGAACCCGGATAGATCAGCCGGTTAAGCGCCTCGACGGAGAGATAGGAACTGTCGAGAATCCGGCGGGCTATGGAATAGCTGCCCAGCACCTCGGCGCTGGCAACGGCGCCGAGAACCAGAATATCGGCATTGCCACGCACGGCCTTGAACAGGAACTGGGTGGAAAACAGGATACCGATGCGGATTTCCTCGCGCACGATCCGGAACACCGGCCGGCCGAGGCTGCCGATCGCCTTCACCGAAATCACGGCGGCAATGGTATGGGCGGCAAGGTTCCAGAAGGCCCAGGCCTCCACCGTTTCCACCTTGAAGACGAGGCAGGCGACCACAGCGGCAATCGTGCGGGCCACGGCAAACATCACTTCCAGCTTGTTGGCGGCGGCGAAGTTGGAGTGAGCGATGAAGCTTTGCGTGGAGAGAGAAATGACTTTGAGAAGAACGAGGTTCGTCACCAGGATCAGGAAGGTGGTGATGAGGGTGTGCAGCAAGGTTTCCGAAGTCGGGAAAAACACCGGGATCGTTATCATGCCGATGATGGTCAGCACCACACCGGTCGCAGCGCTCAAGAGATAGCTGTGGCCGAGCATGACGGGAAACATGCTGCGATCCTGCGCCACGCGACGGATCAGCGATTCCTGCGAACCGATGCCGCAAATCTGCACACCGAGATTGGTGACGGCCGTGATGGAGGCATAAAGCGCGAATTGTTCGACGCCGAGATGGCGGGCAAGCAGGGCGAATGTCAAAAGCTGGGCGGCGCTGGACATCAGCAGCGCACCCCCGGATGCCATATAGGTCAATCCCAATCTGACTAGATGGCCGAACCGCGGCGTATTCAACGACACCTCATTCTCCGTGTTTCTCCGACATTGCCGGGCGAGTTCAAAAAATGATCACCCTGCCTTGCAATATTTCGCGACCTGAAAAAGCCAGGAACCGGCCAGTAGACTGAATGCCTGTAACCTGAATGAATGACAGTTTCTCCTGTCTTAGCCTTCTTGAGGTAAGAGAGGGTTAAAGCAATTGCACAATAATGATGATAATGACCGTTTGCGGTTATTTGGACATGGCCCGGTTTCACAAGGGTTTTGTTGTTCGTCACAAGGCAGGCCGATGATCCGATTTTCCCTTCCCGATGCAGGCGACCATGCCGCGTTTTGCTGATACGCAGCCTGTTTCCGGGGAAGGTAACGCCATGTCCCTTTCGGGCGGCCGTCGCGACGCGATTTTTTTCGTCGTCACGATGCTCTATATCTGGATTTCAGTGGCGCCTTTCGAGAGCCTCGCGGTGCCGCCGGTTCCGCGCGCTGCCGCAAACCAGCTGACCGGGCTGGTGATTGCGCTGATCCTGCTGGTGTTTGCCCTGCGTCACCGGCTGACGGGGCTTTTGCTGCGGCCGCGTCTGCCCATTCTGCTGCTGTTTTCCTGGCTGGTGATTTGCTCGGTGATCGGCACGCAGCCCGGCACCTCGCTGCAGCGCCTGATCTTTACGGCACTGCTGTGTTTCATCACCAGCGTCCTGGTTGTCATGCCAAGGGACCGGCGGCAGTTCGACCGGATGATGGCCGTCTTCGCCATCATTCTTTTGGCGCTTTGTTATTTCGGGGTGATTTTCCTGCGCACCCGCGCGATCCATCAGCCCTTTGATCTCGATGAAAAAGCACTGGCGGGTGACTGGCGTGGCATCTTCAACCACAAGAACGCCGCCGCGCCCGCCATGATCATTCTTTTCATGGTCGGGCTTTATCTGCGCAATGCCTGGTCGACGCTCGGTGGTATCGCGATCACGCTGCTGGCGGGGTTCTTCCTCTGGAAAACCAACGGAAAGACCGCCGCGATGCTGTTGCCCGTCACCATTGCCCTGGTCTGGGTCATGGAAAGACATGCCGCCCGGACATTGCTGATGATCGGCGGCCTTCTCACCTTTCTCAACATCGTCGCGGTCGGCTCCACTTATTTTCCGAGCATACAGAATCTCGTCGAAAGCCTCGGCATCGATTCCACCTTCACGGGCCGGACGGACATATGGCGCCTGTCCTTCGACACGTTCGCGCAATCGCCGATCTTCGGTCAGGGTTTTCAGGCATTCTGGACGAGCGACCGGCTTCTGTCACAGGCCGATATTGCCGGCACCTGGGCGGTCACAGCCTTCCATGCCCATAATGGTTATGTCGAAAGCCTGTTGAATGGCGGCCTGCCGGCCTTTATCCTGACCATCATATGGCTCGTCATCATCCCTGCAAATGATTTCCGCACGGCGGTGGACAGGGGAACGGATCCGGGTCTGACGCGGCTTTTTGGGCGAATTTGGGTGTATGCCCTGCTTTCTTCGTGTCTTGAGAGTAATTTCTTTACCGGAACCGGGCCTATCTGGTCTTCTCTTCTGATCGCAGTCTATTGTTTGAGGCATCAGGCCTACGACATACTTGAACAGGGGCAGTAATTTGCAGACAGGCCGGGGGGCTATGTATGGCGCAAAAAATCGGGACTTTTGCAGACCGGATCAATAACCGGCTGGTGCGATATTTTCCGGGACCGTCGGCGCGGATCGAGACATCCGAGCCGATCGTCTCCTTCACATTCGACGATGTGCCGGCAAGCGCCTGGACGAAGGGTGCCCGCATTCTCGAAGAGGAGGGCGTCCGCGGGACGTTTTACATTGCGGGCGTTTTTATCGACGGGCGCGATGAACGGCAGGAGATGATTTCCGCCGAGGGCTGTTTCAAGCTCGCTGCGGCAGGCCACGAGCTTGCCTGCCACACCTATTCCCACCGCAAACTGTCGAGTTTTTCACGGCGCGGGCTTGAGGAAGATCTCGACCGCAATGACAGCGTGCTCGGTTCATTCGATGAAAAACGGCACAGCCGGAACTTCTCGGTTCCTTTCGGCATGGCCTCGCCACTCATGCAGCCCCTGTTGCGGCGCAGGTTCAGAACTGTCCGCGGCATCATGCCCGGCATCAACCGGGGCAGCATCGATCCGCATAATCTTGCCGCCGTCGAATTGCGGTCGGATCAGAACTATCTCGACGCGGCCGACCGCTGGCTGGATGATGTGCTGCAAAATGGCGGCTGGCTCGTCATTTTCACCCATGATGTTTCGTCTGCGCCGAGCTTTTACGGTTGCCCGGAGGGCAGGTTTCAGGGGCTCGTCCGCAGGGCGACATCAGGCGGCGCCAAAGTCATGACGGTTGATGCCGCCGCAACGGCACTCGGTCTGTAAGGAGTGTTGCCAGCAGACACTCTCTGTGCCGGAGGCTGACGCGAGAAGCATGCCGGCTGGCAGGCGGTTCTACTGGCTGGCCCAGATGATACGGGCGATCCATTCCACATCGGCCATGTCGAAGCTGCGGTTCGGATGCTCGGGGTTCAGCGACAGAAGCTCGATGTTCTTGGGGCTCTGCCGTGCCAGTACCTTGGCCATCACTTCGCCGTCACGGCTTTTAAGCACCACGCGGTCACCGCGCCGCACCTGCGCGCCGGGTTCCACGATGAGGATGTCGCCGTCACGGTAAAGCGGCATCATGCTTTCCCCCTGCACTTCGAGTGCGTAGACACCCTGCTTGCGCTCGGGGGAGGAGGGGAACTCCACCACATCCCAGCCCTGGCCTGCCGGAAAACCGCCATCATCGAAAAACCCGCCGGAGCCGGCCTGCGCGAAACCGAGAAGCGGGATGGCGTTGTCGGCGCCGGAAGGTTGCATCGCCTGCGCCCTGTTGAAGGCATAACCGAAAAACTGGTCGACGCTGGCCCCCGTCGCCTCCAGCACCTTGGAGACGGATTCCGTCGAAGGCCAGCGCTTGCGGCCGTCCGGGCCGAAACGTTTCGACTTGTTGAACGAGGTGGGATCGAGACCGGCACGCTTCGCCAGTGCCGAAGGTGTCAGTTCGTGGCGCTTGGCCAGCGTATCGATGGCGCTCCAGATCGTCTCGTGTGAAAGCATGGTAGAAAGCCCGCAGATGGAGCCGGTGGCGGAAAGCTCCTGTCGTTTACCCACCGGAATCTAGACCATATCCGGCCTGGAGTAAAGAAAGGAAAGGAATAAAATCCTTTCTTACGCCACCATGGCCGATGTATTTATCTTGGCGAGCTGGATGACGGCCTGCGTGCGGCTGTCGACCTTCAGTTTCAGCAGGATGGCGGAGACATGCGCCTTGATGGTGGCTTCCGAAACATTCAGCTCATAGGCGATCTGCTTGTTCAGCAGGCCTTCTGCCAGCATGCCCAGAACCCGGCTTTGTTGCGGTGTCAGCGTTCTCAGTCGGCCGATGAGGTCGGCCACGTCAGGGTCCTGTTCCTTTTCGCCCTGATGCCCTGCCGGTATCCAGACATCGCCCTCCAGAACCGCACGGATGCCGTCTCTGATATCGTCGATACCCGAGGATTTGGAAATGAAACCGGAAGCGCCGAGTTCGATCGACCGGCGGACCGTGGTCGCGTCGTCCGTTGCCGAAACGATGACGATCGGCAGGCTGGAAAATTCCGCTCGCAGCGCCATCAGGCCGGAAAATCCGCTGACCCCCGGCATGGCAAGATCGAGAAGCATCAGGTCGGCGTCGTTACGTGCCGTTGCGGCACTCCGGGCAGCCTCGAAATCTCCCGCTTCCACGATGTTCTGCTGTCCGTCGAGGCCGGATACGGCCTGCTTGAGGGCGCCGCGAAAAAGCGGGTGATCATCTGCAATGATAATGACAAGTTCCGACATTCTGGCCCCCTCCCAAGGGCGTTATGCGGTTCTTTCTCAGGACTGGTATACTCCCTTTGCCGGTGGTCGAAACACGACCGGCTCCTCCGCCAAAGGTTGCGCCAATCGGTTCCTCATTACAAGAAAAAGCTTGTGGAGAGGCGGCCTTTCAGGCCCGCCGCAATAAAAATGCCGTGGAAACTGTGGACAATCTGCGAGCTTTGCGGCAAATCCCGCTGAGTGGAAAGCCTTGGAGAGCCCTATGCAGGAAACGCCCGCGGTCATCTATAAAATCGTGCCGGAGACGTTATGGAATGCGGCCAGGGCGAAGGGCGTGTTCGAGGGGGCGGCCATCGACCTGACCGATGGCTTCATTCATTTTTCGACGGCAAAACAGGCGGCCGAGACCGCCGCGCGGCATTTTTCCGGCCAGGTCGATCTGCTTCTGATCGCGGTCGACGGTGCGGCCCTCGGCGACAAGCTGGTTTATGAGCCCTCCAGAGGTGGCGATCTTTTCCCGCATCTCTATGCCCCGCTTCCCTTGACCGCCGTGCTTTGGGAAACGCCGCTTTCGCTCGGTCACGACGGCCAGCACCAGTTTCCGGAGATTTTGTGATGAGCGGATTATTTTCCTCTATCGGCCGCAAGGGCCTGTTTCTGGTCGATCCGGAAAAGGCGCATGGGCTGTCCATTGCGGCGCTGAAAAGCGGCTTCCTGCCCACCTGCATGGTGCCGCATGATCCGCGCCTGCAGCAGACGGTTGCCGGCCTCGTCTTTCCCAATCCGCTCGGTATGGCGGCAGGTTATGACAAGAATGCCGAGGTGCCGGGACCGCTTCTCCGGCTCGGTTTCGGCTTTACCGAAATCGGCACGGTCACGCCGAAGGCACAATCGGGCAATCCCAAGCCGCGTATTTTTCGTCTGGTCGAAGACGAGGGCGTCATCAATCGCCTCGGTTTCAACAATGAAGGCCATGCGGCTGCGCTGGAACGTCTGAAGCAGGCAAAGCTGCGCGGCATCGTCGGTGTCAACATCGGCGCCAACAAGGATAGCGAAGACCGCATCGCCGATTATGTGCAGGGCATCGAGGCGTTTTACGCGGTCGCATCCTATTTCACCGTCAATATTTCCTCGCCCAATACGCCCGGCCTGCGTGACCTGCAGGCGCGCGAAAGCCTGGCCGCTCTTCTCAGCGCCGTGCTGGAACGCCGCAAGGCGGAAGCGGAACGCTTCGGTAAACGCATCCCGGTTTTCCTCAAGATCGCGCCCGATCTGACTGAAGAGGGGCTGGACGATGTTGCGGAAGAGGCGCTCGCCCATGACCTCGATGGTCTGATTGTCTCGAACACCACGCTCTCCCGCGAAGGCCTGCGACCCGGCCCGCACAAAAGCGAGACCGGCGGCCTGTCCGGCAAGCCGTTGTTCGAGCTTTCCACCGCGGTTCTCGCCAAGATGCGCCGGCGCGTCGGCGGCGATCTGCCGATCATCGGTGTCGGTGGTGTTTCATCCGCGGAAACGGCCTTGGAAAAGGTGAGGGCAGGGGCCGATCTCGTGCAGCTTTATTCCTGCATGGTCTATGAAGGCCCCGGCCTGCCCTCGGCCATCGTCAAGGGCCTGTCGAAGCTGGTCGCTCGCGAGGGCGTGGAGTCGATCCGCGATCTGCGCGACAGCGCGGTGGACCGCTGGGCTGACCGCAAGCTCGGCTGAATACGGTCCGTCCGACGGGTAGAAGTCCTGCGTAAATTAAGGGAGGTCTTCCTGCGTTGGCCTCTCCTGTCCTCATCCCTGTGCCTGTCACGGGATTCGGCCAGCCCAGGTCCTTGGGTTGAAAAGTCTCCCTCCGCCGCGCAGACATGCGTCGGAAGGATTCTTTTGACGAACACAGGAGTGAGGGCGGAGGGTATCCCCCGCTACCTCATGCGCAAAGCACCATGGCCCAATAGGGCCGGTTGCGGCTGGCGGCGTCATAGGCCACCGCGACGCCAAGACCATTATAGGGTCCGAGCATGTTTTCGAGATGGTGTTTCGAACCGATCCAGGCTTTGACGACACGCTCGACGCTGTCCTGCCCGGCGGCCACGTTTTCCGCGGCCGGAAGCGGCACATTGCCATCCTTCATGCGGATAAGGAAACTGTCGGTGAGGCCGATCAGATGCGCCATCTTCTGTGCCTTGACCATGCGGCCGGCCTGATAGGCGGCGGCACCGCTGGCGGCACCATTGATGGCGAGCGGTGAAAGCCCCTTCGAGCGGCGCAGATCGTTGACCATTGGAAGCGCCGCCGCCGTCTCATCGCGGGTGCCTGACGGCATTCCCTTGTTGGTGGGCATGGAAACGCAGGCGGAAAGGACGGAGCCGGCGGAAATCAGCACGAAGCCGCGCCGGGTAAGCGTCTGAAGTGATGTATCGGTCATGTCAGCGGCGATAGCTCAGAAGGCGCAGGATGATGAAAACGGGAATGACGATCGTGGCCCCGAGGATCAGATAGTCGCCGATCGCGCCCAGCGCATGGAAACCGCTGCGCCACAGGTCGACCACGAAATCGCGCGCGCCGTAGATGATGTTCCACGGCGTCAATCCGAAGATTGCCATCAGAAAGCCGACGAGCAATGAAACGACGAGCAGCTTCACCACGGTGCGGGCCACCGTATCACCCAGCATTTTGTTGACCTCACCGGCCATCAGCAAGTCTCCTGTTTTGTCCTGACATATGGGGCGCACCGCTTCGATGCAAGTTTTCGCGCATTATATCGCGCCATATCGGTCAATTCCACGCAGGGGCCATGAAATAGGACTTGAGTTTTTTTATGGCTTGATAAATGACAGCCGGCATCTTCTCAGGAATCATTGATGGCCCCAAACCAGTTTTCTTCCGGTGACGTCATTGCCGACCGCCGGGCCGACTATGCCCGCATGTTGGCGGAAGGCGGTGATTATCCCGCCGCCGCCGAACTTATGGAACAGGCGCTTGAACTTGCGCCACGGTGGACGGCGGGATGGTTTCGCTTCGGGGAGTATCACGAAAAGGCGGGGGAGACCGCAAAAGCCGTGGCGGCTTACGAGAAAGTCGCCACGCTGGATACGGAAGGGCTGTTTGCAGCCGAACTGAAGCTTGCGGTTCTCGGCGCCGCCGAAACACCCGAACAGCCGCCGAGCCGTTATGTGGAAGGGCTGTTCGACGACTATGCCGACCGTTTCGAAACCTCGCTTGTTGAGAAGCTGGATTACAGCGTGCCGCAAAAACTGGCGGAACTGATCGGCAGGGAGGCGAAAGGCAGCGCCTTTGACACTGTCGTCGATATTGGCTGCGGCACCGGCCTCCTTGGTGTCGAAATCCGCTCCCTCGCAAAACGGCTCGAGGGTTTCGATATTTCCCAGAACATGCTGGCCAAGGCGGAGGAAAAGGATCTTTACGATCATCTCGGCCAGGCCGATCTTTCGCTGGACGAAGAGGCCTCGGGACTGTTCAGCCCCACACTTGCGCAGCACCGCGCCGATCTCGTCGCCGCCGCCGACGTGATGATGTATCTCGGCAGTCTTGAAACCGTCATGCCGCTCGTTTCCGCTTTGCTCAAGCCATCGGGCTTCTTCGCCTTCTCGGTGGAGGATGCGGGAGATGAGGAAGGGTTCATCCTGCGGGAATCCCTTCGTTACGCCCATTCCAAAGGCTACGTGACCGAGCTCCTTGAGCGGACGGGCTTTTCCCTCATCGAAATCCGCAAAACCACCATTCGCAAGGATGCCGGAAAACCCCTTTCCGGCATTCTCTTTCTTGCCCGCGCCAGAGGCTGAGCATTCCGTTTCTTGCCTTTTTCACGATAGGTCAGCCTTGCTTACTTATCCATCTTGATCCGGTATTTTTTGCAGTGCAAAATATGCCGGAAACCTGAGGGAAAAGCGTGAGCAGAACGAGAAGCGTTTACAGCATGTGGAGTTCCGATCCGGCCAGACATGCGCCGGTGGAAGACGTGCAGGGCATCGTCACCGGCGCCATCGTCTCGGCGCTCGGCTTTTATCTCCTGAACAAGGTCGGCCTTTTGACCGGCGGCACCGCCGGCGTTGCCTTCCTCCTTCATTACGCCTTTGGCATCAGCTTCGGTCTGCTGTTCTTCCTCGTCAACCTGCCGTTTTATTACCTCTCCTTCCGCCGCCTCGGTCTCGCCTTTTCGTTCAAAACCTTCATCGCCATCGGCCTTGTTTCTGTGCTGACGGAAGTGGAGGCGCGCTGGATGGTCATCGACAGCATCAATCCGCTCTGGGCGGCGTTGCTTGGCGGTCTGCTTCTGGGTTATGGGTTGCTGGCACTTTATCGCCACCGCGCCAGCCTCGGTGGCATCGGCATTCTGGCCATCTACATTCAGGACCGTTTCGGCATTCGTGCCGGTCTCATCCAGCTGGCCTTCGATGCCTTCGTCATGCTCTGCGCCTTCCTCGTCATCGATCCGGCTACCGTTGTCTATTCGATTGTCGGGGCCTTCGTTCTCAACATGTTTCTTGCCATCAATCACCGCTCGGACAGATACATCGTCGTGCGTTGAACTGCGTACTTGAAATCCGCCGGGCTTGGGCGCAATAGCTGGGCCAGATCGGGCAAGTCAGGGGAAAATGCATGGACGATACCAGTGCGCGCAGGCGATTGAACCTTTGGACGTCGGCGCCGGATCGCCATTCGCTGCTGGAAGATGCGCAGGCCATTCTGGCGGGCAGCATGCTGATTTCACTCGGCGTCACGCTGTTTTCCGCCGCCGGTCTTTTGACGGGTGGTGTGGTGGGTCTTGCGTTTCTGGCGCATTACGCCAGTGGCTTCAGCTTCGGCGCGCTGTTTTTTCTCGCCAATCTGCCGTTTTATTACCTCGCCTTCCGCCGCCTCGGCCTCGCCTTCACCATCAAGACCTTCTGCGCCATCGCCATGACGGCACTGCTGTCCGAATATATGCCGGGCTTTTTCGCTTTTGAGAGCATCAATCCGATTGCCGCCGCACTCTTTGGCGGATTGACGGTTGCCGCCGGCATGCTGGCTCTGTTTCGCCACCGCACCAGCCTCGGCGGTTTCGGCATATTGGCGCTTTATCTGCAGGATCGTTTCGGCTGGCGTGCCGGGCTCGTGCAGCTCGCCTTTGACGGCATGGTGCTGGCCTGCTCCTTTTTCGTCGCGACGCCTTTCGTCATCCTCTGCTCCATCCTCGGCGCGCTGGTCATGAACCTCACCCTTGCCGTCAATCATAGAAACGACCGCTACATCGCCATGTAGCGGCCGCCCGGTTTCGATCGGGTAATTCAGGCCGCCTTGGCTGCCGCATCCACCGGGTGCTGCGAGCGGAAGCCCACGGCGATGCGGTTCCATGTATTGATGGCGCCGATGGCAACCGTGATCTTCACGATATCTTCCTCGGAAAAATGCGCCTTCAGGGTCTCGAAGGCATCGTCCGGTGCGCCGGTTTCGGCGATCTTCGTCACCGCATCCACCCAGCCGAGCAATGCCCGTTCCTGTTCGGTATAGACAGGCGATTCCCGCCAGACGCTCATCAGGTTGATCCATTGTTCGGAAAGCCCGTCATGGCGGCTTTCCTTCACATGCATGTCCACGCAGAAGGCACAGCCGTTGATGATCGAGGCGCGCAGCTTGATGAGATGAACGAAGCGGCGCTCAAGGCCACTGCTCTGGACGTAATTTTCCAGCGCCATCACGGCCTTGAAGGCTTCGGGAGATGCCTTGGCATAGTTGATACGGGTTTTCATGGGTCTCTCCATTGGTTGTGGTTTGTTTAAAGGCATGCGGTATCGATCCGGAAAGCTGCGAGGCTTTCCGATATTCGTGCTGGCAAGTCGTTCGGTCGCCCTGTCTTTCCGGGTCTCAGCGCACGGCTGTCTTGCGCTCGTTCAACTCCAGGAAGGCGCAGCCGCGCGCGGCAATCCCGCCATCGTCCGTGGCGGCAAGATCACCCAGAATGTCGGCGATGCTGGTTTTGGCAAGTTCCGCCCGATAGACCTTCTCCGCTTTCAGCATCGCGGCATTGATGCCGCAGGGTTTGGTGAAATATCGTCCCGGCAAGGGGTTCGGTCCGCGCTGGCGGAGTTCGGCGCAGCGGAAGGCTGGCTGTGGTCCCTCCACGGCCAGCACGATGTCCAGCAGCGTGATCCTGTCGGTCGCCCGGGCCAGGCGGTAACCGCCCTTTGGCCCCGGCACGGTGGCGACTATGCCTGCATTCGACAGCGACTGCAGGTGCTTGAGAAGATAGCTCGTGGAAACGCCGTGGAATTCCGCCAGCGCCGCTGCGGACAGCACGCCGCCTTCGGAAAGGCCCGCCAGCATGCCCACGCTATGAATGGCCTGTTCCACGCCGTCCCCAAGCTTCATCGGTCTTTCCCGTGTCCCGTTGTCTCAGTATCGTGGATATTATTTATCCATGATTCTGTTTTCCTGTCAAGCGGAGGTGTAGCGCTCTTCTTTTTCGCAGGTTTTTCACTACCTTGAAGGGGTGAAGCACACCGAGTCCCCCACTTCCGGCACACATGTCGGCACCTTGCCCCTTCCATTCCAGAAATGGTTTGCTGAAAAAGGGTGGTCTCCGCGCGCCCATCAATTGGAATTGATGGCGCGGGCGCGTGGTGGTGAAAACATGCTGCTGATCGCGCCGACGGGTGCCGGCAAGACGCTGGGCGGCTTCATGGCTTCGCTCACGGATCTGGCGGAGCGCGGCAAGGTGCCGGCGGGCTCCGGTTTCGTCGGTGTGCACACGCTTTATATCTCGCCGCTCAAGGCGCTGGCGGTGGATATAGAGCGCAACCTGACAAAACCCGTCTTCGAAATGGGTCTGCAAATCTCCATTGAAACCCGCACCGGCGATACGCCGCAGGGCAAACGTCAGCGCCAGAAGGTCAAGCCGCCCGATATTCTGCTGACGACGCCTGAACAGGTGTCGCTGCTGCTGGCCAACAAGGAAGCGGAACGCTTTTTCCGTGACCTGAAATATGTGGTGCTGGACGAGCTGCATTCGCTCGTCACCTCCAAACGCGGCCATCTGCTGGCGCTGGCGCTTGCCCGGGTGCGCCGGCATGCGCCCGATGTGCGTTTCATCGGCCTTTCGGCGACGGTGGCGGAGCCGATGGATTTGCGCCGTTATCTCGCGCCGCAGGGGCAGGGTGAGCCTCCCGCTGGCCTCATCACCGTCGAAGGCGGGGCAAAGCCGGATATTTCCATCCTGAATACGGAAGAGCGCATCCCATGGTCCGGCCATTCAGCACGTTACGCCATGAAGGATTTGTATGCTGCGCTGAAGGATCACCAGACGACGCTGATATTCGTCAACACCCGCTCACAGGCGGAGCTGATCTTCCAGGAACTCTGGACCATCAATGACGACAACCTGCCGATTGCGCTGCATCACGGTTCGCTGGATGCCGGCCAGCGCCGCAGGGTGGAAGCGGCCATGTCGGAGAACAGATTGCGCGCCGTCGTCGCCACCTCCACGCTCGATCTCGGCATAGACTGGGGCGATGTCGATCTCGTCGTGCATGTCGGCGCGCCGAAAGGGGCGAGCCGCCTTGCCCAGCGCATCGGCCGCGCCAATCACCGCATGGACGAGCCGTCAAAGGCGATCCTCGTTCCCGCCAACCGTTTCGAGGTGATGGAGTGCCGGGCAGCACTTGATGCCAATTATATCGGCGCGCAGGATACGCCCCCCATTGCCGAAGGCGCGCTCGATGTTCTCGCCCAGCATGTGCTCGGCATGGCCTGCGCCGAACCTTTCGATGCCGAAGATCTCTATCGGGAAGTAACGAGCGCTTCGCCCTATGCCGATCTGCCGCGCACCACCTTCGACCGGGTGGTGGATTTCACCGCGACAGGCGGTTATGCGCTGCGGACCTACGAGCGCTACGCCCGCATCCGCCAGATGAAGGATGGCCGCTGGCGCGTTTCCAATCCGGCGGTCGCACAGCAATATCGCCTGAACCTCGGCACTATCGTCGAGGCCGCTGAACTCAATGTCCGCATGGTCAAGCGTAATGCCAAAGGCACGGTCGGCCGTGGCGGCATGTCGCTCGGCAAGGTCGAGGAATATTTCCTCGAGCAGCTGGTGCAGGGCGATACGTTCCTGTTTGCCGGCAAGGTGCTGCGCTTCGAAGGTATCCGCGAGAATGAATGCCTGGTGTCGCAGGCCTTCTCCATGGACCCGAAGATACCCTCCTATGCCGGCGGCAAGTTCCCGCTTTCCACCTACCTCGCGGATCAGGTGCGCTCCATGCTTGCCGATCCTGCCCGCTGGCAGGCGCTTCCGGATCAGGTGCGTGACTGGCTGGCGATCCAGAAGGAAAAATCGATCATCCCCAAGCGTGAGGAACTGCTGGTCGAGACGTTCCCCTTCCGCAAACGCTTCTTCATGGTCATGTACCCCTTCGAGGGACGGCTGGCGCACCAGACGCTGGGCATGCTTCTGACGCGGCGGCTGGAACGGGCCGGCGCAAAACCCATGGGTTTCGTCGCCACCGATTATTCGCTCGCCATCTGGGCCATGGAAGACATCGGCCTGCGGCTGAAATCCCGCCGCCTGTCGCTGGCAAATCTTCTCGATGAGGATATGCTGGGCGACGATCTGGAGGCATGGCTGGACGAATCCTTCATGCTGAAGCGCACTTTCCGCAACTGCGCCGTCATTTCCGGCCTCATCGAGCGCCGTCATCCGGGCAAGGAAAAGACCGGCCGGCAGGTCACGGTCTCCGCCGATCTTATTTATGACGTTCTTCGCAGCCATGAGCCGGATCATATACTGCTGGAAGCGACGCGGCGCGATGCGGCGGCGGGACTTTTGGACATTGGCCGTCTTGGCGATATGCTGAAGCGAATCAAGGGCCACACCACCCACCGCGCGCTGGAACATGTCTCGCCGCTTGCCGTTCCGGTCATGCTGGAAATCGGCCGCGAGACGGTGGCGGGCGAGGCGATGGACGATGTGCTTGCCGAGGCCGCCGACGAGCTGATCGCGGAAGCCATGTCCTGAAGCATCTGAGCGGAATGAAGGAACAAGGGTAAAAGTGCTGAGCCGGCTGACATTGAGCGAGCGATTTTCGAATGGCTTCGAATGCCTTGGCAGCGAAACCGCCATCCATGGCGTTGCCGCCTGGTGCGATCCGCTCGGCGGGCTTTACCTGCCGGACCTGTCGCTGCTCGTCGTCTCCGACCTGCATCTTGAAAAGGGCGCCGCCTTCGCCCGGCGCGGGCGCATGCTGCCGCCCTACGACACCATCGCCACCCTCAAAATCCTTTCTTCGCTCGTCAGCCGCTACGATCCGAAGGTCGTGGTCAGCCTCGGCGACAATTTCCACGACCGCGTCGGGTCAGAGCATTTGCCGCCCATGTTGCGGGAACTCATCCGTGAAATGGCCCGTGGCCGCGAATGGATATGGATCAACGGCAATCACGATCCGGATGGCACCGTCGATCTGCCGGGCTCTTCGGTGGACGAGATGTTTTACGGCAATCTCACCTTCCGCCATGAGCCGAAGCTGGGCGATGCCGCCGGGGAAATTGCCGGGCACCTGCATCCTTCCGCGACGGTTCGCCGCCGTGAAAAGACGGTGCGGCGGCCCTGTTTCGCCACGGATGGCTCACGTCTGTTGATGCCGGCATTCGGGGTCATGAGCGGCGGGCTGGATTTGCGCCATAAGGCCATGCGCGGCCTGTTCGATCATGCGGCGCTCGTCGCGCATCTGATGGGTCGGGACCGCATCTATCCGGTGCGGTTTTCCAGTCTGCTCGGCTGAGCGTATCATCGCCGTTATCTCTTTGTTTTACGCATTGTCCGGACGTAAAACCGCTGCGCACTTTTGACGGAAATGCTCTATTGCCGGTAGACCAGAACCGGTATCTTCGAATTCTTCAGCACCTTGGCCGTGACGCTGCCGAGCAGCATTTCGATGAAGCTCCTACGCCGGTGCGAGGCCATGGCGATGAGGTCGCAGCCGGTCTTGTCGGCGATTTCGATGATCGCCTCGTCCGGCCGCCCCGCACGCGCCAGCAGCGCCTCGCAATCGAGCCCCATGGCCGCGGCATGGGCTTGCGTATCGCGCAGCAGATGCTCCGCTTCCTCACAACGGTGGAATTCTTCTTCGGCAATGGCGGCAATGTCCTCGACGTCGCTCGCAATCACGTGGAAGGGTTCCGATACCGTCACGACAGTCACCTTTGCGCCTGCCTCCCTGGCGAGAGCGAACCCTTGGTCGATTGCGATCTGCGCCAGCGGCGAGCCATCGGTGGGAATGAGAATGTGCTTGAACATGACATTTCTCCTTTTCATCCCGGTCACAACCGCACTTACCGCCATGATCTGCGTGCGTGGTTGTAACGCCTTGAATTTTACCGCAAACCGTTAAAGGAAGCGAATGCTATCTTTATCCCCCGGCCGCGGCCGGCGATCTCTTTTTCGGGATGAAAAAAGTCAGTCCTTGCGGAAGATGATGCTGGCGCCCCAGCCGGTCACGACGGCCAGCAGAACGCAGAGCGCGCCGTAAGCAAGCGGCGTCTGGTGCGCCGCATCGGTGATCGCCTGCTCCATGCCGGTCTTGACGACGCGCAGTTTCAGCTCGCGCTGGGCGATGAATTTGCCGCTCTTGAAGAGATAGGCGCGCGCCGTATGCACGCCATTCGGCACGTTGGCGGGCAGACGAAGCGTCGCCCAGAACAGGCCGGTGCGCTCAAGTCTCACCCCGGTCGTGTCATTGCGATAGATGCCGCTTGAAAGCTTCAGGCGCCGATAGGCCTCCTGAAAATCGAAGACATTGTCGGGCACGCCGGAAAACACCGCGCTTTTGAGCGACAGATGATCGACGCCGAGCCCCATGGCCCGCAAGGTCCCGGCAGAAGCGATATCGGTAATGTCGCGCGTGCTGGCCATGGAATAGGATTCCGGCAGCGGCGTGAAGGTGATCGCACTGGTATTGATCCAGATGCCCGCAACACGCTCCTTCTTGCGCACGGTCATATAGTCGGTCGGACCTTCCAGCGTGACGACAATATCATACTGGCCGATTGCAAGAAGCAGCTGGTCGGTATTGTTGAGTGCGCCGAAAAGGGTGAAATCCGCCCCGCGAAAATCCGACGCGATGGGAATTTCCGTCGTCGATGCGCCGATTTCGATATTTTCCTGCAATGGCCGCTGTTGCGGGCCGGGCGGCAGGGCAAGCGGTGGTGTCTGCGCCCAGGCGGCTCCGCCAAGCGCAAAGCAGGGTAACAGGAAAAGCGCCACAAGCAGCAGGCGGAAGGTCAATAGCCCAGCCCCCCCACGGCGACCGAAAACAGGTCTTCGGGCCGCACCACCAGCGATACGGCAAGGCGGAGGGCGACGGCGAGGACGAGAAGCGCCAAAAGCGCGCGCAGCTGTTCACCGCGTAGTTTTTGCCCCACACGCACGCCATATTGCGCGCCGATGACGCCCGCCACCATCAGGATGAAGGCCAGCACCACGTCGACGGAATAGTTGGTCGCCGCCTGCACGATGGTCGTATAGGCGGTCACGAAAATGATCTGGAACAGCGAAGTGCCCACGACCACATTGGTCGGGATGCGCAGCAGATAGATCATCGCCGGAACCATGATGAAACCGCCGCCGACACCCATGATCGAGGTGAGGATGCCGATGCCGAATCCGAGGGTGACGACGGGAATGATGCTGAGATAGATCTTTGATTTCTTGAACCGCATTTTCAGCGGCAGGCGGTGCACCCAGTTGTGATGGCCCGGCCGGCGCAGCGTCACCGTTTCGTTGCGGGCCGCGCGGCGGAGGGCCGAAATGCTCTCCTTCAGCATCAGCCCGCCGACAGTGCCGAGCAGAATGACGTAGAGCAGCGAGACGATGAGATCGAGCTGGCCGATACTGCGCAGGAAGGAGAATATCCATACGCCGATCGTCGCCCCGACCAGACCGCCGACCAGCAGCACGCTACCGAGTTTGACATCCAGCGTGCCGCGCCGGAAATGCGTGATAGAGCCGGAGACGGAGGAGGCAACCACCTGGTTTGCGCCGGTCGCCACGGCCACCACGGGTGGAATATTGTAGAAGATCAGAAGCGGGGTGATCAGAAAGCCGCCGCCCACCCCGAACATGCCGGACAGAAAACCGACGGCCGCGCCCATGCCGAGAATGATGAAAATATTCACCGACAGTTCTGCGATCGGCAGATAGACAGTCACGGCTCGGACCTCGGGCAAATGGTTCCGGGCGGCAGGGCTTGTCCGGGTAGGGGGCCGCGCCGCGATTTACACTTTCTGTCTGAAAAGACCGGGCATGCCCGGCCTTCATCCGTCATGCCCGCGAGGGCCTGACCTGTCAACATTCAACGGTAAATACGTTGATAATTTGGAAAGATAGCGGTCGTGCGTGGGCAGGCCGCCACATTCCTGCACCGGGTCGCACGGAAGCGGCCGAAAGGCCGCTTCGTATGTGAAGCAGAGGTTATTTGTTGCGGGCGAGAAGCGCAGTCACCAGTTCGTTGGTAATGCGCCCGTCCGGCGTCTGGCCGACGGATTTCTGGAAGTCCTTGATGGCGGTCACGGTGTTCTTGCCGAGCTTGCCATCCGGCTGGCCGGCATCAAAGCCGTTCTTGTTCAGGATCGCCTGAATGTTGCGGATCGCCTTTTCCATGTCCACGGAGGCGGTCTTCACCCCCTCCTTGCCGGCCCATTCCTCCGGCGGATTGACACTGTTGGCGTCCTCCGAAAGCGGCTTTACCTTCCATGCCTCCATCTTGGCCTTGGCGCTCTGAAGCTGCTGCGGGTTCATCGCTCCGGCAACCTCGTCGCGCTTCTGGGCGGCGTCCGCGTCTCCATCCTTGGCGGCAATGGCGAACCATTTGTAGGATTCCTCGATATCCTGCTTCACGCCGCTGCCACGGGCATAAAGAATGGCGAGGTTGAACTGGCTGTCGCGCACACCGAGTTCGGAAGCCTTGATGAACCATTGTGCCGCAGAGGCGAAATCCGGCTGGCCGGCCGCATCGGACGCAAGCAGGACCGCGAGATTGTGCATGGCGCCGGCATTGCCCTGTTCAGCAGCCAGCGTGTAATAGCGCTTGGCTTCGGGCAGGTTGCGCTCGACGCCGTTCGCCTTCTCGTAAAGATTGGCGAGACGATATTGCGCCGGCGCAAGGCCGCGATCCGCCGCGAGCTTGTACCATTTCGCGGCTTCCGCACGGTCGGCGGTAACACCGCGACCATCGGTATAACGCGTGGCGATCTCGAACAGCGCCTGGGTGTCGCCCTTGGCGGCGGCTTCGGCTAGCGATGCGGGCTCGATGCCGGCGGGGACCGCGATGGCGTCCTGGTCGGGAACGGCCGTGGTGGTGACCTCGGCCGGTTTCGGCGCGTTGTTCTGCGCGACGGTGTCGGAATCTGCCGCATCCACGGCGGGAACATCGGCGACCGGCGGCTCGTCAGGCAGCGGCGCGCCGCCGACGGTGCGGGGATCGATGGTGTTCTGCGCGGGTGCGCCGTTCTCGATGCTGTCGGCCGATGCCGCCTGCTCCGGATCGATGGCGAGATCGGACGGAATGGTCACAGCCTTCTCACCGGCTTCGGGAAGCGCGGAAACCGGGCCATTATCCATCTTCTGCTCGATGACCGGTGCCGGGGCTTCGGCGCCGCCGATCAGCGTCTTGACGAGCGGCATGGTCATCATGGCGAGAAGAATGGCGCCGATGCCGAGCAGCAACGGACGGCGATAGCGCGAAAGCGCCGAGCCCTCGGCCTTGCGGCTCTTCTTGCCGGTTTCAAGCTTCTCCGGCGATGTTTCCATGGCGGCGGCCTGCGCTGCGCGGCGGGCAGCGGCGATGAAATCTGTCCGTCCTTCGGCATCCGCAGCCTTGCCGCTGGCGGCCACCTGGCTGGCGCGCACGCGTTCCAGTATCTTCTTGATATCAGGCGCACCCGAACCCGGTTCCAGAAGTTCGTTTTCCTGGCCCGCCGGCAGAACGTCAATCGGATCGAGCGAGGGGGCGGGTTCCACCTGCGTGCGGGTGGAGGCGGCCGATACGGGTTCTTCCACGGCTTTGACGGTCTTCGCCGTGCCGGCCTTGAACCGTTTCGTCAGCCCGGCAAGCAGGCTCTTCTTTTCCGCCTTGGCGGGCTTGGCGGCGGCGGGCGGCACGACGGCCATCGCATCCGCGTCCTTCTCGTCAGCATCGAGAATGGCCTGCTCTTCAGCGATATAACCTTCCTCCGGGAAAATGGCGGCCGGCATGGCCACCTCTTCGCGGGCGGGGGCGGCGATAGGCTGCGCGACGTTGCGGGGCGCGGCCTCTTCGCGGTAGGCGGGAGCGTTGTCGAGGCTGTCGAGACGGCCTGCGATCTGCACCAGCGTTTCATGCAGCGCTTCGAAAGTACGGTGTGTGCGTTCTTCGGTGTTGCGGCTCAGGGCTTCGAGGTTGCGCAGATCGGTCGCGAGATCCGTCAGCATCGTCATGTCGGCGAGGTTTGTGCCGGCAGAGAGGTTGTTGCGTGTATAGGCGTCGAGAACCGCCTCGGCGGCCTGCCGGGCCGCTTCGATGATATATTCGTCGTTCGACGCCATATAGTCCTCGATCGCCGCCATGCGGGCGTCGAGTTCCGGCGACAGGCTTGCCTGCGTGTGCACGGGCTGGCTGATCAGCGTGGAGAGATGGGCGATCTGGTTTTCGAGGCTTGCCAGCGCATGGCTGTCTGCCGGTGCGGCATGGGCGCTCTCATCCAGACGGGCAGCGATATTGCCGAGCCGTTCTTCCAGACGTGAGAAGGCGCTTTCGCTGAGGCCCGGTGCCGGTTGCGGCTGGCTGTAGCGATAGTCGAGGTCCTCGATGCGACGCGAGAGCGTATCGAGCCGCTCGGCGAGGCCGTCATTGACGGCGCCATGATCCATCGCATCGATCTTGCGGGAAATGTCGCTGAGGAAAGACGTCAGTTCCGCCTGCTGCGAGGGGCGCTGCGACCGCTCCAGAAGCAGCGAAAGCTGGTCCAGCCGCTCGTGCAGCTGGGCGGCGTCGCGGGCGGTGCTGAGCTCATCGATCTTGCCGGCCAGCGCTTCGAGGCGGGCGGTGAGGTCCTGCGCCGGTTCCGGCTTGGCGGCGGCAAGCCGGTTGATATCGCCGAGCTGTTCGGCAAGACCGTTCAGACGGGTTTCCAGCCGCTGCGCCAGCGCATTGTCCGTGGCCTGCGCATTGGCGCGCGTGCCGGTAGCGGCAATGGCGCGGCTGATTTCGTCGAGCCGCTGGTCGAGGCCGGAAAACTGTTCGGTAAAGGCCGCTTCGTTCGGCTGCATGTGCTTGCCGAGCTGCTCCACGGCGCTGGCAATCGCGATCAGCTTGTCTTCGAGCACGCGCACGGCCGGATTGTTGCTCATGCCACCAAGCTGCGTTTTGATGTCATCGAGACGATAGGCGAGCGAAACGATTTCGTCCTGCAACGCGCCCGCATCGAAACCGCGCAGCGTGTCTTCCACATTGTTCCAGCGGCTTTCGATCCGGTGCACGCTGTCCTCACGCGCAAGCTGGTCGATCGTCAGGCGCAGGTCCTCGAACTCGTTGCGCAGCCCGTAGGCGTCGGGAGATGCCAGATTGCCGAGCTGGTCGATGCTGCCGGCAAGCCGTGCGATGTCGTCGCGCAGGTCACCGATGAATTGCTGGTCTTCCGCCACCGCGCGGATATTGCGGATTTCGGCGCGCAGTCCCTGCGCCTCGCGGGCGACGCCCTCGGTTATATCGTGCTTCAACTCGTGCCGGAGATTGACCAGCGCCTGCGCGATCTCCTGCAGGGCCACATCATTGCGCTGCTGCTCCTGATAGGGCGGAATGGCCCGCGCACGCGGGGCGGAGGAGGCGGCCGCGGCTTGCGTGTCCCTTGGCCGGTATTCCGGCGCAAGCGGTCTGGTAATGGTTCGTTCCGGACGTGCCGCCGGTTCCTGGGGACGCTGGAAGCTCGTCTCCAGAAGGCGCTGGCGCTGGCGAATTTCGTTGACAGGGTCGAGTTGTGGCGGGGTGACGCTGGCGCGCGGCTCACGCGGCACGGCATAGGCCTCGCTCTTCGGCTCGGCCTGTGCGCTCGCGGCGCGGGGCTCGCGCGGGAACTTCTGGCTCATCAGCCCTTCAATGCGGGCTTCAAGGCCTTCAATGGTGCGATTGAGCGCATCAAGAGACGATCTGTCGCCTGGCTGTTGGGTTTTCGATCGCAATCCGTTCATCTTCTCGCTCGCTTCGCTTCCGCCCGCCGTGCCCGGTTGTCTGTCGCGACGTTGCCTGCCTGGGCATGCCGTCGCCGCAACATGCAGCAATTCCAGAGCCGGTATTTGCCCCCTGGAGGAAAATGCGCCGATGAACGAAGCAGTTACCTCTTGTCGGAGAATTCACGAAACGTGGTAAAGAAGTGGTTAACTATGGTCGGAATTTTTTAACTTTTGTGGCGCATGGCGGGCCTGTGCCCGGCCGGACGTCCATTCGGTAAAAAAGGCGAGGCGATATTCAGCGGAAATTTATTTGACGTTTACGCGCACGTCAAATATTGTCGTCCCATATCGCCGGATCGGCTCCGGCTGCCACGATGCGGAGGAACATCGGTAATGCCTGTTTACAAGGCCCCAGTCAAAGACACGCTTTTTATCCTGAACGACGTTCTCGGCCTGGAGCGGTATAACAACCTGCCCGGCTTCGAGGATGCAACCCCTGACATGATCGAGGCCATCACTGGCGAGGCAGCGAAGCTTGCCGAAGAGCGGCTTTTCCCGCTCAACCTTTCCGGCGACAGCCAAGGCTGCAAGCGCGCCGATGACGGGTCGGTTTCCGTGCCTGACGGTTTCAAGGACGCTTATGACGCCTATTGCGAAGGCGGCTGGATCGGCCTTGCCGTTCCGCCGGAATTCGGCGGGCAGGGCCTGCCCTATACGCTGCACGCCGCCATCGGCGAATATATGTCGTCGGCCAACCTGTCGCTGATGATGTATCCCGGCCTGACGCAGGGGGCGATTGCCGCGATCCTCGTGCATGGCACGCAGGAACAGAAGGACACCTATCTGCCGAAGATGGTCGAAGGCACATGGTCCGGCACCATGAACCTGACCGAACCCCATTGTGGCACCGATCTCGGCCTTCTGCGCACCAAGGCCGTGCCGCAGGCTGACGGCAGCTACAAAATTTCCGGCCAGAAGATTTTCATCTCCGCCGGCGAACATTCCATGACGGACAATATCGTCCATCTGGTGATCGCCCGCATCGAAGGCGCGCCTGAGGGCACCAAGGGCATTTCGCTCTTCATCGTGCCGAAGTTCCTGGTCAAGGAAGACGGCACGCCGGGCGAGCGCAACGGCGTCACCTGCGGCGCCATCGAACACAAGATGGGCATTCACGGCAATGCCACCTGCGTCATGAATTACGACGACGCGACGGGTTATCTGCTCGGCGCAGAAAACAAGGGCCTTTCGGCCATGTTCGTGATGATGAACGAGGCTCGCCTCGGCGTCGGCCTGCAGGGGCTTTCGGTGGGTGAGATCGCCTATCAGAACGCGGTCGAATACGCCCGTGAGCGCATTCAGGGCCGCTCGCTTTCGGGCGCCAAGTTCCCGGACAAGAAGGCCGATCCGATCATCGTGCATCCCGATATCCGCCGCACGCTGATGACCATCAAGGCCTATAACGAGGCCGGCCGCGCTTTCCTTCTGTGGACCGCGCTGCAATCCGACATCGCCCACCGCGCCACCGACGAAAAGCAGCGCCAAGTGGCGGACGACCTGCTCGGCCTCGTCACACCGATCCTGAAAGGCGTTTTGACCGACAAGGGCTTCGACCATGCCGTGATGGCGCAGCAGGTCTTCGGCGGCCATGGCTACATCGAGGAACATGGCATGAGCCAATATGTCCGCGATGCGCGTATCACCATGATCTACGAAGGTGCCAACGGCATTCAGGCGCTTGATCTGGTCGGCCGCAAGCTCGGCATGAATGGCGGCCGCGCCGTCATGGCGCTGTTCAAGGAAATCGGTGATTTCTGCGAGGAAAACCGTGCCGATGAAAAGCTCAGCCTTTACACCAAGGGCCTGAAGAAGGGCTTGAACGACCTGCAGGCCGCAACCATGTGGTTCATGCAGAACGCCATGGCCAAGCCCGACAATGCCGGTGCCGGTTCGACCGACTACATGCATCTCTTCGGCATCGTGGTGCTGGGCTACATGCAGGCGCGCATGGCGAAAGCGGCGAGCGAAGCGCTTGCCGCAGGCAGCGCTTCGGACGAGGATTACCTCAAGACCAAGCTTGTCACGGCGAAGTTTTATATGGAGCGCATCATGCCGGAAACGGCGCTGCGCAAGGCCCGCATCGAAACCGGCGCGGACACCATGATGGAACTGGCTGCGGAAGCATTCTGAGGACGAGGGTTTCGATGGTTACTAAGGCAGATTTAACAGATTGGGTAGTCGAGGCGCTAAAGGCGAATAAAGGCGAAGGATCTATTCTGTACGTAGCCCAGTATATTTGGGACCATCATGAAAAGGACCTGCGCGGGCATGATCTTTTTTATTCGTGGCAATATGACATGCGATGGGCAGCGACGGAGTTGAGAAAAAAAGGCTGTCTGGTTGCCGCTGATGACGATCGCCGCGGAAAATGGACGCTTAAATGAGTTTGGTGCACTGAGAATACGGTGCAAGGGAGAGAGTTTATGACCGACGTTTTTATCTACGACCATGTCCGCACCCCGCGCGGACGCGGCAAGAAGGATGGCAGCCTGCATGAGGTGCCTTCCGTTCGCCTGGCCGCCAAGACGCTGGAAGCCATCCGCGACCGCAACGGGCTGGACACCTCCACTGTCGACGACATCATCATGGGCTGTGTCGATCCTGTCATGGATGCTGGTGCGGTGATCCCCAAGGCCGCGGCCTTCGAGGCCGGTTATTCCAACAGGGCGCCGGGCATGCAGATCTCGCGCTTCTGCGCCTCGGGTCTGGATGCCATCAACTTCGCGGCCGGCAAGGTCAAGGCCGGGTCTGACGATATTGTCATTGCCGGCGGCGTTGAAAGCATGTCCCGTGTCGGCATGGGCATGTCGGGCGGCGCCTGGTACATGGACCCCTCGGTCAACTTCCCGGCCTTCTTCATGCCGCAGGGCGTCTCGGCCGATCTCATCGCCACCAAATACGGCTTCTCCCGTGACGATGTCGACGCCTATGCCGTTGAGAGCCAGAAGCGCGCGGCGCATGCCTGGGAAAAGGGCTATTTCAACAAGTCGGTCATTCCGGTGAAGGACCAGAACGGTCTGACGATCCTTGACCGTGACGAGCATATGCGTCCCGGCACGGACATGCAGGCGCTCGCCTCGCTCAACCCGTCCTTCCAGATGCCGGGTGAAATGGGCGGCTTCGAAGCCGTTGGCATCATGGCCCACCCGGAAGTGGAGCGGATCAATTATGTCCATCACGCCGGCAATTCGTCCGGCATCGTGGATGGCGCCGCTGCCGTGCTGGTTGGCTCGAAGGCGGGCGGCGAGGCGATGGGTGTGAAACCGCGCGCCCGCATCAAGGCTTTCGCCAATATCGGCTCCGACCCGGCGCTGATGCTGACCGGCCCGGTGGATGTGACCGAGAAGCTTCTGAAAAAGACCGGCATGTCGATTGCCGATATCGATCTTTTTGAACTGAACGAGGCCTTCGCCGCTGTTGTGCTGCGTTACTGCCAAGCCTTCGACATCGGCCACGACCGGATGAACGTCAATGGCGGCGCCATCGCCATGGGCCATCCGCTCGGTGCAACCGGCGCGATGATCCTCGGCACGGTGCTGGATGAACTGGAGCGGCGCGATCTGAACACCGCGCTCGTCACGCTCTGCATCGGCGCAGGCATGGGCACGGCGACGGTTATCGAGCGGGTTTGAGAGGCTTCGGCTGACACCGCAACGGTTCCTCCGTCATCCTCGGGCTTGACCCGAGGATCTATCCCCGGTGCTTGGATCCTCGGGTCAAGCCCGAGGATGACGGAAAAAGCGAAGCGGCCATGAAGATTCAGGGAAGAGGAATCCCAAATGAGCACTTACACCAATTTCACCATCGAGACGGACGCAGACGGCATTGCCCTCGTCACCTGGGACATGCCGGAAAAATCCATGAACGTCTTCACCTCTGAGGTGATGGACGAGCTGAACGCCATTCTTGACGCGACTGTCGCCGATAGTGCCATCAAGGGTGTCGTCTTCACCTCAGGCAAGAGCACGTTTTCCGGCGGTGCCGATCTTTCGATGATCAAGTCGATGTTCTCCTTCTACAATGACGAGAAGGCGAAGAACCCGGATCAGGCGGCGGCAAAGCTGTTCGAACTCGTCGGCCGCATGACGGGCCTGTTCCGCAAGATCGAGACCAATGGCAAGCCCTGGGTTTCCGCCATCAATGGCACCTGCATGGGTGGCGCTTTCGAACTGTCGCTCGCCTGCCATGGCCGTGTGGCCTCCAATGCCAAGAACCTCAAGATCGCCCTGCCGGAAGTCAAGGTCGGCATTTTCCCCGGCGCCGGCGGCACCCAGCGCGTGCCGCGCCTGACGGACGCGCAGTCGGCGCTGCAGATGATGACGACCGGCCAGTCGCTGACCGGCGCGCGCGCCAAGGCCATGGGACTGGTGCACCAGGTGGTGGAGCCGGATCAGCTGGTCGCAACCGCAAAGCAGATGATCAAGGACGGCCTGAAGCCGGTCGCGCCCTGGGATGAAAAGGGCTTCAAGGCCCCCGGCGGCGGCATCTGGACGCCGGCCGCAGCCCAGCTGTGGCCTGCCGCGCCGGCCATCCTGCGTCGGGAAAGCGCCGGCAACTATCCGGCCGCCCTCGCCATCCTCAAATGTGTTTATGAGGGCCTGCAATTGCCCTTCGATACGGCGCTGAAGGTGGAGCAGCGTTATTTCACCGAAATCCTTCGCTCGAAGGAAGCCTTCGGCATGATCCGCTCGCTGTTCATCTCCATGCAGGAACTGGGCAAGGGCGCGCGTCGCCCGGCCGGCCAGCCGAAGACGGAGTTCAAGAAGGTCGGCGTTGTCGGCGCGGGCTTCATGGGCGCTGCGGTCGCTTACGTCACCGCCGCAGCCGGCATCCCCGTAGTGCTGGTAGACCGCGATCAGGAAGCCGCTGACAAGGGCAAGGGCCATTGTGAGGAAAGCGTCAAGGCCGCCATCGGCAAGGGCAGGCTGACACAGGATGAGGGCAAGGCCCTGCTCGACCTCGTCACCCCGACGGCGGATTACAAGGCCCTCTCCGATGCCGATCTCGTCATCGAGGCCGTCTTCGAAGACCGCGACGTGAAGAAGGCCGTCATCGAGGCTGTGGAAGCCGTGTTGCCCGAAGGTGCGATCTTCGCTTCCAACACCTCCACCTTGCCGATCACGGGCCTTGCGAAGAACTCGAAGCGCCCGACCGATTTCATCGGCATCCACTTCTTCTCGCCGGTCGAGAAGATGATGCTGACGGAAGTGATCCTTGGCAAGGAAACCGGCGACAAGGCGCTCGCCGTCGCGCTGGATTATGTCGCGAAGATCAAGAAGACCCCGATTGTGGTGAACGATACGCGCGGCTTCTTCGTCAATCGCTGCGTGCTGCGCTACATGGCGGAAAGCTACGACATGTTGATCGAAGGCGTGCCCGCCGCCATGATCGAAAATGCCGCGAAATTCGCCGGCATGCCGGTCGGCCCGCTGGCGCTGAACGATGAGGTGGCGATCGATCTTTCCTACAAGATTCTGAAAGCCACCGTCGCCGATCTCGGCGAAAAGGCCGTCGATCCGCGCCATATGGAACTGGTGAAAAAGCTGGTGGAAGGCGAGGGCCGTTTTGGCCGCAAGAACGCCAAGGGCTTCTACGATTATCCGGAAAAGCCCGCCAAGAAGTCCCTCTGGCCCGGCCTGAAGGACCTCTATCCGCAGCAGAAGCCTGAAGACGTGGACATGGAGGTGCTGAAACAGCGCTTCCTCGTTACCGTGGCGCTGGAAGCCGCCCGCACGGTGGAAGAAGGTATCGTCACCGACCCACGTGAGGCCGATGTCGGCTCCATCCTCGGTTTCGGTTTCGCGCCCTATACCGGCGGCGCGCTGTCCTACATCGACGGCATGGGTGTGAAGAACTTCGTCGCGCTCGCCGAAAAGCTCAGCGAGACCTACGGCCCACGCTTCAAGCCGACACCGCTCCTGAAGGACATGGCCGCCAAGGGCGAAACCTTCTATGGTCGCTTCGATCCCTATGCCAGCGCCGCCAAGGCGGCCTGAGGCTTCAAGTGAGACATTGAACAGGCCCTTCGGGGCCTGTTTTATTATGCCCGTTTCCCCGCTTACCGTGCATCCTTTGCCGGACTGGGGCGTTGAAAAGGCTGACCGGGCAAAAGCGCCCGCCGCCCATAATTCAGCACGCCTCAGGAGACAGCGATGAAAGCCCCACTGCGACCCCACGGTTTCGACAAGCCCTCGGACATTGACGACCATCTGGCCGAACTGGAAGAGGAGGCCGTGGAGCAGAAGGTCGCAAAGCCCGCTGCCCGAAGGTCACGTGCATCCGTCCCGAAGGAACCTTCGTTGCGCGCTGAACTGGATGACCTGCGCAAGCAGCTCGAACAAATCCGCCGTGACGTAAAACGGCTGGAGGCCACCTCCCGCCCGGTGCGCCATGCCGTGGATGCCAGGCAGGATCGGGAGCGCGAGAATTCACGCCTGATGACGGTGGTGCGCTCTGTCGCCATCACCTCGCTCGCCAGCCGCATCTTCTCCTCTTCGCCCGTCATGGCGGCGCTGGTGGCCGTGGTGCCGTTTGCGCTTGGCCTTGCGGCACGGCGCAGCGAAGGGGCATAGATGCCCGCCTGCTGCGCCACCTCCGTCATCCACATTGGCCCTGCGTGAACCTGCCGCCTGCTGGATGTCGATCAGAGCGGGCGAATGGTGGATAGCGCTTTCCAGCCACAATCCGGCCTTCACCGGGCATCGATTCCAGCCATCCACAGGCGCCGTGAAAAAACTGTCAAAAAACTTCGCGATGGCGCTTGCCATGTCCGAACAAGATGTTATAACCCCGCTCACTTTCGGGGCACCAAACAGCCCCGCCCGCCAAAAGCGGAGGTTCTTCAAGGACCTGAAGTGCCCGGATAGCTCAGTTGGTAGAGCAGCGGATTGAAAATCCGCGTGTCGGTGGTTCAAATCCGCCTCCGGGCACCATTCTAAATACTTGGTATGACTATCTTTTTCCATCATTTGCCGCTTTCCATTGCACATCAGTTTGTCAAACTTTTTCTCAAAGTTTGACAACTTTCGTTTTTCGTTTGTTCAGTTCGGCCTCAAAATCGGCCGCAACGGCCTGTGCTTGTTTCGACCTGTCGGCACGGCGGGAATAGTGCGTCGCCATCGCTTCGGTGGCGTGGCCCAAGACAAGGGCGATGGTGGCGTTATCGCGCCCCATTTCTGCTAGGATCGTCCCGACAGTATGGCGTAGCCCCTCCAGGGCCAGGTTGAATGATGCCCGCCGCTGCCAACTTCTTTTTGATCTTGTCCCAATTCGCGCTGAAACCGTTATATGTCCACGGTCGGCCATGGCTGTTAGCGCACAGCGTAATCGCTCGGTGGATTGGCGCGGTTTTCAGCGCGTCTTGACGGGCGCAAAAAGCGGAAGATATCCGATAGTTTACGAGCCATACTGCGAAACTGTCAGCTATCGGTGCCCTTGCCGTAAGTGCCTCACCCTTCATGAGCGAGCGGGTTACGAAATCTGCCCTGTATGCTTTTGGGAAGACGATGGGCAAGATGACCCGTATGCTGACCAAGTGCGCGGTGGGTCGAACGGCGACATGTCCCTTACGCAGGCCCCATTGAACTACGCAAGGAAGAACGCTTTGTTAAATCTACCGCAAGCCGACTGACGAAGAAACTCCACTTTTATCCTTCACAGCTCCCAGGCCATAGTTGAAAAAAGGTAGACAAAACTCTCGCCATAATTGATTTAGGAAGGGGCTGAAGGGATGGGAAATGCGACTAGCGGAATGTACCTCTTACGAATGGGCATGCATACTGATTTCTGACGAGGTTACAGGTTGGTTAGCTTGGGTTTCGTCGATCGTAGGCTTCATCGCTTTCGCCATAACCTTGTACCAAATTTTCCAGATCAGGTCATCTACAATGAAGGCCGAGGCTGCTTTGGAGAAGGTCACCACCCACGTCGATGGTACAAATCTGGCGTACATAAGCAGTCAGTTGGATAGCGTGAAGGACTATGTCCGGTCTAACCGGCATGAGGCTGCAGGTGCGGTATTCAGTCCAATGATAAGAACGATTAGGCTACATGGCGCGGCTAGAGCCATGACCGAAGAAGAAACGGCAGAGCTGAACAGAGCGATTGATAGGGCAAACACGCAAATCAGTTGGGCCATTAGCTCCGATCCCAAATACAAGCAAAACTTAACTATACGGTATGTAGAAGCGCTCCTAGCGATTGTCACAGCATGGGAAAGCGATCTCGTCTCTAAAAACCGCAAGGAGATCCGCGATGAAAACCCTTGAGAACCTTGTTCCAAAACTCATTGAGAAAACTAGCGACAAATCATTGGATTGGACGCCGGGCGAACACTCGCAAATCTTCGAAGCCGAAATCGGCAAGCACGCCATCGCAGTTTGGGAATGGACCAGTGATGAGGATGGGACAGAAGGCGTTTCCCTCGGCATAAAACCTATAGGAGCCAAGACCTTTAGCGACGTTGTTTTCTACGACAAATACTCACCTCGTCACGACAAATTTTTGGAACTATATAGTTGTGCGCGACGAAGCGCACTTAAAATAGATCGAATGATTGCGGAAGTAGAAAAAGATTTGGAAGGTCTTTTTCCTTTTTAAGCGCTGAGAGATTCCGGCCGCTACGGTTGGACCCATGAAATTCCGGCTCGCAAATCTGATATCGTGAATGGAGTTAGGACAGACCGAAGCAGAAGAATTTCCCTCACTTTTCGCAAGGTCATCGCTCCGAAACGGTCTTGATCTGGGCGAATTACAAATGCTCCCGATTGTCCGAATTCTGCTCCGCCCGGTCCCGATAAAGTGCTGCCCGTCCCAGCAGCATCAGCGACACTGGCGTCGTTACCGTCATGAAAATGCCGATGAAGATTTCGTGGAAGGCGAAGCGGTCGCCGGAGACGGAGAAATAGATGATCGAGGCCATGACGATGCCGCCGGTGCCCCAGCTGGTGCCCAGTGTGGGCGCGTGCAGGCGCTCGTAGAAGCTGTTCAGCTTGGCAAAGCCGATGGTGCCGATCAGCGTCAGCGAAGCGCCCAGCAGCACGAAGAAAGCCACGAGAATGGCGGCCCAGAGCGGAAATTCTGCGGCGTTGTTCATTCGATCACCTCGCCGCGCATCATGAATTTGGAAAGGGCGACGGTGGAGACGAAGCCGAGGATGGCGATCAGCAGCGATGCCTCGAAATAGATGTCGTTGCCGGTGCGCAGGCCGAAGGTGAGGAGAAGCAGCATGGCGTTGACATAAAGCGTATCGATGCCAAGTACCCGGTCCTGGGCGCGCGGGCCGATGGCGATGCGATAGACTGATATCGTCATGGCAATGGCCAGCATCAGCTGCGCAAGCGAAAAGGACCAGAAAAGGATAATCGAACTCATTCGAATATCTCCATCAGCAGTTTTTCATATCGGTTCTTGATGAGGCTTATCCACGCTGCCTCATCCACATCGTCGAGAACGTGGAGGAGGAGCGTGCCCTGGCTGGAATTATATTCGAGCCAGGCGCTGCCCGGCGTCGAAGTCAGGATCGTCGCCAGAATGGCGAGCGCCATGGGATCGCGAATATCGAGCGGCACGGCGAGGAAGCCGGATTTGCGGTCCCTTTCGCGCTTGAAGAGAATGATCTTCACGACCGAGATATTGGACCTGATGATATCGTAAAGCACGATAAGGATCAGCTGCGCGAGCCTGTGCCAGTTGCGGATGCGCGGCTTGGCTGGCCTGAGCGACGCCATCGCCCAGGAGGCGATGAGTGCCACGGCGGTGCCGAGCAGCAGATGCCCGGGCGAAAAGCTGTTGATCGTCATCCAGAAGAAGATCAGCGAAACGGTCAGCAGCGGATAGGGGAGGAGACGGCTCATCATGGCTCGGCCTCCGGGTTGCTGCCCGCTCTGGGTGCGGAAATGACGCCCTGAATATAGCTTGCCGGCAGATCGAGGATACGCGCCGTTTCCTGCATGTAGCGCATCACCGGACCCGCCTGCACGGTCATGGCAAGTGTCAGCCCGAGCAGTAGCATCACGGGCGCGATTTCGATGACGAGAACGCGTGGCACCGTTCCTTCGATGGAGGCCCAGAAGGTGCGGATACCGGCACGGGTCATCGAGATCAGCGATGCGAAACCGGCAAAGACGATCAGGAAAACCAGCCACCAGGAAAGCGTGGAAATGCTGTCATTGGCACCAAGCCCGGAAGGGTTGAGAATGGCGGTCAGCATCGAGAACTTGGCGATGAAGCCCGAAAGCGGCGGCAGGCCGGCCAGAAGAATGCCGCAGGCGGCAAAACAGGCGCCGAGCACCGCCATGGTGGCGGGCATGGTGACGCCCACTTCCTCTTCCTCCTCTTCCTCGTCGCCCTCGCCATAGGCCTCCATGGTCACGGCAAGAACGTTCGCGCCGGCATCCTGCCCGCGCTCGACGAGTTCGATCAGCATGAAGAAGGCGCTGATGGTGAGGGTGGAGCTGACCATGTAATAAAGCGCGCCGGCCGCCACCGTCGGGTTGCCGGTGCCCATGGCGGCAAGCAGCGTTCCCGATGAGACGAGAACCGAAAAGCCCGCCAGCCGCCCCAGCGCCTGCGATGCGAGAACGCCGATGGCTCCGAAGATGATGGTGGCGATACCGCCGACCAGCAGCGCATCATGGCCGAAACCGGCCGATTCCCCGGCCGTCTGCCCGAAAAGCAGGAAGGACAGGCGGGCGATGACATAAATCCCGACCTTGCTCATGATGGCAAACAGGCCGCCCACCGGGGCAGACGCCGCACCATAGGCGGAAGGCAGCCAGAAGTTCAGCGGCCACATGCCGGCCTTGACCAGAAAGGCGATGCCGAGGATGGCCGAGCCGGTTTCCAAGAGCATGCGCTGATCGGGGTTCAGCCCCTCGATGCGATGGGCGAGGTCGCCCATGTTCAGCGTGCCTGTGACGCCATAGATGAGGCTGACACCGATCAGGAAGAACAGCGCCGCGACGAGGTTGATGGCGATGTAATGCAGACCCGCCTTGACGCGCTGCTGGCCCGAGCCATGCAGCAACAGACCGTAGGAGGCAGCCAGCATCACCTCGAAGAACACGAAGAGATTGAACAGGTCGCCGGTCAGGAACGCGCCATTGACGCCCATCAGCATCATCTGGAACAGCGAATGGAAATGCGCCCCGGCCTTGTGCCATTTCGCCATCGAATAGATCAGCGAGGGTATGGCCAGCAGCGCCGTCAGCAGCACCATCAGGCCGGAAAGCCGGTCGGCCACCAGCACGATGCCGAAAGGTGCGGGCCAGTTGCCGAGCAGATAGACACCGCTTGAGACCACGGCGGCGATCTCGGTATTAACGGTCGAGTTCACCTCGCGGAACAGCAGGATCGCAACCACCAGCAACAGCACGGTGGAGGTGAAGCTGATGGCGGCCTTTGCAACACGCTGGCGCTCGTCGAAGAACAACAGCAGGGCGGCGGTGATGAGCGGCAGCAGGATCGGCGCGATGACGATGTGGAAGGGGAATGACATCATTTCGTCTCCCTCCCGTCCACATGGTCAGTGCCGGTAAGGCCGCGGGCGGCAAGCAGCACCACGAGGAACAGCGCCGTGGTGGCAAAGCCGATGACGATCGCTGTCAATACCAGCGCCTGCGGCACGGGATCGGCAAGCGAGGAGCTGTCGACACCGTTCACCAGCACCGGCGGCGCATTGGTCTTGATGCCGCCGACGCCGAAGATGAACAGGTTGACGGCGTAAGACAAAAGCGAAAGTCCGACGATGACCTGATAGGTGCGTGGGCGCAGGACGAGCCAGACGCCGGAGCCGGTCATGATGCCGATGCCGATTGCAAGAATGAGTTCCATTACACGTCCTCCGCTTTTGCGGCTTCAGGCGTGCGAACGCGGTAGTTACGCAACGATTGGTGTGCCAGTGCTATGAGAATAAGAACGGTGGAGCCAACGACCGTCGAAAAGACACCGAGATCGAACAGCAGGGCGGATGCCGTGGGCATTTTGCCGATATAGGGTATCTCCGTATACTGGAAATACGAGGTCAGGAACGGGTAGCCGAAATACCAGGAGCCGATACCTGTCGCCGTCGCCATCAACAGGCCAAAACCCATCCAGCGCAGCGGCAGGATGCGGATGCGGTCCTCCGCCCAGCGCGCGCCGCCGGCGAGATATTGCAGCAGGAAGGCGATAGCCATGGTGATGCCGGCCGCAAAGCCGCCGCCGGGCAGATCGTGGCCGCGCATGAACAGGAAGATCGAGAAGGTGATGATGACCGGGAACATCCACTGCATCACGATCGATGGCACGTAGAGGTAGTCGCGGACGGTATCGCCCTTGCTCCGGTCGGGACGCTCGGCATCGAAGGCATTCTGCATCTGCTGCTGTTCCGGCAGCCCGATGCTTTCATGCGCCGGGCGGAAACGGCGAAGCAGTGCGAAGACGGTGAGCGCCACGATGGCTAGGACCGCGATTTCACCAAAGGTGTCGAAACCGCGGAAATCGACGAGGATGACGTTGACCACATTGGTGCCGCCGCCTTCCGTATAGGCGCGCTCGAGGAAATAGGTGGCGATCGCGTTCGGCACCGGCAGGGTCATGACGGCATAGGCGATGACGGACATGCCGATGCCGCTGGCCGCCGCCAGCAGAAAGTCGCGGGCGCGGCGAAGCTGCGCCGGCAGCTCGTCGCTGCTATCGACCTTCTCGAAGCGTTTCGGCAGCCACCGCAGACCAAGCAGGATGAGAACCGTGGTCACGATTTCGACCAGCAGCTGGGTGATGGCCAGATCCGGTGCGGACAGCCAGATGAAGGTAAGGCAGGTGACGAGCCCGGAAACACCAAGCATGACGAGGGCGGCAAGCCGATGATATTTCGCCTGCCAGGCGGCACCCAGCGCGGCGATCATGCCGATCAGCCACAGTATGGCGAAGATCGGATCGAAGGTCGTCACGCGCGGCAGCGACAGGGAGAATTCCGAAAGGAACAGGGGTGAGAAACCGGCGAGAAGCGCCACGAGGATGAGAAGTCTCAGCTGCGGCTGCAGGCGCCGCGTGCCGAGTGTGCTTTCCAGCCACCGCGCCCACTTCCAGGACACGGTGACGAGAATGCGCTCGAAGATGCGCTGGCCCCGCAGATGCCGGAAAACGGGCGGACCGTCATCGCAGCGTGAGAAATAACCGCCAAGCAGCGCATAGATCGCCACACCGCCGATCAGTGCCGCAATACTCATGATGAGCGGCAGGTTGAAACCGTGCCAGATCGACAAGCTGTAGATGGGCGTCTGGTCGCCGAGCACGGACAGCACGGCCGAATGCAGGAACGGGCCGATCGACAGGCTGGGAACGATGCCGACGATCAGGCAGGCGAAAACCAGGAACTCGATCGGGAAACGCATCCAGCGCGGCGGCTCGTGCGGATTTGGGTTCGGCAGATCGACGGGCTTCGGACCGAAGAAGACGGTGTGGATGAAGCGCAGCGAATAGGCGACGGCGAATGCGCCTGAAAGCGTCGCGACATAGGGCAGCGCCCGGTCGAGCAGTGAATCGGCATGGGTTTCGACGGCCTCTGCGAAGAACATTTCCTTGGAGAGGAAGCCGTTGAACAGCGGCACGCCGGCCATCGCCGCACTGGCCGCCATGGCAAGCGTCGCGGTCGCCGGCAGATAGGTGTAGAGCCCGCTCAAGCGCCGCATGTCGCGGGTGCCGGTTTCATGGTCGATGATACCGGCCGCCATGAACAGCGAGGCCTTGAAGGTGGCGTGGTTGACCATGTGGAAGATGGCCGCAACCGCCGCAAGCGGGCTGCCGAGGCTGAGCAGCGTGGTGATGAGCCCGAGATGGCTGATGGTGGAATAGGCGAGCAGGCCTTTCAGATCCTGCTGGAACATGGCGAAATAAGCGCCGAGCAGCAGGGTGATGATGCCGGCCACGCCCACCAGCCAGAACCATTCCGGCGTGCCCGCCAGCACCGGCCAGAAGCGCGCGAGCAGGAAAACCCCCGCCTTCACCATGGTCGCCGAATGCAGATAGGCGGAAACAGGCGTGGGCGCCGCCATGGCGTTGGGCAGCCAGAAATGGAAGGGAAACTGCGCGCTCTTGGTCAGCGCGCCGCCAAGAATGAGGATAAGCGCCGGCAGATAGAGGGAATGGGCGCGGATAGCGGCACCGGCCTCGATGATCTTGTCGAGATCGTAGCTTCCCGCCATGTGCCCGAGGATCAGAAGCCCGGCGAGCAGGCTGAAGCCGCCGATGCCGGTCACGGTCAGCGCCATGCGCGCGCCGTCGCGTGCGCCGGCATTCTGGTGCCAGTAGCCGATCAGCAGGAACGAGAAGATGCTGGTCATTTCCCAGAAGATCGACAGCAGGATGACGTTGCCGGACAGGACAACGCCGAGCATCGAGCCCATGAAGGCAAGCAGGAAGGCGAAGAAACGCGGGATCGGGTCTTCGGCCGACATGTAATAGCGGGCATAAAGAACCACCAGCAGGCCGATGCCGGTGATGAGGATCGTGAATATCCAGGCAAATCCGTCCAGCCGCAGGGTAAAATTGAGGCCCAGCTGGGGCAGCCATTCCACATCGTATTTCAGCGCGTCGCCGCCGCTGATGGTCGTATAAAGAAAGATGCTGCTGACAAGGCCGAAAAGGGCGACTGCGCCCGCAACGGAGGCCGGGCCAGCGGCGGCACCCTCGCGCGGCATGAAAGCCGTCAGGACGGCGCCGACAAAGGGCAATGCGACAATAAATGGAAGAATGGTTGCAAGTGTCATATGCAGCGGCGGTTTTCTTTCTGGAATGGGAGCCTACGGCGGGTTTCCGACGACTCCGATCCCTGAAGGCTCATGATGAACCCGATGATGAGGACCGCCGGAATGACTAATAGATAATATGCGGGGGCGCTCTTGGAACCACGCTCGCAAAGTCTCGGAAAGCTTGTGGCGCGATGGCAACAGATGCGATAGCCAGACCCTTGTCGGCAGCGATCCGCAAAGCGGAGGAGGGGAAATAACCGGGAGGAATCGCAGAGCCCGCATCGCCTGCCTTGCAGCCGTAATCGTTGCCGCTGTCGCAGTCCTTATCCCGAAGAGAAAGGGAGCGGCTGAGATCGACGGTCTGCAATCTTTCCAGGCGGCTGGTCTTGGAAAGGGTCTTGACCCCGGAAGGCGCCTGAAAGCCGATCATGACAAGCAGGCTTGCGACCATGATGCCGATCAACACTTGCGGATGGCGCCTTGAACGGCGGCATTTCTCCATCCATAACAAGTTGGCATCTCCTTGATCGAAAAGGTCTCTTTAAAGCATCACCGCTGAGCGAATATCCCGTTGATTTGTTTTAGGGGAAGCCGCACGCGCTTGTCCAGCGCGCTGGCCGGAAAAACCGCCCGCAGCGTCCGATTCCTTTTCGTTTTTGCCCGTTTGCGGCAAAGTGAGGGCGGCAATGGCTAAAAGCTTTTACAAATTTTACCGTTTGACGCCGGAGCTGATGTTTCTTAACTTTCAAGCAAGGAATTAACCATAAAGATTGATGGTATTTCCACGGCGGAATGGGGTTCTCTCCCCTTCCAGGCATGACGCCGCACTGCCGTACCGGTGCCGATCCGGTATTTTCGTTTCTTGGTTCAAGAAGGTCAGGCAAGCGTCGATGCCGCATCGTCCGCGATGGGTATGTTCGTTCAAAATTCCCCTTTAGGGTGCTGGCGTTCTGAACCTTGGCCAATTGGCCGGGTTCTACCGGCCGTCATGTTGTTGGGGACGTCGGTTGGGGCAGGACTTGCCATCAGATCAAGCGCGCAGATCGGCAGGTGCAAGCCTGGCGGGACGGCTGCGCTTTGCCGGCCTCGACGAGACGCAATCCGATTTCCTGCGCAATTATCGCGGCATGCTCGAGCCCTACGTCAAGGCGGGCCTGCGGGACGTGATGAACCGTTTCCAGTCCATGCCGGACTGTTCTCCGTCTTTCGAAAGTGAGAACCAGCTCGACCGCCTGCACGATCTGCAATCCTCGCACTGGAGTGTGCTGACGGATGCACGTTTCGACGCGCTTTATGCCGAGCGGGTGAAGGTTCTTTCCGACAATGCCAGCCGCATGGGTCTTGATCCGCGCTGGCAGATCGCCAGCCATGCCGTCGTTCTGGAACATCTGCTCGGTGGGCTGGTGGCCGAACATGCGCCGCGTTCCATCCTGCCCGGCAGCCGCAGGAAAAGCCGCGAACTGGCAGAGGCCGTGAAGAACATCGTCCGTCTGGTGATGGTCGATACCGAGATTGCCGTCTCGCTGCGTTTCAACGAATTGCGCCTGCGCCACGGCCGTGAACTGGCGGAACAGCGTGACAATGACCGTTCGCAAGCAGCGACACTGCTGGGTGCGGCGCTGACGGCCTTCGCCGCCGGCGATCTTCAGGCGCGTATCGGCGGCGATCTGCCGGACGCCTATCGCGATGTTGCCGCCTCGTTTAACGCGGCACTTGAAACGATCGGCGCATCGCTGACATCCGCGCAGCAGGGTATCGGCGACGCCGAGACGCTCAGCGCCCGTTTCGCCGATATCGGTCGCTCCATCGCAGAACGTTCCGGCCAGCAGGCCGAAGCCCTTGCCGAGACCTCCCGTGCGCTTCAGGCGATGATCGGGACCCTGGCCGAAAACGGCGCCCGCATATCGGCGACGGAAACGGCGGTTTCCCGCGCCCGCGACGCGGCTGTCGAAAGCGGCAAGGCCATCGGCGAGGCGATCGACGCCATGTCTGACATCGAGCAATCCGCCGAGCACATCGGCAGGATCATCGGTACCATCGATGAGATTGCTTTCCAGACCAACCTTCTCGCCCTCAATGCCGGCATCGAGGCGGCGCGCGCGGGTGAAAGCGGTCGTGGTTTTGCCGTCGTCGCGCAGGAAGTCCGGGCGCTCGCCCAGCGTTCCGCCGATGCCGCAAGGGAAATCAAGAGCCTTGTCGGCACCACCAAGACGCAGGTCGAGGGCGGGGTCCGCATGGTCAACCGCACGCAGGAAGCAATCGGCGGCGTCGTCCGGCAGGTGTCCGGTATCAACGACATGATCGCCGAAGTCTCCCGGCATACGTCTGCACAGGCCGATGACCTCAAAACGGTCGCTGCCGATATCGGTGAACAGCAGCGGCAGGCCGGCCGGATCGCAAACGAGATCGGCGAAGGCTCCTCCGAGGCCGACGCGCTTCACACTGTCATTCTGCAACTCGGCCGCACCATTCGCGAGTTCCGCATCGCCCGTCAGGGGCACGCGGCAGCAATGGCCGTTACGGAACGTCAGGACACATCATTTATGGCCCGTGGCGATAACCGCGCGGATTACGGCCAGGATTACCAACAATTCAGACGCCAGGGAGTCATGTAATGGCAGCCAGAAAAGCAGCTGAGGCGACGCTGAAATTGTCACCGGTGCTGGATCTCAACGAGGCATCGGCGCTGCACGGCAAGCTGATGACGCTGAGAGGAGCACCGTTGTCGGTCGATGCGTCCGAGGTGGAGCGCATCGGTGCGCTTTGTGCACAGGTCCTCATGGCCGGCGCGAAATCCTGGGAAGAGGATGGCAAGCCCTTCGGTTTTGCCAGGGTGTCCGATGCATTCGACAAGACCATGAAACTGATAGGCGTCGATATTGACCATTTGCTCCCCAAGGAGATGCAAAAGTGAAGAAAAAAGTTCTCACCGTGGATGATTCCCGGACGATCAGGAACATGCTCCTGGTCACGCTTAACAATGCCGGTTTTGAGACCATTCAGGCCGAAGATGGCATCGAAGGCCTTGAAGTGCTGGAACAGAGCAATCCCGATGTCATCGTGACTGACATCAACATGCCCCGTCTCGATGGTTTCGGCTTTATCGAGGGCGTGCGCCGCAACGAAAAGTACCGCGCGATCCCGATCCTCGTTCTGACGACCGAAAGCGATGCGGAAAAGAAGAACCGCGCCCGTCAGGCGGGTGCGACCGGCTGGATCGTCAAGCCGTTCGATCCTGCAAAACTCATCGATGCCATTGAGCGCGTAACCGCCTGATACGGGACATTTCACGATGGATATGAACGAAATCAAGGAAATCTTTTTCCAGGAATGCGAGGAACAGCTCGCCGAACTGGAATCGGGGCTTCTTAAATTGAATGACGGCGACCGTGATCCGGAAACCGTCAACGCCGTTTTCCGTGCCGTTCATTCCATCAAGGGCGGGGCGGGTGCCTTCGGTCTGGATGATCTCGTGGCTTTCGCCCATGTTTTCGAAACGACCCTGGACTGCGTCCGCTCCAACAAGCTGGAACCGACGCAGGATGTTCTGAAGGTCATGCTGCGCTCCGCCGACGTACTGGCGGATCTCACCAATGCGGCGAGAGACGGCGGCAGCGTCGACGAAAGCCGCACCCGCGGTCTCGTCAAGGAACTGGAAGCCTTGGCCAATGGCGAAACGGTGCAGGCGTCCGCACCTGCGCCCGTTGCCGCCAAGGCGCCGGAAGCGGTCGCGCCCAAGCCGACGGATGACAGCGGCTTCCAGCCGATCCCGTTCTCCTTCACGGATTTTGCCGACGAGACGACGCCGCTGATGGAAGCCCCGACCTTCCAGATCACGTTCAAGCCGCACGCATCGCTTTATTCGAAGGGCAACGAGGCTGCGCTTCTCCTGCGCGATCTCTCGCGCATCGGTGAGATGAGCATCAATTGCGACATGTCCGAACTGCCGGGGCTCGACAAGCTCGACCCCGAAGCCTCGTATTTCTCCTGGACGGTTTCGATCACGACCGACAAGGGCGAGGAAGGTATTCGCAGCGTCTTCGAATTCGCCGAATGGGATTGCGATCTCGAAATCACGCCGGTTCTCTCGGATGCCGCGGGCGATGACGAAGAACTTCCGATGATCCCGGTTCCGTTCGATCTCTCCGCTCTCGACGAAGACGCCGACCACGCTCCGGCGGTCGAGGCCGTCTCGGCTGAAGACACCGATGTTGCCGTTGCGGTCGAGACCGCCGTTGCGACGACCCAGATCGCACAGAGCGTCAACGCCGCCATCGAAAAGCGTGAGGCGGCCGCCGCGCCGGCCGCAGCGCAGACGAATGCCAATGCCGCCGCCAATGCGAGCGCCGGCCAGACCATCCGCGTCGATCTCGACCGTGTCGACCGCCTGATCAACCTCGTCGGCGAACTCGTCATCAATCAGGCGATGCTGTCCCAGAGCGTCATCGAAAACGATGCGAGCGGCACCTCCGCCGTCAATATGGGCCTCGACGAGCTGCAGCAGCTGACGCGCGAAATCCAGGACAGCGTCATGGCCATCCGCGCGCAGCCGGTGAAGCCGGTTTTCCAGCGCATGTCGCGTATCGTGCGCGAAGTCGCCGACATGATCGGCAAGCAGATCCGCCTCGTCACCGAAGGTGAGAACACCGAGGTCGACAAGACGGTCATCGACAAGCTGGCCGAACCCCTGACGCACATGATCCGCAATGCCGTCGACCACGGCATCGAAACACCGGAAAAACGCGAAGCGGCCGGCAAGAACCCGGAAGGCACCATCAAGCTTTCGGCCAAGCATCGCTCGGGCCGCATCCTGATCGAGCTTCAGGACGATGGCGCCGGCATCAATCGCGAGCGTGTCCGCCAGAAGGCGATCGACAATGATCTTATTGCCGCTGATGCGAACCTGACCGACGAGGAGATCGACAATCTGATCTTCGCGCCGGGCTTCTCCACCGCCGACAAGATTTCCGACATTTCCGGCCGCGGCGTTGGCATGGATGTGGTCAAGCGTTCCATTCAGGCGCTTGGCGGCCGCATCAGCATCTCCTCGCGCCCCGGTCACGGTTCCACCTTCACCATGAGTCTGCCGCTGACGCTCGCCGTCCTTGACGGCATGGTGGTGACGGTGGCCGGTCAGACGCTCGTCGTGCCCTTGACCGCAATTGTCGAAACCCTGCAGCCGGAAGCGAAGAACATCCACTCCTTCGGCTCCAACCAGCGGCTGATCTCCATCCGCAACTCCTTCTGCCCGCTGGTCGATGTCGGACGTGTTCTGAACTTCCGCCCGACGCAGGCCGATCCGGTTGAAGGTGTCGCGCTTCTGGTGGAATCGGAAGGCGGCGGCCAGCGCGCCCTGATGGTCGATGCGATCCAGGGCCAGCGCCAGGTCGTCATCAAGTCGTTGGAAGCGAACTATACCCATGTTCCGGGCATTGCCGCCGCCACCATTCTCGGTGACGGGCGCGTCGCGCTCATTCTGGATGTAGACGCCATCGTCAGCGCCTCGCGCGGACAGCCACTGAAGCAGGAAATGTCCCTAGCGGCGACCGGTTGAAACGGATAATCCATGGCAGCACTTAATCTCAGCGACCAGCGCCAGTCTTCCGACGACGTTCTTGCCAGCGGTGAATACCCGCTGACGCGACGCGACCTGTCGGAAATCGCTGCGATGATCTACGCGGATGCGGGCATCTATCTCAACGACACCAAGGCGTCGCTGGTCTATTCCCGCCTGTCGAAACATATCCGCAATCTCGGTCTTTCCGGTTTCCGCGAATATTGCGCGCTCGTCTCCTCACCGGAAGGCGCGCAGGCACGACGCGAAATGCTGTCGCATCTGACGACAAATTTCACGCGTTTCTTCCGCGAGAACCATCATTTCGAACATCTGCGTGACGAGGTCCTGCCGGGTCTCATCGCCCGCGCGAAAAGCGGTGGACGTGTCCGCATCTGGTCGGCGGCCTGTTCCGACGGGCAGGAGCCCTATTCCATCGCGCTTACCGTGCTCGCCATGTTCCCGAATGCGGCCGACTACGATTTCAAAATCCTCGCGACGGATATCGATCCCAAGATCCTGGCGCAGGCCCGCGCCGGCGTCTATGACGACAACGCGCTCGAAACCGTTTCCCCCGCCATGCGCAAGCAATGGTTCACGGAGGTCGATGCCGGCGGTCGCCGCAAATTCCGTATCGACGACAAGGTCAAGCGCCTCATCACCTTCAACGAATTGAACCTGATGACGCAATGGCCCTTCAAGGGCAATTTCGACGTCATCTTCTGCCGCAACGTCGTCATCTATTTCGACGAGCCGACACAGACGCGCATCTGGTCGCGTTTCGCCGGGCTGCTGCCGGAGGGTGGTCATCTTTATATCGGCCATTCCGAACGCGTCTCCGGCGATGCCAAGAACCTGTTCGACAATACCGGCATCACCACCTACCGCTTCATTGGTCACGCATCCGGGAGGAAGGCATGAGCGCACTCGCACGGGTACTCGTCGTCGATGATAGTCCAACGATGCGTGGCCTGATTTCGGCTGTCCTCAAGGCCGATCCGGAAGTCGAAGTGGTCGGGCAGGCCGGCAACGCCATGGAAGCGCGCGCCGCCATCAAGCAGCTCAACCCCGATGTCGTGACGCTCGACATCGAGATGCCGGAAATGAACGGGCTGGAATTCCTCGAAAAGATCATGCGCCTGCGGCCCATGCCGGTGATCATGGTCTCGTCGCTGACCCATCGTGGTGCGGATGCTTCGCTGGCGGCGCTTGAAATCGGTGCTTTCGATTGCGTCGGCAAGCCGGCGCCGGGCGATGCGCGCCCCTTTGGCGATCTCGCCGATAAGGTAAAAGCTGCTGCCCGCTCCCAGCACGCCGCCTATCGCGCGGCGCGCCCGGAAAGCGCCGCGGCAGTGCAGCCTACCCCGGTCAGTGATTATCGCGCGGGCCGCAAGGTCGTGGCCATCGGCTCCTCCACGGGCGGCGTCGAGGCGCTGATCGCCGTGCTGCAAAAGTTCCCGGCCAATTGCCCGCCGACCGTCATCACCCAGCATATGCCGCCGACCTTCACCAGGAGCTTCGCCGAAAGGCTGAACCGCATCTGCGCTCCCGTGGTGGAAGAGGCAACCGATGGCGCGCGCCTGCAGACCGGCAAGATCTATCTCGCGCCGGGCGGTGAACGCCATCTGCAGATTGCCAACCGGGCCGCGCCCTGCTGCCGGCTCATCGAGCGCGATCCGGTTAACGGCCATCGTCCCTCCGTCGATGTGCTGTTTGATTCGGTGGCCGAGCTTGCCGGCCGCAACGCCGTCGGTGTCATTCTGACCGGCATGGGCCGCGATGGCGCGGCCGGACTCTTGAAAATGCGCCATGCCGGTGCCCGCACCGTCGGCCAGAACGAAAAAACATGTGTCGTCTACGGCATGCCCCGCGTGGCCTACGAGCTCGGTGCCGTCGAACAGCAATTGCCGCTGGCCTCCATCGGTGAAGAAATCCTGAAACTAACCACTGCCCGCAAAGAAGGTGCTGACTAATGTCTCTCGCAGAAAAGATCAAAGTTCTGATCGTTGACGATCAGGTGACCAGCCGGCTGCTCCTCAGCGATGCGCTGACACAGCTGGGCTTCAAGCAGATCACTGCCGCCGGCGATGGCGAGCAGGGATTGAAGATCATGGAGCAGCAGCCCCATCATCTCGTCATCTCCGACTTCAATATGCCGAAGATGGACGGTCTCGGTTTCCTGCACGCCGTGCGGGCCAACCCGACCACCAAGAAGGCAGCCTTCATCATCCTGACGGCGCAGGGCGACCGCGCGCTGGTGCAGAAGGCGGCGCAGCTCGGCGCGAACAACGTGCTGGCCAAGCCCTTCACCATCGACAAGATGCGCGCGGCCATCGAGGCGGTTTTCGGATCGCTGAAATGATTGAAGCTGCGGCCAAGCGCGTACATATCATTCAGGGCGAGTATAAGGTTGTCAGCGATCCCGACGTGGTCATGACGACGATACTCGGTTCGTGCGTGGCCGCCTGTCTGAGAGACCCCGTTGCCGGCATTGGAGGAATGAACCACTTCCTTCTGCCGGGAACGGGCAGTGTGACCGGGGGAGACGCGACGCGTTACGGCGTGCATCTCATGGAACTTCTGATCAACGGCCTTCTGAAGAAGGGCGCCCGCCGCGACCGGCTGGAGGCCAAGGTTTTCGGCGGCGCCAAGACGATCGCCAGCTTCTCGAATGTCGGTGAGCAGAATGCCATCTTCGCCATGCAGTTTCTGAAGGATGAAGGCATTCCGGTCATAAGCTCCTCCACGGGCGGGGAACATGGCCGCAAGATCGAGTTCTGGCCGGTTTCGGGTCGCGCGCGTCAGCATCCGCTCAGCGGCGCGGAAACCCAGAAGACGGTCGCCATGGAAACGCGTCCGGTGCCGGCCCCCAAGCCCGTCGCCAACGACATCGAATTTTTCTAGTCACGGAGTTTCCAATGCAGATTGCAGACCACGCCGGCGCTACTCCGTTCGAAGAGGCCCTGCCGGATGTTCTCATGCGCGTGGTGTCGGAACTGCACGATGTCGCCTATCTCATAGAGCGCATCGAACCGCAATTGCTGGAGGCGACCAGCGGCCAATTGTCCGGCGATGGCATCAAGCTGCTGCAGGGCATCGATCTCGCCGTCCAGAAGACCCGCGGTCTTGCCGAGTTCATCGATACGATCACCGGCTCCATCCCCGGCGACTGGTTCGTGGATGTGTCCACGGCGCTCAGCCTCGTCAAGCTTGCCGAAATGCAGAAGGCGCTCGGCGCGGCCTTCCGCCACGGCCACTCGCAGCCGCTCGACAAGGCGTCCGGCGACTTCGACCTGTTCTAGACCGCATTTCAGCCGATGTTCCTTTCCGTCGCGGAATGCGGAGAAAGGCAACGCTCGCGCAAGCTTCGCACCCTATTGTCACGACGGGGCCAAAAGGTCTCGGACTCTATGAATGACGGTGCGGAACAGAATGAATCTGTTAAATCAAATCCCTCAGGTCTTGAAGAATGTCGCGGCGCTGGGGCAGACACGGCTGCTGATGCTTGGCGGCGTGGGCGTCCTGTCCATGGCCCTTATCCTTGCAGCAGCCCTTTACGTGAACCGTCCCGCTTACGAGACCCTTTATGTGGGGCTTGAAAAAAGCGACCTCAACAAGATCAGCATTGCGCTTGCAGAATCAGGGCTGGACTTCCAGGTCGGAACCGACGGCGCCAGCCTCCAGGTTCCCGTTGGGCTCACCAGCAAGGCAAGGCTGCTTCTGGCCGAGCGCGGCCTGCCTGATAGCGCCAATGCCGGTTACGAGCTTTTCGACAATGTCGGCTCTCTCGGCCTGACCTCCTTCATGCAGGAAGTGACGCGCGTTCGCGCCCTCGAGGGCGAGATCAGCCGCTCCATTCAGCAGATCGACGGCGTTGCGGCCGCGCGCGTGCATATCGTCATGCCTGATGTCGGCAATTTCCGCCGCGGCGAACAGAAACCCACCGCATCGGTCATGATCCGGGCCAGCGCCACCGCGGGGCGCAAGGCCTCCGCCTCCATCCGTCACCTCGTTGCCTCGGCCGTTCCCGGTCTTGAAGTCGACGACGTGACGCTGCTCGATTCCACCGGCCAGCTTCTGGCTTCCGGTGACGATGTCACCAATGCCGCGATGAACCGCTCGCTGACGCTGGCGCAGAATGTGCAGCAGGAAATCACCACCAATATCGACAAGGCGCTGGCGCCTTTCCTCGGCATGGACAACTTCCGCTCCAGCGTGACGGCGCAGCTGAATACCGACAGCCGGCAGATTCAGGAAACCGTCTACGATCCGGAATCGCGTGTCGAACGTTCCGTGCGGACGGTGAAGGAAGACCAGAAGTCCCATGAGACGCAGCCTGATACGGCCGCGACTGTGGAGCAGAACGTACCGCAGGCAGCCCCCCAGGGTGGCGGCAGTGGCCCGCAATCTTCGGATGAATCGGCCAAGAAGGAAGAGCAGACGAACTACGAGATCAATTCCAAGACGGTCGCCACGGTCAAGAACGGCTATACCGTCGAGAAGATTTCGGTCGCCGTGGTGGTCAACAAGGGACGTATCGCCAAGATGGTCGGCGAGCCTGTCGATCAGGCCAAGATCGACGCCTATCTCGCCGAAATGCAGAAGATCGTGACCTCGGCGGCGGGTATCTCTTCCGATCGCGGTGATGTCGTGACGCTGACGGCGATGGACTTCCTTGAAACGCAGTTGCTGGACGAGGCCGCCACTGGCCCCGGCATCATGGAAGTGCTGAGCCGCAATTCCGCCGGCATCATCAACTCGCTTGCCTTCGTCGCCGTCGCCTTCCTCGTCGTCTGGCTTGGTGTGCGTCCCCTGGTGCGCACGGTTACCGGCAACGGTGCGGCTGCGGGCCAGCTCAGCCAGGAGACGGCCGGTCTCGAACTGCCGGATTTCTCTCCGGGCATGGATGCGGGTGCGGGCGGTCTCATGGAAGGTTTCGGGGCGGATTTCGGCTTCGACAGCACCGACGATCTTCTGGCAGGCGGCGACAGCGAGGGCACCTTCAACCGCCGGGTTCGCGAAGGACCAGAACGCAGGCTCTCCCGCATGGTGGAAATCAGCGAGGAAAGAGCAGCCAAGATCCTGCGCAAATGGGCGGTGGAAAAAGCAGCATAATTCTGAAAAGGCCGGTTTTACCCGGCCTTTTTCGCATTTCGCGGGCTTTTTGCTATCCTTGGCGAAGAGGTCGTGGCAATCTCGTTTCAGGACAGTGTTTACAAAAAATTCAGCAACGATACAGTTTGCTGGGAATAGGCTGAGAATGCCGTTTATGAATTGAACAGCTTTTCAGTATGTTTTTTTAGCAATAGACGAACAGGGAAATACGTGGAAAGGCTGTTGTCAGGTAATGGCAAATTCCGGTCGGTTCCATAAAATGAAGTGATTCGGTCTCCGGGGGCGTGCCATTCCGTTTGGTAAGCTTCTTGAATGGAATGATTCCATCCCGATGTATAATCTCCCGCTGGGAGCAAGAGGGCGTAGGCGATTGAAAGTCGATGTTGATATCCGCAGGCTGTCTGCCAAGCCTATGGAGGGCATGGGTAAGCCCTTGCCGCGCGATCAGCTTGCCAAGAACGTCGCAGCCACGGCTGCTGCCGGTAACGTTGCAGGCGCGCTGGATTTGCTTGTAACCTATGCCGGCGCCTCGCATTATCTGCTGGCGCGGGACGATCTTCTCGAAGAAACCGGGCTGAAATTCATCGTCACATCCGACTGGCCATTCGATCTTGTCCGCAGGCTCGGCATCGAGCTGACGAACAGCCAGAACAGATCGAGCGAAATGGAAAAATGCCTTTCGCTTCTGCAGCCGCGATTGCTGTTTCTTCCCGATGACGTCGCGGTTCCCTACGGTATCGACCGGCAATATTCCGCACTCTCCTTCTGTGTTGGCCGTATCCGCCTTTCCCTCCTGCTGCTCTTTCCCGAAGAGGCGGTTCCTTCGCCGGAGCGCCTGCGTGAAATCGCCCTGCTGACGGGCTATTGCGTCAGTTTCGGCATTGCCAGCGAAGCAAAGGCCGTGCGCGATATCGATCTCACCGAGCGTGAACTCGAGTGCCTCTTCTGGATCGCGGAAGGCAAGACAAGCGACGAAATTGCCATGATCCTTGGCATTTCCCGCAATACGATCAATAATTACATCACCAGCGTGATGCGTAAAACCGCGACAAAAACCCGCTCGGAGGCAATTGCCTATGCCGTGCGCAACAACCTCGTATAATGGTCGGACGGATGGTACAGACGAAAGACAATGAGGGCACAGGTCAAACGGGCATGTTTTACCGCAGCCCTGTCGTAACGAGCCGGTCGGATCTTTTTCCGAAGCTGGTCGCGATGCAAAAGCTGGTCGGCGCGCGAAATTTCGTGGTGACGAAGGCTGCCGCTTCCGGTTTCCCGAACAAGAAGAAGCTGACCTGCGAGCTGGAAAACTGGGGCATGAATGCCGCCGAGCAGAGCGGGCAGTTCATCCGCGCCGTCGGCGATATTCTTCTCGATCACATTGAAACGTCGCTGCTGCCGGTCATCTGGCGCAACAAGAACGCCGGCGGCTTTGCCGATCTTCCCGACGTTCCTGCTTTGCTGCGCCGGATCGAGAATGACACATTGTCCTATGCCGGACTGGCCCTGCCGGTGCGGCTCGGCACGATCGGCAACGGCTATATCGTCTTTTGCGGCACCAACCTCGTTCTCGACAACGAGGTGGTCATCGAGCAGCATATCAAATGCTGCGAGATCATGGTCGACATGCTGGCGCTGGACGAGCGCAAGGCCGCGCCCTCGGAAGCCTTGAGCGAAAGGGAAATCGCCTGCCTGCAGCTGGCTGGTGACGGCCGCATCAGTGAAGAGATCGCGGTCAAGCTCGGGCTCTCCGTGCACACCGTCAATGCCTATCTCGGTTCCGCAACGATCAAGCTCGATTCCGTCAACCGCATCCAGGCAATCGCGAAAGCCATCCGGCTCGGTTATATCCACTGATCGGGGACGGGATTTTCCCGTCCTGCAGACCAGCCGTTCAGGGGCCGTCAAACGTGCTTTTCCCGGCGTGAGGCGTGGCAAAGCGCCTCATTTCGCGTTTTTTAACAGTTGCCAACTAGAACTGTCACAGGTTTGGCTTTGGGGAACTGTTTCATGCACAACCGCCTCTTTAAGACCGTCGCGAGTAAGGTTGTCGTGCTGACGATCGGCTTGATCATGCTCAGCGTGGCGGCAGTTGGTTTTTCCACCTACATGCGCCTGAAGGATAATATCATCACGACCGCGTTGCGCGATACGCACAGTGCAATGCGCGGCATGGCGATCCTGTATGAGCTCAAGGTTGGCGGCGTGTCCCTCGATATGGGAGACGGTGAGCTGAAGAGCGTCGGACGCGCCAGCATCGGGACGTTGCGCGACAACGACCTCGTCGACCGCACGGCCGCCGGCAATGGCGGTATCGCCACGGTTTTTGAAACCAAGGCCGGCGAATATGTCCGTCTGACCACCAATCTGAAAAATGAAAAGGGCGAACGGGCGGTCGGCACGAAGCTTGCCACGGATCACCCCGCTTTCGAGAAAATCTCCAAAGGCGAAGCCTATTTCGGTCCCGCCACCCTTTTCGGCGTTGATTATATGACCGGTTATATGCCGGTCCTGAACAAAACCGGCGTGACCGTTGGCATCCTGTTCGTGGGTGTTCCCATGGATGTCTACAATGCGCAGATATACAGCCTGCGCGACATGATGCTGATCTGTGGCGCGCTCGCCATGGTCGGGGTGGGGCTGCTCGCCTATTTCGTCATCAGGCGCACCCTGCAGCCTTTGGGCAAGCTGACCGATGCGGTGAAGTCCCTTTCGGATGGCAATCTCGATACGCCGATCCCCTATGCCACCAATACGAACGAGTTCGGCAACATCGCGCGCGCGCTGGTGATATTCCGCGAGAATGCACTTGAAAAGCTGGCCATCGAGGGAAAAAGCGCCGAGGAACGCACTGCTGCGGAATCCGAACGCTACCGTAATGACATCGAAAAGCAGGAACTTGACGGACAGATCGAATTTGCGGTCGCGCAGATCGCATCCGGTCTCGGCCGGCTTTCGCGTGGCGATCTGAGCCTTACGATCGAGACGCCCTTCGCCGGCCGTCTGGACCGGTTGCGCACGGACTTCAACGAATCCCTTCTCAACCTGCGTGATGCGCTGGGCCAGATTCGCGAACGCACGCTGATCATCCAGCACAGCGGCTTTGAAATCGAGCAATCGTCGGTCGATCTGTCGAAGCGAACCGAAAACCAGGCGGCGTCGCTGGAAGAGACGGCAGCCGCCGTCGAAGAAATCACCGCAACCGTCAGATCGTCGGCCGAGCGGGCGAGAGAGGCCAATGAGGCTGTTCGCGTCACCAAGCAGAGCGCCGACAGCTCCGGTTCGGTCGTCAGCAATGCCGTGGATGCCATGGGCCGCATCGAGGACGCTTCCCGCAAGATCGAGCAGATCATCGAGGTCATCGACGATATCGCCTTCCAGACCAACCTTCTTGCGCTCAATGCCGGCATCGAGGCGGCGCGCGCGGGTGAGGCGGGCAAGGGCTTTGCCGTCGTGGCGCAGGAAGTGCGCGAGCTTGCCCAGCGCTCCGCCGATGCCGCCCGCGAGATCAAGCAGCTCATCAACCAGTCGACACATGAGGTCAGTTCCGGGTCCAAGCTGGTGCAGGAGGCGGGCACGGTTCTGTCCGCCATCAGCCAGCAGATCGTCACCGTCAGCCAGCATGTCGAAACCATCGCGACGGCGACGCAGGACCAGTCTTCCGCGCTTCACAACGTCAACAGCTCCGTCAACCAGATGGACCAGATGACCCAGCAGAATGCAGCACTTGCCGAACAGTCGAGCGCCGCCAGCAGGGTGCTGTCCGGCGAGGTGGAAGCGCTGCTCGAGCTTGTCCAGCGCTTTCAGATGGAGCAGGGTTCGGCAACTGGCAGAGACCGGTTGAGCCGGGCGGCCTGAACCTTCGCATCCTGAACGCCAGCTACTCCCGGATCGCAGGGTCCGGGAGTTTTTTATTCTGCCGCGGCCCGCGCCGCGCTGGATATCTGGTTTATATAGGCGCGCAGCGCCGCCGGTTTGACCGGCTTGTGCTGAACGGAAATCCCGTATTTTTCGGCATCGCTGCGCACTTCCGGGCTGCGGTCCGCCGTCACAAGCAGGGCAGGAATTGCCTTGCCGTGGAATGTCCGGATCAGGCGGATGGCGCTGATGCCGTCACCATCGTCGAGATGGTAATCGGCGATGATGACATCGGGCGCCGCCGCCAGGCTGAGGAAGGGCTCCTCCAGTGTCGCCACGGAGCCCGCCGGCAGAACCTCGCAGCCCCACCCCGTCAGCAACAGCGTCATGCCTTCGAGGATTTTCGGTTCATTGTCGATGCACAGGACCCTGACGTCCTGAAGGCGGTCGCTCGCCACCGGACTGGCGATCCCGCCGCCGGCTTTGGCGGGCATAAGGCGATCCGATTCACGCGGCAGATGAATGCGGAAGGTCGTGCCCTTGCCGGGCGTCGAGGTCAGCTGCACGGGATGATGCAGCATGCGTGACAGCCGGTCGACGATGGAAAGACCGAGCCCGAGGCCGGATGCCGTTTTTGCTCCCTCGTCCAGCCGGGCGAATTCCTTGAAGACGGTGCGGAATTTGGATGCGGGAATGCCGATGCCGGAATCCGTCACCTGAATGACGACTTCGTTGCCCCGGCGGCGCGCACCGACCACCACCTTGCCCTTCAGCGTATATTTGATGGCGTTCGAGACCAGATTCTGTACCAGCCGTCGCAACAGGTTGGGGTCGGAACGGACCGTGAGCGACGTGGGCATGACCACGAGATCGAGATTCTTTTCCTGCGCCATGGGCGCAAAATCGGTCTCGATGCGTTTCAGCAGCTCGTTTAGCGGCACCGAGGTCATGCGCGCCTTCATCGAACCCGTGTCGAGGCGGGAAATATCGAGAACGGCGCCCAGAATGGTCTCGACCGATTCCAGCGCCGAATCGATATTCTGCACCAGTTCGCTTTCTCCCGATGCACCCAGCCGTTCGACGAGCGAGGACGAATAGAGGCGCGCGGCATTGAGTGGCTGGAGAATGTCGTGGCCGGCGGCGGCGAAGAAGCGTGTCTTGCCGATATTCGCCTCATCGGCCGAGGCCCGCGCTTCGGCGAGCTCGCGGTTGACGCGGGTGAGTTCGACAGTGCGCTCCGCAACACGCTGCTCCAGTGTCTCATTGGCCTGTTTCAGCGCCTGATCGCTTGCCACACGCTGCGTGATGTCGGTGAAGGTGGCGACGATGCCCTTGTCCGGCATGGTGTTGGACCGCACTTCGATGATGCGCTCTCCGCCCGCCAGCACCAGTGAGAAGGGCAGGTCCATGGTCAGGAAGCTGGTGATCAACTCATCCGTATCACCATCAGGCATATCGCCGCGCTCCTGCAGCATGGAGACGATTTCGGTCAGCGGCACGCCCACCTGGCCGAATTGTTCCGGCAGATCCAGCAGGGTGCGGAAGCGCCGGTTCCAGATGGTCAGCTGCTGCGAACTGTCGAAAACGGCAATGCCCTGATCCATCTGCGCCAGCGCCGTCTGCAGCATGTCCTGGTTATATTGCAGGGCTTCACTGGCCTGATCGAGCAGCCATGCCGTGTCCGCGCTGGTGTCTTCCGCCTTCTGGAGAATGATCGAAAGCACGAGGCGGGCCGAGGAGGAGCCGATGGCGCTGCCCAGCAATTGTTCGGAGAAATGGATCAGCGCCATGTCCGCCGGCTGGTCGTCATTGAGCTTCCGGCCGGCCGTCTTTTCATAGGTGGCGAGTGAGCGCAGCATGCGCTCTTCCCCGAGATAACGGGCGATGGCGCTTTTGAGGTCGCCGACGCTCACGCGGGTTTTCCAGCCGCGCGTGGCAAATTGCGATTTCGAATGGCGCTTGACGAAAATGCCGGACTGGATGCGCTCCACCGGCCGCGGATTGCGCGAAAGTGAGCCGAGCACGAAGGCCATGCTGTTGACGAGCAGGCTGAGAATGACCGCGTTCACGAATGGATCGGCCTCGGGACCGTTGAATACGGTGCTGCCGGAAAACAGGAAGCCGAGAATATTCGCCGCGACTTCCGAATTGTCGGGTCCGCCGAAGCTTGGCAGAAACAGCAGATAGGCCCAGACGAAAAAGCCCGAACTGAGACCCGCGATTGCGCCGCGCGCATTGGCCCGCCGCCAGAACAGGCCGCCAAAAAGGGCAGGGGCCATCTGGGCGATGGCGGCGAAGGCCAGAAGGCCGATGGAGGCAAGCCCCGTGGCGCTGTCGGCGGCGCGATAATAGCCATAACCCAGCAACAGAACCGCGAAGATCGCCGTCCTGCGGATGTTGAGCAGCGTCTTGGCGAAATTATCCCGGTGCGGCGAGCGGTTCAGCAGCTTCTGCCGCAGAAAGATCGGCATGACAATGTCATTGGAAATCATGATCGACAGCGCCACCGAAGCGACGATCACCATCGCGGTTGCCGCCGAAAAACCGCCGATGAAGGTGATCAGCGATACGACCGGCATCTGATGGGTGAGCGGCAATTGCAGCACGTAGAGGTCGGCATCGCCGTTGGCGCCGAGCGTCAGAATGCCGGCGAGCGCGATCGGCAGCACGAAGATATTGATGGCGATGAGATAGAGCGGTAGCAGGAACCCCGCCATGCGCAGTTCTTCCGGCGTGCGGTTCTCCACCACTGCGACATGAAACTGGCGCGGCAGGAGGATGATGGCGAAGCCGGACAGCAGCGTCATCACGATCCAGCGGCTGACGGGCGTGTGATAGGATATGGCCCGCATGGCCTGCTCATTCTCCGTGGCAAGCTGCCACAGATGGGTGGGGCCGTCGAACAGGACGAACAGCACATAAAAGCCGACGGTACACATGGCGACGAGCTTGACCAGCGATTCCATCGAGATCGCCAGAATAAGCCCGTCCTGATGTTCGGTGGCGTCCGTATGCCGGGTGCCGAACATGACGGCGAAACCCGCCATGACAATGGTGACCACAAGTGGCAGGTCGAGGAAATAGAGATTGCCGCTGCCGATGCCGTAGTCGCCGGGATCCACCATCGTCGCCACCGAGCTGGAAACGGCCTTCAGCTGCAACGCGATATAGGGAATGGCGCCGACGAGCGCTATGACGGCGACGATCATCGCCACGGTGGAGTTTTTGCCGTAACGGGCGGCGATGAAATCCGCAACCGATGTCAGCTTTTCCGTTTTGGCCAGTTCAACGATTCGGCGAATGATCGGCATGCCGATGGTGAAGGCGAGGATTGGCCCGGTGTAGATACCGAGGAACTCCAGCCCCCTGTCGGCGGCAAGCCCGACACCGCCGAAATAGGTCCAGGAGGTGCAGTAGATCGCCAGGCTGAGCGCATAGACGAACGGACGTCCCCTTTTGGGTGCGTTTCTTTTCCGGCTGTTCCTGTCCCCGAAGCTGGCAACCGCAAACAATAGCAGGACATAAGCGAAGGCCGAACCGAATATGATCCACCCAGGAAGCACGCATCCTCCCCATGCAAGAATTCCCTGAGATGAGCATAGGCGAAATCCGCACCGTTGAGAATGAGCGCGGTCTGATCATAAAGTTCAAGATGAGCGTGCAAAAAAGCTAATAAATGCAATCTTGACGAATTCCAAATGCGGAAACGAATCTATATGGTTGAAGGCGTAGGGACAGTCACATAGCTTCAGCTTTCGAAGCAGAAGAGAGGGACAATCTGGATGCTTAACGAATTTAAAACCTTCATTGCCCGCGGCAATGTCATGGACTTGGCCGTGGGTGTTATCATTGGAGCGGCTTTCAGCAAGATCGTCGATTCCGTCGTCAACGATCTCATCATGCCGATCGTCGGCGCGATTTTCGGCGGGTTCGACTTTTCGAACTACTTCCTGCCGTTGAGTTCCAGCGTCACCGCCACCTCGCTGGCCGCCGCCCGCGATCAGGGTGCCGTTTTCGCTTACGGTAGCTTTCTGACGGTTCTCATCAACTTCCTTATCCTGGCCTGGATCATTTTCCTGATGGTCAAGGGCGTCAACAAGCTTCGTGATTCGGTTGATCGCAAGAAGGTTGAGGAAAAGCCGGAAGCAGCTCCGCCGCCGGAAGACGTCAAGCTCCTCACCGAAATCCGCGATCTGCTCAAGACGCGTTGATGCCGGAATTATTCCCGGCCTGGTCTCGCCGGTCCTTCGGGCCGGCGGTCTCTCCCGCCGGGGATCAATCCATAAAGAAAATCCATGTTCGCCTCACGGAATATCATGCATATCGCCGGTTCGATGCGATAAGAAGGCACCAAACGGAGTGTCTTTAATGTCCATTTTGAACAGTCTGAGTGCGCGCTCTCTGGCGGCCCCGCAGAGCGGCATCGTTGAAGTCGTGAATTATGCCCGGGGACGCGACAATCTGTTGCCCCTCTGGGTTGGTGAAGGCGATCTGCCGAGCCCGGACTTCATCAATCAGGCTGCCATCGACGGGCTGAACAATGGCGAAACCTTCTACACCTGGCAGCGCGGCATTCCCGAACTGCGTCAGGCGCTGAGCCGTTATTACGAGCGGCATTTCGCGGCCTCGCTGTCGCCGGATCATTTTTATGTCACCGGCTCCGGCATGCAGGCCATTGCGCTTGCCGTGCAGGCGCTGACCTCGCCCGGCGACGAGATGGTCTATCTCTCTCCGACATGGCCCAATATTGTCGCTGCCATCGGTGTGGCGGGCGCGAAGGCCGTCCCGGTCGGCATCGATTTCCGCGATGGCCGCTGGGATCTCGATATCGGCAAGCTGGAAAGCGCGATCACCGGCAAGACGAAGGCGCTTTTCATAAACACACCTTCCAATCCCACCGGCTGGACAGCGACGAGCGACAATCTGCGCGATGTTCTGGCGCTTGCCCGCAAACACGATCTGTGGATCGTGGCGGATGAGATTTACGCGCTTTATCATTATGCCGGCACTCGCGCGCCATCGTTTCTCGATGTGATGGAGCCGGATGACAAGATCGTTTTCGCCAATTCCTTTTCGAAGAACTGGTCCATGACCGGCTGGCGGGTCGGCTGGCTTGCCGCGCCGCCAGCCATCGGTCAGGTCATTGAGAACCTCATTCAATATTCCACGTCAGGTGTGGCGCAATTCATGCAGCGCGGCGCCGTTGCAGCCCTCGATCAGGGCGACGGTTTCATCCGCGAAAACTATGAACGCGCCTTGATGTCGCGCGATATCCTTTGCGATGCGCTGATCGCGACGAACCGTGTGGAAACGCTGAAGCCGGACGGTGCCCTTTATGCATTCCTCAAGATAGACGGTGTAACGGACAGCCGCGCCACAGCGCTGGACATCGTCGACAAGACCGGCGTTGGCCTCGCGCCCGGCACCGCCTTCGGCCCGGGAGGGGAACTGTTTCTGCGGGCCTGCTTCCTGCGCAACCCAAGGCAGATAGAAGATGCCGCCGATCGGCTGGCATCCTACATCCTCAGCAGGTAAGGCCTCGATCTTCTCTCACGCTGTTTGCCCTGTCGCGTCGGGTATCTTGCCGCGACAGGCGCATCTGCTCCGGAAAACACAGTGACGCTCCAAAACTACAACCCCACGGCGTAACCATCGACGTGCGGGATTTTCTGTGTTATGCGGTTTTTGTTCCATTTATGAGAACATTTTCATCTAATCAATAAAAAGCAGGTCATTGCGCTAACCAATCGTAAGCCACCTTTTGAAAGGGGCGGGGGATTGGCTGCGTATTCTCTGTGCAAGTAATCAATGATGAAGAATTATTGGCTTTGATGGGCTCAAGAAAAGCAAACAGGGAAGTATTGTCATGGCTGTTCTGGTCACGGGTGGGGCCGGTTATATAGGAAGCCACATGGTGTGGGCCCTGCTCGATGCCGGGGAAGAGGTCGTCGTGGTCGACCGGCTTTCCACGGGGTCGCGTTGGGCCGTCGCTCCGGCGGCGCGTTTTTATCTGGGCGATGCGGCGGATCGCGCCATGCTCGACCAGATTTTCGAAGAAAACCAGATCGAGACCATTTTCCATTTCGCCGGCTCCGTCAGCGTCCCTGAATCGATCAGCCAGCCGCTCGAATATTACGAAAACAATACCGGCACGACCCGCGCGCTCGTCGCTGCGGCGGTCGCCCATGGCATCCGCAATTTCATTTTCTCCTCGACAGCAGCGGTTTACGGCAACCAGCCGTTTGAGGGGCCGGTGCCGGAAACGGCGATACTCAGCCCGGAAAATCCTTACGGCCTGTCGAAACTCGCCTCTGAAATCATGCTGCGCGATGTCGTGCAGGCGCATGATTTCAACTATGTGGCACTGCGTTATTTCAACGTGGCCGGGGCCGACCCGCAGGGCCGCGCCGGGCCTTCGCCGACGGGCGTGGCAAACCTCATCAAGGTGGCGTGCGAAGCCGCAACCGGCCGGCGGGATCGGGTGGAGGTCTACGGCACGGATTATCCCACCGCCGATGGCACTGGCGTTCGCGACTATATCCATGTCAGCGATCTCATCGATGCGCATGTGCTGGCCATGGCGCATCTGCGCGCCGGCGGCGGCACCAGGACATTGAATTGCGGTTATGGCGTCGGTTATTCGGTGCTGGACGTCCTGCATGCGGTACAGCGGGAATCGGAGCATGAATTCCCGATCATCCATTGTCCCCGCCGCGCAGGCGATATTGCGACCATGGTGGCGGATTCCGCTCGTATTCAGTCGGAGCTAGGTTGGCGCCCGCGCTTCAACGATCTGTCGACCATCGTTCGCACGGCATTGCAGTGGGAGGCCAAACGTCAGGCCCAGCAGAATGACAGGCTGCCACCGATCCGGCGCAAGCTGGCGGTGATAGGCTGAGCCGTTTCCGCATCATCGGATGCGGTTTGTCTTGACGGAAGGATAAAGGACAGGACGGTCCGGGACGATGGCGGAAGGAAGCCATCGTTCGCTGTCGAAAAAGCTGCGCGTCAGCTTCAGCCCCGGCGATTGTTCGGTTGCGAGCAAAATCACGTTCAGACGATGTGGCGCGGTCTGCTCCGGCTTCATGGAAACCGAAATGCCGAAGTGCTGCGCCTGATAGGGCTGCAGCGTGCGTGCCGGTTCACGCATGGCCGCAAGGTCGGCAAAGCGCGTCTGTTCGATGATCAGGATCAGCGTATCGTCAAGTTTTGCCCTGATGGCGGTGCCATCGGGTGTCTGAGGTGCCACTGCCTTCATGCGGATGGATCGAACCTTGCCGTCAGCCTCGCCTCTGATTTCAACGAAAAGCGATGCCGGTTCCGCCGGGGCTTCCGCGGTCCCCATGGTAAGATCGGCCATGCATTCGAAATTGTGGATGTTGACCGGGCTGGCATGCCAGCCTTTCGGGTTGGAAAAACCCTCAGCGGTGAAGCGGCCGCATAAATCCTTGCCGGAAAGAAGGAAATCGCGTGCGAAAGAGGCTCTTTCGCCACCCTGTTCGGGTTTCAGCAAATGGGGCGGCAGATCGATTTTTCTGGCGGCGAGTTTCTTGCGCTTGACGGGCTGCATCCGGGGAGGGGGCTCGACGGAATATGTGGCGGGGGCCAGTTTGAGGTAGGTCAGCAGGCTTTTGAGGTGCTTTCCGTCATTGGCAAGCAGCACTGTCGCCAGAATGGCGAAACAGACGGCCAGCACCGCAAGCAGCAGCGCGCCATGGCTTACTCTTTTTTGCAGGTTTGCGTCCATCGCAGAACCCTAATGGCTGACGGGTCAGGGAAACAGCCGGTTTTGGTATGAATTTCGGGCTGTTGAAAGCCCCGTGAATATGGGCGTGAGCGGAGGGGCTCAAAAATATCGTGCCATGCATGCGGGCGTTTCCCCCGCATGGAGAGTTATTCGGAGGTATTTTTACCTGCGTCCTGTCCACCGGCGCTGCTCTCATCGTCAGCGACCGGAATGGCGTAGGAGCCGTTTAGCCAGCGGGAGAGATCAAGCGAACGGCAGCGATCCGAACAGAAAGGGTAATCGTCGCGCGTCGAAGGGCGCCCGCATTCCGGGCATGGCTGGGGCTTGCGAAGCGGCGCGACATTTCCGGCGCCTTCAGTGGAGGATTTTGCCATGGTCTATCCCTCAAGCCAGCCCGAAGTCACCTCGAAGCCTTCGCCCGAAAGAAGCGACATCGTCTCGTAGAGCGGCAGTCCGACGACGTTGGTGTAGGAACCCGTCAGTTTCTGCACGAATGCGCCGGCAATGCCCTGAATGCCATAGGCACCGGCTTTACCACGCCATTGTCCAGATGCGATGTAGGCATCGATTTCGCGCGTCGAGAGGCGCTTGAAACGAACCTTGGTTTCCACCACCTTCTGGCGAACCTTGCCGCCGGGTGTCACGAGGCAGATACCGGTATAGACCCAATGGCTGCGCCCCGAAAGAAGATGCAGCGCCGCCGAAGCATCCTCGGTATATTCCGCCTTGCCGACGATGCGGCGACCGACAGCCACCACGGTATCGGACCCCAGAACATAGGCGTCTTTCCACGTCTGTTCATTCTTCAGCGCCGCCTGTGCCGCTTCGGCCTTCTGCAGCGAAAGACGACGGCAGAGCGTGCGCGGATGCTCGAGCTTCGCAGGCGTCTCGTCAATATCCATCGGCATCAGGCGCGCCGGTTCGACACCGATCTGATGCAGCAGTTCCAGACGCCGCGGCGAGCCGGATGCCAGAACGAGCTTTTGTTTTGAATTGGTCATTGCGCTGCCCGGGCGTCCGATGCGGAAGTGGATTACTTGAAGCGGTAGGTAATGCGGCCCTTGGTCAGGTCGTAAGGCGTCATTTCGACCAGCACCTTATCGCCCGCCAGAACGCGGATACGGTTCTTGCGCATGCGGCCCGCCGTGTGGGCGATGATTTCGTGGTCGTTCTCAAGCTTCACGCGGAATGTTGCGTTCGGCAGCAATTCGGTTACGATGCCCGGGAATTCAAGGACTTCTTCTTTTGTCATGTAAGGGTTTTCTTCCTGTTGATAGTGCCGGACATGGCGTGTCCGGGAAAATTGCGCGGAAACTACACAATCCCGGCACATTTGTGAACCTCTAAAGCATCGGCTTGAAAATCAGTACCGATTTTCATGAGGCGAGGGCAGTTTTCAGTCTTTTGAAAGCGTATCCGCCACCGGCTGCTGCCGCCCCGGCAGGCGTTCCGAAATCAGTTTCGACAGATGGTCCCGCACCTCGCGATAGGCGTCGAGGATCTGCTCGCGCGTACCTGTGATCACCGTCGGGTCCATGGTCGGCCAATAGACCACATCGAGCGAATTCGAGCGCGTCAGTTCCAGTGCGGCGTGATGGGCTTCCGGCGTCAATGTAATGATCAGATCGAAAAAATCATCCTCGATCTCATCCAGCGTGCGCGGCTTGTGCTTGCCGAGCGAAAAACCCTGTTCTTCCAGTACGGCATCCACGAAGGGGTCGCGCTCGCCGGCCCGCACGCCGGCCGACTGGATGTAGATGCCGGGCGCCACCAGCCGTTTGGCGATCACCTCTGCCATGGGGGAACGGATGGAGTTCATGCCGCACATGAAGAGGACCGATTTGGGCGCTCGTCCCTCGTTTGGCGCTGCGGCAGGATCGCTCATCTCTAACCCCGCCAATAAAGCACGCAGACAAGGGTGAAGAGGCGGCGCGCGGTATCGAAATCCACCTTGATCTTGCCGGAAAGCCGATCCATCAGCGTCTGCGAACCGTCATTGTGAATGCCGCGCCGGCCCATGTCGATCGCCTCGATCTGACTGGGTGTGGAGGAGCGGATCGCCTCGTAATAGCTCTCGCAGATCAGGAAATAATCCTTGATGATGCGGCGAAACGGCGTCAGCGACAGGATATGGGTCGCGACATCCTTCTCGTCTTCGGTGCGGATCGAAAAGACCAGCTTGGCGTCCACCAGCGAGATATGCAGCCGATATGGCCCGCCGGCATGGCCGAGCGGCTCGAAGCTGTTTTCTTCGATCAGGTCGAAAATGGCGACGGCGCGTTCATGCTCCACGTCGGGCGTGGACCGGCCGATGCTGTCGTCCAGAACCACGTCGCAGAGCCGGAAATCGCCTGAAGCCATCGCTTAACTTTCCGGATTGAGGCGGATTGCGACCGAGCGCGCATGCGCGTCCAGTCCTTCCGAACGGGCAAGGGTGATTGCCGCCGGTGCAAGCTGGCGCAATTGCTCCGGCCCAAGCCGCAGGATCGAGGTGCGCTTGACGAAATCCAGCACCGAAAGCCCGGAGGAGAAGCGCGCCGAGCGCGCCGTCGGCAGAACGTGGTTGGAGCCGCCGACGTAATCGCCGATCACTTCCGGCGTGTGGCGCCCGACGAAGATCGCGCCGGCATTGCGGATATGCGCCATCAGCGCGTCAGGATCGTCGACCGCAAGCTCCAGATGCTCGGCGGCGATGCGGTTGGCGAGCGGAATGGCGTCGGTAAGCTTTTCGACCAGAATGATCGCGCCGAAATCCGCCCAGCTTGCCGCCGCCGTCTCGGAGCGCGACAGGCGCTTCAGTTGCCGTTCGACGGCGGCCTCCACCGCCTTGCCGAGTTCGGCATTGTCGGTGACGAGAATGGATTGCGCGCCGCGATCGTGCTCCGCCTGCGCCAGAAGATCGGCGGCCAGCCAGTCGGGATCGTTATCCTTGTCGGCAATGACAAGCACTTCGGAGGGGCCGGCGATCATGTCGATGCCGACAGTGCCGAAAACCTGGCGCTTGGCCGCCGCCACATAGGCATTGCCGGGGCCGACGATCTTGGCGACCGGCGCGATGGCTTCCGTGCCATAGGCAAGCGCCGCCACGGCCTGCGCCCCGCCGATGCGATAGATTTCCTCGACGCCCGCGATGCGCGCGGCGGCAAGCACGGCGGGATTGACCGCACCGCCATTTGCCGGCACGACCATGACGATGCGCTCGACACCGGCAACCTTGGCCGGCACGGCGTTCATCAGGACCGAGCTTGGATAGCTGGCCGTGCCGCCGGGCACATAAAGGCCCACGGCCTCGATGGCCGTCCAGCGAGAGCCGAGGCCCACGCCGATATCGTCCTCGTAAATATCGTCCTTCGGCATTTGCCGCGCATGGTGTTTTTCAATGCGCCGGGCCGCGAGTTCGAGGGCTTCGATGACGTTTTTGTCGACCGCCGAATAGGCGGCATCGATTTCATCCGCCGTTACCCGCATCGGGGCCTTGGCAAAATCGATGCCGTCGAATTTGAGGGAATAATGGGCAAGCGCCGCATCGCCGCGATGGCGGACATCGTTGATGATGTCGCGAACGGTCGCGTTGACGTCTTCGGAAACTTCTCTCTTGGTTGTCAGGAAGGCAGCGAACTTCCGTTCGAAATCAGCCGATGCCTGCTCCAGCCAGATTGCCACGCCATTACCCTTTCATTGTCCCCGCGGGCGATCCCGCAGGGTGCACGAACTCACCGCAGAACAATTGCGGCTCTGGTATGTGGCATAAATCGAAACGGTGACGAAAGGCAACCGTTGCAATGGCGCGGCGCGTTTATTCGCTGTCGGGGTGATGCGGTTTGGAGGCGGTTTCCCAGGCGCCGCTCACATCCGTCAACTGCGCTTCGATGCACTCGACATCAAGCGCGATGGCGCCACCGCCCGAAAGCGTCAGTTCGACGGACCCGTCAGGCCCCTCGCCATTCGGCACGAACCGCATGGCGAGCAGCGACAGCACCTGTTCCTTGTCGGCGCGGTTGATGCCGTGCGAGCGCACGGCCGAGACACGTTTCAGGAAAATGACGCTGCGGCAGCGCTCCGGCGGCAGGTTCTTCTTCTCGGTGCTTTCCCAGACGAAACGATTGGCGGAAAGCGTGAACTGGCCATGTTTCGGCTCGAAGGCAACGTCTTTCAGCTTGAAGACGCTGTCCTGCATATGCGTCGAGATGACGGAGAGATCTTCAGTATCCAGCGCGAGCAATTTCAGGCCGCTCATCGTTTTCTTCCTTTTCCGCGGGCCACGGGCCGCAATGTCTATTTCTTGTACTGGAAATAGGCAGTCGAGGCCCGCTCTGCAACGGGTAGAAGCGGATGAGCGGCGGTTGAGGCATTCAGGCAGCGGCGTGAACCATGGGTTTGCCGGCAAAGCTGCCCCCCGCCTTGATATTACCTGTTATACACAGCCGTAATGCTCGCTTGGGAAATCGTATTGGCGCGCACCATGAAGCCGGCGAGAGCGTTGCTCGCACCTTCGGGCAGTTCAAGCTTTTCAACGCCGAGCGCATATACGGTAAAGACGTATCGATGCATCTCGCCGGGAGGCGGGCAGGCGCCGCCGAAACCCGTTGTTCCATAGTCGTTCCGCAATTCCAGCGCGCCTTTCGGCATGTCGTCTTTTCCGCTCGCGCCAGCGTCAAGCTGCATGATCTCGACCGGAATATTCACGACATTCCAATGCCACCAGCCCGAACCGGTCGGCGCGTCGGGATCATAGGCGGTGATGGCAAAGCTCTTGGCTTCCTTCGGTGCGCCGGACCACGACAATTGTGGAGACAGATTACCGCCTTCACAACCAAAGCCCTGGAAGACCTGAACGGCCGCAAGCTGGTTTCCTTCCGAAATGGAGGAGCTGGACAAGCGGAAATCGTCGGCAAGGGCGGGTGCAGACATCGCGGTCGCAATGGTCAAACCGGCAAAGAGTAGCTTTTGAAATCTGGACATATCGTTTCCTTCAGGGACGTTGATAACGGCCGAACGATATAGTCCCCGGGCGGCGCACGCTTCCGGCAGAGATGCAACGACTATCGAAAAACGATCAATCGCCGGCCGATCTTATCGCCTTCGGTTTGATCCCGAATCGTTTTTTGAAAGAATCGGAAAAATGCGATGGTGTTTTGAACCCACATTCCAGCGCGATCTGCGAAATGGGAGCGTCGGTCGCCTGCAGCAGGGCAAGGCCCTTTTCGAGGCGGGTATTCTGTAGAACCCGCGAGAAGCCCAGACCTGATCTGGCAAGGGAGCGACGAAATGTTGCTTCGCTCATGGCAAAGCTTCTGGCGACATCCGACACCCGCCAGTCACGGCTCGGATCGCTTTCGATCAAACTCCGCAACTTGCTCGAAGGCTGTTCATCCGTCCTCGCGGAAAGGCGGATTCCCTGATGCTGCAACCAGATCAAGGGTTCCCGCAGCCGGTGTCGGCGTATGGGCGGGGGAAGGCTGCTGTCATTGAGCGTATCTTGAATACGCTCAAGAATATCCGGTGCATTCGCAAGTGCGCGAATGACCTGTATGCCGGGCGGACTATCGGAATGCCGTTGATCCGTGAAAACGGAATTGATCAAGTCATGGCTGAAATACACACCTTCGGCCCGGTAATGTGCGTCCAGCAATGGCCGGTTTTCCAGCGTTACCAGAGACCCCGGAGGGAAAACCAGCAAATCCCCCTCTCGGGCCGTCAGTTCACCATTGATCGGGCAAATTACTCTCTTGGAGCCTGCGCGGATAAAGCAGAGGAAGGTCAGCCTGATAAAGAGACCGGAAAATGTCGCGGCCGTCGCCTGCGTGATCGACAGGACGGAGACGTCGTCCTTGCATGGCGTGGCGGTTTCGATGTGCGGCGTGGCAAATGGTTTCACGAGGAATTCTCCCTTCGCCGCCTCGCGTCGATTGTCATGAAATCCACCCGGTTGCGCTGACAGCCGGGTGGATTTTTCAGTCGGTATCAGTCGCTGACGCGTTCGACCAGAGCGCCGCAGCGGGTGAGCTTTTCTTCAAGACGTTCGAAACCGCGATCGAGGTGATAGACCCGCGAAACCATGGTCTCGCCTTCTGCCACGAGGCCGGCAATGACCAGTGACACGGAAGCGCGCAGGTCGGTCGCCATCACAGGTGCGCCCTTCAGGCGGGAAACGCCTTCGATGCGGGCCATCTGGCCGGAGAGCGAAATCTTCGCGCCGAGGCGCGCCAGTTCCTGCACGTGCATGAAGCGGTTCTCGAAGATGGTTTCGGTAATGTGCGAAACGCCCTGCGACCGGGTCATCAGGGCCATGAACTGTGCCTGCAGGTCGGTCGGGAAGCCGGGGAAGGGTTCTGTGACGATATCGACCGGCTGGATGCCATTGCCGTTGCGCACCACCCGAAGGCCGGTCTCGGTCTCGCTGATCGTGGCACCGGCAAGCCGCAGCGTATCGAGTGCATTGTCCAGCAGCGATGCGCGCGTGCCTTCCAGCACCACGTCACCGCCGGCCATGGCAACCGCCATGGCATAGGTGCCGGTTTCGATACGGTCCGGCAGAACCCGGTGGCGTGCGCCGGAAAGCGAGGTGACGCCCTCGATGGTGATGGTGGAGGTGCCCGCACCTTCGATCTTCGCGCCCATGGCTGTCAGGCACTGGGCCAGATCGACCACTTCCGGCTCGCGGGCGGCGTTGTGGATGACGGTTGTGCCGCGGGCAAGGCTGGCGGCCATCAGCATCACATGCGTCGCGCCGACGGACACTTTGGGGAAGGTGTAAACCGCGCCGATGAGGCCGCCCTTCGGGGCGCTGGCGTTGATGTAACCGCCATCGATCTCCATCGTCGCGCCGAGTGCCTCGAGGCCCTCGATGAACAGGTCGACCGGACGTGTGCCGATGGCGCATCCGCCGGGCAGGGAAACACGGGCACGGCCTTCACGCGCCAGAAGCGGGCCGATGACCCAGAAGCTTGCGCGCATCTTGGATACCAGCTCGTAAGGAGCGGTGGTATCGACAATGGTGCGGCAGGTGAAGTGCACGGTACGGGAATAGGCTTCGCCCTGGCTTTCGCGGCGGCCGTTGACGGAAATATCGACGCCGTGATTGCCGAGAATACGGATGAGCTGCTCCACGTCAGCCAGGTGCGGCACGTTTTCGAGCGTCAGCGTGTCGCTGGTCAGAAGCGATGCGATCATCAACGGCAGGGCGGCGTTTTTTGCGCCGGAGATGGGTATGATGCCGTTGAGCTTGTTACCACCCGTGATTCTGATGCGATCCATGCGTCCCTACGGGCCTGTGCCCGCCTTTCTTTATCGTGCCTTGCGGAAGGCGCGTCCTTAGACGAATTTCCGCGGCGTTTCAATTTTATGCTGATGAATTCTCTATGAGGATGATTCGTCCGTTTTTGCGGCAGGCAGGCCGATCGTCTCGTCAGCATCGCCGGCGCGGCGTGCGCGAAGCTGCTGTTTGCGCTTCAAAAGATTCTCACGAAGCTTTTTCGCCGCGCGCGCCTTGCGCTCTGCCTCACGCTCGCGCGCCTTTTCGCCCGGGCCAGCCTGCTGGTTGCCTGCCGCCGTCAAGGCCGACGGTTTCGCGGCGGCATCAGCGCCAACCGCCAGCTTTGCCTGTTTGTCATGATGTTCGTTCATAAATTCAGCAATATCCGAAAAATGTATTTTTCAACAGGGGGCACGCTTTTTTGCTCCACTTGATCAAGAATATCGTTTTGCGACTTGCGCTCGTCAAAAACCTATGGCAATAGGCCGCCACGCTTGATGCTGAAGCAAACGCTTCGGCACCGGATGCTGCTATAGCTCAGGGGTAGAGCACTCCCTTGGTAAGGGAGAGGCCGAGAGTTCAAATCTCTCTAGCAGCACCATTTTCCCCGTCAAATCAGATATTTCCGCACCGGCCGTTGCCGCATCTGTTTTGCGCGACGCAATCTGCATGTTTTGCCACACAGTCCGAGCAGGTCCCTGCAAACGGGAAAACCACGCTTCCTGCGAAGCGCGGTTTCCGTATCCGAATATTCTGTTGCTGCCAGAGCGGGACGAAACCGCCCGTAGCCAACGGGCGCCGCTTACTGGCGGAATAGCGACAGGATATTTTCGGAGCTGGTATTGGCGATGGAGAGCGACTGGATGGCCAGCTGCTGCTGCGTCTGGAGCGCCTTGAGCTTGGTGGATTCCTCGTTCATATCCGCGTCGACGAGGCGGCCGATGCCCTTGTCGATGGAGTCGGTCAGCTTGGAGACGAAGTCTTCCTGCAGGTCGAGGCGCATCTTGATCGAGCCGAGATCGGCGCTGGCGCTGATAAGCGATTCCAGCTGCGTGTTGACGAACTGGATCATGTTATCAAGGCCGTCATTCTCCGTCAGCGGCTGGCCGTTGGCGTCCGTCAGCCCGCTGAGGTCCTTGGTGATGTCGAGATCGATCAGCGAGTAATCGAGTTTCTGCGCCATCTGCGAGTCTGCTGCGACGGTTTCGAGATAGATATTGTTGTTGGACGAGCCACCGGTGCCGATCGATGTCACTGTGGTGCCTGTAGGCGTTGGCGTCGTATTGTTGGCTTTCACGTAAAGTGCTTCGCCAGCCTCGTTTTCACCGATCTTGAAGTAGGTGCCGTTGTTTCGTGTGGTGCTCGCCGCAGCAACGGTAACGAGACCGGTTGCCGCGTCCGGAGTGATCGTGGTCGTCGTACCTGACGGGAAACCCAGAAGCTGGGATTCAGTAAAGACTTTCGCGGTATAGGGAGTGGTTGTCGAAACACCCGCAGCCGTCGTCGTCGTGATCTCGAAATCGCGCAGAACGCCGGTGTCTGAGTAATAGGCGGCGCTGTCGAGAATGCCGTTTTTCGTTGCGCCGGTTGTCGTGTCGAAAAGCGCGGTCTTGTTGTCGACCTGAATATTGATGGTCTTGACGGCGACATTGCCCGCGCCATCGCGGATGAAGGAGCCGACGATCTGCTTGGTGACGGGTGTCAGGTTGCCGGAGGCGTCGCTGATCTTGCCCTTCAGCCAGTTTTCACCGGAGAAGGAGGCGGATTCGCCGATGCTTTTCAGCTGGTCCTGAAGCTGGCGGATTTCTTCCTGTATCTTGGCCTTGTCAACGCCGGCTTCGCGGGCGGCAACCAGCTTCTTGCTGATTTCCTTGACGACATCGACGGTGGTTTCCATGGCGGAGTAGGCGGTGTCGACCTTGGCTGCGCCGAGGCCGAGGGCATCCTGAACGGCGGAGAGGGCGCCATTGTCGGAACGCATGGTGGTTGCGATGGACCAATATGCGGCATTGTCGGATGCGGTCTTGACGCGCATGCCGGAGGAAACACGCGACTGCGTTTCTTCCATGTTGCTGCCGATGGCGCGAAGGGTCTGCAGGGCGGCCATGGCCGCGACGTTCGTCAAAATGCTGGTCATAATAATTTGCCCCTTGATTGGCTGAAATGAGAAGGGACATTCCGGATTGTCACCGGGAACGATCGAGCGGCTTGATGCCTGTTAACCTCTTTTTCGTCTTGGTTAACCAATCGTTTCGATGACTAGGTTTTAGGCGGCGAATGGTTAACAAAGCCTAAACCGGCAAAGGAAAAAATTAAGGAACGATAATTTTTCTTAACCATGACGAAAAAAGCCGCGCCTGAGGCGCGGCTTTCCGATGTGAATGATGTCGCTTGTGATTAGCGGAAGAGCGAGAGAATGCTCTGCGAGTCGTTGTTGGCAATCGACAGGGCCTGAACAGCAAGCTGCTGCTGGGTCTGAAGAGCCTTGAGGCGGGTCGATTCTTCGTTCATCTCGGCGTCGACCAGACGGCCGATACCGCTGTCGAGCGAGTCGGTCAGCTTGTTGACGAAGTTTTCCTGCAGTTCGACACGCATCTTGACAGAACCGAGATCGGCGGCTGCCGACGTCATGCTCTGGAGCTGCTTGTCGACGAAGGAAATCATGGCATCGAGATACTGGTTTTCCGACAGCGCGGTGCCGTCAGCGTTGGTGAACGAACCCTTCAGATCCTTGGTGATGTCGAGCGACGTCAGGGAGTAGGTCAGCTGCGTCGGTGCATCGATATTTGCAGCGGTCGTCTCGAGGTAATACTTCGTCGAGCCGATGGTGCCGACTTCGGAAGTGGTCGAGCCAGTTGCTGCCGGATCTGTGGTGACCACCTTAACGTACTGGTTCTCACCGATCTTGAGGTAGGTACCGTTCTGCTCCGTGCCGGAACCCAAGGTAACGGTAGCGAGGCCTGGTGTTGTCGTGTAGTCGATCGCGACCGGAGTGCCGGCGGTTGCCGGTGCGAGAGCGGCCAGCTGCGCTTCGGTGTAGATGGTAGCTGCAACGGGTTTTTCGGTCTTTGCGCCTGTCGCTGTGACGGTCGTCGTGATGTCGAACGACTTGTAGTTGCCGGTCGTGGAATAGTAAGCGAAGGAATCGAGGATACCCTGCTTGTCCTTGGCTGCGCCCGAAGACGTATCGAACAGAACCGTACCGTTGCTGAGGGCGACGTTGATCGTCTTGACCGAGACATTACCGCCAGCGTCGCGGATGAAAGAGCCGACAACCTGCTTCGTAACGTCGGTCAGCGTGCCTGCGCCGTCGCTGATCTTTGCCTGCAGCCAGTTTTCACCAGAGAAAGACGAAGAGCTGGAGATCGACTTCAGCTGGTCCTGAAGCTGGGTGATTTCTTCCTGGATTTTCGACTTGTCGACGCCAGGCTCGCGAGCCGCAACCAGCTTGTCCTTGATCTGCTTTACGACGTCGATAGACGATTCCATACCGGAATAGGCAGTATCAATCTTGGCGGCGCCGAGGCCCAGGGCGTCCTGAACAGCGGAAAGGGCCGAATTGTCCGAACGCATGGTCGTTGCGATCGACCAGTAGGCAGCGTTATCAGAAGCTTCGCCGACGCGGAGGCCGGAGGACACGCGATCCTGCGTGGATTCCATGTTCTGGCCGATGGTGCGCAGGGTCTGGAGAGCAGACATGGCTGCAATGTTGGTAAGAATGCTCGTCATAATAAAATTGCCCCTTGAATGGCTGATTAAAGAAGGGACATTCCGGTCTCACCGGGAACGGCGCACAGCATCATGCCTGCTAACCGGCTGATTTTTAATGGTTAGCTCACCGTTTCGATGGCACTAGCTAACCGCCATATGGTTAACGAAGACCTAAGGAGCATGAAAAAACACACACGCTGAGATTTTATTTTGCAATCTTTGCGCGTGCGCGCGCGTAGCCGAGAATGCTTAAAAAACAATAAAGCCGCATCCGTTTCCGGATGCGGCTTTTATCAACAGGCAATACGCTCGGGTCAGCCTCCTTCGCGTCTGCCATTTTACGCGGTTACAAGACGGTCAGCCCCCGCTCGTAATCCTGCGTTTATATCATTCCGGCCTGCGGCTATCCGCTTGTCCGTGCGAGAAACCTGACAGCCGGTGCTTTCCAATTTCCTAATTTCGGAAGGTACCCGGCTCTTCGCTCAAATCGTGGTAAATGCTTTGAAAGCAGGGATGGTAAATGAAATCTTTCAATCCCCGGGCCATGCCGTAAACGCGAAACCGCGCCCTTTCGGGCGCGGCTCGTTTCTTGTGATCTCTGGTCCGATTAACGGAAGAGCGACAGGATGTTCTGCGAGTCGCTGTTGGCGATCGACAGAGCCTGAATTGCCAGCTGCTGCTGTGTCTGCAGAGCCTTGAGGCGGGTGGACTCTTCGTTCATGTCGGCGTCGACCAGACGGCCGATACCCTTTTCCATGGTCGACGTCAGCTTGGAGACGAAGTCTTCCTGCATCGAGATGCGGTTGGAGACCGAACCCAGATCAGCAGCGGCGCTGTTGAGGGTTTCAAGCTGCTTGTCGACGTGGCTGATGAGAGCGTCAAGCACGTCGTTGTCTGTCGCGTTAGCGGCCACGAGACCTGTCGTGTCGTTCTTGTATCCAGCCAGCGTGGAGATATCGAGCGTCATGATCGAGGTCTTTGCGACATCAGCCTTTGCAGCAGAGTCGAGAATACCAGCGCTCAGTTTGCCGTCCGTTGTAAGGCCGGTGTCAATGAGAACGTTTGTGCCGCTGAGCTGCAGGTCAACACGCTGGACCTTGACGGCGCCAGCGGAGTCACGGGTGAAGGACGCGACAACCTGCTTTTTCAGATTTGCTATGTCGGCGTCAGCTGTCAATGCAGCGCCATCGTTGGTGACTTTCGTCTTCAGCCAGTTTTCACCGTTGAAGGTCGCGGAGTCGGCAATGGAGGTCAGCTGCTTCTGGAGCTGGCCGATTTCCTTCTGGATCTTGTTCTTGTCGGCGGTCGGGTCCTGGGCAAGGATCAGCTTGTCCTTGATTTCCTGAACGACCTTGATCGTCGCTTCCATGCCGGAATAGGCGGTGTCGACCTTGGCTGCGCCAATGCCGAGCGCGTCGGAAACGGTGGAGAGTGCCGAAGCATCCGAACGCATGGTGGTCGCGATGGACCAGTAAGCGGCGTTATCGGAAGCGGAGCCTACCTTCAGGCCCGACGAAATCCGGGCTTGCGTCGTTTCCATGTTGCTACCGATCGAACGCAGCGTCTGGAGAGCAGCCATGGAGGAGGCGTTGGTGAGAATGCTTGCCATAGTATTTGTCCCTTGTTTTTACGAGATACTGGAATTGGGGACATTCCGGACTGTGTATTACCGGTCACAACGTTTCGGCTTCATGCCACTCGGTTCAGAACTACTTGTTTCTGGAAACCAAACCCGCTGCGTGTGGAGAGAATTTCGCAGCCAAAAATTGCACAATTATTAATTTGAGAATTAAGAAATACTAGAAAATACTTATGGTTACTGGTTGGTTTTCATGAATGGTAAGTTTTTAATTTAAAATTATAGTTATTCAGCTGCTAGCAAAAATGGTAAGCAAAGCATTAAAACGACAAAACCCCGCGGCCGTGGGGCTGCGGGGTTAAGAAACAGGGTTAATGCGTGTCAATGCGGCACGGATGCCCGTCAGTTGAACGATCTGACGAGGCTGCCGACGAGCAGGTTCCAGCCGTCGATCAGTACGAAAAACAGGATCTTGAACGGCAGGGAAATGGAGGTGGGAGGCAGCATCATCATGCCCATGGCCATGGTGATGGTGGCAACGATCAGATCGATGACGAGGAATGGCAGGATGATGAGGAAACCGATCTCGAAACCGCGCCGGATTTCCGACAGCATGAAGGCCGGAACGAGCACGCGGTAGTCAACGACATTGTCGGTCATCACTTCCTGTCCGCGCTCGCGGGCAATATCCACGAAGAGCTTCAGATCCTTGTCACGCGTGTTGGCGTTCATGAAGGTGCGGAACGGTTCGGCGATGCGCTGAATGGCCTGCTGTTCGTTGATCTGGTTCTGCAGCAGCGGCTGCACGCCGTCGGTCCAGGCTTTGTCGAAGGTGGGCGACATGACGTAGAAGGTCATGAACATCGCCATCGACAGCAGGATCATGTTGGAGGGTGTCGATGCGAGCCCCATGCCGGAGCGCAGGATCGAAAAGGCGATCACGAAGCGCGGAAAGCTCGTGACCATGATCAGGATGCCCGGCGCGACGGAGAGGACCGTCAGAAGGCCGAAGGTGCGGATGATCCATGCCGCGACGGATCCGTCTATCTGCGTGTTGAACAGATCGGACGGAAATTGCTGGGCGTTGGCAAGGCCCGGCAAGGCGAGGAGGACGGCAATGGTTACAAGAAATCGAATCATTCGATGACAAAGGTCCGGAACATGACCTTGGATACGCGCCCTTGCGAGCGCAGGTCAACTCGTTCCTGAATGTCATCCTTAAGATATTGAAAGCCGCGCGGCCCTTCCAGCTGCTGAAGGGAAACGGTGCGCACATAGGCCAGGATATCCTGATGGATATCCTCCGCCAGCCCGACTTCCACCGGCCCCTTGAACATCAGCGCCACTTCCAGCCGCACCCAGTTGGTTGAAGGGTAGGCGAGGTTGGTGGTGATGGGATCGAGCTGGACGATGCCGTTCGCTTCGGCCGAGATTTTCTCGATGCCCTCGGCGGCCTTGCCCTTTTCACCCGAAGCGGCCGGTGCGTGCGCTGCGGCTTCCGCGCCGGCGATTTTCGGGGCGATCATGCCGCCCACCAGCCAGCCGCCGCCCGCACCGAGCAGCGTCAGGATCACAACCCCGGCGATGGTCATGACCACCGGGGAGGACTTTTTCTTGCTCTCAGCCTGTTCGTTTTCCATGGTCAGTCCCGCTCCCGCAAACCGGCGTCAGAGCGGCGAGAACAGGTCGACGACCTGCTGACCGACCGGGGGCTGCTGCACTTCCGTCAGGCGGCCACGACCGCCGTAGGAGATGCGGGCCTCGGCGATACGCTCATAGGAAATCATGTTCTGCGCATCGACATCCTGCGGCCTGACGATACCGCCGACATTGAGGATGCGGATTTCATGGTTGACGCGCACTTCCTGCGAACCGCTGATGATGAGGTTGCCGTTTTCCAGAATGCCGGTTACCACGGCGGCCACCATCAGCGTCAGCTTTTCGGAACGCTTGGTCTTGCCCTTGGCCTGGGTGTCGGTATCGGATCCGTATTTGATGTTGGAGTCCGCCTCCGGCGTCCAGCCGAAGATTTCCGCCTTGGCCTTCCAGTTCAGACCGCTGGAATTGGTGCGGTTGCGCTCGGTCTCGTTGTCGAAATCGGCCTTGTCGTTGATCTGGATGTTGACGGTCAGGATGTCGCCGATATTCAGCGCGCGCAGATCCTTGAACAAGGCGCCCTGGCTGTCGCTCCACAGCGAATAGCCGCTCGCCATGTGCTTCGGCTGCTTGGGATACATGCCCATCTGCGGCGTCTGGCTGAACTGCAGACCGCTGCCGATCGGGCTCATCGCGGGTGCGTTGCCGATTTCCTTCAGGGTCTGGTTGTTCTGGCAGCCTGCCAGGAGAGCGAGCGGCAGGAGGAGGGCCGGGAGACGACGCGTGCTCATGAAGGATCCTTCGAAGTGTTTTTGTCGGTTGCCTGCGACATGATGCCGGCGACAGTGGCGGCTTTCTGCGCATCCATCTCGCTGAGGATGAGGCCGGATTGGCGCGGCGGCAGCTGCATGATGATGGCGGCCGCAATCTCCACATGCATCTTCTCGAGCTGGGGTGCGGCGGCATCCGGCTTCATCGTCTTGTAGACATCGACGAGATTGGCTTTCGCCTGGGCGAGGAAATGTTCGCGGCGCGCCAGCCAGTCCTCATATTCCGCCTTGCGGTCCTCCAGCACGGAGATGCGCTCGTTGACGTCGGCCTGAAGCTTTTCAAGCTCCTGCTTCTGCATCAGGTACCGCTGGTCGCGGGCGGCATCGGCAATGTTGGTGCAGAATTTCTGGATTTCATCCTGCGTGCTGAGTTCGGAGACCACGTTCTGCTGGCTCTCGGCACCGGCCGCGGGCAGCAGGAACAGCAGCGAGGCGACGGCCGCGAAGCGGACGAGGCCATTCGAAAGCGGATTTTTGATCTGATGTTCCATCATTGCAGCACGAGCTCCGCCTGAAGGGCACCGGCGGATTTGATGCCTTGCAGAATGGCGATGATGCCGTCCGCCTTGAGCCCGATGCTGTTGAGACCGGCAACCAGCGTACGAAGGTCAGGCCCTTCGACGATGGCGACCTTGCTGCCTTCCTGCATGGCCATGATGTCGGTCTGTGGCTGTACGGCCGTCTGGCCGCGCGAGAAGGGAGCCGGCTGGATGACCTGCGGCGATTCCGTCACCTGCACGGTCAGCGTGCCGTAGCTGACGGCGACGCGGGAAATACGCACATCCGCGCCGATGACGATGGTGCCGGTGCGCTCATTGATCACGACCTTGGCGGGCGTATCCGTTTCCACCGTCAGGTTCTCGATTTCCGCCATCAGCCGGGTCAGATCCGCGGTGCGGGGCTTCTGCACCGCGATTTCCTGCGAATCGCGCGGTTCGGCGATCGGGTCGCCATAACGGGCGCGGGCAAAGGCATTGACGACGTCGGCGACGCGCACCGCGGTCGAAAAGTCCGGATTGCGCAGTTGAAGGACCAGATTGACCGAATCCTTGAACTTTGACGGCAGCTCACGCTCGATGATCGCACCGTTCGGCACGCGTGCCGAGGTGGTCACGCCCTGCGTCAGCGTTGCCGCGTCGCCCTGCGCTGAAAAGCCGTTGACGATCAGCGCACCCTGCGCGACCGCATAGATCTGCCCGTCCGCACCGGAAAGCGAGGTCATGATGAGGGTACCGCCGCGCAGCGACGTGGCATCGCCGAGCGAGCTGACCGTCACGTCGACACGGCTGCCGGGGCTGGCAAACGGCGGCAGGTTGGCCGTCACCATGACAGCCGCGATGTTCTTGGCGTTCGACTGGCCGCCCTGCGTGGTGATGCCGAGGTTCTGCAGCATGGCGCGCATGGATTGTTCGGTAAACGGCGAGGAACGCAGGCTGTCGCCCGTGCCCTGCAGGCCGACCACGAGGCCGTAGCCGATCAGCTGGTTGTCACGCCCCGCCTGCAGCGATGCGATGTCCTTGATGCGGGACGTATCGGCATGGGCTGCGGAGACGGAAAGGAAAGGCTGCGCCGAAAACAGGATGGCCGCTGCTATGATATGAAGCAATCTCATTTCGCCATCACCTGAATGGTTCCGTCCTTCATGACCGTGCCGTTGACGATGACGCCGGAATCGATGTTGCGCACGCGGACCACCTCGCCGAGCGAACCGTCGGTCATCGGCGTTCCCGACGCCATCAGCGTCATGTTGCCGATGGTGAAGACCAGTTTGACATTGGTGCCGCGGACCACCAGCGAGGGTTCGCGCAGTGCCGCAATGGGTATCGTGCGTCCGGGAAGCAGCGTCTGCTTGGAGATCATGCCTTCGACTTCGCTGATATCGCTCGCATAACCTGAGGAAATATTGGGATTGGTCACTTCCACCGGCTTGACCTGTTCGGGCGTGATCGTCTCGCCCGGATAGATGGTGCGGGTGGGAACCAGCGCCATCGGCGCCTGGGCAAGAGCGGGCGTCAGGACGCCCAGTGAAAAGGCAGACGCAAGGCATATACGGACGAGTGCCGTTCTGCTGCTGCTATGTTTCCGGCCAAACCTCATGTTCGCCTGCCTTTCCGTTCTTACTTCAGGTTCTTGCTGACAATCGAAGCCATTTCGTCAGCGGTGGTGATGACCTTGGAATTCATCTCATAGGCGCGCTGCGCCGTGATCAGGTCGGTGATTTCCTTGACGGCGTCGACGTTCGAGCCTTCGAGGTAGGACTGCTTGATGTAGCCGTAGCTCGGATCATCGGGCACACCGATCACCGCGTCGCCGGAAGCCGGCGTCTGGGCGAAGAGATTGTCGCCGAGCGGCTTGAGGCCCGCTTCGTTGGCGAAGTTGGCGATGGTCAGCTGGCCAAGCTCGGTAAAGTCCGCGGCATTGCCGATGCGGGCCGTCACCTGACCCGTGCGGGTAATGGTGATGTCCTGCGCATCGGTCGGGATATTGATGTTGGGGATGACATTGTAACCATCCACCGTCACCAGATTGCCGTCGGCATTCTTGTTGAAGGCGCCGGCGCGGCTGTAGAGGGTCGAACCGTCAGCCGCCTCGATCTGGAACCAGCCCTGTCCGATGATCGCGACGTCCAGCTTGTTGCCGGTCTCGATCAGGTTGCCCTGGGTATGGATGTTACGCACGGCCGACGTCTGCACGCCGAGGCCGATATTGGCGCCTTCCGGCACGATCGCCTGGTTGGCGCGGTTCGGCACGCCCTGCATGCGCTCGGTCTGGTAGAGAAGGTCGGTGAACTCCGCACGCGCGCGCTTGTAGCCGGTGGTGTTGATATTGGCGATGTTGTTGGCGATGACTTCCAGATTGGTCTGCTGGGCGTCCATACCGGTGGCAGCGATGGCAAGAGCTCTCATGTCAATATTCCTGCTGGGCTAGATCTGCATCTTGGTAATGTCGAGATAGGCCGACACGATCTTGTCGCGCAGCGCGATGGCGGTCTGCAGCGACTGCTCGGCCGAAAGCACGGCATCGACCACTTCACGCGTGTTCGCCTTGCCCTGAATGCCTTCGAAAGATGCCACTTCCGCTTTTTTCAGGCTGTTCATCGCATCGACGGACATGTTGCCGAGAACGCTGGCGAAACTTGCGCCCGTCTGCTGGGCAGGCGTTGTCTGCTCACTGCCAAAAACGCTTTCCGTCAGAGAGGAAATGCCGCTTGCGCCGCGGGTGAGCGAGAGGGAACTGACTTGCTTGATACCGTCGATCATTGCGATGCCTTCAGAAGGTCGATGGTGGAGGCGACGAGGTCGCGTGTCTGGCGGATGACCTGAAGATTGGCGTCGTAGCTGCGGTTTGCTTCGCGCATGTCGGCCATTTCGATCAGGATGTTGACGTTCGGCATCTTCACCATGCCGTTGCTATCGGCGGCCGGGTTGCCGGGGTCGTATTCATTGATGAAATCACCACGGTCGACGCCGAGTTTCTTCACCGTCACGCGCTCCACACCGCTGACGCGGTCGAGTTCCGAACCGAAAGTGACGGTCTTGCGGCGATAGGGATCGGCGCCGGGCGTATCGCCGGTCGATCGGGCGTTGGCGATGTTTTCGGAGACGATGCGCAGCCGGGTGGACTGCACTTCCAGGCCGCTGCCGGCGATCTTGCTCGCCGCACTCAAGGGATCCATGGCTTACCTCTTAACCGTCATCAGCATCATGCGATGGAAGGATTTGACGAGATTGGCGTTCAGGTCGTACTGCCGCTTGATCTCGCCGGTCTTGGTCATTTCTTCCGCAAGCGCGACCGAATTGCCCGACTCCTGCATGCCGATCTCGTTGTTGACCGGGTTGTCGCGCACCGCGATATTTTCGCTGAGGGCGCTCGCGCCGAAATGGGCGGGATGGGTCTTCGCCATGCCAACCTGCTGGCTGGTGGCCTGCATGACCGCTTCGAAGGGGCTGACATCCTTGGCGTGGAACTTGGGTGTGTTGGCGTTGGCGATGTTGGTCGCCACGACTTCCTGCCGCACGCTCAGCCATTCCGCTTGGCGGGATGCCAGATCGAACAGTTGAATCGGTTGCATAGACTTCTCCATCTCGTATGGCCCGAACCTACGGGGCTAATCTTGCGTCAGACTTGCGAAGAGGGACGAAGGCGATGGCAAGGGCAGGAAGCGGGAGGAAAAATGGCCTGCCGGAAACCAAAAAAGGGAAGCCTCAATCGACACCGCACCCGAAGCCCCTGGGGTGAACGCTTAAATTCCGAGGTCATGCCGGCCCAGGGTGGAAACTCACAGGCATGGGGCGAGGTGCTTGCTGAAGCAGCTTTATATCTCGCCTTGGAGACAGTCCGGTGCTATCGCTACGGTAGAGGGAAATGGAGGAGAGCAATCATGGATTTGGTAATTCCCAGCGCAGCCAATCTCGGCCTGTTCGTCAGCGCCACGCTGGTGCTGCTTCTTGTGCCGGGCCCGGCAGTCCTTTACATCTTTGCGCGCTCGGTCGAGCAGGGCCGTTCTGCCGGCCTCGTTTCAATCCTTGGCATTCATACCGCCACACTTGTTCACGTCGTCGCCGCCGCTGTTGGGCTCTCGGCGCTTTTGGCATCGTCAGCGCTTGCCTTCAGCGTGGTGAAATATGCGGGCGCGGCCTACCTGATCTGGCTTGGCCTCAAGAAGCTCCTCGGGTCGTCGGACATTCCCGACGTCGAGGGCGGTTTACCGAAGCGAAGCGGCATGCGCATCTTTCGTGAGGGCTTCATCGTCAATCTCCTCAATCCGAAGACCGCATTGTTCTTTCTGGCTTTCCTGCCGCAGTTCGTTGAGGTCGATCGTGGCCATATGGCAATGCAGATCGCCTTTCTCGGAATTCTCTACACGGTGATTGGTGTTCTGACGGATTGCACCTATGCACTTGCTGCCGGTACGGCCGGCAACTGGCTGAAGCGCAGTCCCGCCTATCTGAAGGCCGAACGCTGGGTTAGCGGCTTCGTTTACATCGGCCTTGGCCTGACGGCCGCTTTTGCGGGCAATCAGAAGAAGTAGATCGCCTGACGTCGTTTGAGACGTTTGCGGCCCCCCCCGGATCCGGCCCTGGGGGGCGCCACTTTTCGTATGCCGAGTTTTCAGCGAAATTCGATGATGACCTCAGGCCCGAGGTCGGTCTGACTACTTTTCCGGATAATAGGTCTTGCCGGAAGAGGTCTCGATCAGCCATTCGCCGTTACGCTGCTCGATCTTCGTCAGCTGCGCATTGTCAGGCAATGTGGAGCCGACCCGCACCATATACATGCCCGATCCGTCCTCGATCAGCGCGCGGCCGTTGGAAACATGCAGCAGACGGAAAGAGGTCTGGCCCGGGAAAGGCTGGTCTTCAAGCCCGGCTGCCAGATTGTTCTGCTTTTCCTTGCCGCTGGCGTTGACTGTCGCCGTGGTCAGCATGTCGGGCATTTCGGCCGGCGGCATGTCTTCCTTGTTGCGGTTGGTCATGGCCATGGGCGAGACGCTGAAGACTTCCCTCGGGCCGGTATGGGGCAGATCGCGGGTGCGGTCGCCGCCGGCAACCTTCATGCCGAACTTGTCCTCGTTGAAGAACACATACCAGGGAAAAAAGGCGGCAGCCGCGGCAAGCCCTATACCTGTCCATGCCAGAATACGGTCGGGCGTGAAGAAGGGAGGCTGCGACCGGGTGTCTTCGACAGCGCCATTGTCGATCTGTTTCTTTTTCACGGGTCAGCCTCTCATTCTCGGGTTCACCTGCGGCTGATTGTTCGGCACACCACCGCGCAACGCGGTTGCCAGATCGGCATAGGCGTCCTGCGCTGCCGGTTCGCTCGGAAGCTGTTTCAGCGTTTCATAAATGATCGGGACCTGCTTTACCGCCATGTCGAGATCGGGATCGGTGCCGGGCCGATAACCGCCGATGAGGCGCAGATCGCGTGTTTCCTCGAAACGATGCACCAGCGCCTTCAGGCGCGAGACCAGCTTTTCCTGATCCGGCGTCCACGCCTTCTTGGCGAGACGAGAGATGGAGGCAAGCGGATTGATCGGCGGATAACGGCCCTCTTCGGCAAGGCTGCGGTCGAGCACGATATGGCCATCGAGAATGCCACGCGTCGAATCGGCAATCGGATCGTTGTGATTGTCGCCGTCCACCAGAATGGAGACGATGGCGGTGATGGTGCCGGTGCCTTCCGCGCCGGGACCCGCCCGCTCCAGAAGGCGCGGCAGTTCGGTGAAGACCGAGGCCGGATAGCCGCGTGCCACCGGCGGCTCGCCCGAGGCGACGGCCACTTCGCGGATCGCATGGGCAAAGCGCGTCACGCTGTCGATGATGAGAAGAACATTGTCGCCCTGATCGCGAAAATGTTCGGCAATGGTGACCGCGGAAAGCGGCGCCATCTTGCGCAGCATTGGGCTTTCATCGCTGGTGGCGACAACGGCGATGGACTTGCTCATGTTTTCGCCCATCGTGTCTTCGATGAATTCGCGCACTTCGCGTCCGCGTTCGCCGACCAGCGCGATCACCACCTTGTCGAAGGCGTCGGCCTTGGCGAGCATCGACAGCAGCGTGGATTTGCCCACACCGGAGCCGGCAAAAATGCCAAGACGCTGCCCGAGGCACAAGGGCGAGAAGATATCGATTGCCCGCACGCCGGTCTTGAAAGGCGTCTCCACCCGCTTGCGCGTCATTGACGGCGGCGCATTGTTGGAGATCGAACGGCGCTCGGTGCCGGAGGCAAGCGGGCCCTGACCGTCGATGGGTTCGCCAAGGGCGTTGATGGTACGTCCGCACCAGCTGTCATCGGGCGCGACACGGAAAGCGCCCTTGCGAATGACGGTGTCGTGGATGCCGATCGGTTCGCCCGGCTCGATCGGGCAAACATAGCAGATATCGGGTTCGACACGCACAACTTCACCGAGATGGATGCCGGTCGCGCTGCGATGGGCGACGAATTCACCAAGCCTGACGTGCCGCGAAAGGCCGGAGACCGTATAGTGTCCGGCGGCAATGGTGCGCACGTGCCCGCCCGGCGCCACCGAAAATTCCGGATCGGCATAATGCCCGGCAAGGCTCGCCAGCTGCGCGAGCTTCGGTGAAATGGCGTCGGCCGAGAGCATGGATTCCGGCATTGTCATCACTCAGTTCCTCAACGCGCGCCGCCAAGCGTCTTGATGCCTTCACCGAAGGTCGATTCGGTGTCGCGCATCAGCGAGGAAATGCTCTCGAAGGCCCGGTTGACCTGGATGAGCTGCGTCATCTGGGAAATGCCGTTGACGTTCGACTGTTCGAGATAACCCTGAACGACGCCGACCTCATGATTGTTGACGACCGGAACCGGCTGCGCCACGGGCTTCACACCGCTGTTGGGATGGCGCAGGAAGCCTTGCGAGAAATCCGCCTGGAAGATGCCGAGGGTAGCGACGATGTTTTCGTTCTGCCTGATCGCACCGTCGAGACCAACGGTTATCGGGCCGCCATTCGGATTGAGCTGGATCGGACCGCCGCCGGCGTCGAGGACGGGATAACCGCTCGAAGAGATGAGCGCGCCATCCGGGCGCATGGTGAAACGGCCGTCGCGGGTCAATATCTGGCCGTCCGGCGTATCCAGCGAGAACCAGGCATCGCCCTTGATGGCGAAATCGAAGGAATTGCCGGTCTGCTCGAAAGCGCCCTGGCGGGTGGAGAGATAGTCGTTGCCCTGTGAGACGAAGGCCACCCGGGCATTCATGTCATTGTGGTTCTTGGCGACCATTTCGTCGAATTTCACTTCGGAGCCGCGGAAGCCGACCGTGTTCACATTCGCCATATTGTCGGAAATGGTGGTGAGACGACGCTCCAACGCGATCTGCGAGGAAAGGGCGACGTATAGTCCGGATTGCATATCATTTGCCTCCGAGTTTCAGGGAGTTGATGGAGATCAGCAGATCGGGGGAGATGCCGTAGCCGCTGGAGGAGCCGAAAACGGCCAGGGGATCATAGGTCGTCGATGGATTTTGCATTTCCCACATGATGGTGAAACGCTCGAGCAGCTTTCCGACCTTCTCAGGATCCTGCAGATCCTTGATGTTGATGGTTTTTTCGATGAGTGCCGCCTGTTTTTCGACATTGGCCGCGGCAAATTCGTCAGGCAGGTTGTAGGCCGTGCGAAACACCTGCGCGAGCGCATCATCCGCCAGGAAATCGAGACCGGACGTGATGGTGGATGCCTTGCGCTCGAAATAAAGGGCGAGCCGGACGCCATTATTGTCGTCGCCGGCTTCCTGTTCCAGCGTCTGGCGGGTGTATTTGTCGACAATGCCGGCCTGGGCGGCCTCGGTTGCGGTCGCCGCCGCGCCGAGGCTGGCGAAATCCAGCGACTTCGCGAAATCCGCATAGCGGCTGTCGGAAAGCTTGTTGGCGAAAGCGTCCTTGTCCGTGGTGCCTTCCGTCAGCACCTTGCGGATAAAGGCCTTCGCATAGGCCATGTCCTCGAGCCCGTGGGCCTTCAGCGCGTAATTGTAAAGACGCGTATCGGCCATGAAGTCGTCGATGGATTTCACCTCACCGATCTTCGCGCGGTAATATTCGGTTTCGCGCGCCACATCGGGCTGCTTCGACACCCGCTCAAGCGATTTGCCGATATCCTGACTGATCAGTCTGTAGCTGGTATAGGTGGAAGTCACTGAACCGCCGCTCTCGTTTGATCCCGATCTCAAGGCGCACGTCCGCCTTTGCCGGCATAGTGCCGTGGCTTGCTTGTGCGAAACTGGTTGCCGGAAGAGCTGAAAAGCGGGCTGGCGGACAGGTTCACGCAAGCCACATTTTCTAGACATGGCGGCATGGAACACTGTTCGGGCGTGGTCGATCAATGAATATTGTAATTGGACTTATAATCACCTTCGGCTGCATCATCGGCGGCTATATGGCGATGGGCGGTCATCTGGACGTGCTGATTCAGCCGTTCGAATTGATGATCATCGGCGGCGCCGGTCTCGGCGGCTTCATCATGGCGAACCCCATGAAGGTCGTGAAGGATTCGGGCAAGGCGCTCGGCGAGGCCTTCAAGCATTCGGTCCCGAAGGAGCGCAACTATCTCGACGTGCTCGGCGTGCTTTATTCGCTGATGCGCGATCTGCGCACGAAATCGCGCAACGAGATCGAGGCCCATATCGACAATCCGGAAGAATCCTCGATCTTCCAGAGCGCGCCCTCGGTACTTAAGAACAAGGAACTGACCTCGTTCATCTGTGACTATGTCCGCCTCATCATCATCGGCAATGCCCGCAGCCACGAAATCGAGGCGCTGATGGATGAGGAAATCGAGACCATCCTCAATGACAAGCTGAAGCCCTATCACGCGATCACCACCATGGGCGATTCCTTCCCCGCCATCGGTATCGTCGCGGCGGTTCTCGGCGTCATCAAGGCCATGGGCAAGATCAACGAATCGCCGGAGGTGCTGGGCGGCCTGATCGGGGCCGCACTCGTCGGCACCATGCTCGGCATCATCCTGTCCTATTCGATCTGCAACCCGCTCGCGTCGCAGGTCAAGATCGTCCGCACCAAGCAGCATCGCCTCTACATCATCGTCAAGCAGACGCTGATCGCCTACATGAACGGCTCGGTGCCGCAGGTCGCGCTTGAATATGGCCGCAAGACCATCTCCAACTATGAACGGCCGTCCATCGACGCCGTCGAGCAGGAGATGATGAATCCCGGCGGCGAAAACAAGGCGGCATGATCATGGCAAAAGCTGCAGCGCATAAAGCCCCGGCCATCGACACCGCCTTGCTCGCGAAGCTGACCGGAGGGCTCTCCGACCGCAGGACGATTGCGAAGATCGGCTCGGATATCGGTCATCTCTACAGCGAATTCCTGCCTGATATCTTCCACAGCGAGACCGGCATTGCGATTGACGTCGAATATGTCGGCTCCGAATCGGGGCTGATGACCGATCTCATCGCCAATGTCGGGCACAATGTTGCGGTTGCCGATTGTTCGCTGCGCAACTGGTGCTCCAATTTCATGATGGCGGTCGGCAACGGCTTCGTCATCGCGCTGATGGAGCGTATGCTGGGTGCTGCACCTGACACCATCGGTGAGCCGGACGAACGCCGCCTGTCCCATATCGAGCTCGACCTTGCGGCCATGGTTCTCGGCCGCATCGCGGGCGTGTTGCGCTCGGGGGTGAACGCGCCGGGCGGTTTCGAGGCGACGATCGACCCGCCATTCAATGCCAATGGCAGAAGTGCCTTCGACGAGATGATCGCCGGCGTTTACGGCGTGACCATCCGCATGAAGATCGATATCGGCAGGGTCTCGTCCGAGTTCGCTCTCATCGTGCCGCAGCGGCCCCTGCTCAAGACCTCCATCGTCGCCCCGAAAGCTTCGGCCCAGGCGCTGAAGAAGCAGGAAGAGTGGATGGAAATGATCTCGCAGCAGGTGAAGAGATCGCAGGTCACGCTCGAGGCGCGCATCAAGCTCGAAACGCTGACCTTGCGGACGATTTCCAGACTGGTGGCCGGTGACGTCATCCCGTTTCAGGACCTGAAGCAGGACGATATCGGCGTCGAGGTCAGCGCCAACGGCTCCAAGCTTTATAATTGCGAATTCGGCAAGTCCGGAGAGCGCTACATGGTTCGGGTGAAGAACAATGTCAGCACGGACGACGAGATTTTGCGACATTTGATGGGTTAAAATCCTGCCCGCCCTTTTGGGGTTTTGGGCAGGCTGACGCAAGTTTCAAAGGGAATAATCAGCGCATGGCTACGAAGAAAACACCTGTGACCGATGACGCAGCGTTGCCGTCGTTTGAAGACGGCGGCGACCTCGACCAGGCTATCGGCGATCTGCGTGGCGTCCTCAAGACGGATGCGGAAGGCTCGCTCTCCGATTTTGGCGACTTCGGCGATTTCGCAAGCACGGACGACGCATCCACCGACAGCGACCTTTCCGCCTTCGGTGGCGGAGCGGCGGATTTTGCGATGGATGATTTCGCGGCCGCCCCGCAGGTCGCGGGCCTGAAGGCGCCGCTCGGCAGCGGACTGTCCGAGAACATGGAACTGATCATGGATATCCCGATCGATGTCCAGATCGTTCTCGGCACGAGCAGAATGCTGGTCTCGGGCCTGATGGGCCTCGAAGAGGGTGCGACGATCGCGCTCGACCGCAAGATCGGCGAGCCGGTCGAGATCATGGTGAATGGCCGCCGTATTGCGCGCGGTGAGATAACGGTACTTGAAGACGACGATACGCGCTTCGGCGTAAAATTGATTGAAGTAATGAGTACGAGAAAAGCCTGATCCCTGTGGGGACGGAGAGGAAAGACCATGATGGACTTCGAGGATTTCGGTAACCCCCTTGCGGGCAAGCCGTTGTCTCAGGCCGACAAGGCGGCCGCGGTGCTTCTTGCCATGGGCAAGGGCGTTGCCGGCAAGCTGCTGAAATTTTTCACGCAGCACGAATTGCAGATGATCATTTCCTCGGCCCAGACCCTGCGCGTCATTCCTCCCGATGAACTCGCGCAGATCGTGGCGGAGTTTGAAGACCTGTTCACCGAAGGCACGGGTCTCATGGATAATGCCAAGGCAATTGAGAGCATTCTCGAAGAAGGCCTGACCCCTGAAGAGGTGGACAGCCTTCTTGGCCGTCGCACCGCCTTCCAGGCCTATGAGGCATCGATCTGGGATCGCCTGCAGGAAGCGGAGCCGGAATTTGTCGGCAAGTTCCTGCTGCGCGAACATCCCCAGACCATTGCGTATATTCTCTCAATGCTGCCCTCGTCCTTTGGTGCCAAGGTGCTTCTGACCATTCCCGAAGAACAGCGCGCCGATATCATGAACCGCACGGTGAATATGAAGGAAGTGAGCCCGACGGCCGCCCAGATCATCGAGAAGCGTGTGGTCAATCTGATCAACGAGATCGAGGCCGAGCGCAACGCCGGCGGTTCCACGAAGGTTGCCGATCTGATGAACGAACTGGAAAAGCCGCAGGTCGACACGCTGCTCAGCTCGCTGGAGACGCTCAGCAAGGAAGCCGCAAACAAGGTCAAGCCGAAGATATTCCTCTTCGACGACCTCATGTTCATGCCGCAGCGCAGCCGCGTCATGCTGCTCAACGATGTTTCGGCCGACGTTCTGACCATGGCGCTGCGCGGCGCCACGATGGAAATCAAGGAATGTGTGCTGTCCAGCATCAGCCCGCGCCAGCGCCGCATGATCGAGTCGGATCTCGCCGTACCGCAGGCATCCATCAACACCCGCGAAGTGGCGATTGCCCGCCGCGCGGTGGCCCAGGAAGCGATCCGTCTGGCCAATTCCGGCCAGATACAGCTGAAGGAAGCCGGGGCGGACGAACAATCGGCCGCCGCTTGAGCGGAAGCCGGTTGATAACCGCCTTGCAGTCAGGGCCCGCCATTGCGATGGCCGGCTCCGGGCGCTAGTTTCGGGATGACGGCCTGCCGGGATCGGCGGGCCTTTTTTATTCCGGGAACGTGCCTTGGCAGACGATCAGGACAAGGACAGTAAAACAGAAGCCCCGACGGAGAAAAAACTCCGCGATGCGGCCGAGAAGGGTAATCTTCCCTTTTCCCGCGAAGTGCCGATCTTTGCTTCGTCACTCGCCTTTTATTGTTACCTCGTTTTCTTCCTTCCCGATGGAGCCGGTCGAATCGGCGAGACGCTGAAGGATCTGTTCGGCCAGCCCGAACAATGGAATCTCGGCACCCGGCCGGATGCCCTGTCACTGCTTTATTTTCTCGGCACCTCGATGGCCTATCTGCTCATGCCGGCCATGATCATGTTCATCGTTTTCGGCCTCGCCTCGTCGTTTTTCCAGAACCTGCCATCGCCCGTGCTTGAAAGGGTGCGTCCGCAATGGTCGCGTGTTTCGCCCGCAAAGGGGTTTACGCGCATCTACAGCAAGCAGGGTTTCGTGGAATTCGGCAAGTCGCTGTTCAAGATACTGATCGTCTCGACCATCATGTTCTTTTCGCTGCGTGGCGATTTCTACAGTCTCATCGACCTGATGTTCTCCGATCCGCAGGTGATTTTCGTCCGGGTCGTCGAGATCGTCAAAAAGATGATGGTCGTGATCCTGCTTTCGACCGCTCTGCTCGCCGCCGTCGACCTTTTGTGGACGCGCCATCACTGGTTCACCCAGCTGAAAATGACGAAGCATGAGGTCAAGGAAGAATATAAGCAGTCGCAGGGCGATCCGGTGGTCAAATCCCGCCAGCGGTCGATCGCTCGCGATCGTGCCCGCCGCCGCATGATCAACAATGTGCCGCGCGCGACGCTTGTCATCGCCAACCCGACACACTTTGCGGTGGCGCTGCGTTATGTGCGTGAAGAAAGCGACGCGCCGATCGTCGTTGCCAAGGGCCAGGACCTTATCGCATTGAAAATCCGCGAGATTGCGGAAGAAAACAATATCCCCGTTTTTGAAGACCCGCCACTCGCGCGCTCCATGTTTGCGCAAGTCTCGATCGATAGTGTGATTCCACCAGCCTTTTATAAGGCCGTGGCTGAGCTCGTTCATCGGGTTTACGCCATGAAGTCATCGAAAATACGGGTTCAATAAAACCAATGAAAAAATCCGCCTATTCTGAACAGCGGGAAATGATCGTCGCAGAGGCGATCAACCCGATCGCCACCGAACTCCGACTGCTAGACCCGGCCGACCTGATTTCGCTGCTCAGATTCGAGTGCTACGGCAGTATTGCCGACCTCGTCTCCTCGGCCGCGGAACTTTATTATCATCCCGGCACGATCAATTTCGGTGCTGGTGGCGAATACAAACTGGAATGGGAAGGCGCGCCGGAGATCATCCTCGATCTCGAGATCAAACCGAAGGGCGCCACGGTCTATGCACAATTGGTCTTGGCCAATGAACATGCGGCGGTCGAGATCAATCATGTCTCGTTTCAGAACCCTTCGGAAAACCCCGACGAGAATACCGAGTTTCTCCGCAAAAGCCTGATGGCGGCCCGATTCGTTCCGACCCGTCAGGGCGAGGCGGCCTGAACCGCACTGCCGGATATGTCACTTTTACCCGTTGCGCCTGCTGGAACCGCCGGCGCAGCGGCTCCGTTGCGGTGCTTTTTCGCCCGACCTTGCCTGAAGCCTGCCGCTTTGCGCAAAACCCTTCTGCGAAAGCGAGGAACGCCTTGCAAATCAGCGTTGTTGTTTGGTACCTATCGAATTAACGATTTGTTAACGAACGGCAGGTCGCGGTGGCCCGTTTCAACCACCGCCGATGCGCATGATGCCTCTGCTCGTTTTCGGCGCAGCGCCGGATTTTTTCTTACATTTTGAATTGGGTGGAACCCATGACCAGCATTATGACCAATGCGGCGGCAATGGCCGCGCTGCAGACCTTGCGCATGATCGACAAGAGCCTTGAGACGACGCAGGCGCGTGTCTCCTCCGGCTACCGTGTCGAGACGGCAGCGGACAACGCGGCTTATTGGTCCATCTCCACGACCATGCGCTCCGACAATACGGCGCTTTCGGCCGTGCAGGATGCCCTGGGCCTCGGCGCCGCCAAGGTCGACACGGCTTTCGAAGCCATCGAAAGCGCTATTGAGACCGTCGAGTCCCTGAAGGCGAAGCTGGTTGCCGCCTATGGTGTGGGAAGCAACCGGTCGAAGATCCAGGAAGAAATCAAGCAGCTTCAGGATCAGCTGAAAAGCATTTCCGAATCGGCGTCCTTCTCCGGTGAAAACTGGCTTCAGGCAAAAATCGGCGATGGCAAGACGCCGGCCGCCGAAGAGCCGACCATCAAGAAGATCGTTGCATCGTTTACCCGTACCGCCGCTGGCGCGGTGGGTGTGACGACGGTCGACTATTCGCTCGATTCGAGCACGGTTCTGTTCGATCTGAGCGGCGGCAAGTTCGGTATTCTCGATACCGAGGCCCGCTTCCTTCGCAAGAACGAAACGATCGTGACGATGCGCACGACGGATACGCCTGCGTTGCCTGCCGTCCCCACCGTTACCGACAAGGATTATGTGGTCACGACGCTGAAGGACAGCGAAGTGGCGGCATTGAGCGGGTTTACCGTCAAGGCAACCGGCATCTACACCAATGCTGCCAATACGGAAGGCTATTTGAAGATCAGCGATGGTGTTTGGGTAAAGCTCACCTCCACCGATCCGGCAGATGCCGCGGCTCCGACCACGGACAGCACCACACCCGTCGTAACGACGACGTCGCCGAACACAAACTGGTACTACGACGTCTCCTCGGCAATCGACCCTGACGACCGCAAGCTCGGAATCTCCGTGTCGACGCTCGACATCAACAAGCTCACCGATCTCGCCCAGAAAATGGGAACGATGACGGGAGAGCAATATACCGAAGCCGATGTGCTGGACGCGATGATGTCCTTCGTCGATGGGCAGCTTGAAGCGATGACCAGCGCGGCTTCCAGTCTGGGTTCGCTGCAGAGCCGTATCGACATGCAGGAAAACTTCGTATCGAGCCTGATGGACGTGATCGACAAGGGTATCGGCCGTCTCGTCGATGCGGATATGAACGAGGAATCGACCAGGCTGAAGGCGCTGCAGACGCAGCAGCAGCTCGGCATCCAGTCGCTCTCCATCGCCAACGCCAATGCGGAAAATATCCTCCAGCTCTTCAAGTAACGGCTTTGGCCCGGCGTGGGCAGGTGCGAAGACGTGGCGTGGGCTTCCGGAACAGGCCGCCTTCATCCTCGCACAAGTTTGAACACCTAACGTCGGGGCAATATCGGGTGGATCGCATGGCGTGATCCTTCTGGACATCATGGAAGAGACGGACAGGTAGCAAGGATGACGGTGGTGCCGCCAAACGGCTTTGATCGCAGGCAAAAAAACATGTCTCGCCTCTCCGGCCAGTTTTGCCGGGGGCGTGCATGAGCGCCTCCATCGCAAGATATCTCAAGGATTTCGGCGACAGCCAGCCCGCCGGGCTGGCATTTGGCGATCCGCTGGCGGATGCCGAGGGCATGTCCGGTTTCGGTGACGTTGCGGCCGGTTTCGATGAATTCGAGACCGTCGATGTCGAAAGTGAGAAACAGGCTGCCTATGCCCGTGGCCACGAAGAGGCGACCCGCGAACTCACCGAGAAGATGCAGGCCGAGCGTGACACGCTGCTGGCCTCCCATGCGGCCGAACTGGAGGCCCTGCGTTCCGTCTATCTTGAGGAGATTGCCGTTTTCCTGTCCCGCGGTCTGCGCGAGGGCATCGATGCGATCGCCGCCAATCTGAGCGAGCAGACCGCCGGTATCCTTGCTCCGGTTCTGACTGAGGAGCTGTCGGCCAGGGCCGTCTCGGCTCTTGCGGATGTCGTGCGCGCTTCCATGCCGGATGGCGAGGCGGTCACACTTGTCGTGAAAGGTCCGAAAGATCTGTTCGAGCATCTGAAGACCCAGCCAGGCTTTGAGGCCGAAACGATGAAATTTACCGAGACCACGGATATCGACCTTTCCGTCGAGTTGGGTGAAAGCGTGTTCGTGACGCGCATGTCCGCCTGGGCGTCCAGTCTTCGCAAGGTGATGAAATGAGTGAAGGCGAAAATCACCACCACGGCAAAAACGAGATCATCATCGTCAAACGCCACAAGGGCGGGCACGATGGCGCCCATGGCGGCGCATGGAAAATCGCCTATGCCGACTTCATGACGGCCATGATGGCGTTCTTCCTCGTCATGTGGCTGGTCAATGCCGCCAACGAGGAGACCAAGGCCTCGGTCGCCAGCTATTTTAATCCGATAAAACTGTCCGATGAGAAACCCTCGTCCAAGGGGCTGGAAAAGCCGGTGGACAAGGAAGAGGGTGTCCAGAAAAAGGACCAGTCCAATATCAAGGCGGAAAAGGTGACCCAGGGTTCGGCCGCGGCGACGGGTGAGGACCTGACCTCCCAGACCGGTGAACAGTCGAACTTCTCCGAGGCGGACTTTTTCGAAAATCCCTATTCCGTGCTGGCGGAGATCGCCCAGCAAGTCGGGCAGCAGGCCAATGTCAGCGCCAAGGGTGAAGGCGGCGCTGCCGATTCCGGTCCGGCGACGGGCGCAAGCGGCGGTGAGGCCTATCGCGACCCCTTTGATCCCGATTTCTGGACCCAGCAGGTGAAGATCACCCGCGCCGACCAGCAGCAGGAGCCGGTCGAACCGCAGCAGGCGGCTGAGAGCAAGCAGCCGGACGCGGCCGAAAACGCGCAGGCGATCGCGCTCAAGTCGTCCGAGACACCGGCCGACAAGGCGGAAGACGGCAAGTCGATGGAAGTCGCCGCCGTGGTGCCGCAGCAGCGTCCGGATGCCTCCGAACAGGCGGCGCTTGCCCAGCCGAAGCCGGATGCGCAGCGGCAGGCGAGCGATGTACAGCAAAAGGCCAGCGACGCCGATCGGGAAAAGGCCGACACGCTGCGCGAAGAGATCGAGAAGCAGATATCCGGCATTGCCGGCAAGCTCGCTGAAGGTCTGGTGGTGACACCGGCCGAAGGCGGATTGCTGCTGACCATTTCCGACCAGACGGAAACGCCGATGTTCAACATCGGATCGGCCGTGCCCCGGCGCGAAATGGTTCTGGCCATGGAAAAGATCGGGAAACTGCTTCAGGAGCGGGGCGGCAGCGTGGTGATCCGCGGTCACACCGACGGACGGCAGTTCAAGGGCGAAGCCAATGACAACTGGCGGCTCTCCATGGATCGTGCCCACAGCGCCTATTACATGCTGGTGCGCGGCGGCCTGTCGGAAGAGCGGGTGAAGCAGGTTTCGGGCTTTGCGGACCGCAGATTGCAGGTGCCGGCAGACCCGATGGCGGATGCCAACCGCCGCATCGAAATTCTGCTTGAGGCCGATCGGGGGTGAGTGTGACGAAATCCTCGAAACGCTGGCTTTTTCTTGCGGCGACGCTTTGCGGTCTCGGTGCCGAGCCGATCAAGGCCTTTTCGCAGTCGCAAGACAGCCTCATGCCCTATGCGATGTTACGCTCCCTGCAATTCGTGCAGGATTCCGTGGCGATGGGAGATCACTCGGCGACCGAAATGCAGCGGTTTCTGCTGCAGACGATCGATGAGCGGCTTAAAAGCGCGCCTTCGGCGATCTTCAAGGACCCGCGTAATGTCGACGCGGCACTTGTCTATGCGATGAGCGGCGGCAATCCCGCCACGCTTGAATTGCTGGTCGCGCGCGATGTGGACGGTAATTTCGACAGCCGTGTCGCCGACATCCTGCGCAAATACCTTTCCGGCAAGGGAACGCTGGTGGCGCAGAGCATTGCCGCCATGGTGCCCGAATATCGCGGCACGCGGATTGGCGCCTACCTGGCGCTGATCGGCGGCAATGTGACGATTCCGCGTGATCCGCTGGCGGCGCTCAGCTTCTACGACATAGCCCGGCTCGAAGCGCCAGGCACCATCGTGGAGGAGGCGGCGCTGCGCCGCTCGCTTGCCATCGCGGTCGAAGACGGCGATGCGGCGCGCGGTGTCGAATATGCGCAGCGCTATGCCCGGCGCTTCCTGCATTCGCCCTATGCCAGCCAGTTTGCGGATCTTCTGGTCTCGCTGGTGGTCAAGCGGGTCGATTCCATCAGCGAGGAAACGATACAGGAAACATTCGCGATGATGGATACGGAGAGGCAGAAGGAGGCCTATCTGCGTCTCTCCCGCCTCGCGGCAATCAGCGGCAAGGATTCGCTGGCGCGCATGGCTGCACTGAAGGTGAAAGCTCTGTCGCCTGCCGCGCCGGACCAGCCGGAAGTGCAGGCAAATCTTTATGAGAGCCTTTCCAATATCGGCACGCCCGACGTGGTGAGCGCGATCGAGACGATCGTTCAGATTCCCGAAGCCCAGCTGTCGGATCGGGACAGGGCGCTGCGGGAGGCTGCAAGGGCGATAGCCGAACAGGTGGTTCGCCCGCCTTCCTTGCCCGGCGCTGATATCGACGCTGCCGCGGCGCAGAGCGCCGTGCCGAAACCATCGCAGGATGAGGCGGCGGCCACCGGGGAAAAAAGCATATGGCGGGTTGAAACCCACAAGGCTGACGATGAGGGCGAGAACGTCCGGCAGCTCGTGACGAGCGGCCGCAGCAAGCTCGATGAAATCGACAGCCTGTTGAAGAAAGGCGAGGGGGCACCATGATCGACGCAACCATCAACGCGATAGTGAATGCGCCGCAGGCCGATCCGCGTGCGGGCAGCACCGGTGCGCGGGATGACGCCAGGGGCGGTAGTTTCGGCGATGCGCTTTCCACGGTGCGCGACGAGCGGCCGCCACATTCGCGGCATCAGCAGGGGACAGGCTCGGCCGAAGAGCAGCATGCTCAGGCCGATGGTGAGGGGGAAAAGATGGATGTCCCGGTCAAGCGTCCCACGAATTTTCTGAATGTGGTCGCCAACGAGCATGGCGCGGAAGGTCGCACCCACGAGACGGTGGCCGAGTTTCAGAATGCGGTGAAAACCGCCCGCACATCGCCGGAGAATGGCAAGACCGGCAAGAAAACGAAGGACGATGCCGACAAGGACGCCGAGACGGTGGCGGATGCGTTGGATCCCAGGCTCGCGGAGCTGAAAATGATCGCCGCCAATGCCGGCGATATCGCGACGGCCAAGACGCCGCTTGAGGAGATCGCCCAGGCGATTGCCGGCAAGGCCGATCCGGTAAAATCGGACAAGGCCGACATGCCGCGGGTAAAGACGGAGCCTTCGCTCAAGGACATGCATACCGGTATGGAACTGGCCGGAAACGAAGCCGGATCTGGCTCCGACAACGAGGGCAATGCTTCCGCATTCCGTTTTTCCTCACCGCGTTCCGGTGCGGCCCGCGCTCTCGATATGAGCACGGTGCAGCGTGATGGCCGGGTCGAATTCGAAACCCGGGAGAGCGGCGGGAAGGCCGCCGATACCATAACGGTTCTCGATTCACGGCGGTTCATCGGTCTCGCGCCGTCGTCCAACGCTTCGGCTTTGACCGGCCTTATCGCCAATGATCCCGAGTGGGTCAGCGCCATGCAGCCCGGTTCGGCGCTTTCCAATGCCGCTGCCCAGAGCAGCACAGGCAAGGTCGTGCATACGCTGAAGCTGCACATGACGCCGATCGAGCTGGGATCGGTGACGATGTCGCTGCGTCTTGCCGGTGACGAACTCGCCGTTCACATGACGGTGGAGAGCGTCGCGGCCTATAAAAAGCTCCAGGAAGACAGCAAGAGCATCCTTGATGGCCTGAAAGCGCAGGGTCTGACGGTCGATAACATCACCATCAGCATCGCTTCTTCCGACAAGAGTGACCAAACGGGCACACAAGGCAACAATCAGCAAAATCAGCAGGCGCAGCAGCAGGGCCAGCAGGCGGCTGCAGGACGCAACCGTGACGAGTCCGGCGCACGGGATGGCCGGCAAGGCAATGGTGATAATTTGGGGGTGCATAATGAAGGCATGGATGGCGCTCTCGGCTCTGGCCGTTCTTCTGCTGACAATGGCGTCTACCTCTGAAAACGCCTCGGCTTCCGCAACATCAGGTGCCTGTGAAAGGGAAATCCAGTCCGCCGCGCGCAAATATGGCGTGCCGGAGGGAATTCTCTACTCCGTCGGCCTGACCGAGACGGGCCGCAAGGGCAAGCTGGACCCCAATGCCATGAATATCGAGGGAAAACCGGTATTTGCCTCGTCCACGGAGGAGGCGTTGTCCACTTTCGAGGCGGCGAAGCGCAATGGCGCCAAGCTGATCGATCTCGGCTGCATGCAGATAAACCACTATTTTCATGGCGAAAACTTTGCATCGACGCGTGAAATGTTCGATCCGCGCCGCAATGTCGAATATGCCGCCATGTTCCTGCGCAATCTTCACAACAGGCATGAAACCTGGACCATGGCGGTCGCGCGTTATCATGCCGGTCCCAACAATGACCCGGCGCAGAAGAAATATGTCTGCCGGGTAATCGCCAATCTGGTGGCGACGGGCTACGGAAAATGGACCGCCAACGCGAAAAACTTCTGCGACGGATAACAACCTGAAATTGCTTTCAGGCGGCGCAGGACTCGTATTTTGAAATGTGGCGATAGATTGATCGAAAAAAGGCATTTCAAGCGGTTTTTTCGGAATTTTGAAATTTCTACACAAAAATTTTGTGCCATATATGGTTAACAACCACTATATATAGATCAAATCGGCACAAAATAGTTAATCAATTATTAATAACTATCGATGATTTCCTACAGTTGTCGCTGAATCCCCCGATTCGTACCAATGCCACATTGGAAAACACCACACTGATTCGGAGGCGGACGAATGATCGTAGTGGTTGATGAGCGCGAGCTCGTTAAAGACGGCTATACATCTCTATTTGGGCGTGAGGGCATCCCCTCGACCGGTTTCGATCCGGCCGAATTCGGGGAATGGGTCTCGACGGCGGCGGAAAGCGATCTTGCGGCCGTGGAGGCCTTCCTGATCGGCCAGGGCGACCGGAGCTATTCCTTGCCGAAGGCGATCCGGGATCGCACGACGGCGCCGGTGATCGCGGTCAGCGACCAGCCCTCGCTGGAATCGACGCTGGCGCTGTTCGATAGCGGCGTCGACGATGTCGTGCGCAAGCCGGTTCACCCCCGTGAAATCCTTGCACGTGCGGCGGCGATCCGTCGCCGGCTGCAGGTCATCTCGAACTTCACCGATGCCGGACCGATCCGGGTTTTCTCCGACGGCCGTGATCCGGAAGTCGGCGGTGAAGTATTTCCCCTGCCGCGCCGCGAGCGCCGCATCCTTGAATATTTGATCGCCAATCGCGGACGCCGCGTTTCCAAGGCGCAGATTTTCAATGCCATCTACGGCATCTTCGATGATGACGTCGAAGAGAATGTCGTTGAAAGCCATATCAGCAAATTGCGCAAGAAGTTGCGCAAGAAGCTCGGCTACGATCCGGTCGATTCCAAGCGGTTCCTCGGCTACAGCATTGATTGGCAATGATCTTCATTGACCCGCGTGGTCTTTTTCAAACGCGGTATTTCAGACAGCTTCACGCAAGCCAAACGCTTTACCTTCTCCCTGAAAGATGACCACGAGGGTTTTTGAATGAGTATTTTCGGCACTATGCGAACCGGTGTGTCCGGCATGAATGCACAGGCGAACAAGCTGGGCACCGTGGGCGACAACATCGCCAACGCAAGCACCACCGGCTACAAGCGCGCATCGACGTCGTTCTCCTCGCTCGTTCTGCCCTCCTCGTCGGGCAGCTATGCCTCCGGCGGCGTGCAGTCCAACGTTCGCTACAGCATTTCGGAGCAGGGCAACCTCTCCTACACCACCTCGAGCACCGATCTTGCCATTCAGGGCAACGGCTTCTTCGTGGTTCAGGACGGTGCAGGCACACCTTACCTCACGCGCGCCGGTTCCTTCGTGAAGAATGCCGAAGGCTACCTCGAAAACGCAGCGGGCTTCCAGCTGATGGGTTACCCCTACGGCTCCAACCCGCCGGCGGCTGTCGTCAATGGCTTTACGGGTCTCGAGGCCATCAACGTCAACAATTTCGGCCTGACCGCATCGCCCTCCACGCAGGGCAGCTTCCCGGCCAACCTCAATCGTGACGAAGCAATCGTGCCCGCAGGTTCGCGTCCCAGTGACAATGTTGCGACGGCGACGATCGGCGCGAAGACGTCGCTGACGGCCTTCGATAGTGGCGGTGCCAAGGTCCTTTACGACTTCTACTATACGCGGATCGATAATGATGCGTCCGGCAATCCGCAATGGGAAGTGACGGTTTATCGTCAGGATCAGTCAACCGATGGCGGCTTCCCGTACACGGCGACTCCCCCTGCCACCGCCCCGGTGAAGGCAACGGTCCAGTTGACCTTTGATCCCGCCACCAACAAGCTCACGACCGGATCGGATAAATCGATCACGATCAACGACAGCACCAGCGGCGTAGCGCAGTCGATCGAGATCGACCTGTCGGAAATGACGCAGTTCTCCTCGAAGTTCACACCCGGCACCGCGGTTCTGAACGGCAACGGTCCGAGCCAGATCAAGGATGTCGAGATCGGCAAGGACGGCGTGGTGACGGCGGTTTATCAGGATGGCGGCCGTCGCAATATCTACCAGCTGGCGCTGGCAACCGTGCCGAGCGTCGACAATCTCAGCCCGCAGAACGGCAACGTTTATCTGCCGAGCAACGAGTCGGGCGTCGTCACCATCGGTTTCGCGCAGACGGGCAGCTTCGGCTACATCCAGAAGGGCGCGCTGGAAGGTTCGAACGTCGATATCGCCAGCGAACTCACCGACATGATTGAATCCCAGCGTATCTATACCGCGAATTCGAAGGTCTTCCAGACTGGATCGGATTTGATGGATGTCCTGATCAATCTGAAGAGATAGTAATTCCTACGGGGACAGATGAATGTCGCTCACGTCAGCAATGAATACTGCGCAGTCGATTTTCAATAATACAGGTAAGCAGACGGACGTTACCGCCAAGAATATTGCCAATGTCGGCAATGCGAATTACGTCAAGCGAACCGCCATTCTCGGCACGACCATGGCCGGTGCGACTATCGTCACCAATGGCCGTGCCCAGAATGAGAGTCTTCTCAGGCAGACGATCTCCAGCGCCTCGCTGGCCACCGGTCAGAATACCGTTCTGACCGGTCTGGAGGAGATGAGGAGCATTTTCGGCAGCAACAATTACGAAAGCGCGCCGTCCACCTACATGGAGGAGCTGCTGAAGAGCCTTAGCAGCTACGCTGCCAAGCCGAGCAATGCCGCTCTGGCGGCGACGGCTGTGACCTCCGCTTCGGATGTCGCCAGTTCGCTGAACAAGGCATCGGCCGAATTGCAGGCCATGCGCCTGCGCGCCGACAAGGAAATGTCCCTTCAGGTCGACAAGCTGAACGGCCTGCTTGCGAAATTCGAGGAAGCCAACAACGAGGTCAAGGCACAGACGGCGATCGGTGGTGATCCGAGCGACGCCCTTGATCAGCGCGAAACCTTGCTGAAGGACATTTCGTCCATCATCGGCATCAATGTCGTCAATCGTCCAAACAACGATGTGGCGCTTTATACGACGGAAGGCGCGACCCTGTTCGAGATCGTGCCGCGCAAGGTGACCTTCAAGGCGCAGCCGGGTTACGACGCCACGACCACGGGCAATGCGATCTATGTCGATGGCGTGGCGCTGAAGGCGGGTAGCGGCAGCAACACGACGGCGGAAGGATCGCTGCAGGGTCTGATGCAGATCCGCGACGACCTCGCGCCGACCATGCAGAGCCAGCTCGACGAAATCGCCCGTGGCCTGATCTCCATGTTTGCGGAAAAGCCGATTACCCAGCCGGCGCCGCCCGCGACCCCTTTGACGGCGAAACCCGGCCTGTTCACCTGGTCGACGGCCACCTCGACAAGCGAGATTCCCCCGGATGGCGTGATCGTTCCCGGTCTTGCTGCGAGCATTACCGTCAACTCCGCGTTAATTATTTCGCAAGGTGGAAACCCGGAATTGTTGCGCGACGGCGGCATCAACGGTACCGCTTATGTCGTCAATACCACGGCTACGGGCGGAACCGGGTTTTCCGCTCTGATCGACAGCTATGTGACCGCATTCGACGCGCCCATGAATTTTGCCGCGTCGACACGTATCGATACGAATACCAGCATCCTGAAATACGGCACCAACTCGATGGGTTGGCTCGAACAGGAACGATCCGGTGCGACTTCGGCGAACGAAGCGAAAAGCGCGCTCTATGAGCGCTCCGCCACCTCCTATTCGAACAACACGGCGGTTAGCCTGGATGAGGAGCTTTCGCTGCTCATGGACATCGAGCAGTCCTATAAGGCAGCCACGAAGCTGGTGACCACCGTCGATGAAATGCTCAAGTCCTTGATGGACATGGTGAGGTAAAAGATGAAAACGTCATTCATTTCATCGCTGGCGATGCAGAACAGCATGCGCAGCACCATCCTCAAGGCTCAGCTTGAGATGACCAAGCTGAATACCGAACTGACGACGGGCAAGCACGCGGATTTGGGCGTCACGCTGGGCGCGAATACGGCCCGCAGCCTCGATCTCAATCGGGATGTGGAGCGGATTTCCTCGCTTGTCACGGTCAATTCCTTCGCCACGCAGCGCCTTGAATCGTCGCAGACGGCATTGGATGGCATGGCAAAGGCGGCCGAGGAGATTCTCGGCGTTCTGGTGCCGAATACGACCAGCGAGCAGCCCACGCTTGCCACCGTGAACCAGAAAATCTCGAATGCGCTCAACAATTTCACCAGTTTTGCAAACACGGCGGTCGACGGGGAATATCTGTTTTCCGGTACGAATACGGATGTGAAACCGGTTGATGACTATTTCGCCGATGGTTCACCCCTGAAGGCGGCCTATGATGCCGAATTGAACCATTTCATGGCATCGCAGACGCCGCCGGTGGGCAACATCGCCAACCTGTCCAAGGAACAGGTCAACGATTTCATGACCCATATGGAAGGCGTGTTCAACGGCACGACGACCGTGACCAACCCGCCGCACAGCAGTCTCGCCGCCGGACAGAACGTCGATTTCTGGACGACATTCGGCTCCAAGGCCAGCGACACCAATATGACGAGCCGCATCAGCCAGAACGAAGTGATCGAGACGTCGACCAACAGCAATTCGCAGGGCATGCGTTATTTTATGATGACGGCCATGACGACGATGACCTTCCTTGACGACAAGGTCCCCAGCGACGTTCGCGAAGCGGTTGCCACCCGTGCTGTTACGACGATCGGTACCGCGATCGACGGTTTGAACCAGCAGGTAAGCGGTCTCGGCCTTTCCCAGGAACGCGTCAAGAAGTCGAACGACTCCCTGGCCGCGCAGAAGAAGATCATCGAGACGCATCTGCTGGATATCGAGGGCATCGATACCTACGAGGCGAAGACCCGTCTCGATCTGCTGCAGCAGCAGATCGAAATCGCATACAGCCTGACGTCACGTCTGCAAAAAATGAGTCTGGTGAACTACCTCTGATGAGCAGGGGTGGCGGCAGATAAAGGATACATGAATGTACCAGTTTTCCTACGCCGAAATCATGGAGGATGGTGTCGCCAACGCGAAGGATCGCGAGCGGCAGGCGTTGACAAAATCGATCGAACTGCTGGCGGAAGCGAGGGATTCTTCCTCCCAGCGCCATACGATCGAGGCGCTCTTTTACACTCGGCGGGTCTGGATCCGCTTCATTGAGGACCTCAAGCAGCCGGATAATCAGCTGGCCATGGAACTGAGGGCCAATCTGATCTCGATCGCGATCTGGATCTTGAAAGAGTGCGAACTGATCCGGAAACGTCAGTCGACGAATTTCCAGGGCATAATTGACGTGACAACCATCATCAGGGATGGACTGAAATGAAAAGTACACTTCGAATTTCGCTGAAATCGGGCGAAAAGATTTTCATCAACGGCGCGGTTTTGCGGGTGGATCGCAAGGTGGCGCTCGAGTTCCTGAACGATGTCACGTTCCTGCTTGAAAACCACGTGCTGCAGCCGGAGCAGGCGACAACGCCGCTCAGGCAGCTCTATTTCATCGCGCAGATGATCCTCATCAACCCGGAAGGGCGCGAACAGTCCACCAACATGTTCCGCAAGTCCGTAAGCATGCTGCTCAACTGCTTCCAGCACGATGAGGTTCTGGCTGAACTCAAGCGGATCGACGGTCTGGTTGCCTCGGGCAAGGCCTTCGAAGCGCTGAAGGCAATCCGCGGTCTTTATCCGACCGAGGAGAAAATCCTCAACAATCAGGAAATGACCCCCGCAACGATCGAACAGATTCGCAAGGAGATCGCACCATGGCGGTAGATGCAGTCACTTCGGCAGCCTCTAACCCCTGGGCAAATGCCGGGGCGAGCAGTTCCGACAGCAGCGCGGCTTCGCTGAACTACGACAGCTTCCTGAAGCTTCTCATCGCCCAGATGAAGAACCAGGATCCGACCAGCCCGATGGATGCCGGCGAGCAGATGTCGCAGCTCGCCAGCTTCTCGCAGGTCGAACAGACCATCAAGACCAACACCCACCTGAAGAGCATGCTGCAAGCGGAAGCCCTGACGCGCGCCTCCGATCTGGTCGGCAAGACGGTCAAGAGCGCCGACGACACGGTCACGGGCGTGGTAAAAGAAGTCGAAGTCTATTCGGACGGTGTCGTCGCGATTACCGAAGCTGGTGACAAAGTGCTGCTGCAGGCCGGTGTCACCTTCTCGAATGGCCCGATCGCGAGTACACCTGATACCGGTACCGATTCGGATAAACCTGCCGATTCGTGATATTGAAAAGGCGGCATGAGGTCGCCTTTCAGGAACAGAGGACGCGACGATGAACGAGGCCGATGCGCTTGATATCATGCAAGCGGCAGTCTGGACGGTTCTCGTCGCGGCCGGTCCGGCCGTTCTGGCCGCCATGATCGTCGGTGTCGCCATTGCCTTTATCCAGGCCCTGACCCAGGTTCAGGAAATGACGCTGACCTTCGTTCCCAAGATCGTGACGATCATGATCGTTCTCGGCGTTGCCGCCCCCTTCGTGGGTGCGCAGATAGCCCTTTTTTCCAATCTCGTCTTTTCGCGAGTCCAGTCGGGATTCTAGATCGTTTTGACTTTTCTTCGAATCGCCAAAATGATCTAGCTCTTTATTTTGCGCATGCCTTTCTTTTTAAAAAAACTCCCACTTTTGGGAGGTGCGCCCCAGTATTTGTTTTGTTGTTGTCACTGGGCTTTCATGCGGTCGTGCCAGTTAATCTACTCCAATTAGGAGTGCCCAAGATGACTGATCGTCTGAAGTCCAGACAACGCCCAAACCCGCGCCGCTCTTTCGCTCAGAGCTACGGCTCAATACTCGCTGAAGGCGTCAGTCGGAGAACTGTGCTCAAGGGCTTTTTCACTTCGACTGCGCTTGCAGCCATGGGAGGCTCCGTTGTGTCGGTCGCGGCGGAAACTGCGGCGCCTGCCGGCGCGTCGAGCCTGGCATTTACCGAGTTGAAGCGTGTGCGCGATGGCAAGGACCATTGGCCGGAGGGTTATGACCGGCAGGTGCTGCTGCGCTGGGGCGACGCGCTGTTTGACGACAGCCCGGCATTCGATATCGGCACGCTGGACGGTCCTGCGGCCGAACGCCAGTTCGGTTTCAATAACGATTTTACCGCATTTATTCCGCTGCCCTATGGCTCGCAGAGTTCCGATCACGGCCTGCTGGTGGTCAGCCATGAATATGTCGATCCCTATCTCATGTTCCCGGGACTGTCCGAAGAAGACTATCGTGAAAAGCTTACCGACGCCCAAATCCGGGCGATCATGGCCGCGGTTGGCGTCAGCATCGTCGAAATCAAACGCAACGGCGCGACGTGGGAGCCTGTGAGGGGTGGCCAATATAATCGGCGCATTCACATGGGCACCGAGATGGCGGTCTCCGGGCCGGCTGCCGGCGATCCGCGTCTCGCAACAAAGTCGGACCCGACCGGTCGTGTTGTCTTCGGTACGATCTCGAACTGCAACGGCGGCATCACGCCCTGGGGGACGATGCTTTCCGGCGAAGAGGGGGCGATGGACGTCTTCGCCGGGGACTATAAGATGCTGGCCAATCAGGAGTTGGTCGAGCGGCAGGGCTGGGACGAGGACGAAAACGATATTTATCGGGCCTCGAAAATCGACCAGCGCTTCAAGTTCGAAGAAGAGCCTAACGAATGGTTGAAATTCGACTGGGTTGTTGAAATCGATCCTTTCGATCCGACCTCGAAACCGGTCAAACGCACGGCGCTTGGCCGGATGACGCATGAAGGCGCGCAGGTCGCCCTGACCCCGGACAATCGCGTTGCCATCTACATGGGTGACGACGACGATTTCGAGTATCTTTACCGTTTCGTCACACGCGACGCATATAATCCCGATGACCGGAAGGCCAATAAGGATCTCCTCGACAACGGCACATTGTCGGTGGCGAAATTTGAGAGCGACGGTACGCTTATCTGGATACCGCTTGTCGCCGGACAGGGACCGCTCACGAAAGAAGCCGGCTTTGCCACGCAGGCCGACGTTGTTCTCAATACACGCGGCGCTGCCGATCTGGTGGGTGCTACACCGATGGACGCGCCGGAGGGCTTTGTTCCGCACAGCCGCACTGGAAAACTCTATGTGGCGATGACGGAGAATTTGGATCGCCTTCCAGCCGGGGGCGGTGAGCCGGGTGAGACCGTGAACGTCGCCAATCCGCGCGGGCCGAATCCCTATGGGCATCTACTTGAACTGGTGCCGCCCGGGGCGCCTGAGAAGCCGGATCACGCCGCCGACAATTACCGCTGGGACGTGTTCGTGCTGGGCGGCGACCCTGCGGTTCCCACGGATGAGGCCCGTTATCATCCGGACGTTACCGAGAATGGCTGGTTCACGGATCCGGATAATATCGGTGTCGACCCCGCGGGACGACTCTGGGTCACTACTGACGGGCCGCCGCCGCAAAACCACGTGGATGCGCTCTATGTTATGGACACTGAAGGTCCAGGCCGGGCATTGTCGCGCCTGTTTTACATTCCGCCGGTCGGCTCGGAATGCTGCTCGCCAGCTTTCACGCCGGATGGAACCTCGTTGTTCCTTTCTATCCAGCACCCTGGTGCTTTGCGGCTGGACGAAAACGAAGACGCAACCTCAGTCGCCAATGCTGGCACCAATTGGCCAGACTTTATCGACGGCATGCCTGCGCGCCCCTCGCTTGTCGTCATCACCAGACACGGCAATGGCGTGATCGGTAGCTAGAGCGTTTCCAGTAAAAGCGGAAACGCTTTTACGTCTGGAAAACAGGTGGAATCAAAGAGTTAGATCGTTTTGGCGATTCGAAGAAAAGTCAAAACGATCTAGAGTTTGTCAGAGAAAAGTGGAATCCGGTTTTCCCGAAAAGACAAACTCCAGCGCGTGTCTCCTAAAAGGTGTGAGCGGTTTTGGGAAAAGACAAGCGTGAAATCAAAGAACCGGGTCGCTTATCGATTTGAAGGGAAGCGAAACGATCCAGCTCATTTCCGGATGCAAAACCGCTTCGTATTATTGCTGGAAATGCTTAAGAGCGGGGGCCATTCTCGCGCAAGCTTCAGCCTCTAGTCATGGTTTGAAACCGTGCGGCGGCTTTTCCGTCGCCCTTCTCATGAAGAGACAGGACGATTTTTATGGCGCAACCACCAGTCATCTCCTTGCCCAAGGTAAGTCCGAGCACGCGTGACATCGGTTTCGCACTGGGCATCGTGGCGATCCTCTGCGTTCTCTTCCTGCCCATTCCGGTCATGCTGGTGGATATCGGGCTGGCGTTCTCGATCGCGCTTTCGGTCCTCATCCTCATGGTGGCCCTTTGGATCCAGCGCCCGCTGGATTTCTCGTCTTTCCCGACCGTGCTGCTGATCGCGACCATGATCCGCCTGTCGCTGAACATTGCGACGACGCGTGTCATCCTGTCGCACGGCAATGAGGGGCCGACCGCGGCGGGCGGCGTGATCGCCGGTTTCTCCAGCCTCGTCATGTCCGGCGATTTCGTCATCGGTCTGATCGTCTTTCTGATCCTGATCACCGTCAACTTCATCGTCATTACCAAGGGTGCGACACGTATCGCGGAAGTCGGTGCGCGCTTCACCCTGGATGCCATTCCCGGCAAACAGATGTCGATTGACGCGGATCTGTCCGCCGGCATCATCGACGAGAAGGAAGCGCAGCGCCGCCGCCGTGAGCTGGAAGAGGAAAGCTCCTTCTTCGGTTCGATGGACGGTGCCTCGAAATTCGTCCGCGGCGACGCCATTGCCGGCCTCATCATCACCGCGATCAATATTTTCGGCGGCATCATCATCGGTTATTTCCGCCACGGCATGCCGATCGGCGAAGCAGCCGACGTTTTCGTCAAGCTTTCCGTCGGTGACGGTATCGTTTCGCAGATCCCGGCCCTGATCGTATCGCTGGCCGCCGGCCTTCTGGTCTCGCGCGGCGGCACCGCCGGTTCGACGGATCAGGCCGTCGTCAATCAGCTGAGCGGTTACCCGCGTGCGCTCATGGTTTCGGCCATGCTGATGGGGCTGCTCGCCGTCATTCCGGGCCTTCCGTTCCTGCCCTTCATCTTCCTGGGCGGCATCATGGCCTTCGGCAGCTGGTATATTCCGCGCCAGGCGGAAGCCGAAAGCGCGCTTCGCCGCCAGGAGGAGGAGAACAAGGTTCTTCAGACCACGGAGGCGGAAAAGGATTCGGTCAAACAGGTGCTGAAGACGGCCGAGATCGAACTCGCGCTTGGCAAGCAGGTTTCGACCCGCCTTCTCGGGGCGCATCAGGAGCTGGCCTTCCGTGTCGGCAAGATGCGCAAGAAATTCGCCACCCAGTACGGTTTCGTCGTGCCGGAGATCAAGGTCTCAGACGATATCATGATACCGGAAAAGGCCTACCAGATCCGTGTCCACGGCACGACCATCGCGTCAAGCAACCTGCGTGTCGGCGATGTTCTTGTCGTGACCGGGGCAGGGCGCAAACCGAGCATTCCCGGCGATGAGATCCGCGAGCCCGCTTTCGGCATGCCCGCCGTCTCGATCCTCGAGACCTTTACCGAAGACCTGAAGCGCGAAGGTTTCCACCCGATCGACAACGTCTCCGTCGTGCTGACGCATCTGAGCGAAGTCATCCGCAACAACCTGCCACAACTTCTGTCCTACAAGGACGTGAAGATCCTCATCGACAGGCTTGATCCGGAATACAAGAAGCTGGCTGATGAAATCTGCTCGTCGCATATGTCCTATTCCGGCCTGCAGGCGGTTCTGAAACTGCTGCTTGCCGAACGTGTGTCGATCCGCAACCTGCATCTCATTCTCGAAGCGGTTGCCGAACTCGCGCCGCATGTGCGCAAGACGGAACAGATCGTCGAACACGTGCGGGTGCGCATGTCGCAGCAGCTTTGCGGCGATCTGGCGGACAATGGCGTGCTGCGCGTCCTGCGCCTCGGCAACAAATGGGACATGGTTTTCCATCAGGCGCTCAAGCGTGACCAAAAGGGCGAGATCGTCGAATTCGACATCGATCCGCGTCACCTTGAGGAGTTTTCCGAGCAGGCGTCCAAAGTTATCCGTGAATTCATGGATCGCGGCCTGCCCTTTGTCCTTGTAACCTCGCCGGAAACGCGGTCCTATGTGCGCATGATTATCGAGCGACTCTTTGCCACCCTGCCGGTTCTTTCGCACGTGGAACTGGCCAAGGGGCTGGAGATCAAGATCCTGGGCGCCATTTCATGATAACCGACCCGCAAGGGACCATTATCGCGTTGTTCCTTGCCATTTGTCGTATCGGCGCCTGTTTCATGACGATGCCGGGCTTTTCCAGTTCGCGCATCTCACCGCAGATCCGCATGCTGCTGTGCGTCGCGGTATCCATGGCGCTCCTGCCCGTGCTTTGGGATACGATCTATCCGAAGGTCTCTGGTGCAAGTCAGGGCACGGTCGTCGGCCTCATCTTCACCGAGATCGTTATCGGGGCGATGTATGGCCTGATCGCACGGTTTTATACGCTCGGTTTCCAGTTCACGGGCGCGCTCATCGGCGCTTCCATCGGCCTCAGCGCTCCTGGCGGTGCGGATGTCATCGAAGACGTGCAGGAAAACCAGATATCCAACTTCATCACCTTCGGCGGCCTGCTGGTGCTGTTCATGCTGGATTTCCACCATATTGTCCTGAAGGCGCTGGTGGATTCCTATACCGCCACGCCGGTCGGCGCCCTCATCAGCGGCCAGAAGATGCTGATCACGCTCACCGATACGCTGAGGGCAACCTTCTCGATCATGCTGCGGCTTGCAAGCCCCTTTGTGATCTATGGCCTGATGTTCAACGTCGCAGTCGGTCTCATCAACAAGCTTGCGCCGCAGATCCCGGTCTATTTCATCTCGACGCCCTTCGTTCTCGCGGGCGGTATCTTCATGCTCTATCTGTCGGTCGCCGCCCTCATCCGCCAGTTCGTGGATGGTTTCGGCCCGGTCTTCATCGGCTTCTGATCGGGAGAAAACGCCATGGCGTCGGACAAGCGCTCTGCCAAGCTCAAACGTCTCGTAACGGTACAGCGTCACATGGAGAAGATGGCCGAGGTGGAGCTTGCCGACACCGCGCGTGTCCGGACCGAGGTGGCGCAATCCATGGACAATGTGCTGGAAGCGATGAGTTCCATGGAGCCGGTGCACCAGACGTTTTCCCGGCATTATTCGGATCGTTACGGCCGTCTGGTGGTCAAGGACCGCCAGCTCGCCGGCGTGCAGCAATTGCAGGAAAACAAGGTGCTGAAGGAAAAGACCAAGGCGGACCGGCTGGAGGACAGGATGCATCTCGCCCGCGATCTCGAGGATCGTGAAGCCGATGATAATGCAATCTATGATCTGCTTGAAATGACAAACGCATCCCGGACACCAGCCTCCAGCAAGGTTGGCGATCCATAATCTGCCCCATTGTTGCATCGCGGGCGTTTTTGAAGAGGCCTCCGGCGATGTTTCTTGATTGAACGAACGCGTCGGCTTTCCCTGTCATGCGTTCTTCACCTCGGGAGATCGGGACGTGGCGATATCGGTTATAAGTGATCTGGTGATGGATGTGGTGCGCGCCGCGGACCCTCAGGAAGTACAGGTCGCCCAGGAAAAACTGAAGGCGAACAAGGCGGCCTTTGCGGCCACCAGCCTTGCCGATGCCGGCAAGGGTTTTGGCGCCGCCGTCGATATGCTGGATGGCGCCTCCTCGAAGGCGGGCCTTGGCGATACCAATATTCGTTCAGCGCGCACGGAGATTCCCGAAACATACCGCAAATATGAAGCCTCGGTACTCCAGACCTTCGTTGCCAACATGCTGCCGAAAGACAGCGAGGAAGTCTACGGCAAGGGTAATGCCGGCGAAATCTGGAAAAGCATGATGGCCGAACAGTTTGCCGATACGATCTCCAGAAATGGCGGCGTCGGTATTGCGGAACAGGCTTACAAGGATGCGTTGCGGAAAGCCGAAAGCAAGGGCATTACCGACGTTTCCATGAATGAAAAAGACCATAATGCTGCAATTCGGATGGTGGCGGAGTTCGAGCGGCAGGTCCTCGGCGTTTCCAATGAGAAAACGGACGAGGCTTGAAAATGAAAAACCTTAACGAGGAGACAAGCATGGACCTTATGTCGAACGACCACCGTATCCAATCCGTTCTCGGCCGCCTTGAGATGATCATCGACAATGAGAACGACAATATCGGTAAGGACCCGCAATTCGACTTCAAGGTTTCCAATGCCCATAAAAGCCGTTGCCTCTATGAGCTGACCATGCTGTTTCGCGATACGCCGCGCGAGGAAATCGCAAGCGGTTATCTGGAGCAGGTGAAGGGCATCAAGTCCAAGCTTGCGACCAATGCCAGCCGCGTCGAGGCGCATCTGAACGCGGTTCGTGCTGTCGCGGACCTGCTGAAGAACGCGATCCAGGAAGCCGATACGGACGGCACCTACTCGCAGGAACAGTTCATGTACGGCGCAGCCTCCTGATGTTGAAGCTTCTTCTCACCGGCGTCTGGGTTTGCGCCGTCACGCTCGGCGCGGTGTATTTCTCCGTCCAGATGGCGACGGCACCCGCGCCGGGGGATGAGGCGGGCGCGAAAAAGGCCAATCTGCAACTGGTCAAGGGCGAGAGCATCACCATCCCCGTCATCAATGACGGCGGCGTGAACGGCTATTTCCTCAGCCGGATTTCGCTGCGTGTCGACAAGGACAAGATGGCGAAGATCGAGCTGCCGGCAACGCAGCTGATGACCGACGAATTGTTCACGCTTCTGGCGGGTTCGTCCATGGTCAACATCGCCAATATTTCCACCTTCGATCCCGAGGCCTTCAAGCAGCGCATCCGCGAGGGGCTGAACAAGAGGCTCGATGACGAAGTGGTCGAGGACGTGCTGATCGAACAGCTCGATTATCTGTCCAAGGCCGATATTCGCGAGCAGAATGGCAATGGCACACCCCGTTCGGTCAAGATCGTCGAGGGCGAGAAGGCCGAGGCCGGAAAAGAAGCGGCCGCCGCGCCAAGCCACTGATACCGGAAGGCGCGGCTCACGCGCCGGGCCGGCGCAAAGCGGTCCACCGTTCTGGTTAATCCTTCCTTTGGATGACCCCGGGCATTCGAGCGATTGCTTTCAGGGTAACTTCAACCTGCACCTGTATAAACAGACCCATGAGCCGCCGTCCCGCAACCATGCGCCGGACCGGCGGCAGGTTTGGCATTCGGGGGTTGGTAATGAATTTCGCGGCAGGTTTTGCGCGGCCGGGATCGCAACGGAACATTCATGGACTGCGTGTCTGTGATCTCGACTGGAACGGTGCGCTGGAGCTCGTCAGCAGCCGGGCTTCGGCTTGCGAAGGGCACACGATGCTCTCGTTTCTCACCATCGACAAAGCCAGGCAGTCCCTCAGGGATATCGCCTATCGCGAGATTCTGGAAAGCTGCCTGCTTCTGCCGCAGGGCAAGGCCATGATCGCCGCCACCCGGGGCGAAAATGGCAGGCCTCTGTCCGCCGCCATCGATGGCGTCGCTTTCGTCATGGCGCTTCTGACCTATATGGCGGTCCCGAAACGGATCGGCGTTGCAGGCGACGATGCGGCACAGCTCGGTGAAGTGCTGGCGAAGCTGCGCGCTCACGCGCCCTGGCATGACTTCGTGATGCTCGGCCGCGACACCTCAGGGGTGAAGGTCGATGTTCTGCTTGCCGGTATGCTCGGTGAAAATCAGGAGAAATGGCTGCACCGCACCGTCAGCCGTGACGATGCGCGCGTCGCAATCGCGGTCGGCCCGCTGTTCAAGGTACTTTCGTCCGAAGTGGCGGGCATGCCGGAAATCTTCCGCAAGCTGCATATGAGCTGGCTCTACAGCCTCTGCGCCGAACCCTGGCACATTGCGCTTGGCAAAACCGAGGCGGGTTCGCGGAGCCCGCGTTAACCATTTGTTTGCCACGATCCTTTAACCTCTCGTAAGGTTTTGACAGTCGCCCGTTGCGGGCGGCATCGAGGGTGGTAGACGGCTTCAGATGGTTGATCACAGTCCGGATATGATGGCGGTTCGCCCGGAAGAGGACGATGTCGCCGTGCCCACGTCGCAATGGCGCAGACAGTGTCTGCGGCTTCTGACCGCCGGCTGCGTCGCGGCTGCGACCGTCACCGGTGCTGCGCTTCCGCTTTTGTTGATCGATTCCGGTTTTCGCGGTTATGTCTCGCAGGCCCGGATCGAAGTCACGCAATCTTCCTATGACGCTCCGGATGCTGCCCGCTTTCTGGCGATGGCCCGGCGCACGCTATTATCCTCTTCGGGGCTCGACCGGGTAACCGCTGACCTCAAGCTGAAAGCCGCCGATATGGTCGGGGTTCGCAATCAGGGTGAGCTTGGCCTGCTTGTCGATCTGCTGACAGGGACGGACGCACGCCCGCTTTCCCCGCGCGAGGCGCTGAATGGTGCGGTGGGCGAGGCAATACGGCTGGAACTGACGCCGGATGAAAATACACTGGTCGTAACCTCCAGGGCAGCCACACCGGAGGCCGCCATGCGGCTGACGGATTATCTTTCGATGCGGGTCATGGCGGATGGCAGGGCCGGCACCATGACACCCGCCATGCGCCAGACGGAACGGGCGCGGACAAGGCTCGATGAGGCGGAAGCGGCACTGAACGGCTTCCAGATGCGCCATGGCGATGCCGTCCTGTCGGAAGTGCAGCAGCTAGAGCAGCAATTGCGTGACGTGAACGACAGCCTTGCCAGAATGGCGCAGCAGCAACAGTCTCTTCAGGCCGATCTGGCGGTCGCTGCTGCACTCAAGCCGAATGATGTGCTGTCAAAGCCCGTGCCGGCAGGCGCGGCTTTCTCGGCGCTTGAGGATATCCGGCAGAAACATGCGACGGCCAGCATGGCGCTTGCCAGCGTATCGGTCGATTACGGGCCTAAGCACCCCCGCCGCATTGCCGCGCAGAATGCTGTCGATGCCGTACAGGCGCTTGCCGCCCCTGCCTTGCGCCAATTGGTCGATGGCCTGCGGGCGGATGAAAAACGCATCACCCAGGAGATCGCGACCGCCAGTGGTGAGCGCAAACAGCACCTTGATCGGCTGAACGGCCTTGGCGTTCCCCCCGGTGAACTTTCCCGGCTGCAGGCAGAGCTGGAGACGGCGCGAAATACCTATCTGGAAGCAAGCGAGCGTCGCGATCTGTCCGCATCCACCACTCCGACCGTCGAGACGCGCCTGACGAAGAAGGCGGTCCCCGGAGAATTGTCCCGTGATCTGACGCAGGCGGCGATGATGGCGGGCGGCGGCGGCCTGATCGGTCTGCTGGGCAGCCTTTATCTCCTGAGCTACCGCCGTCACGATGAGGAACAGGAGGGCCAGCTGGCCGTCGAAAATGGAGTGCAACTTCCGCCCTCCATGGATGAGCCGGAGCAATCCCTTCAGTTTTCCGAATTCGAGCAAATCGAGCCGGCGGTTTTTGATGATCTCGAAGAGCTTGCCGCGGATGATGTCCAGCCTGAAGACGCCTTCGCCGACTATTATGCCGAGGCCGCGAATGATGCTGACGACATGCCGCTGGACGAGCGTGTGCGGCAGGTGCTGATGGGTAACCGCACCGCCAGAACCGTCGACCAGATGTCGCCAGAGCTTCCGCCATTGCTCGGTGAAGCCCTTGCCGGACACTTCGATCATGAGCAGGCCGAAGCCGAGGAGTTGGCGGAATTGAGACGCGAGCTGGCGCATCTGAGGGAGCGTCTTGCCGATTACGCCGATCACCGTGACGGCTACCGCAAAACTGCCTGACGAGGCTGCATTTTTGCTTGCATTCCTGCAAAGGGGGCACCATACGGGGCCAACGTAATCCAGCAGGAGCAAGACGCATGGCAGTTGTGATTGACGGGAAGGCGAAGGCGGCTTCGGTAACGGAGGCGGTCCGCATATCGGCAGAAGCGCTCGAGGCGGAACGGGGCGTCAAGCCCGGTCTCGCGGTTGTCATCGTCGGTAATGATCCGGCCAGCCATGCTTACGTGAATTCCAAGAGCAAGATGGCCAAGCAATGCGGCTTCAACTCCATCCAGCACACGCTGCCGGAAGAGACGACGCAAGGCGAGCTTCTGAAGCTGGTCGGCGAACTGAATGCCGATGCCTCCATTCACGGCGTTCTGGTGCAGCTTCCGCTGCCGAAGCATTTCAATTCCGATGAGATCATCCAGTCGATCCTGCCCGAGAAGGATGTCGACGGTCTGAGCGTGCTCAACGCCGGCAAGCTGGCGACGGGCGATCTCGCCACCGGCCTTATTTCCTGCACGCCCGCCGGTGCCATGCTTCTGGTGCGCGGCATTCATGGCGACGATCTTTCCGGCCTGAATGCCGTGGTCATCGGTCGCTCGAACCTGTTCGGCAAGCCCATGGGCCAGCTTCTCCTCAATGCCAATGCCACGGTGACCATGGCGCATTCGCGCACCAAAGATCTCGCCACCGTCTGCAAGACGGCCGATATTCTCGTCGCGGCCGTCGGTCGCGCGGCAATGGTGAAGGGCGACTGGGTGAAGCCGGGCGCAACTGTCATCGATGTCGGCATCAACCGTATTCCTGCTCCCGAAAAGGGCGAAGGCAAGTCGAAGCTGGTTGGCGATGTCGCCTTTGACGAGGCAAGCGCCGTTGCCGCCGCCATCACGCCGGTTCCGGGCGGCGTCGGCCCGATGACGATTGCCATGCTGATGGCAAATACCGTCATCGCCGCCTATCGCGCACTCGGCAAGGCCGCGCCGAAGTTCTGAGTGAATTGAGACAGGCCGGCTCAGCCTTTGGGAGCCGGCCCTGTCGAAGCGCGCACCACAAGCTCCGCTTTCCAGAGCTCCTGATGGGGCTCCATCTGCTCGAACTTGATCCGGTTGATCAGGCGCTGCCCGACCCGAACGCCCGCAGCCCTGAGCGACGAGCGTGTGGTCGTCAGCGGCACGGAAAAATTATCCGGTTTCAGCAGCGGCAGCACGTCGTCATGGGCGATCAGCGAAATGTCCTTGCCGGGTTTTAACCCCCGCTGGTTCATCGAGCGGATAGCGCCGAGCGCAAGCGCGGTACTGGCGCAGAGAATGGCGGTCGGCTTTTCCGGTTGAGACAGCAGCGCCTCCATGCCGAGATAACCCTCCTCGTCCGTCATGCTGCTGTGCCGCTTATTGGCCGGGTGCAGGGCGAGGCCGCTTGCCTCGAGCGCCTTCTCCACCCCGAGACAGCGCCGGTAGGTGAAATCGTAGCCCTCCGGGCCGTTCAAAAGCCCGATGCGCTTATGGCCGAGCTGGAGGAGAAGCTGGGTCGCATCGCGAAACGCGCCCTCATTGTCCACATCGAGATAGGGATAATTCTCCTCCACGCCGACGGACCTGCCATGCACGAGGAAGGGCAGGGAGAGCGACTGCATCATGGCAATGCGCGCATCGTTCTTTTTCATATAGGCGAGATAGATGCCATCAACGCTGCCGCTTGCGGCAAGCCCGCGCAGGGCTTCACGCTCCTTTTCCGGCTCCGTCGGCATGATGACGAGATGAAAGCCGCTGCGCGACGCTTCCTCGCCGAGACCGCTTAAGAATTCGCCGAAATGCACATCGGAACGGTGGTGTTCGCCAATCGGCATGACGAGCCCGATGGAGCCGACCTTGCCGGTTGCCAGCCGCTGCGCCGCCGCGTTAGGGCGATATCCCGTCTTCTCGGCGGCCTCCATGACGCGGCGGCGCGTCTCCGCGCTCACCTCGGGATAGCCGTTGAGCGCCCTGCTGATGGTGGTCTGCGAAATGCCCAGCAGTTGCGACAACTGTTTCAGGTTCATGTCTTTAATTTCCTCCATGCGTGCACCCGGGAAGCGGCAAAAGCCTCTCCTCGCATTCCCAAAGCGCTTTAGATTTTTACCAGCCCCATCATGTTTTCTCAATCAAAAATGATAGCCGCCTTCTCAAATAAATATGATTATTCGCAAGGTGCTGCAACGTTTCCGAAGAAAGAGCCTCTTGACTCCGTCTGGATGACAATGAGATGAATAGGCAGCCAAAGCGCTTTGATTGGAGAGGACGCTTTGAGCCTTTTATGTGATGGGAGGTAAATCACATGCGGAAGACTCTTTTGGCGACGGCGGCTTCGATCGTGCTGCTGTCGGGTGCGGCCTTTGCCGCCGATCTGAAATTCGCGCCCGGCGAGGACGCCAAGTTTAACTGGAAAAGCTACGAGGACTTCAAGGCGGCCCATGCCGACCTGAAAGGTCAGACGCTGACGATTTTCGGCCCCTGGCGCGGTGAGGACGAGGCCCTGTTCCAGTCGGTGCTGGCCTATTTCGCTGACGCGACCGGCGTGAATGTCCGTTATTCCTCGTCGGAAAATTACGAGCAGCAGATCGTCATCGATACGCAGGCGGGTTCGCCGCCCAATATCGCCATCCTGCCGCAGCCCGGCCTACTGGCCGATCTCGCGGCCAAGGGTTTTCTGGTGCCGCTCGGCGATGAGACCGCCAATTGGGTCAAGGAAAATTACGGCGCAGGCCAGTCCTGGGTCGATCTCGGCAGCTACAAGGGCAAGGATGGCAACAAGGCTTACTTTGCGTTCCCCTTCAAGGCCGATGTGAAGTCGCTCGTCTGGTATGTGCCTGAGAACTTCGAGGAAGCGGGCTATAAAGTGCCCGAGAGCATGGAAGACCTGTTCAAGCTGACCGACCAGATCGTTGCCGATGGCGGCACGCCCTGGTGCATCGGCCTCGGCTCTGGCGGTGCGACCGGCTGGCCGGCAACCGACTGGGTGGAAGACCTGATGCTGCGCACGCAGCCGCTCGACGTTTACCAGAAGTGGACGACCAACGAGGTGAAGTTCACCGATCCGGCCGTGGTCGAGGCGATCAACGAATTCGGCAAATTCGCCAAGAACGAAAAATACGTGAGCGGTGGCGTCGCGGCCGTGGCCTCCACCGACTTCCGCGATAGCCCCAAGGGTCTCTTCGACATTCCGCCGAAATGCTACCTGCACCATCAGGCGTCGTTCATTCCGTCCTTCTTCCCTGAAGGCACCAAGGTCGGAACGGATGCGGATTTCTTCTACATGCCGACTTACGCGTCCAAGCCTGACCTCGGGAAACCGGTTCTCGGCGCCGGCACGCTCGTCACCGTTACCAAGGAAGCGCCTGCCGCCAAGGCATTCGTCGAATTCCTGAAAACCCCGATCGCCCATGAAGTGTGGATGGCGCAGTCCAGCTTCCTGACGCCCTATAAGGGTGTGAATGTCGACACCTATGCCAATGAGCAGATGAAGCGCCAGGGTGAAATCCTCACGACCGCGACAAGCTTCGGTTTCGATGGTTCCGACCTGATGCCCGGCAAGATCGGCGCCGGCGCATTCTGGACCGGCATGATCGATTTCGTCGGTGGCAAGTCCGCCGATCAGGTCGCCGCCGATATCCAGAAGGCCTGGGACGGCCTGAAGTAACAATCGGATCAGGCCCGGCGGCACGCTGCCGGGCCTTTACCAAATGGAACTGCCCCGACGACCGTATAAATCAGCGCGGCGCGGAGAGGATCAGGGAGGGAACATGGCTCAACAACTCGTGTCTGCCATCGGCGTCATGGTAGCGGGCGTTTTTGCCTGCGCGGCCTATTACTGGCTATCCGACAAGGCGCTGCAGGTGATTTTTCCCGTCCGCTCGGGAGATGTCATTCACGCTTCCCGCAATCTAAACCGCCGCGCCGCCGTCCGGCCCTGGCTGTTCATCGGCCCGGCGCTGATCCTTCTGCTCGTCTATCTGGTCTATCCCGTCATCGCCACGCTGGTCCTGTCCTTTTATGATCGCACAGGCAGCGAATTCGTCGGCCTCGCCAATTATCGCTGGGCGTTTTTCGATGCCGGTTTCCGCCAGTCGATCTTCAACAATATTCTCTGGCTTGCCGTCGTGCCGGCCGCCTGCACCTTCTTCGGCCTCGTCATTGCCGTCATGACCGACCGCATCTGGTGGGGCAACATCGCCAAATCCATCGTCTTCATGCCGATGGCGATTTCCTTCGTTGGCGCATCGGTCATCTGGAAGTTCATCTATGAATACCGTGCCGAAGGTCAGGTGCAGATCGGCCTCTTGAACGCCATCGTCGAGTTTTTCGGCGGCAGCCCGGAGGTTTGGATTTCCATGCCCTTCTGGAACAATTTCTTCCTGATGGTCATCCTCATCTGGATCCAGACCGGTTTCGCCATGGTCATCCTGTCCGCAGCGCTGCGCGGCATTCCGGAAGAAACCATCGAGGCTGCCGTCATCGACGGCGCCAATGGCTGGCAGATCTTCTGGAAGATCATGGTCCCGCAAATCTGGGGCACCATCGCCGTCGTCTGGACGACGATCACCATTCTCGTGCTCAAGGTCTTCGATATCGTGCTGACCATGACCAACGGCCAGTGGAACACCATGGTTCTAGCCAACCTCATGTTCGACTGGATGTTCCGCGGTGGCGGCGACAGCGGCCGAAGTGCTGTTATCGCACTCATCATCATGGCGGCGGTCACCCCGATCATGGTCTGGAATATCCGCCAGGCGAACCGCGAGATGGAGGGCCGCTGAGATGAATATCGTCAAACGCCTGCGCCGCGTCGGCCTGCCGCGCCTCATCGTCCATGCCAGCGTCCTCGTCGTCGTGCTTCTCTGGCTCCTGCCAACGCTCGGCATTCTCGTCAGCTCGCTGCGCGACAAGGACCAGATTACCGTGTCCGGCTGGTGGACGGCCTTCTCCAGTTCCGAACAAACCTCGGCGGTTCGCCTCGCCGATGCTTCCGTGCAGAAGCAGGACGGCAGCCGCTATGTGATATCAGGCAATGTATTCGAAAGCGGCGCGGGCGGAAAAGTCTCCGCCTTCGGCGTGCGCGTTCAGGAGCCGAGAGCCTTCAACGCCGGCGAACCGGCCGATATCGGCGATGGCGAAACCCTGCTCGTCAATACGGACGGCACCTACGAATACAGCAAGGCTTCAAGCTTCGAGGGCGCGCGCGGCAAGCGCGTCTATATTTCCGTCGCGACGCCGCCCGTCTTCACGCTCGATAATTACCGCACGGTTCTGACCTCGGAAGGCATCGGCCAGTCCTTCGTCAACTCACTCACCGTGGCCGTCCCGGCAACCGTCATCCCCATCCTCATTGCGGCCTTCGCCGCCTATGCGCTGTCATGGATGAGCTTTTCCGGCCGCAATCTGCTGATTGCCATGGTGGTGGGCCTCATCGTCGTGCCGTTGCAGATGTCGCTGATCCCGCTGCTGCGGCTCTATAATGAAATCGGCACCATCTTCGGTGTGCCGTCCAAGACCTATGCCGGCATCTGGCTGGCGCACACCGCCTTCGGCCTGCCGCTCGCCATCTATCTGCTGCGCAACTATATTTCCGGCCTGCCGAAGGAGATCATCGAAAGCGCCCGCGTGGATGGTGCCAGCGATTTTGAAATCTTCGTCAAGATCATCCTGCCGCTCTCCTTCCCGGCGCTCGCCTCCTTCGCCATCTTCCAGTTTCTGTGGACCTGGAACGACCTGCTTGTCGCCATGGTCTTCCTCGGCACGCAGAAGGACGAGCTGGTGCTGACCGGTGCGCTCAACGCGTTGCTCGGCTCGCGCGGCGGCAACTGGGAAATCCTCACCGCCTCGGCCTTTGTCACCATCATCGTGCCGCTTTGCGTCTTCTTTGCTCTTCAACGTTATCTCGTGCGTGGCCTGCTTGCAGGCTCCGTCAAGGGAGGCTGATCATTCCATGAACGCCCATACCAGACAGGACACTTCCATGACCGCTTCGGTGACTTCCGCTTTGACGCCCAACAAGGACTGGTGGCGCGGCGCTGTTATCTATCAGATCTATCCGCGCTCCTATCAGGACTCCAATGGCGACGGCATCGGCGACCTCAAGGGCATCACCGACCGGCTGGCGCATATTGCCGGCCTCGGTGCAGATGCGATCTGGATTTCGCCCTTCTTCACCTCGCCGATGAAGGATTTCGGTTACGACGTCTCGAATTATGTCGATGTCGATCCGATGTTCGGCACGCTTGCCGATTTCGACGGGCTGATTACCGAAGCCCACCGGCTCGGCATCCGCGTCATGATCGATCTCGTCATGTCGCACACGTCTGACCAGCACCCATGGTTCGTGGAAAGCCGCGCCAGCCGCAATAATGCGAAATCGGACTGGTATGTCTGGTCGGATGGCAAGCCGGATGGCACGCCGCCCAATAACTGGCTGTCGATCTTCGGCGGTCCGGGCTGGCAGTGGGACCCGACCCGCATGCAATATTACATGCACAACTTCCTGACCTCGCAGCCGGACCTCAACCTGCATAACCCTGAAGTGCAGGAAGAGCTGCTAAACATCACCCGTTTCTGGCTGAAGCGCGGCGTTGACGGTTTCCGCCTCGACACCATCAACTTCTATTTCCACGACCTTGAGCTGCGCGATAACCCGGCGCTCGCGCCGGAGCGCCGCAATGCCTCCACGGCACCTGCGGTCAATCCCTATAACTTCCAGGAACATCTCTACGACAAGAACCGCCCGGAAAACATCGCCTTCCTGAAGCGCTTCCGCGCCGTGCTGGACGAGTTTCCAGACATCGCCGCCGTTGGCGAAGTGGGCGACAGTCAGCGCGGCCTCGAAATCGTCGGTGAATATACTTCCGGCGACGACAAGATGCAGATGTGTTACGCCTTCGAATTCCTCGCACCCGACGCACTTACCCCGCAGCGCGTTGCCGATGTGCAGGCGGATTTTGCGAGAGCCGCCCCGGAAGGCTGGGCCTGCTGGGCTTTCTCCAACCATGATGTCGTGCGCCACGTCAGCCGCTGGGGCGAGCATGTCGAGGATAAGGACGCTTTCGCCAAGGTTCTCTCGGCGCTGCTGATGACGCAGCGCGGCTCCGTCTGCATCTATGAAGGCGAAGAACTCGGCCTCACCGAAGCCGATATCGCCTTCGAGGATTTGCAGGATCCATACGGCATCCAGTTCTGGCCGGAATTCAAGGGCCGCGATGGTTGCCGCACGCCGATGGTGTGGGATGCCGGCCACGCACAGGCCGGTTTTTCGACAGCTGACAAGACATGGCTGCCCATTCCGGCCGAGCACAAGCAGCGCGCCGTCAGCGCCCAGCAGGGCAATGAGGCTTCGGTGCTGGAACATTACCGCCGCTTCCTCGCTTTCCGCAGGCAGCATCCGGCCTTCGCAAAGGGTGGTATCGAATTCCACCCCGTGCAGGGTGAGGTGCTGAGCTATACCCGCAAGCTGGGCAACGAAACCGTGCTTTGCCTCTTCAACTTGTCCGCAACACCGGCAAAAGCCACGCTGCCGGAAGGGAACTGGGAGGTTCTCGAAGGTCACGGCTTTGCAGGCGGCCTTGAAGGCAGAAGCGTAGAACTTCCGGCATGGGGCGCATTCTTCGCCCGTTACGCCTGACAGAACAGGGAGGAACACCCATGACAAGTCTCGTTCTCAAGGATATCCGCAAATCATACGGGCAGGTGAAGGTCCTGCACGGCATCGATCTTTCGATCGAGCAGGGCGAATTCATCGTTTTCGTCGGCCCCTCCGGCTGCGGAAAATCGACGCTTCTGCGGATGATCGCCGGTCTGGAGGAAATCACCGGCGGCGAGATGTTCATTGATGGCCAGCTCGTCAATGAAATCCCGCCCTCGCGCCGGGGCATCGCCATGGTGTTCCAGTCCTATGCGCTTTATCCGCATATGACCGTTTATGACAACATGGCCTTTGGCATGAAAATCGCCAAAGAAAACAAGCAGGAAATCGACCGCCGCGTGCGTGCCGCCGCCGAAATCCTGCAGCTGACACAATATCTGGAGCGTCTGCCCAAGGCGCTCTCCGGCGGCCAGCGCCAGCGCGTCGCCATCGGTCGCGCCATCTGCCGCAATCCCAAGGTCTTCCTGTTCGATGAACCGCTGTCGAATCTCGATGCTGCCCTGCGTGTCGCCACCCGTATCGAGATCGCCAAGCTCAACGAGCAGATGGCCGATACGACGATGATCTACGTCACCCACGATCAGGTGGAGGCGATGACGCTGGCGGACCGCATCGTCGTTTTGAATGCCGGTCGTGTGGAACAGGTCGGCCCGCCGCTCGAGCTTTACGAAAGGCCGGCCAATCTTTTCGTGGCGAAGTTCATCGGCTCGCCCGCCATGAATATCATTTCGGCGAAGATCGTCGGAACCGGCGAACGCACATCGATCGAGCTCGCCGGCGGCAAGACGCTTGCCGTTTACGTGCCGACCCCCGCCACCGAGCAGGGCAAGGCTGCGAGCTTCGGTGTCCGGCCCGAAGATCTGAGCATTGTCACCGGTGACGACTATCTTTTCGAAGGCAAGGTGTCGATTGTCGAGGCTCTGGGTGAAGTGACGCTGCTTTATCTCGAGGCGCCGAAGGGCCAGGAACCGATCATCGTCAAGGTGCCGGGCATTGTTTCCGTCGGTAAGGGCGAAACCCTGCGGTTCGCCGCGCCGCAGGAAAAGCTCCACCTCTTCGATGCCGCAGGCAAGACCTACCGTCCATAAATATCCGCGATCCTGAAAACACGCCCCGGAGCAACCTTGCTCCGGGTTTTTTTATGGCTTTTTGCCCTTGTGGAAAAACATCGCAAATGTCCCGCTTCCGATCTGTTTAAGGCAGCTCTGATATGAATTGTTAAAGACTATGGCCTAGTCTCGATCCATTGGCAGAGCATGGGAGTCCGGGCGTGCAGAGCAGTGCGGGTGTCATCAGGAACAATTACCTGAGCAAGGAAGAATCCTTCATGTACGACCGCGAAGGCCGGTTCCGCATGGAAGATACCATGAATGCGGCTCGCATCGAATATACCGAAAAGGCCGTGATGCACATGGCGGCGCGCCGTTGCGATGTCATCCGCATCTCCCAGACCGAAGCGGTGCTGGCGTTGCTGACCAAATATAATCTGCCGAACCAGTTCTATCTCGATATTCCCGATGCCCGCATCACCAAGATCGGCTGCGTGATGTTGCGCGTCAACGCCAACAACACCATCCACGTCCGTTTCCTGCGCATGCTGACACAGAAGGAACTGGACCGTATTTTCGTGTTCAGCACGCATCCGGCGCATAAGGACCGGAAGCTCGATATCCGCTCGTTCTAAAAATCAGATGATCGGCGAGGGTCTTAAGCAAGCCCGCCCAGAACCGTCTGCTTCAGCTTCACATCCGGCACCTCGGTAAAGGCAAGATCGCTGCGGCCGAAATAGGATTTCTGGTTGGTGGCCGACCAGTCGTTGCAGACCAGCTTGTAGCGCTCTTTGGTTTGCGGATTTTCCGGCATGGCGTAGAGATAATCGCCGGTGCGCGCAGCAAGCGGAATATCACCGTCCTGATTGCAGCGCTTGAGGATTTGCACAAGCGCCTCACCATCCACTTCCGTCACCATCAGCTTGCCATCGAAACGCAGCGACGCGTTGAAATCGTAACGGCGAATATCGCCAGCCGGCAGGCCGGCGCCGAAGGAGGTGTGGCCGATGAAACCGACATCCGCACCGGTTTTTGCGGCGATGAGCCGGGCCGCATGGCGACCGGCCTCATCGACGGACATCGCCTTCGCCGCTTTGCCCACAACCGCCCGTTCTTCCGCGGTCAGGTGCTTTTCGAGCGTTTGTTCGATCAGGGTCTTGAGGGCCGGGGAGGCGGGAGCGCCACTGTCGATGGCGACGGTCTCGATGGTCGGGGCCTTACCGGGACCGGCGATCGTAGCGACCGTCATGGAGGTGCACCATGAGCCGGTATGGACATAACGCGTGGCACCCTGCTCGTGCACGAAGTTCAGGTGATCGTGACCGCCGACCAGCAGCGTGCCGTCCGGCAGCAAGGGCAGGATATCGCGGTCGGCGACGACGCCGGCATGGCTGAGAACGATGTTGATCGCGTCCGGTTTGACGATATCGGGAAGGTTGGCCTTGGCCCATTCGACCGGCTGCGGAATGTCGAGCATCTCGCGCGTGGGTTTCGGATAGGTGTTGATCGCATTGGTGGCGAGACCTGCGAGGATGACCTTCCGCTCGCCAAGGCTCACCTCGGCGCTCTCGGGCGCATAGGGCTTTCCGCTGCGCTTGTCGATGATGTTGGAAAGCACGGTGATGCCGAGTGCCTGTGCGCGGCTGACGAAATTGGTAAGATCATTGTCGATATCGGGCTCATGATTGCCGATATTGATGACGGTGGGGGCGAGCCTGGCGAGTGCCGCGAGGAATGTCCATTCGATTTCGCCGGCCGAACGCGCGGCCACCGCATTGCCGATCTCGAACAGGTCGCCATTCAGCAGAATGATATGGGGCACCTTGTCGGCGGCGATCCGCGTTTCGATGGCCGCGAGAAGCTGGCCGATACGCTCATAGGCCGAATGCAGGTCGGAGATGACGATTGCACGCAGCGCCACATCCTGCGCCATAACAGGCGTCGCCACCGCCATCAGCGGCAGCATGGCTGTGCCAGCCATAAGCTTCAGCACATCGCGGCGTTTGCTTGAGAAAATCGTCATGTCCTGGCCCCATCATCCGAAACTGCGCCGTCGTCCCACGGCTGGCTGAGAAGGCCCTAAAGGGCGATCATCACAGCCACATGACAAGTCTGACGTTTAAGGAACGGGAAATAAAGCGGTTTCTGCGCCCGATCTTTCGAGGGCGCAAGTGTAGTCAGGCGATACCACAAAGTGGGGTTGAAAGGCGAAAGCCGCACCCGGCCTTCGCCTTCCGCATATCAATGGAAGAGCACGCTGGCGCCCTGATCGGCCGGACCGGCATTGCGGCGGAAGGGGGCGAACAGTTCGCGGCCCATGCCCCATTCATTGCCGGAAAGATCGGCGCGCGCCGGTTCGCGTTTTGCCAGTTCAGCGGCGGACACCAGCACTTCCAGCGTTCCCGAAATGGCATCGAGGCGGATGATGTCGCCGTCGCGGATGAGCGAGATCGGGCCGCAGTCGGAAGCCTCCGGGGTGACGTGGATCGCGGCCGGCACCTTGCCGGAAGCGCCGGACATGCGTCCATCCGTCACCAGTGCCACCTTGAAACCGCGGTCCTGCAGCACGCCGAGCGGCGGTGTCAGGCGGTGCAGTTCCGGCATGCCATTGGCCTTCGGTCCCTGGAAGCGGACGACGGCGATGAAGTCGCGGTTGAGCTTGCCGTCCTTGAAGGCGTCCTGAAGCTCCTGCTGGTCGTGGAAGACGATCGCCGGCGCCTCGATGATGTGGCGTTCCGGCTTGACCGCGGAAATCTTGATAACCGATTTGCCGAGATTGCCCGTCAGCATCTTCAGGCCACCGGTCGGCTGGAACGGGGTCTCGATGCCGGCGAGAACCTTCGGGTCGTGGCTCTGCTCGGGTGAGGGCTCGCGGGTGACGGCGCCGTTTTCATCGAGCTTGGCATCCACGGTATAGGCTGCGAGGCCCTGTCCGAAGACGGTGCGCACATCGTCATGCACGAAGCCCTGCTTCAGCAGCTGCTTGATGAGGAAGCCCATGCCGCCGGCGGCGTGGAAATGGTTCACATCGGCAAGACCGTTGGGGTAGACGCGGGCGAGCAGCGGCACGATGTCGGAAAGATCGGAAATATCCTGCCAGGTGAGGATGATGCCGGCGGCGCGCGCCATGGCGATCAGATGCATGGTGTGGTTGGTGGAACCGCCCGTTGCATGCAGACCGACGACGCCGTTGACGACAGACCTTTCATCGATCATCTCGCCCGCCGGGGTGAACTCGTTGCCCTGCGCGGTAATCGCCAGCGCGCGCTTTGCAGCTTCACGCGTCAGCGCATCGCGCAGCGGTGTGCCGGGATTGATGAAGGAGGAACCGGGCATATGGAAACCCATGATTTCCATCAGCATCTGGTTGGAATTGGCGGTGCCGTAGAAGGTGCAGGTGCCGGGGCCGTGATAGGATTTCGATTCCGCATCCAGAAGCTCGGCGCGGCCGACCTTGCCTTCGGCGTAAAGCTGACGGATACGCGACTTCTCATCGTTCGGCAGGCCTGATGTCATCGGGCCGGCAGGAACGAAGACGGCGGGCAGATGGCCGAAGGCGAGGGCTGCGATGACGAGGCCGGGCACGATCTTGTCGCAGACACCGAGATAGACGGCGGCGTCGAACATGTTGTGCGACAGGCCGATGCCGGCCGCCATGGCGATGGCATCGCGGGAAAACAGCGAAAGCTCCATGCCGGGCTGGCCCTGGGTCACGCCATCGCACATGGCGGGAACCGCGCCCGCCACCTGCGCTATGCCGCCTGCCTCCTTGGCCGCATCGCGGATGATCGCCGGGAAGGTCTCGTAGGGCTGGTGCGCCGAGAGCATGTCGTTATAGGCGGTGATGATGCCGAGATTGGGAACCCGGTCGCCGGCAAGGATGTCCTTGTCGGCGGGGGAACAGACCGCAAATCCATGCGCGAGGTTACCGCAGGACAGAACGGAACGGTGAACGCCTTTTGAAACCTGCAGCCGCAGCCGCTCCAGATAGGTCTCGCGGTAAGGTTTGGAACGTTCGACGATGCGGGCGGTGATGGCCTGAATGCGGGAATCGGCGGACATGGGCGTTCATCCTGTTCGTTGGTCGGCAACCGGCGTTCCGGGAGGTGAACGGCCGGTTGTCGTGTTTCAGTCTTCATGTCTTCGGGGCGCTTTTGTCGCCGGGCCGCAATCGCGGCGATGGCGTTTGGCTTATGGCGCCCAGTATATATCCACGGGCGTTTCTGCCCGGTTCAGCACGGCGCGGATCGGCATTTCATCCTCATCCTCACCCGACTGTGCCTTCTCCAGCGTTGCCTTCTTGGCCGCACCTTCGATATGCAGCACGAGGAAACCGGCATCGTTGAGGCTCGAGAAGTTGAAGGTCAACCGCTCCTCGCCCGCATTCTCCGCCGCCATGGTCAGGACGCCGCGCGGTTCATCAAGGTCCAGCGCTTCGTAGAGATTGTCTCCACCGGGGAAGAACGATGCCGTGTGGCCATCCGTTCCCATGCCGAGAATGACGACATCGAAGGGATCGCAGATCGCTTCGGTCTTGACGGTCGCAAGCGTTGCCGCATCCTCCGGCGAGGCAGCCGGCTGGAACAGCGGCACGAAATAAGCCGCCTTCGCCTTGTCCTGCAAAAGGTTCTCGGCAACGAGGCGATGGTTCGAACGGTCGCTTTCCGGCGGCACGAAACGTTCGTCCACCAGCGTCACGCTGATGTTCGGCCAGTCGAGATCGTGCCTGGAAAGCGCCTGAAAGAACAGCTTGGGCGTCGAACCGCCGGAGACGGCGATGCTCGCCGCACCGCGATCCTTCGTGGCCGCATCAAGGCGTTTGGCAACCTCCGCCGAAAGAGCGGTGGCCAGCTCGGCGGCGGTGTCGAAGACGTGGATCGTTTCGCTCATCGCCCGGCCCTCAGTCGGCATCGTGCCAGGTGCGGCCGTCGCGCTCGATCAGTGCGATCGAGCCGCTCGGACCCCAGGTGCCGGCGGTATAACCCTGCACGCCCTGTCCCAGATCTTCCCAGCTCTTGAGAATGGGGTCGATCCAGTCCCACGCGGCCTCGACTTCGTCGCGGCGCATGAACAGCGTCTGGTTGGAGCGGATGGTGTCCATCAACAACCGCTCATAGGCATCGGGGCTGCGCACGTTGAAGGCTTCGGCAAAACTCATGTCCAGCGACACCTGGCGCAGGCGCATACCGCCCGGGCCGGGGTCCTTGATGAGGAGCGACTGCTTGACGCCTTCGTCCGGCTGCAGGCGAATGACCAGCTTGTTGGCCTCGATCTTGCCGGCCGCATCGTCGAAGATCGAATGCGGGATCTGCTTGAAGGTAACGACGATTTCCGAAACGCGGGTCGCAAGACGTTTGCCGGTGCGGATATAGAAGGGAACGCCGGCCCAGCGCCAGTTGGCGATTTCGGCCTTGATGGCGACGAAGGTTTCGGTGTTGGAAACGCCGCCTTCCAGCTCTTCCAGATAGCCCTTGACCGGGCCACCGGCGGAAGCGCCGGCGCGGTACTGGCCGCGAACCGTCTGCTTCTCGACATTGCTGGTATCGATCGGCTTCAGCGAGCGCAGAACCTTGAGCTTTTCGTCACGCACGGCCTCGGCATTCATCGATGCCGGCGGCTCCATGGCAACAAGGCAAAGCAGCTGCAGGATATGGTTCTGAACCATGTCGCGCAGTGCGCCAGCCTTGTCATAATAACCGGCGCGGCCTTCAAGACCGACCGCTTCGGCAACGGTGATCTGCACATGGTCGATATGGGCGGAATTCCACAGCGGCTCGTAGAGAGCATTGGCGAAACGCAGCGCCATCAGGTTCTGCACCGTCTCCTTGCCGAGATAGTGGTCGATGCGGAAGATCTGCTCTTCCTTGAAGACGTGGCCGATGGTGTCGTTCAGTTCCTGTGCGGAAGCCAGATCGCGGCCAATCGGCTTTTCAACGACGATGCGGGTCGAGCGGGTGATGAGCTTGTGCTCGCGGATCTTGTCGGCGATATCGCCGAAAATGCCGGGCGCGACGGCCAGATAGAAGGCACGCACGCGCTCCTTGCCCTCGTCCAGCAGCTTCTTCAGCACGTCCCAGCCATTGCTGCCCTTGGCATCGACTGGTACGTAGAAAAGCCTGTTCAGGAACACGGCAACCTGCGCGTCATCATATTCGCCGGCCTTCAGGTGCTCCTTCAGCGCATCCTGCGCGAATTTGCGATATTCCTCATGGGTCATGACCGAGCGCGATGCACCGATGATGCGGGTCGGTTCGGTGAACTGGCCTTCGACCTGGCGATGATAAAGGGCCGGCAGAAGCTTGCGCTCCGCCAGATCGCCTGTGCCGCCGAAAACGACACAATCAAAAGCTTCAACGGGAATGATCTGACTGCTCATATCGATTCTCTCGATCTTCAAAGGGTTGGGGCATCAATAATCTAATCGATTTAAAAATGCCAGACTCAGTTATGTGAAATTATGAATTTTGCTTCCGCCGGCTTGTCCGCCGCCGATAACAGTCTGTAAACATTGGCCTAAAACCTGTCTCGCAATGCGTACCACGAGAGCGCCAGGAAAAGCAGCGGCGCGCGCAGCGACGCCCCTCCGGGAAAAGGCGGCACCTTCAGCCGCGCGAAGGGCGCCAGCATGTCCTTTTTGCCGAGAACGAGATCGGCATAAAGCTTGCCGCAATAATTCGACAGCATCACCCCATGGCCGGAATAACCGCCGATGGAGGTGACGCCGGGCATGACCTCGCGCACGAAGACCTTGCGCGGCAGGGTAATGCCGACCGAACCGCCCCAGGAATGGGTGATGTCTATGTCTTTCAGCGCGGGATAGATTTCCGCGATCTGCCGGCGGATATGGCTGGAAATATCGCGCGGCGTATCGGCCGTATAGGCTTCGCGTCCGCCGAACAGCAGCCGGTTATCGGCCGTCTTGCGGAAATACCGCACCACGAACCGCGAATCCGCCACGGCCTCCCGGTCGGGAATGATGTCGGGAAACGTGTCCAGCGGCACGGTGGCGCCGATGAAGGAGCGGATCGGCATGATATGGGCGGCGGTGACCGGTTCCAGATTGCCGATATAGGCATTGGTGGCGATCAGCACCCGCGGCGCGGTGATCGTGCCGAAAGGCGTTTCGATGATGGTCTTGCCGCCCACTTGCCGGATGGATTTCGCCGGCGTCATTTCATAAATGCCGGCACCCGCCGCTTTCGCCGCCTTCGCCAGCCCGACCAGCAGCTTCAACGGGTGGATATGGCCGGTGCCGGTGTCGCGCGTGCCGCCGAAATAATGGGTGGAGCCGACGCGTTTGCGTGCTTCTGCGCGTTCCATGTAGGAAATATGCGGATAGCCATAACGGTTGTTCATCGCATCGACACTTCGGCGGTAATCGTCCTCGTAAGCGGCCTTGTGCGCCACATAGAGCTGCCCGGGAAGATACTCCATGTCGATGCCGCGACTGACGGCGAAGCCGCGCAGGTAGTTTTTGGCGTCCTCGGCAATGTCGAACAGCAGCTTCGACTGCTCGAAGCCGATCTCTTCTTCCATCTCGTCGGGGAAGGAACGCTGGCCGGTGCCGAATTGCCCGCCATTGCGGCCGGAAGCGCCATCGCCGAAACGATGTGCTTCGATGAGGGCGACGGAGACGCCATTTTCGGCGAGGTTACAGGCGGCCTGAAGACCGGTATAACCGCCGCCGATGATGGCGACATCAACCTCTCTCGACCCGTCGAGAGCGGGATAGTCCGGCCGCTCGCCGACGGTTGCCTGATACCAGGAAATTCCCGGCGCAATCGGGCTTTGCCATGTCATGCTCGGGGCTCCTCACACGTTGAGAAGCAGGAATTCCCGCTCCCAGGGGCTGATGACCTGCATGAAGGTCTCGAACTCCCCGCGTTTCAGGCCGGCATAGAGGCCCACGAATTCATGGCCGAACACCCGGTCGAACTGCTCTTCGCCTTCCAGCAGCGCCACGGCCTCAAGGAGACCGCGCGGCAGGTCGATGGAGCCTTCATTGGCCGTATCGGCGGTGGGCTCGGTCGGCTCGATATTGTTGACGATGCCGAGCCAGCCGCAGCCGAGCGAGGCGGCAAGCGCGAGATACGGATTGGCGTCCGAACTCGGCAGGCGGTTTTCGACACGCCGCGCCTGCGGGCCGGAAATCGGCACCCGGAAGGCGGTCGTGCGGTTGTCGTAACCCCAGGCATTGTTGACCGGGCAGGCCATGTCGGGCGTCAGGCGGCGATAGGAATTCACGTAAGGAGCAAGCATGACCAGCGCGTTCGGAACATAACGCTGCATGCCGCCCACGAAGGAGAAGAATTCCTTCGAAGGGCTGCCATCGGCATTGGAGAAGATATTGCGGCCGCTGTCGATTTCCACCACCGACTGGTGGATATGCATGGCCGAACCCGGCTGGCCCTGCATGGGCTTGGCCATGAAGGTGGCGTAGATGCCGTGCTTCAGCGCCGCCTCGCGAATGGTGCGCTTGAACAGGAACACCTGGTCGGCAAGCTCGATAGGATCGCCATGGCGCAGGTTGATTTCCAGCTGTGCCGGACCCTCCTCGTGGATCAGCGTATCGATCTCGAGGCCCTGTTTTTCCGAGAAGTGATAGATGTCATCGATCAGCTCGTCGAATTCGTTGATGCCGGCGATGGAATAGCTCTGTCCGCCGACGATGGAGCGGCCGGACCGGCCTTTCGGCGGATGCAGCGGATAATCCGGGTCGTCATTCATGGCGACGAGGTAGAATTCGATTTCCGGCGCGACAACCGGCTTCCAGCCCTTTTCGGTATAGAGCGAAAGCACGTTCTTCAGCACGTTGCGCGGCGTGTAGGGCACGAAATTGCCCTCGGCATCCACCACGTCACAGATCACCTGCGCGGTCGGGTCCGTTTCCCACGGCACGACGGAGAGCGTGGAGAGATCGGGCACCAGCTTCAGGTCGCTGTCGCGCGGCTCGTAGCGGAAATTGGCGGTCTCGTCAGGATATTCGCCTGATATCGTATGGCGGTAGAGTGCGGATGGCAGGGCAAGCGAGGTGTCGCCCGTGAACTTCGCCGTCGGCATCATCTTGCCGCGCGGAACGCCGGCAAGGTCGGGCGTGATGCATTCTATGTCTTCGATCCCGCGTGCCCTCAGCCATTGGGCGGCTTCGCGCCAAGAGGAAACGCCACGGGTGGAGGAAAGGTCGAGAGGAGGGGTCTTCTTTGCCATGGTTGCCTGTTTCTTCGGGCGGAGCATGGTTTTTTTGGCGGGCATGTATCACCGGGTCTGTGTTTCGACTGGCGCCATCATAACCGTAGTTTGGCAATTGGCGAGGGGGAAAGCGCCATTGACAAGCGGCGGCACTTCGAAAAGAGGAAAGGAAACGGATCGGATGGAATGATGACAGAGAAATGTGACGTGCTGATTTTGGGGGCGGGCGCCGCCGGCATGATGTGCGCCATCCGCGCCGGCCAGCGCGGCCGCTCCGTCGTCATTCTCGACCATGCGAAAGCGCCGGGCGAAAAAATCCGCATCTCCGGCGGCGGCCGCTGCAACTTCACCAATATCCATGCCGGGCCGAAGAACTATCTCTCCGCCAATCCGCATTTCGCCAAATCCGCGCTTGCCCGCTATACACCGCGCGATCTCATCGCCCTTGTCGAAAAACACCGCATCGCCTGGCATGAAAAAACGCTCGGCCAGCTCTTTTGCGATGACAGCGCCAAGGACATCATCCGCATGCTGCTTGGCGAAATGCAGGCGGTGAATGCAAAGCTGCGGCTCGAAACGTCAGTCTCGGCCGTCACCCATGATGGCGCCCGTTTTCGCGTCACGACATCCGGCGGCGTCATCGAGGCGGAAAGCCTCATTGTCGCGACGGGCGGCAAGTCCATCCCGAAAATGGGCGCGACCGGTTTCGCCTATCAGATCGCCGAACAATTCGGCCTCAAGCTCATCGAGACTCGTCCGGGCCTCGTGCCGCTGACGCTTGATCCCGCCATGCTGGAAAGGCTGAGCCCGCTTGCGGGTGTCGCGGTTCCGGCCGAGGTTTTCCATGGCAAGACCTCGTTTGAGGAAGCGCTGCTCTTCACGCATCGCGGTTTAAGCGGCCCTTCCATCCTGCAAATCTCTTCCTACTGGCGCGAGGGGGACGTGGTTCGCCTGAAGCTCGAGCCGCATCGCGATATAGCCGCATTGCTGAAGCAGGCGAAGCAGAAGAACGGCCGCCAGTCGCCCCAGACCGCCTTGTCGGAAATCCTGCCGAAGCGCCTTGCCCAGCATGTCGTCGAACAATCCGGCCTCACCGGCCATCTGGCGGATATGTCCGACAAGGCTCTGGCGAAGCTGGCAGGCGAGGTGCAGGACTGGCAGATCAAGCCCGCCGGTTCCGAAGGCTATCGCACGGCGGAGGTCACGCTCGGTGGCATCGACACGACCGGTCTCGATTCCCGCAGCATGGCGGCGAAATCCGTGCCCGGCCTCTTCTTCATCGGCGAATGTGTCGACGTGACCGGCTGGCTCGGCGGTTACAATTTTCAGTGGGCCTGGGCGTCCGGGCAGGCGGCCGGCGAATTCGCGTGAGACCGGGCCCGTTAATGCCTTGTTAACGGGCGTGGAGTCATCCTGACCAAATGCCAGCAAGGCTGGATCGCTCGATGATCCCGCTGCACATGATGTCCTGCTGGAGGCCCTCAACAGGGCATGGGTCGGTTGAGTTTTTCGTCTGGAGCCCGCGCATGAACAGATCCGCACATCGCCGCCCTCGGGCCATTGCCATCGCCCGCACTGACAACGAGAGCCGTCATCTGGCCTTTCGCCTGAGCCTCATCGCAGCCGGTGCCCTCGCGGCCCTGATCGCCCTCTTTCACTGATCTGCAGCGCTTCGCCTTCATCAAGCGGATGAGCGCGCTGAAAAACCGTGACGGGCGCGATGCCTCGGCCATGTCAGTATAAAATTTCTCTTCCTGCAGAATGGCTTCGCGCCGTGTGCGAGGCTGCTGGTTTTCGATGATGACCCGTGCTGCAAAAATCGCATGCATGTCGCTCTCCTTCTAAGTGCGGAGGGCCATGATGCACGCCGTTTTTTGATTTATCTGCGCAAGAAAATGCGCTACGTTTTTCACCTATGAAAAACGTTACCTGGGATTCCTATCAGCTTTTCCTCGATGTGTCACGCAGCGGCGGCCTGACGAGTGCGGCGGCGCTGACGGGCTTGAGCCCCGCGACGGTGGGACGGCGCATGATCGAACTGGAGGAGCGCATCGGCAAGGCGCTGTTCCAGCGCAGCCAGACGGGATATGCCCTGACGGCGGATGGCCGCGCGCTGTTCGACCGGCTTCAGGCGATGGAGAATGCGGCGAGGGACATCGAAGGATGGCAGAAGGCGTCGTCGGCCTCATCCGTCGTGCGCATTGCCGTCGGCACTTGGAATGCCTGGCTGCTGACCGGGAACTTCTCCGCCATCTGCACTGACCGCGATGATTTCCGCATCGATCTTTTCATCGCCGAACAGCGGGCGTCTCTGGCCTATCGTGAAAACGACATCGGCATCCGCGCTTTCGAGCCGCAGGAAAAGAACCTCGCCGCCATCAGGACGGGGGAGGTGGCCTATGCGCCCTACAGGCTGCGCAACGCCGCCACTACCGTCGCCGACCGCTGGCTGGCGGTGGCGGAGGAAAACGCCATTTCAACCTATCTGCGCTGGCCGCATGAAAATCGTAACAACGAGATCGTGGTAACGGTGAACCGGCCGGTGGCGCTTCTCGATCTGGTGCTGGCCGGGGCGGGGGTCGCCGTGCTTCCCTGTTTTGTGGGCGATGCGGATGCGCGGCTCGCTCGGGAAGGCGAAGAGCTGGAGAGCCTTCGCCACAACCAATGGATCGTCATGAACAATGACGATCGCCACCGCCGCGATATCAGGACGGTGGCGGACCGGATGACCCGTCTGATCAAGGGACATTCCGATTTATATGCCGGGCGCAAGAGCCGCCCCGCATAGGTGATATTACCTTAGATTGTGTGCTTTGTTTTTAATAATTTTTAGTTGCGTATCTGTCAGAATAGCCATAGGTTGCTTTTGTAGATTTAACTCCTTTAGGTTGAGGCCGCCATGATAATTTCAGCATCATATGTAAATGCGATGTCCGCAGCAGGAACACCGGAAGAAGCAGCAAAGCTCTTTTATGCAGCAGTCAGCAAGGGTCTCGCGGCAGTCGTTGCCGATGCTCTTTCGCAATCTGTCACGGCAATTGCGCCGGCAGCCGCAGGCACCAAGATCGCAGGCTGGGAAAAGCTCGTGGGTGGGGTGGCGATGCATCTGGCGTGGGAATCGCCGGCCGTTCTGAACCCGATTCCTCTGACGCAGCTTGCCTGCTTCGCTCCCTATGCGCCTCAACTCCAGGGTAACGTCGAGGCGATGGGCGTTAATGTAAGCATCGGCGTTTCCGTATCGGCGAGCTTCTGAGACCGCCACTCCGGATTTTTGCATTGAAGACCGGAGCATCGTCATGATGTTCCGGTCTTTTGTTTCAGGCGGCGTCACGCCCCTGCGCGACGATGACGGGGATCAGGAGGTCGCCCCAGTTGCCGCCGCCGCCATGGTGGCGGGCCGAGCGGACCAGCTCGACGGAAACACCGGCCTCGACGGCTTTCATGACGGCCTGGTTGAGGCGGTGCAGATCATTGGCCAGCATGCGGATGGCGGCCTGTTGATCCTGCGTCATGGCGGAGGATTGTTCCTCGGCGCGTTCCTTGACGTGGGTCTTGATGGGGTTATGGGCATTCATGGCATTTCTCCTCTCTTTATTGGTCGGGGTTCTTGATCCGGTTTGCAAGCCCTTCCCGATATCGGAAAGGGCCGTTTTGCCTGTTTATTCAGCCGCCGGGCGGAACTGGTCGTGCTCGGTGGATTCCTTCATGGCGGTGGTCGAAGACGTGCCGCCGGAGATCGCCAGCGACACGGCGTCGAAATAGCCGGTGCCGACTTCGCGCTGGTGCTTGGTGGCGGTGTAGCCATTGGCCTCGGCTGCGAATTCCGCTTCCTGAAGCTCGGAATAGGCTGCCATCTGCCGGTCCTTGTAACCGCGCGCCAGTTCGAACATGCCGAAATTCAGCTGGTGGAAACCGGCAAGGGTGATGAACTGGAACTTGTAGCCCATCGCGCCGAGTTCCCGCTGGAACTTGGCAATCGTCGCGTCGTCGAGGTTCTTTTTCCAGTTGAACGACGGTGAGCAGTTGTAAGCGAGCTTCTTGCCCGGATGCGCCTTGTGCACGCCTTCCGCAAACCTGCGCGCCTGTTCGAGATCCGGCTTTGATGTCTCGCACCAGATCAGGTCGCAATAGGGCGCATAGGCAACGGCGCGGGCGATGCAGGGCTCAAGACCGTTCTTGACCTGATAGAAGCCCTCAACGGTGCGGCCGGCATCATAATCCACGAAGGGACGGTCGCGCTCATCGATGTCGGAGGTCAGAAGCTTGGCGGCCTCCGCATCCGTGCGGGCGATAACCAGCGTCGGTACACCCATGACATCAGCCGCAAGCCGCGCGGCCGTCAGGTTGCGGATATGCGCCGCCGTCGGGATCAGAACCTTGCCGCCGAGATGACCGCATTTCTTTTCCGATGCCAGCTGGTCCTCATAATGAACGCCCGCCGCACCCGCTTCGATAAAGGCCTTCATGATCTCGAAGGCGTTGAGCGGGCCGCCGAAACCGGCCTCCGCATCGGCAACGATCGGCGCAAACCAGGTGTCGACCGAAAGACCCTTGCCCTCCGCCGTCTCGATCTGGTCGGCGCGCTGCAGGGTGCGGTTGATGCGCTTGGCAAGCTCCGGCGCGGCATTGGCGGGATAAAGCGACTGGTCCGGATACATGGCCGATGCCGTATTGGCATCCGCCGCAACCTGCCAGCCGGACAGATAGATCGCCTTCAGCCCGGCACGAACCATCTGCATGGCCTGGTTGCCCGAGAGCGCGCCGAGCGCATTGACGAAATTCTCCTCGTTGATCAGCTTCCACAGCCGGTTCGCGCCCATTTCGGCCAGCGAATGGCGGATTTCGACGGAGCCGCGCAGCCGCTCCACGTCGGCGGCGGTGTAGGTGCGCTCGATGCCGTCGAAACGCCCCTGCGGTGCGCCCGGAACAAGCTTGTAAAAATCCGTCATACTTCTCTCTCCCATGATAAATGCAGTTTCCGTAACGGGCCGTCTTCAACATCATATGGCGCCGTTTGATGTGACTACATTTACATTTTTCGAGATTTGAGCGCCAGAACAAACATAAAAACAGTGACTTGAAAGAGGTTATCCTGTAGGATGCGTGACAGGATGGAGCTGTAAAATTGTAAATTTTGTAAAAACCTTTGAGCCGATGAGTTTGTAACAGACTTGTATGAGTTGACGGGGATGGAGGAACGGCACTGTGTCGGAAAACAAGATTTTTGCTGGCCCGCGCGTGCGCCGCATTCGCAACGGTCTCGCGTTGACGCAGACGGCCATGGCCGAGGCGCTGGCGATCTCGCCGTCCTATCTCAATCTCATCGAGCGCAACCAGCGGCCGCTGACCGTGCAGCTGCTGCTGAAACTCGCCTCCGTCTACAAGGTCGATCTGGATGACCTGCAGGGCGAAAGCGCCGGTTCCGCCGGGCAGCTGCGCGAGGTCTTCGCCGATCCGCTGCTTTCGGGTGAGGTGCCGTCGCCGCAGGAGCTGATCGAGGTCGCCGATGCCGCGCCCAATGCGGCAAGTGGGGTGCTCAAGCTTTACCGGGCCTATCGGGAGCAGGCGCAACGCCTTTCCGACCTTTCCGATCTTCTGGCGCGCGAGGGACATGAAACGGCGCTTTCCTCCACCCGCCTGCCGATTGACGAGGTGCGCCACGTCTTTGAAAATCGGCCGGCCTATTTTCACACCATCGATGCGGCGGCGGAAGAACTCCATAAACAATTGTCGTCGGGCGATGATCTTGCCTCCGGTCTGCGCGCATGGCTCCAGAAAAACCACGGCATCGTCGTCAGAACCCTGCCGGTCCATGCCATGCCCAATCTGCGGCGGCGTTATGATCGCCATTCCATGCGGCTGTTTTTATCCGAGCGCCTGTCGCAGCCGGATCAGCTGCGGGAAATGGCGATGGAGACCTGTCTTCTGGCGCTTCGCGAAGAGATCGGTGCGGAACTGGAGGCGCTTGGCCTGAAGGGCGAGGAAGCGCGGCGCATCGCCCGTTTCGAGCTGGCACGATATGCCGCTCACGCGCTGATGATGCCGTATGGCGCATTCCTGAGCGCCGCCCAGCGTGCCAAATATGACCTTGATGTCCTGCGTTCGCGTTTCAACGTCTCTTTCGAACAGGCGGCCAACCGCCTCGTCAGCCTGCAACGGCCGTCAGCCGCGGCGATCCCGTTTTTCCTGATGGAGATCGACAATGCCGGCAACCGTTTCCGCCTTGCCGGGGCCAGCGGTTTTCCAAGGGCGCGTTTTGGCGGCCTCTGTCCGCGGCTCAATATCCATGCCGCTTTCGCCCAGCCGGGACAGGTGCTGGTGGAGGCGGTGGAGATGCCGGATGGCGATGCTTTCCTTACGGTGTCGCGCACGCTGGAAGGTCCACAGGCGGGTTTCGGCGAAAGGGTGCGGCGAACGGCCGTGCTTCTCGGCTGCGATTTTGCCCAGGCCGGAGAGACCGTCTATGGCCCCGCCGCCTCGGGTGCTGCGCCCGTCGCCGTCGGCCCTTCGTGCCGGCTGTGCGAAAGGCAGGGCTGTCTGTCGCGGGCCGAAGCGCCGCTGACACGGCCTTTGGGGCTCGATGAAATGGTCACCGGCCTCAGTGTTTTCGACTTCCAGTAGGTCTTTCCATCCGCTTTTTTGTGGCCGGAACACATTTGGTTGAAAATGCTGTGCCGCACATTTCCCGCTTGCTCCCTTTTGTTTTCCTTTCTAGTCTCTCCAAAAAAAGGGGATCACGCTCCCACCGTGAGGATGCGTTAACAGGAGACATCATGAAAAACCGTTCTCTCCGCCTGACCTTGGCTCTCACCACCGCGCTCGTTGCAGCAGGCTCGGCAATGGCCCAGGAGAAGGTCGTCCACGTCTATAACTGGTCGGATTATATCGACGAATCAGTGCTCGCCGATTTCACCAAGGAAACCGGCATCAAGGTTGTCTATGACGTGTTCGACAGCAACGAGCTTGTGGAAACCAAGCTTCTGGCCGGCAGCTCCGGTTATGATGTCGTGGTGCCGACCGGTCCCTTCCTTGCCCGCCAGATCAATGCCGGCGTGTTCCAGAAACTCGACAAGTCCAAGTTGCCGAATCTGAAGAACATGTGGCCCGAGGTTTCCGAGCGTCTGGCGAAATACGACCCCGGCAACGAATATGCCGTGAACTACATGTGGGGCACCACCGGCATCGGCTATAACGTCGCCAAGGTGAAGGCCGCGCTCGGTGATGTTCCGATTGATAGCTGGGATATCATCTTCAAGCCGGAAAATGCCGAAAAGCTGAAATCCTGCGGCATCAATATTCTCGATGCGTCGGACGAAACCTTTGCCATTGCCATGAACTATATCGGCAAGAATCCGGACAGCAAGGAAACCGCGGATCTCGAGGCGGGCGGCGATGTCTACATGAAGATCCGCCCCTATGTGAAAACCTTCAATTCTTCCGCCTATATCGATGAACTGGCGAATGGCGACAGCTGCATCACCATCGGCTGGTCGGGCGATATCCTGCAGGCGAAGAGCCGCGCCGAGGAAGCCAAGAACGGCGTCGAGGTGAACTACGTCATCCCGAAGGAAGGCACCTATATGTGGTTCGACAACCTTGCCATCCCGGCGGATGCCAAGAATGTCGAGGAAGCGCACGCTTTCATCAACTATCTGATGCGGCCGGAAGTCATCGCCAAGGCGTCGAACTACGTTCAATACGCCAATGGCAACCTTGCTTCGCAGGCGCTGATGGATGAGTCCGTTGCCAAGAACCCGGCGGTCTATCCCGATGCCGAGACGATGAAGAAGCTCTTCACCATCTCGCCCTACGGACCGAAGGAACAGCGCGTGCTGAACCGCGTCTGGACGCAGATAAAGACCGGCAGCTGACACCTCCGCCCGCTGGTTGAGGAACGGCCGGCGGGCCTGTTCCTCTGATCCTTTGCCGGCAGGTCCCGTTACCTGCCGGTGTCGCCCGCCCCGAAGCATCGATCGAAAGACCAACGGGATTTGAGGGTAGGGTGAATGGCGAAAACTCTGGGGCCGGTCAAACGCAAATTCAGCCCGTGGGACAACCCCGATGCGGTTCCCTTCATCCGTTTTGAAAATGTCACCAAGCGTTTCGGCGATTTTGTCGCCGTCAACAATCTGACGCTTGATATTTACGAGCGCGAGTTCTTCTCGCTGCTCGGTCCCTCCGGTTGCGGCAAGACCACGCTGATGCGCATGCTGGCCGGTTTCGAGGAGCCGACCGAAGGGCGCATCCTGCTGCAGGGCAAGGATATTTCCGGCGTCCCGCCCTATAAGCGTCCCACCAACATGATGTTCCAGTCCTACGCGCTTTTCCCGCATATGTCGGTGGAAAAGAACATCGCCTTCGGTCTGGAGCAGGACGGCTTGCCGAAAGCGGAAATCGCTTCCCGCGTCGAGGAAATGCTGCGGCTCGTCAAGCTCACGGAATTCGCCAAACGCAAGCCCAGCCAGCTTTCCGGCGGCCAGCGGCAGCGCGTGGCGCTGGCCCGGTCGCTCGCCAAGCGGCCGAAGGTGCTTTTGCTGGACGAACCGCTCGGTGCGCTCGACAAGAAGCTGCGTGAGGAAACGCAGTTCGAGCTGATGGATATCCAGACCAATCTCGGCCTCACCTTCCTCATCGTCACGCACGATCAGGAAGAGGCGATGACGGTGTCGGACCGCATTGCCGTCATGGACAAGGGTATCGTCGTGCAGGTGGCGACACCCGCCGAGATATATGAAGCGCCGAACAGCCGCTACGTGGCTGACTTTATCGGCGACATCAATATTTTCGACGCGAAGGTCGTCGCCAATGCCTCCGATATCGGTAAGCCCGGCCTCGTGACGCTGGATTGCGACGGGCTGAAGGTGGCGGTGGAGCAGGAATGTGCTGCTGCGACCGGCAGTCAGGTCGCTTACGCCATCCGCCCGGAAAAAGTCCGCATCTCGCTCGACCAGCCCGCCGACAGCAGCGTCAATTCCGCCTATGGCGAGGTCTGGGATATCGGTTATCTCGGCGACTTCTCCGTCTTCATCGTCAAGCTTGCCGATGGCCGCGTCCTCCGCGCCGCGCAGGCGAATGTTTCGCGTCTCGTGGATCGTCCGATCACCTTCGGCGACATGGTGTGGCTGAACTGGAAGCCGGATTCCGGCCTCGTCCTGACGCGCTGAGGGAGGCTTTCATGGCGATCACCACTCCCGAGAACCGGCAAAGCCCCTGGCGCTGGCTGGTCGTCGCGGTTCCCTATTTCTGGCTGCTGCTGTTTTTCGCAGCGCCTTTTTTCATCATCTTCAAAATCTCGCTGTCGGATACGGCGATCTCCATGCCGCCCTATACGCCGGTCTTCGAAGGGTTTTCGAAGCTCGGCGAATTCTTTTCGCAGCTGGATTTCGAAAACTACCTGTTCCTGACGGAAGACCCGCTCTACATCGACGCCTATCTGTCGTCGCTGCGCATCGCCTTCATCTCCACCTTCCTGCTGCTGCTCATCGGTTATCCCATGGCGCTGGCCATGGCACGCGCGCCGTCTTCCGTGCGCCCGACACTGGTGATGCTGGTGATCCTGCCGTTCTGGACCTCGTTCCTGATCCGCGTTTACGCCTGGATCGGTATTCTGAAGCCGGAAGGCCTGCTGACGGTGCTGTTCCAGTCGATCGGCCTTCTGGGACCAGACCAGCAGGTCAATATCTTCCGCACCGAAACGGCGATCTTCATCGGCATCGTTTATTCCTATCTGCCCTTCATGGTGCTGCCGCTTTATTCGGCGCTGGAGAAACTCGACAATACGCTTCTGGAAGCGGCGGCCGATCTTGGCTGCCCGCCATGGAAGGCCTTCTGGAAGATCACCTTTCCGCTGTCGCTGCCGGGTGTGGTCGCCGGGTCGATGATCTGCTTCATCCCGATAACAGGCGAATTCGTCATTCCCGATCTGCTCGGCGGCGCGCAGACATTGATGATCGGCAAGACGCTGTGGACGGAATTCTTCGGCAACCGCGACTGGCCTTTGGCATCGGCCGTCGCCGTGCTGCTCCTGTTGTTGCTGGTGGTGCCCATCGCCATCTTCCAGAACCAGCAGAAGAAGGTGGGGTGAGGCCATGAAGCGCGGAAAATTCGACATCACCGTCCTCACCCTCGGTTTTGCCTTTCTTTACATCCCGATCATCATCCTGATCGTTTATTCCTTCAACGCCTCGAAGCTCGTTACCGTCTGGGGTGGCTTCTCGCTGCAATGGTACCGCTCCATGTGGTCGAACCAGGGGCTGATGGATGCCGCCTGGGTGACGCTGCGTGTCGGTATCTTAAGCGCCACCATCGGCACCATCCTCGGAACGCTGGCGGCGCTGTCGCTCACCCGCTTCGCGCGGTTTCCGGGCCGGGTGCTGTTTTCCGGCATGATTTACGCGCCGCTCGTCATGCCTGAAGTCATCACCGGCCTGTCGCTGCTGCTGCTGTTCGTGGCGGTCGGGGTGGATCGCGGTTTCTGGACGGTGGTCATCGCCCACACCACCTTCACCATGTGCTACGTGGCGATCGTCGTGCAGTCGCGTCTTTTGACTTTTGATCGCAGTCTTGAGGAGGCGGCGCTCGATCTCGGCTGCCCGCCGGTCAAGACCTTCTTCCGCATCACCCTGCCTTTGATCTTCCCGGCCGTCATTGCCGGCTGGATGCTGGCCTTCACGCTGTCGCTCGATGATCTGGTGATCGCCAGCTTCGCCACCGGCCCCGGCGCAACCACGCTGCCGATCAAGATCTATTCGCAGGTTCGTCTCGGCGTGACGCCGGAAATCAACGCCATCTGCACGATCCTGATCGGGCTTGTGACCATCGGTGTGATCGTCGCCTCCATCGCCTCCAAGCGTACCGAGTTGCAGCGGATGCGCGACGAACACGCAGCTGCCCGAAACTGATCCGAACGCCTGTTTTGATTTCTTCGCGTTACTGTTGAAATCACGATGAAATTAGAAACTTTTAATTTAGTTTCGGCGCTTTACGGTCTCAGAATAGGAATTTTCGTCGGTAATTGCTCGATTTTGGTTTTAACCGCTTGTTAATAGGAGTTGGCGGAAAGTAAATCCAACGCAGGGCTGTCAAATTTCTGACGGCCGGGATTGATAATTTCCATCTGGCGAGGTTGTCCCCCTTTCTCTCGTTGAAAAAAGCACAACTAATACAGGCGGCCGAAAGGCCGCCTTTCTTTTTGCCGTCAATCCGGCCGGGGTCAGCCGTTTTCAGGATGATCCATCGATTTCGAGACCAGAAGCACGGGAACAAGCCCGGCAATGATGATGATGATCGCCGGTACGGCGGCATCTTGCACCCTGGAGCGGGATGCGTCCTCATAAACCAGCGTGGCCAGCGTGTTGAAACCGAAAGGCCGGAGCAGGATGGTCGCCGGCAGTTCCTTCATGGATTCGATCAGGACCAGAAGAAAGGCGGTGAGCGCCGCCGGGCGCATGTTCGGCAACAGCACCTTGAACAGCGTCTGCAGCCGGTTGCGCCCGAGCGTTCGCGAGGCCATGTCGATATGCGGCGAAAGCTTCTGGAAACCGGCATCGAGCGTGCCTTCGGCCATGGTCATGAAACGCACGCTATGGGCATAGATGATGGCAAACGCGGTGCCGGAAAGCAGCAGCCCGCTGGAAAAGCCGAAATGGGAACGGATGAAACCGTCGACGCCATTATCGAGGCCCGCCAGCGGAATGAGCACGCCGATGGCAAGCACTGTTCCCGGCACGCCATATCCCATGGAGCCGAAGCGGGCGGCGGCCTTCGATATGCCCGAGCGCTCGGTGCGCATGGCATAGGAAAATACGAAAGCCGCAATCAGCGTCACGAAGGCGGCCGAAAGCGAGACTTCGAGGCTGTGTCCAAGCGCTTTCAGGAGCTTCGGGGCGAATAGAGCGTCGAGCCTTTTGGCGGCATAGCCGCCCAACACGATGACGGGAATGAGAAAACCGCTTGCCACGGGCAGGAAGCAGAACAGGCTCGCGCACCACCGTTGCCAGCCGGCCAGCGTCTTCAGCCGGTGGCGCTGCGCCATGCTGGTCGCCTTGGGTGCGCCGAAACGCTGTTTTTCACGCGCATTGCGTTCGATGAAGATCAGCGCGCCGACGATGATGAGGATAACAGCGGCGATCTGCGTCGCATTGGCGAGATTACCGCGATTGAGCCAGGTCTCATAGATGGTGAAGGTCAGCGTCTGCACGCCGAGATATTCCACCGCGCCGATATCGTTCAGCGTCTCCATCAGCACCAGTGACAGCCCGATGGCGATTGCGGGCCGCGCCATCGGCAATTGCACGGAGAAGAACACGTTCAGCGGTTTTGCGCCAAGCGTGCGGGCCGCTTCGGCCGCAAAACGGCCCTGCATGGAAAAGGCGGCGCGGGCCGACAGATAGACATAAGGGTAAAGCACCGAGCTCAGAACAATCACGGCGCCGCCAAGCGAGCGGATATCGGGGAACCAGTAGTCGCGGATGCTGTGATAACCGAAGGCCGCACGGAGGGCGCTCTGCACCGGACCGGTGAAATCGAGGAATTCACCGAAGGCATAGGCGGCCAGATAGGAGGGAATGGCGAGCGGCAGCACGAGGGCAGCCGAAAATATCCGCCGCAATGGAAATTCGAATGTGGTGACGAGCCAGGCGCAGGCGATGCCGAAAAAGGCCGTCGTCGCCGCCGTCATCGCCAGCAGCAGGAAGGTACGAAACCCGGCACGCGGCAGGACGTTGGCGAGAAGATGCTGCCAACCCTCCGTGCTGCCGGTCAGCGCCAGCCAGAAGATCGCCAGAATGGGCATGGCGGCAATGACCGCGACGATCACCGCCGTGATCGGCAGCACCGAAACGCGTTTTGTCACTGGAAGGGAAACCGTCATGGGTATGCGGGCCTGCTGTCTTGCGAAAGCCTCAACCCGCTACGCATACCCTGGCGCCGTGTATGACCCGACGAATTCCTGTATTGTCGCATCCGTATTCCCTCATTCCTGTGCCTGTCACAGGAACCCAGCCGGCGCGGCTTTCGCGTGGCGAGAAGAGTCTTTTCAGCCCAAGGACTTGGGCTGGCTCGATTCCTGTGACAAGCACAGGAGTGAGGGAGAGACGGCAGCTTTGAAAAAGCACCGCTTCCTACCGTCCCATTGCTACGCCCGCATGGCCTCAGTTGGCAAGAACCCGCTGCGACGGAAAGGTGATTTCCACCAGCGTGCCTTCATTCGGCGTCGAGGTGATGGAGAAGTTTGCCCGGTTGGCGTCCACCATCGCCTTTGTCAGCGGCAGGCCAAGGCCGGTGCCGTCGCCGCGCACGCGCTTGCTGGATGAGGCCACCTGCCGGAACGGCTTCATGGCCTGTTCCAGCTCTGTCCGCGTCATGCCGATGCCGGTGTCACGGATGCGCAGCGATACGCTGCCATTTGCTTCATAGGCCGTGGAAACCACGATCTGGCCGCCGGAGGGCGTGAAGCGGATGGCGTTGGACAGGATGTTCAGCACGATCTGCTTGATCGAGCGCAGATCGGCGACGATCTGAGGGACCGATTGCGCAAGTGCGGTGCGGATGATGACACGCTGGTTGTTGGCCTGCGGCTGCACCAGCGAGACCGCCTCGGCCACCGTTTCGTTGAGCGGCACGGCGATGAAATCCACATCCATCTGCCCGGCCTCGATCTTGGATATATCGAGCAGATCGTTGACGATATCGAGCACGTGCCGGCCCGAACGGCCGATATCATTGGCATATTCCACATAACGCGGGTGGCCGATCGGCCCGAAACGTTCGGTTGCCATCATGTCGGCAAAGCCGATGATGGCGTTGAGCGGCGTGCGAATTTCATGGCTGACGCGCGCCAGAAAGTCGGTCTTGTGGGCATTGGCGGTTTCCGCCGCGCGCTTGGCGTTGCGCAGTTCCTCTTCCGTGCGCTTCCACTGGGTGATGTCGCGGATGACGGCGCAATAGCCATGCGAGGATTTGAGTCGCCCGATGGTCATGAACAGCGGCAGGAAGCCGCCGGAAGCCTCGCGGCCGATTACTTCGCGGCCGTCATTCAGCACGCTGGCGACACCGTTATTGGCGAGGCCGGAAAGATAATCCAGCACCGCCCGCTGGCTTTCATGGGCAAAGAGCGTCACGAAGGGCTTGCCGGCAATTTCGCCATTGTCATAGTTGAACAGTGCGCTGGCGGAACGGTTGAGCGAGCGGATTTCACCCTCGTCGCCCAGAAGCACCACGCCATCGGTCGCGGTTTCCAGAATGGAATGCAGTTCCTCCACTTCGCCCTGCAACAGGGAGAGGCTGCCTGCCTCGGTATCTGGCATTCCGGCGGCAACGGTGTTTTCGTTGGCGGCCGCAACCGGCGCCTGCTTTTCTTCCAGCGGAACCAGCGACAGCATCAGCGCCTTGGCTTCTTCCCAGCGGATGGACTGCAGCCGCGCCTTGACCGGAATGATGTCGTTTTCGGCACTGACCACCACCATGCCGCCCTCATTGTCTGGCATGTCGTGCAGTTCTTGCCGCTGCAGCAGCGCTTCCAGCCCGCCGACCTCTTCAAGCTCCGCAAGAGAGCTGTAGCCCGTCAGCCGCAGGAAATCCGGATTGGCGTGGATCAGCTTGTCGCCCGCATGGACAAGAAGCGCCACCGGCATCTGGTCCAGCGTTTCCGCGGTCAGCGCATTGGCGGCGCGAAGCGGCGGGCTGACCATTGCGGCGGCAATATCGGCCGCCGGCTGCCCATCCGTGGCATCGTCCTTCCTGTCTTCGGTCTCGGCCTCGTGGGTCGTCGCAGACGGCGCAACCGGCTGCTCGCCGCGAACATAATCGGCGAAGAGATCGTCTTCACCAGTCGCCTCGGCAGCTTCTTCGATGCCCTGCGGCAGATCCGCGTGCGTTTCTGATGGAATGTCTTCGCCGTTTTCCTGCGTCACCGGCTCGGCTGAAGCGACTTCTTCGTCCGTTTTCCGGTTTTCGTCCACAATGGCATCCATGGGCGCAAGCGTCCGGCCGATTTCCCGGAAGGCGGCCTGTTCACCCGCAGTCAGACCTTCGCGCGAACGCCAGCGGCGGTCTTCCAGATGAACGACCTTGTCGGAATAGGGCGGCTCAGGCGCCGGTGTGGTTGCCGGGGCGGGTACTTCGAATTCAGGCGGGCTGTAATCATGGTGCTGTTCCGCCGTTGAAATTCCGCCTGTCACCTCGTCGGCCTCCGCCGCCGGAGCTTCATCGTCACCGGCAGAATCAACACCATCCGCCGCGTCATCATCCTCATCGATAAAAGCCAGTAATTCGTGGCTTTCTTCCGTGGCGGCCTGTTGCGGTGAAGCTGCGCTGGGGGCAACCTCTTCCGTATCCAGGAAGGTCAGCCCGGTCGCGTGCGGATCTTCGGCGGCATCGGCCAGCCGCACGATGCCGAAACCACGGAAACCGTCGAATTCGCGCGAGCGCGTATAGGTTGGCAGCGCGGCAAGATCGATCGGCACCATCAGGGAAGTGCCTTCCACGGGCCAATAGATAGTCTTGCCCGACCATGTGTCGCGACGGCTGAGCAGTTCGCGGATCTTGCCATCCGGATCAAGATTAAAAAGTGCGGCCACATCGGCAAAGCCCATGCCTTCGACAGCCGCAGCCTTTGCGCCGACGGCCTCCGCAAATTCATGGGAGATCGAGCTGAAGCGCCCCTCCGCATCGATTTTCCAGACGAAACGGGATGCGCGGGCGGCGGGATTGAAGGTGAAGGAGCGGTTCTCTTCCTCAGGTCCCGCCTCTGCGGGCGGGGCGTCTCTGGCCACTGCCTCGGCGTGCACCTCTGCCGTTGCAGCGACGTCCGGCTCTTCCGGGACGCTTTCCGCGCCCGCAACCGGTTCGGCATAGTGTTCAACACCGGTGCTCTCGACGGGAGAAACTTTCGCCTCATCCGCATCGAGTTCAAAGAGATCGGCAATATCGTCGGTCATTGCCGCATTTGCGGCAACGTCCGCCACGGGGATGTCAAGCGGGGCCGCGGCCTGTTCCTCTTCTGGCGAAGGCGCAATGGCAGCCTCCTCCGGTTCCGTCACCGCCCCGTCTTCGGAATCGGCGGGCAATTCCTGCACGTCTTCCACATCCTCGATGCCGGCAACGGCATCGAGCACGGAAGCGAAGGACGCATCCGCTGCGGGCGAAGGCGTCGTTTCCGCAACTGGCAGAACCGGATCGGCGACGGCGGGAGATTCCTGTTGCCTGTCTTCGGCAAAGCCGTTGACGGGATCGAGCGTGCCGAGTGCGGTCTCGACCACGAACATCAGGTTGAGTTCGGGCGATGTCGTGATCTGGCCGGTGGCTGCCGGCAGATAACCCTTGCCCGTCGGCACGGGGCGCTTGACGAGATGGCCGGACTGGCCGGCGGCCATGCCCACCAGCGTTCTCGCCGTATGCGGGGTAATGCCGAGCGATGCGAATCGCGGCGATGCGGCGATGATCTCGTTGGCGCCGTTCAGAACGGCCATGTGAATGTCAGGGTCGTCAAAACCCTCGATCATGCGCCGGGCGCACTCCGCCGTGTCGGGCGCGGTCTGATCGGTGAGGGCGGAGAAGAGTATTGCGGGTTGGCCCGGTTCCGCCTCGATGATTTCCGCGCGGGCTGTCACGGCAAGGCTGCGGAAACCGGCATTGATGCGAATGGTGAAGGGCAGGCTGTCGCCCGCCTTGGAAAGCCGCGCCGCCGTCGCCGCCAGCTGCCGGAAGGTCACATCCTGCCGCCGGGGACCCTGTTCCAGAAAATCATAGACCATCGGCGTGCCAAACAGCGCCGCACCCCGGCCATTGGCCCACAGGGCGCTCTGGAGATCGAGCGAGAACAGAGCCATCGCCTCGCCGCGACCAAAACCTTCACGCACCCGTTCATGCACTGCGATATCGATAAAGGGATACTGGACGGCGGGCATGTCGAAACCTATTCTGGCACTACCGGACCTTGCGGGCTTTACAGCCTCCTCATGAGGCTGAAACGTAAACCCGCCGAGGCACCACGTTAACAGAATTTTAAATAACTTCACAGGGCGACGGGGTCCACCGCCGCCGGAATGAATCGCCAAACAGAGTTAACATGAACAGGCCCGTCGCCACCCTTCCCGGACCGGAGGTGAGACACTCGCCGATGCCGGCCGCTGGTCGCGACGAATGAAAAGCGCTTGCCTTTCGGTGCCTTTTTTCGCAAAATTCACCGAAGCACTTGCAAATGGCGAAAACACCTTTTATGTCACCCCCCGTGACGCCGCTTCGGCGTTTCATGTGCGGTTGTAGCTCAGTTGGTTAGAGCGCAGGTTTGTGGCACCTGAGGTCGGTGGTTCGACCCCACTCAACCGTACCATTCCCTTCTCCCGATAAGTTCAAATGCTACAAGGACTTACCGGGAGAGGGGAGTAACTTCCCCTCCTTGGCCATGGCTCCCGTTTCAGAAATCCCGCGAAAATGATTGCGGTGATCGTGCTGGTCCGTGCCGTTGCGTTGCGCAGCCTGTAGAGCCCCGCCGTTTTTCACGCAGGGAAAAACCATTTGGCTAAAATCTCTTGCGCTGGTATTGTCCACCCAACGAAACCTTATGAAAGCCAGCAGCATAGCGTCTACGCTTGTGCGCGGCGAAATGGACAAGACAGTGATCGACCCCGGAAACGGCCCAAAGCCGTCGGACCAAGGGGCATCGGTGGCGAACAAAGGGAAAGCGAAGCGATCCCGTCGTGGCAAGAAACACAAGCGTGACGGCAACCCCCGTGACGCCGCTGTGCTGTCGCATGATGTTGCCGCGGATGTTCCGGCCGGTTCCTCCTACGTATCGGCTCTAGAGCCGGATGCCGAGCCGCGCAAGAGAAAGCGCCGCAGGCGCTCTCGCGGCAAGGGCGCGGCCTCCCAGCAGGTAGCCCCCGCTGCCAGTGTGCAGGTGCAGGCTTCAACTGAAAACGACGCGACAAATCCATCATCCGTACCGCCCGGCGGCGGCCGAAAGTCACGCAACCGCAAACGCGGCCACCGTGATCCGCGCGGCCGCGATCCGCAGGGCCGCCCGCTGGTTTCCACCCATGCGCCAAGGCATGTCGGCAAGCAGGGCGGTCGTGCCAACGGCACGCACCCGGAATCGCATCGGCCACAATCGGAGATATCCGCCCGCCACTCCGGCCGCCAGCACGAGTCTGGTCAGGAACCGCCGGCGGACATGTATGCGGCGCTCGATCTCGGCACCAATAATTGCCGCCTCCTGATCGCGCAGCCGACAAGGCCCGGCCAGTTCCGGGTCGTTGACGCCTTTTCGCGGATCGTCAGGCTGGGCGAGGGTCTGGTATCCAGCGGCCGGCTTTCCGATGATGCGATGGACCGTGCCGTGGAAGCACTCAAGGTCTGCTCGGCGAAACTCTCCGGTCGTCCGATAAGACGCATGCGGTTGATCGCCACCGAAGCCTGCCGCGCGGCAACCAATGGCGAGGAGTTTCTGGCACGCGTCACCCGGGAAACGGGCCTGAAGCTTGAAATCATCAGCCGCGAGACGGAAGCCCGTCTTGCGGTGTCTGGCTGCGCCTCTCTTGTCGGGCGCGAAGCGCGCTCCGTCGTGCTGTTCGATATTGGTGGCGGATCGTCGGAAATCGCGGTCATCAAGGTCGGCGAAAACCGTTCCAACCGGCTCGCCAACCACATCACCCACTGGACCTCGCTGCCCGTCGGCGTCGTTACGCTTTCGGAACGTCATGGCGGGCGTGATGTGACGCCGGACGTCTTCGCCGCCATGGTGCGGGAAGTCGAGGGGCTGCTCGATGCCTTCCATTGCCCGCCTCTGGCGCCGCAAACCCATCACGAGGATTTTCATCTGATCGGAACCTCGGGCACGGTGACGACGCTTGCCGGCGTCCATCTCGATCTTCCGCGCTATGATCGCCGCAAGGTGGATGGCCTCTGGCTGTCCGATGCCGAGGTGACGGCGATGCAGGACAAGCTTCTGGCCTGGGATTTCGCGGGCCGCGCCGCCAATGCCTGCATCGGGCCTGACAGGGCCGATCTGGTTCTGGCCGGCTGCGCCATTCTCGAGGCCATTCGCCGCCGCTGGCCGGCGCGCCGGATGCGCGTGGCGGATCGTGGCCTGCGCGAAGGCCTTTTGACGGATATGATGGCGGATGACGGCGCATGGCGGCGCAACCGGATAAGGCGCATGCAGATGATACGGCAGGACAGGACGGAAGGTTTGACATGAGCAAGGCGCCGACAAGCAACAACCGCACCGGCCGCAAGATCGGCCAGAAGGTCAAGAAGACCAAGCTCAAGGCTTCCTCGCGCCGCTGGCTGGAACGTCATATCAATGACCCCTATGTGCAGCGCGCCAAGCTTGAAGGTTATCGCGCCCGCGCCGCCTTCAAGCTCCTGGAAATCAACGACAAGCACCAGATTCTGAAGGGCGCGCGCCGCATCATCGACCTTGGTGCCGCCCCCGGCAGCTGGTCGCAGATCGCGGCCAAGGTGACGGATTCGACCGAAGACGATATCCGCGTCGCGGCCATCGATTTCCTCGAAATCGACCCCATTCCCGGTGTGAAGATCCTGCAGCTCGACTTCCTCGATCCGAGCGCGCCGGAAAAGCTGATGGAGGCCGTCGGCGGCACGCCCGATCTGGTACTGTCGGACATGGCCGCACCGACCACCGGGCACCAGAAGACCGACCATATCCGCACCATGCATCTGTGCGAAGTCGCGGCCGATTTCGCCGTTCAGGTGCTGGCGGAAGGCGGCCATTTCCTTGCCAAGACCTTCCAGGGCGGCACGGAAAAGCAGCTGCTCGACATGCTGAAGAAGAACTTCAAGCAGGTCCTGCACATCAAACCGGCATCGTCACGTTCGGAATCGGTGGAAATGTTCCTGCTTGCCAAGCACTTCAAGGGCCGCAAGGGCGAGCCGCACGTCGATGCGGCAGCCGAAGAGGCTTCCGAAGACTGATCACTCCGCCGGTTGCGAGACCTTACCGCGGTGGCCGGAGACGGCCGCCCCGGCATTGCTGTCCATGCGGATGATCGGCACGATGGCGAACAGCGAGACGAGCGCCACGATGGTGAAGGCGATGTGGAAATCGGCGAGCTGCAGATGCGTGCCGGACATCATGCTGCTGACTTCCAGAATGGAAGCGGCGAAAGCCACGCCCAGCGCCAGGCTGATCTGCTGCAGCACCGACGCCATCGAGGTCGCCTGGCTGGCCTGGCTGTCCTCGATATCGGAATAGCTGAGCGCGTTCGATCCGGTGAAGAAGAAGGACCGGGCAAATCCCGCCGTGACCAGGAAGATCATGATCAGCGGATAGGGCGTTTCCGGCGTGAAGAAGCTGTTGGCGAGCGTCGTGCAGGCGCCGACGATGCCGGCTCCGATCAGCGTCGAGCGGAACCCCGTTGCCGCAAACACCCGCTTGGCCATGAACTTGGTGGTGATCGCCCCGATCGCCCCGGCAAAGGTGATCATGCCCGACTGGAACGGATTGAGCCCGAAGCCGATCTGCAGCATCAGCGGCATGAGGAAGGGAATGGCGCCCGTGGAAATGCGGAAAACGGTGCCGCCGACGGACGCCGCCCGGAAGGTCGCGTTCTGGAAAATGCGGAAATCCAGAATGGGGGCGGGGTGGCGCGCGGCGTGGCGCAGATAAAGAAAACCGCAGATAAAACCGATGATGGTCGAGGCGATGCCGATGGCCGGCGGCAGGGCGGGCAGGCTGACGACGGAGAGACCGAACACCACGCCGGAGGCGGCGATGCCCGACAGCACGAAACCCTTGCCGTCCATGGGCGGCGGGTTGGTGGTTTCGATTTCCGGCAGGAAGATCGTCGAGAGCCAGATACCGATGACACCGATGGGCACATTGATCAGGAAGATCCAGTGCCATGAAAAATAGGTGGTGATGAAGCCGCCGATAGGCGGGCCGGTCAGCGGCCCGACGAGCCCCGGTATCGTCAGCAGCGCCATGGCGGAGACGAGTTCGCTGCGCTTGGTCGTGCGCAGCAAAACGAGGCGGCCGACGGGCGTCATCATCGCCCCGCCCATGCCCTGCAGGAAACGCGAGAGCACGAATTCGAACACCGAGGAGGACACCGCGCAGCAGATCGACCCCACCACGAAGACGCCGATGGCGAAACGGAAGATTTTCTTCGCGCCGTATTTGTCGGCCATCCAGCCGCTGATGGGAATGAAGATCGCCAGCGCCACCATATAGGCGGTCAGCGCGAGCTTCAGGGTAATCGGGCCGACATTGAGGTCGGCGGCAATTGCCGGCAGCGAGGTGGCGATGACGGTGGAGTCCATCTGCTCCATGAAGAGAGCGACTGCCAGGATGAGGGGAATGATGCGGTTCATGGGCTGCCTGCGGCTTTCCGCTGCGACAAGGATATCGCCGTTCCTCCTACGCCTGATAAGCCCGCTTGCCAACACGTTAATTATCAATTTCTCAAGTTGCGATCAAACCTGCGTGAGGCCGGTTTTCTTGAAACTTTCTCGCTCTATTGTCCGTTGGGCAAAGTGCAGTTGGTGATAACGGCCAGTTGGCGATATCGGAGACAAGATGATGACCCAATCCTTGAGCATGAGCAGACGCGGCCTCATCGGTGTAGCGGGCGCAAGCGTTCTCGGCGCACCGCTGTTGATGGCGCGCACGGCAACGGCCCAGACGAACCAGCCGCAAACCTCCATGGAGATCAAACACGCCATGCCGCCGGAAACCAGCCGTTTCAAGCTCGGTAATTTCGAGGTGCTCGTCGTGAAGGACGGTGCACGCGCGGCTCCGAACCCCGGCGAGACCTTCGGCACCGACCAGACGGCGGAGACGGTCGGCAAATTGCTGGAAGACAATTTTCTGCCGAAGGAGCAATTCGTCAATTCCTTCTCGCCGGTTCTCATCAATACCGGCAGCGATCTCGTGCTGTTCGACACCGGTTTCGGCGAGGCCGGGCGTGGTGCCGGCAATGGCCGGCTGATCGAAGGCATGGCGGCGGCCGGTTATACGCCGGAAGATGTGACCGTGGTGGTGCTGACCCACATGCACGGCGACCATATTGGTGGCCTGATGGAAAAGGGCGCTCCGGCCTTTTCCAAGGCGCGCTACGTGTTCGGCCAGGCGGAATATGATTTCTGGACGGATGAGAAGCGCGTCGGCACGCCTGCCGAAGGCGGTCACAAGGGCGTTCTCGCAAACGTCAAGCCGCTGGCGGAAAAGGCGACCTTCATTGACGACGGCGCCAGTGTCGTATCCGGGATTACCAGCGTGGCGGCCTTTGGCCATTCGCCAGGTCACATGATCTTCCGTGTCGAATCGGAAGGCAAACAACTCATCCTGACGGCGGATACGGCCAACCATTTCGTCCTTTCCTTGCAGAAGCCGGACTGGGAGGTGAAGTTCGACATGGACAAGGCGGCGGCCGCTGCGACCCGTAAGAAGGTCTATGACATGATCGCCACGGACCGGCTGCCCTTCCTCGGCTATCACATGCCTTTCCCGTCTGTTGGTTACGCGGAAAAGCTGGATACGGGCTATCGTTTCGTGCCGAAATCTTACCAGTTCGACATCTGATGCGTGTCGCGCGAAAGTGTTAAGCGGTTTTGCGACAACGACATGCATGAAAACAAGTAGTTAGGGCGCATCGTGTGGAGCAGCGATCCACACGATGCGCCCTAGCGCCTGCTGCAACGCAGCAACAGAGAAAGCCCGGAAGCCGATTCCGGGTTTTTTCTATTCCCTTCCTGTCATGAACGTGTTACCAGCCCTCGCCAACTTCCAAGCAATCCTTGCAGGGCGCCGGGGTGAACTTTTCGTTCCGGAACGGCCACGCATTTTCAGTATGAAGGAATTTGGCCATGGCACGCATCATTCAAACACCCACTGGTTTGGACGCTCTCACATTTGACGATGTGTTGCTGCAGCCCGGACATTCCGAAGTCATGCCGGGGCAGACGAATATCTCGACCCGCATTGCCCGCGATATCGATCTCAACCTGCCGATCCTGTCTTCCGCCATGGACACGGTCACCGAAGGCCGTCTCGCCATCGCCATGGCCCAGGCCGGCGGCATCGGCGTCATCCATCGCAACCTGACCCCCATCGAGCAGGCCGAAGAAGTTCGGCAGGTGAAGAAGTTCGAAAGCGGCATGGTCGTCAACCCGGTCACGATCGGCCCGGATGCGACGCTTGCCGAAGCGCAGGCCTTGATGAAGGCGCATGGCATTTCCGGCATTCCGGTCGTGGAAAACGGCGGTTCCGGCGGCCACAAGAACGGCCGTCTCGTCGGCATTCTGACCAACCGCGACGTGCGTTTTGCCTCCGATCCGCAGCAAAAAATCTATGAACTGATGACCCGTGAAAATCTGGTCACGGTCAAGGAAAGCAGCGTCGATCAGCAGGAAGCCCGCCACCTGCTGCACAAGCATCGCATTGAAAAGCTGCTGGTGGTGGATGCCAAGGGCAATTGCGTCGGCCTCATCACCGTCAAGGATATCGAAAAGTCGCAGCTGAACCCCAACGCCACCAAGGATGCGCAGGGCCGCCTTCGCGCCGCCGCCGCCATTAGCGTCGGTGCTGACGCCATCGAGCGCGCCGAGCGCCTCATCGATGCCGGCGTCGACCTTCTGGTCGTCGATACCGCGCATGGCCATTCGCAGCGCGTGCTGGATGCCGTCTCGCAGGTCAAGAAGATGTCGAATTCGGTTCGCATCATCGCCGGCAATGTTGCCACCGCCGATGGCACCAAGGCGCTGATCGATGCCGGTGCTGACGCCGTCAAGGTCGGTATCGGTCCCGGTTCCATCTGCACGACGCGTATCGTCGCCGGTGTCGGCGTGCCGCAGCTGGCGGCTGTCATGGCTTCGGTGGAAGCGGCCAATGCCGCCGATATTCCCGTCATCGCCGATGGCGGTATCAAGTTCTCGGGAGATCTGGCCAAGGCCATCGCCGCCGGTGCTTCCGCCGTCATGATCGGCTCGCTGCTCGCCGGCACGGATGAAAGCCCGGGCGAAGTGTTCCTCTATCAGGGCCGTTCCTTCAAGGCCTATCGCGGCATGGGCTCCGTTGGCGCCATGGCTCGCGGTTCGGCCGACCGTTACTTCCAGGCGGAAGTGCGCGACACGCTGAAGCTCGTGCCTGAGGGTATCGAAGGTCAGGTGCCCTACAAGGGTCCGGTTTCCGGTGTCCTGCATCAGCTGGCCGGTGGCCTGAAGGCCGCCATGGGTTATGTCGGCGGCAGCAACATCAAGGAATTCCAGGAGCGCGCCACCTTCGTGCGTATCTCCAGCGCCGGCCTGCGTGAAAGCCACGCCCATGACGTGACGATCACCCGTGAAAGCCCGAACTATCCCGGCGCGGTTTGATCTTTCGAACCGAATCCGTAAAAAGATAGACTGAGTATTTGGCGCTCCCCGATTCCAGCCGGATCGGGGAGCGTTTTCACGATTGGGGGAGATAGCATGTCACCAACGACCGCAATGTTCTGGCCGATGATCGCCCATGTCTTTCTCGTTTTCTGGCTCTATGGCCTGCTGATCGTTCGGCGCAACAAATACACCTTCAAGGATCGCGAATCGGCGATCAAGCTGCGCGACCGGGGTGAGGAGGCGCGCGAGAGCTATCTGGTGAACCGCAACATCGCCAACCAGTTCGAACTGCCTGTCCTGTTCCACATCGCCTGCCTGCTGCTTTACATCACCGATGCGGATAACATCGTCACCATCGTGCTGGCCTGGCTGTTCGTGCTTTCGCGCTACGCCCATTCCTATGTGCATGTCACCAGCAACCGCCTGCGCCAGCGCGGGGCATTGTTCGGCATCGGCTTTGCGCTTGTGGTCTGCCTGTGGGGCTGGCTCGCCATCTGGTTGGCACTGGAATAAACAGCACTGTCCGGTTGCCTCATAAGTGAGACAATCGTCGCCTTCAAAATAATCCGACTTGCGATGGGTCAATTCCATGACGCCCCATCCCCGCTAATCTCTGCCCGCCGTCGAGGATTTCAGGCGAGCAGAGATTGAGGAGTATGTCATGGCAAAAACAATGAAGGCAGCCGTCGTCCGCGCGTTTGGGAAACCGCTGACCATCGAGGAAGTGGCGATACCGGATCCCGGCCCGGGTGAAATTCTCATCAACTACAAGGCGACGGGCGTTTGCCACACCGACCTGCACGCCGCAACGGGCGATTGGCCGGTCAAGCCCAACCCGCCCTTCATTCCCGGCCATGAAGGTGCCGGTTATGTCGCGAAAATCGGCGCTGGCGTCACCGGCATCAAGGAAGGCGACCGCGCCGGCACGCCCTGGCTCTACACCGCCTGCGGATGCTGCATCCCCTGCCGCACCGGCTGGGAAACCTTGTGCCCGAGCCAGAAGAACTCAGGTTATTCCGTCAATGGCAGCTTTGCCGAATATGGCCTTGCCGATCCGAAATTCGTCGGCCGCCTGCCGGACAATCTCGACTTCGGCCCGGCCGCACCGGTGCTCTGCGCCGGCGTCACCGTCTATAAGGGTTTGAAGGAAACCGAAGTCAGGCCCGGTGAGTGGGTGGTCATTTCAGGCATTGGCGGGCTTGGTCACATGGCCGTGCAATATGCCAAGGCCATGGGCATGCATGTCGTTGCCGCCGATATTTTCGATGACAAGCTGGCGCTCGCGAAAAAACTCGGGGCCGATGTCACCGTCAATGGTCGCGCGCCTGACGCGGTGGAGCAGGTGCAGAAGGCAACCGGCGGCGTCCATGGCGCGCTGGTGACGGCGGTGTCGCCCAAGGCCATGGAGCAGGCTTACGGCTTCCTGCGCTCCAAGGGCACCATGGCGCTTGTCGGCCTGCCGCCGGGCTTCATCTCCATTCCGGTGTTCGACACGGTGCTGAAGCGCATCACGGTGCGTGGCTCCATCGTCGGCACACGCCAGGATCTGGAGGAGGCGCTGACCTTCGCCGGTGAAGGCAAGGTGGCTGCCCACTTCTCGTGGGACAAGCTGGAAAATATCAACGATATCTTCCATCGCATGGAAGAGGGCAAGATCGACGGCCGTATCGTCGTGGACCTCGCCGCCTGAGGCAAATGACAGGGCCTGCGGCGCTCACGCAAAAGTGTGGCGCCGCCGCCGCCCGCTGCGTTCCCCGCAGGGCGATCTGCGTTATCCTGCCCGTCGCATCCGCGTTCAAGGAGGACAGGCGATGGACAAGCCGAAGATTACGCAGGCCATGATCGACGCTTACGATGAATATACCCATCTCAGCCTCGACCGCCGCAAATTCATGGAAAAGCTCACCGTGCTCGCCGGCTCAGGCGCTGCCGCGGCGGCCATAGCACCGCTCCTTTCCGCCAATAGCGCCCGTGCGGCCATCGTCTCGCCTGACGATGCTGGCATCGTCGCGGAGGACGTGACCTATCCCGCCCCCGGTGGCGAAATGAAGGGTTATCTCGTCACGCCGAAATCGGCATCGGGGCCGATCGGCTCCGTCATCGTCATCCATGAGAACCGTGGCCTGAACGACCATATCCGCGATGTGGCAAGGCGCGTGGCGCTTGCCGGTTTCCGGGCGCTGGCCGTCGATTTCCTCTCGCCGCAGGGCGGCACGCCATCGGATGAGGATAAGGCGCGAGAGATGTTCAGCGGTCTCGACATGGACGCGACCGTCGCCAATGTTGAAGCGGGCCGGGTCTGGCTTGCGGCAAGGCAGGGGGCCAACGGCAAGGTCGGCGCGGTCGGCTTCTGCTGGGGTGGCGGGCTGGTCAACCGTTTCGCCACCAAGTCGGCTGGCCTCAATGCCGGCGTCGCCTATTACGGCCAGCAGGCCCCGGCGGCCGATGTGCCAGCCATCAAGGCGCCGTTGCTTTTGCAATATGCCGGTCTCGATGAACGTATCAATGCCGGTATCGATGCCTATAAGAAGGCGTTGGAGGAAAACGGCAAGACCTTCGAGATTTTCGTTTATGACGGCGTCAACCACGCCTTCAACAATGATACGTCCTCGGCGCGATATGATAAGGCGGCGGCTGACCTCGCCTGGGGGCGGACGGTGGAATTTTTCAAGAAATATCTGGCGTGATTGGGTTTTTGGCGGCGCCCCACTCGGTTCTTCTGCTCGTTGGCGAAAGGCGCTGGATGTTGCCCTTGACCGTGGATCGAAGGCGTGTGGGGCTTACCCCCCCCTCTGCCCTGCCGGGCATCTCCCCCTCAAGGGGGGAGATCGACTCGCGGCTAGGTCTAGACAACCTCAACGTTGAGAGTGAAGTGGCAGTAGCCCCTCCTGCTGATCTCCCCCCTTGAGGGGGAGATGCCCGGCAGGGCAGAGGGGGGTAAAGCCACACGCACCTCGGGTCCCTAAACCCCACCACCCCCACGCTTCAAATGCTCATCCAGCCTCGGCATGATTTCCACGAAATTGCAGGGCAGGTGACGATAATCGAGCTGGGCCTTGAGAATGCCGTCCCAGGCATCCTTGCACGCACCCGGCGAGCCGGGCAGCACGAAAATGAAGGTGGCGTTCGCGACGCCGCCGGTCGCGCGTGACTGGATGGTGGCGGTGCCGATCTTGTCATAGGAAATGCGGTGGAAAAGGGCTGAAAACCCGTCCATGCGCTTTTCGAACAGCGGCTCCAGCGCCTCAGGCGTCACGTCACGACCGGTAAAGCCGGTGCCGCCGGTGGTGATCACCACATCCACGCCGGGGGCAAGTGTCCAGTCCCGCACGGTATTGAAGATGGCTTGCCTGTCATCCGGCACAATGGCGCGGGCGGAAAGGCGATGTCCCGCTTCTTCGAGCCGGGCGACGAGCGTATCGCCGGATTTGTCGCTTTCCAGCGTGCGGCTGTCGGACACGGTCAAAACCGCAATACCAAGGGGAATGAAGGGTCTTTCGCCTGCCATGGCCTAATCCTCAAATGGTCCGCGTCGCCTGAAAATACCAGTCGGGACGTTTTTTCCGAAGCGATGTTTCCGCGTCCTGGGCTGCGTCGAAGGAATGAAAAACCCCGAAACACGTTGCGCCCGAACCGGACATGCGCACAAGCGCGGCACCTTCCTGCGAAAGCAATTCGATGACCTCCCCGATCTCCGGCAGCAGGGCCTGCGCCGCAGGTTGCAGATCGTTGCGGCTTTGCGCCAGAAAATCCATCCAGCCAATTGTCGCATGTGCCGGCAGGCGGGGATTGGTCTTGCTTTGCAGGCGCCGGAATATATCCGGCGTCGAGACGGCTCTCAGCGGATTGGCGAGCACCAGAAACAGGCAGGGCAGATCGGTAACCGGTTCGATCTCTTCGCCGATACCGCGCGCGATGAGGGGCCAGCTCGAAAGGCACATCGGCACATCCGCGCCGAGTGTGAGCGCAATGGCGGCGAGTTCTTCCGGCTCTACCGTGACATGCCAGTGCCGCAACAACGCCCGCAGCGCCGCGGCGGCATCCGCCGAACCGCCGCCTATGCCGGAGGCGACCGGCAGGTTCTTTTCGAGATGAATGGCGACAGGGCGACCCGAGCGACCCGTGGCCGCAAGCGCATCGCGCAGCCTGTCCCGGGCGCGGGTAACGAGATTGTCACCGCCATCACCGGCGCGCAGAAGATCGCCGAAAGGACCGGAGATGGAGAAGGTGTCGGCATCGGCATCGCGGATGCGAATGCTGTCGCCGGCCTCGGTGAATGTCACCAGCGTTTCGAGCAGATGGTAGCCATCCGCCCGCTGGCCGGTCACATGCAGAGCCAGATTGATCTTGGCCGGGGCCGCCTCGATGGTCTCGGTCGCCCCGGTCTTCTCATCTACCCGCATGTGGCGTCAGGATTTCTTGTCCGGGGCAGGAGCGGGCGGTGCCGGGGGAGCCGGCGGTTGCGGCGCGGCGTCCTTCTTCGCGGTGTTCTCGGCATCCTTTTCGAGCGGCGGCAGGCCGTTGGCGATCTTTTCCTTCACCTTGGCCTTGTCCACGTCGTCGCTGTCGCCGATCAGGGCGCGGTTCCACTGATAGACGGCCTCGATCTTGCGGCCCACGCGCCAATAGGCGTCGCCCAGATGGTCGTTGATCGTCGGATCGCCGGCCTTCAGCTCGATTGCCCGTTCCAGTTCCGTCACGGCCTCATCGAAGGCGCCGAGGCGATAATGCGCCCAGCCAAGCGAATCGACGATGTAACCGTCATTCGGGCGAAGCTCGACGGCGCGGCTGATCATCTCCATGCCTTCATCGAGATTGATCCCCTTATCCACCCAGGAATAACCGAGATAGTTCAGCACCTGCGGCTGTTCCGGGTTCAATTCCAGCGCCCGCTTGAAATTCGGTTCCGCCTTGTCCCATTCCTTCAGGCGCTCATAGGCGATACCGCGCTGGAAGAACACCGACCAGTCGGATTTCTGCGGCACGGCGCCGATCACCTCGGTGGCCTTGTCGTAATTTTCGGCCATGGCGCGATAGTCTTTGGCGTCCGAAAGCACGCTGCCATAGGCGAGATACGACCTTATATCCTTCGGATCGGATTCGAGCAGGGATTTCAGATGCGTGCGCGCCTCATCCACCTTGCCGGTCTGGGCAAGCGTCAGCCCGAGCTGCAGCTCGGAGATGCGATACATCGGCGAGTCCTTCGGCACTTCGCGATAGAAGGCGATGGCGCGGTCGGGCTGTTTCAGCGCCTCGGCAAGCCCGCCCAGAAGAATGAGCGTATCCGGGCTCTTCGGATCGAGTGCGCGCGATGTCTGCAGGTAAAGGGTGACGATCTCCTCGGCGCCTTCGCGGTTCAGCGCACCCGCGATGGAGAACATCACGGAAGCGGCGCCCTCGACGGCATTGGTGATCTGCTGCTGCGGTTTCTCACCCTTCTCGATGGATTCGCGAAGCGCTTTCAGGGGGGCGTAATTCGGCGCGAAAGTATCGCCGACCGCAATCGCGTCCAGCGCCTTCTGCCGGTTGCCGGCGGAAGCTTCGAGCCGGGCAAGCGCCATCACCGCGCGCATGTAGGTATCGGAGGCGGTGGCCCCGCCTTCGCGGTCCGTCACGGCCTCGTTGAGGCTCTTGCGGGCGGCATCGGTATTGCCGCTGACGAGGGCGATTGCGGCGGCATTGTATTTCTGGAAGATCGAAATCCAGCCCGGACCCTTCATGTTGTTGACGAGCGCCAGCGCTTCCTTCGGCTTGCCGGAGCCGGCGCGCGCCCAGGCGGTCAAAAGCGTGTTGACCATGCGATCGAGATCGTTCGGGCCAGTATATTTCAGGATTTTTTCGGCCTTGGCGAATTCCTTGTCCTTGATGGCGTTGAGGCCGCGCACGATGGTCGTCACCCGTTCGACGGAGGTATCGTCCTTCATGGAATCGGCGATCTTGGCGCCGGCCTCGAAATTGCCGCTCAGAAGTTCGGCGATCATCAGCCGCTGGCGGATTTCCGAGTTGGCCGGATCAAATTCCAGCGCCTTCTTGTAGAGCGAAATCGCAGTCGGATAGTCCTGATCGACATCGGCATTGCGCCCGGCAAGGAAAGCGCCGGAGAAGGTGTTCACCTTGGCGGGATCGAACGTAACGGCTTTCTCTTCCGTTTTCGCCTTTGTCTCCGCAAAGCCGGGGCTTGCACCCGCGCCAATCGTGAGAGCGGCGACGAGAGCCGCGCTGCAAAGAAGACGGAGTGCTGGTTTACGCCGCATGAGGGAACCTTTGCCTTTGTGCATATGCACGGAAAAATCAGTTTCCATTGTTTGGTCACGATAGAATGGCTTTTTTGAAGCAACCCCGCAAGAAATTATGGCCCTGGCCACAATCCCGCCCTGCGGGGACTCCCACCCGAAATGCCGGGCGGATGATGGTGTCATCCGCCGTTCGCACCAGCCTCCGGCGTCAGTTGAGACGCTCGATGCAGAAGTCGATCACTTCCAGAAGCGCATTTTTCCACGGGCTCTGCGGCAGGGGCGCAAGAGCGTCGCGGGCGATGGTGCCGTAGTGCGTTGCACGGCTGATCGTGTCGCCGAGACCATTGTATTTGGTGATCAGCCCGAGTGCCTTTTCGAGGTTCTCGTCGCTGCTTTCGCCCTTTTCGATGGCGTTGCGCCAGAAGGCGCGCTCGTCCTGCGTGCCACGACGATAGGAAAGGATAACCGGCAGCGTGATCTTGCCTTCGCGGAAGTCGTCGCCGGTATTCTTGCCGAGATCGGCCGATTTGCCGCCATAGTCCAGCACGTCATCGACCAGCTGGAAGGCGAGGCCGAGATTCATGCCGTAGGACTTCAGCGCGCCGCGGCTTGCCTTGTCCGTCTTGGCGACGATGGGGCCGACTTCCGCCGCCGCGGCGAACAGGGCGGCCGTCTTGGCGCGAATCACCTGGAGATAGTCGTCCTCGGTGGTTTCCATGTTCTTGGCGACGGAAAGCTGCAGCACTTCGCCTTCGGCAATCACCGAAGCGGCGGTGGACAGCACGTCGAGGGCGTCGAGCGAGCCGACATCCACCATCATGCGGAAGGCCTGGCCGAGCAGGAAGTCGCCGACGAGAACGCTTGCCTGGTTGCCCCAGATGGTGCGCGCGGTGGATTTGCCACGGCGCAGATCGCTTTCGTCCACCACATCGTCATGCAAAAGCGTCGCCGTGTGCATGAATTCCACGCTGGTGGCGAGCTTGATGTGATGATCGCCCTGGTAACCGAACATGGAGGCCGAAGCCAGCGTCAGCATCGGCCGCAGGCGTTTGCCGCCGGACGAGATCAGATGGTTGGCCACCTCGGGTATCATCTGGACATCGGAGCCCGCCTTGGAAAGGATAAGCTGGTTCACCCGTTCCATGTCGGGGCGGGTCAGGTCGACAAGCGGCTTGACGGATGCGAGTTTGTTTTTGCTTTCTTCAAGCGGTATGACGACGCCCAAGGGACAGGACTCCTGTTCGAATTTGAATTCGACAATAAAAACTGGCGCCTTGCGCGGCAAGGGGCGAATTGCCGCTAGCCATTCAAAAAGATGGGAATTTAGGGCTTATCCATGCGTGAACTGATCCGTACCAACGATGCCGTGCTGCTCTCCTTCGCTGAAAGCCTGATGAAGGACGCTGGCATCCACTGCCTCATCGCCGATCAGGCCATGAGCATTCTGGAGGGTTCGCTCGGTCTTTTGCCCCGTCGCTTTCTGGTCGAGGAAGATCGCGCCGATCAGGCACGCCGCATCCTGATGGATGCGGGGCTGGGTGACGAACTGCGCAATGAAGAGGCTTGAGCGGCGGTGAGCGGCACTGTTTCCGAAACGATGGATGCCTTTCACCGCGGCCGGTTTCACATCCTCCAGCCGAAGGGCAGGGGCCACCGGGCCGGCATGGACGCCATGCTTCTGGCCTCGCTGGTGGCGGATGATCGCGCCTGCCGGATCGCCGATCTCGGCGCGGGCGCCGGCGCCGCCGGCATGGCGGTCGCGGCGCGGCTCGAAAAGGCGGAAGTGACGCTCTATGAACGCTCGCCGGAAATGGCGGATTTTGCCCGGCGCAGCCTGTTATTGCCGGAAAATGCCGCCTTCTCCGCTCGTGTGAGCGTGTGCGAGGCCGACGTGACCCTGCGCGCGAAAGCACGGGTTGAAGCGGGTCTGCCGGACGAGCATTTCCACCACGTCATCATGAACCCGCCCTATAATGACGCGGGCGACCGCCGCACACCGGATGCCCTGAAGGCCGAGGCCCACGCCATGACGGAAGGCCTGTTCGATGAGTGGATCAGGACCGCAGGCGCGATCATGGTGCCGGGCGGGCAGCTTTCGCTTATTGCGCGGCCGCAATCGGTGGCGGAGATCATTGCCGCCTGCGGCAGCCGTTTCGGCGGCATGGAGATCACCCTCATCCATCCGCGTCCGGGGGAGGACGCGGTGCGTATGCTGGTCACCGCCATCAAGGGCTCGCGCGCGAGACTGTCCTTCCGCGCGCCGCTTGTCATGCACGAAACCGGCAGCCACGCCTTCACGACCTTCGTGGATGACCTGAACAATGGCCGCGCCGCCTATTCGCGTAATGTAAGGGCAATCCGGCCCGCGCCATAAATATCGCCGTTCCGCCGGCTGCGCCATTGCGTTTTCCGGGGCGATACATACATCCGTGACGACGAGGCAAATGCTGCGAGGATTGAGTAGTGGGTTTTCTGAAGTATCTGGTGCCGAAACGTTTTCGCAAAAAGGAACTGGTCATTCCGGTCGTGCGTATGCATGGCGCGATCATGGCCGGTGGCAGCCAGTTCCGCCCCGCGCTCAATCTCGCCTCCTATGCGCCGCTCATTGAAAAGGCCTTCGCCATCAAGGATGCGCCAGCCGTCGCCATTCTGCTCAACTCGCCCGGCGGTTCGCCGGTGCAGGCGCGCATGATCTACAATCGTATCCGCCAGCTCGCCGAGGAAAAGGAAAAGAAGGTCCTGATCTTCGTGGAAGATGTGGCCGCTTCCGGCGGTTACATGATCGCGCTTGCCGGTGACGAGATCATTGCCGATCCAACCTCCATCGTCGGTTCGATCGGCGTCGTTTCCGGCGGCTTCGGTTTTCCCGAAATGCTGCGGAAGATCGGCGTGGAGCGCCGCGTCTATACGGCCGGCGAAAACAAGGTCATCCTCGATCCCTTCCAGCCGGAAAAGGAAGGCGATATCGACTACCTGAAGTCGCTTCAGGTCGAAATTCACAATGTTTTCATCGATATGGTCAAGATGCGTCGCGGCTCGAAGCTGAAGGAGGATGAGGCGATCTTCTCCGGCCTGTTCTGGACCGGCATGCGTGGCCTCGATCTCGGCCTGATCGACGGGCTGGGTGACATGCGGGAGGTCCTGCGCCGCCGTTACGGCGAAAAGGTCAAGCTCCAGCTTATCAGCGGCGGGCGCACCCTGTTCGGCAAGAAGGTGCCGGGCGTGAATGCGGCTTTGGGCCTCGATGCCGAAAGGCTCGCAGCCGGAGCCGTCTCGGGTCTTGCGGAAGTCGCTGAAGAAAAGGCATTGTGGTCGCGTTTCGGTCTATGATGTCGCGGGAATAGGGCCTTATGGCGCAGCTTATTACAATTCTTCTTCTGGTGGTGGGATCCATCATCCTCTACCGCCGTTTTGTCCGCGATGCGGAAAAGCTTTCGGCGAAATCGAAACGGCGTGAAAAGGAACGCGAAACCGGCGCCATCGGTACCCTGATCAAGGATCCCGAAACCGGCGAATACCGCGTCAAGCGCGAGGACGAGACGTGATCGCGTGCGAATAACGGCATGTTTCATCCGCTCCGTGCTTGAAGCCTGAAGTTAACCCAAAAACCAGCTTGTTGGGAAAGGCCCCAGTTTCCGCGAGTATTTTCGTGGGATCTGTGCAAATAGTAACCCGCGATATTTGAGGTTGATCTGCAGCGCTTCGGCCAGAACCGGCTGAAGCCTCGCACGCGGTGGCTGGACGGGGTATTTTTTGCAGAAGGTTCATTCCATTCAGTTTTTGCGGGCGATCGCCGCGCTGGCCGTGATGTTTTTTCATATTGCCGGGGCGCCATTTACGATCGGCGCAGCCGGGGTGGACGTGTTTTTCGTCATCTCGGGATTTGTCATGGGGCTGGTCGCCGACAAGTCGCCGCCCGGCAAATTCCTGCGTCATCGTCTCTTCCGTATCGTGCCGCTCTACTGGGCCGTCACATTCGTGATGTGCCTTGGCGCATTGGCAGGCGTGTTTTCCACCTTCACCTTCACCATGGAACATCTCTGGAAGTCATTGCTCTTCGTTCCCTACGCCAACGCTTCGGGCCAGGTCACACCGCTGGTGCTGGTGGGCTGGACGCTGAATATGGAGATATTCTTTTATCTCGTGTTCGCTCTGGGTCTTGCTCTGCGCGCGCCGATCGCCGTAACCGTCGCCATCCTGTCGGCAATGGTGGTCGCAGGGCAGCTGGCGGACTGGCAATCGCCGTTCATGCAGATCTGGGCCTCGCCCCTGCTGCTGGAGTTCCTCGCCGGGCTTGTCCTGTCTCGGATTGCCTTCGCGGGCATGCGCGGCGGCATCGCCGCCCTGGCCCTGTCCTTTGTCGGTTTTGTTTTCGCGGCGGGTATTGGTGAGCAGTTTGGTCTTCTGCGCATAGTGAGCTGGGGCTTGCCTGCCTTCCTGCTCGTCGCGGGTTGTGTGTGGATCGAAAGGGCCGGCGGCTGGCCTCAATCCCTCCTGAAGCCTTTCGAAATTGTCGGCGATGCCTCCTATGCGCTTTATCTCCTGCACGGACTGGTTATTTCGATCGTCCTGAAGGCCATGGCGCCGGGTTTTGCGGCAAGCATCGTGATCGTTATTGTCGCGCTGGCTGTGTCGATCGCGGCACATGTCCTGTTTGAAAAGCCCGTCATCAGGCTTTTCAGGAAGTTCGCGGATCGCGGTATCTCCGGTTCACGTGCCGAGGCCGCAGGCTGATCGCCTGCCGTTGCGGATCGACGCTTCGCATAAAACCTTGACCCTCAGGCCCTGCCGTGGCACGTGTCCGCATCCGAAGTAAGTCAGTGCTTACTTATCCTCCTAACGCCGCGATGACTGCAATGACCGATGTTCCCGACCATATGAACCCGAAGCGTTCCTTTCAGGCCCTGATCCTGACGCTGCATAATTACTGGGCCGACAAGGGCTGCGCGGTGCTGCAGCCCTATGATATGGAAGTGGGCGCAGGCACGTTTCATCCGGCGACGACGCTGCGCGCGCTTGGCCCGAAGCCGTGGAAGGCCGCCTACGTGCAGCCGTCACGCCGTCCATCCGATGGCCGTTACGGTGAAAACCCCAACCGCCTGCAGCATTATTACCAGTATCAGGTCATCCTGAAGCCCAACCCTTCGAACCTGCAGGAACTCTATCTCGGCTCGCTGAAGGCGATCGGTCTCGATCCGCTGCTGCACGATGTGCGCTTCGTCGAGGACGACTGGGAAAGCCCGACGCTCGGCGCCTGGGGCCTTGGCTGGGAATGCTGGTGCGACGGCATGGAAGTCTCGCAATTCACCTACTTCCAGCAGGTCTGCGGCATCGAGTGCTCACCGGTCGCCGGCGAACTGACCTATGGTCTGGAGCGTCTCGCCATGTATGTTCAGGGCGTCGACAATGTCTACGACCTGAACTTCAACGGCCGCGAGGGCGAAGAGAAGATTTCCTATGGCGACGTCTTCCTGCAGGCCGAGCAGGAATATTCCCGGCACAACTTCGAGTTTGCCGATACGGCCATGCTGCATCGCCATTTCATCGACGCCGAAAAGGAGTGCCAGGCGCTTCTCGCCGCCGGTGCGCCCGGTGATAACGACAATCAGCGCCTGCACAAATGCGTTTTCCCGGCCTATGACCAGTGCATCAAGGCCAGCCATGTCTTCAATCTTCTGGATGCGCGCGGCGTCATTTCGGTGACGGAACGCCAGAGCTATATCCTGCGCGTGCGCACGCTGGCGAAAGCCTGCGGCGAGGCCTTCCTGCTGACGGATGCCGGCGGGGTGAACTGGAACAGGGCCGCCTGACGATCTATCTAAGGCGGGCAACAGTCTAACGTGCGGATGCCGCTCATGGCGTCCGCGCCTCTTGAGGAGGGGTCGGGAATGTTCATCACGCTGGCAATCATCGCGGCAATCGCGCTTTATGTCGTCTTCATCTATAACGGGCTGGTCAAGGCGCGGCAGATGAAGGAAGAGGCGTGGTCGGGCATCGACGTGCAGCTGAAGCGCCGCGCCGATCTCATCCCCAACCTCATCGAGACCGTGAAGGGTTACGCGGCGCATGAAAAGAGCACCTTCGAGGAGGTGATCGCCATGCGCAACCGGGCGCAGGCCGTGCCGGCGGGCGATGTCGAGGGCCGCGCCCAGGCGGAAGGGTTGCTGTCGCAGGCGCTCGGTAAACTCTTTGCGCTCGCCGAAGCCTATCCCGATCTCAAGGCCAATACGAATTTTCTGGAATTGCAGCGCTCGCTTGAAACCATCGAAGGCGAAATCCAGATGTCGCGCCGTTATTACAATGGTGCCGCGCGTGATCTCAACGTCAAGGTGGAGAGCTTCCCGTCCAATCTGGTCGCCGGCCAGTTCGGCTTTGCCAAGGCGCCCTATTTCGAGATCGACAACCCGGCCGACCGCGCCGTGCCGACGGTGAAATTCTGAGGGCAAAGCTCTCCCGCCGGCTTAAGACCTCCCGCTCAAATTCCGATAATCCGGCCCCGCGCCGCATTCTTTGACAAGACGACAATCATGATCGAACTGACCATCACCCCGCCCGACCACCCGCTTTCCGGCAAGGTCGAGCCGCCCGGCTCCAAGTCCATCACCAATCGTGCGCTTCTCCTGGCTGGTCTTGCCAAGGGCAAAAGCCGGTTGACCGGCGCACTGAAAAGCGACGACACGCTTTATATGGCCGAAGCCCTGCGCGAGATGGGCGTCAAGGTAACCGAGCCTGATGCCACCACCTTCGTGGTGGAAGGCACGGGCGTTTTGCAACAGCCGGAAAAGCCGCTTTTCCTTGGCAATGCCGGTACCGCCACGCGCTTCCTGACCGCCGCTGCCGCACTTGTCGATGGCGCGGTCATCATCGATGGTGACGAGCACATGCGCAAACGCCCGATCATGCCACTGGTGGAGGCGCTGCGCTCCCTCGGTGTCGAGGCGGAAGCGCCGACCGGCTGCCCGCCCGTCACCGTCTGCGGCAAGGGCACGGGGTTCCCGAAGGGCAGCGTCACCATCGACGCCAACCTCTCCAGCCAATATGTGTCGGCGCTTCTGATGGCGGCTGCCTGCGGCGACAAGCCTGTCGATATCATCCTCAAGGGTGAGGAAATCGGTGCGAAAGGCTATATCGACCTCACCACCTCGGCCATGGAAGCTTTCGGTGCGAAGGTGGAGCGGGTGAGCAACGCCATCTGGCGCGTGCATCCGACGGGTTATACGGCGACCGATTTCCACATCGAGCCGGATGCTTCCGCCGCCACCTATCTCTGGGGTGCGGAACTGCTGACCGGCGGCGCGATCGATATCGGCACGCCCGCCGACAAGTTCACCCAGCCGGATGCCAAGGCCTACGACGTCATGGCCAAGTTTCCGCACCTGCCCGCCGAAATCGACGGCTCGCAGATGCAGGACGCCATTCCGACCATCGCGGTCCTCGCTGCCTTCAACGAAACGCCGGTGCGTTTCGTCGGCATCGCCAATCTGCGTGTCAAGGAATGCGACCGCATCCGCGCCGTCTCGCTTGGGCTCAATGAAATCCGCGCCGGTCTGGCGCATGAGGAAGGCGACGACCTGATCGTGCATTCCGATCCGGCACTTGCGGGCCAGACGGTCAAGGCCTCCATCGATACCTTTGCCGACCACCGCATCGCCATGAGCTTTGCGCTGGCGGCGCTGAAGATCGGCGGCATCGCCATCCAGAATCCGGCCTGCGTGGGCAAGACCTATCCCGGTTACTGGAAGGCGCTTGCCTCGCTCGGCGTTGACTACACGGAAAAGGAAAGCGCTGCCGAGCCGCAGCACTGAAGCCATCAAGGAGGGACCGCCCGTGAAGACCATCGCCGCAAGACTTCTCGCGCTGTTCGTCTTGCTGGGCGTGGCCTTCCCGGCCTTTGCGGAGGAATTCATCCGCTCCTACCATTCCGTTGTCGAGGTGGCGGCGGATGGCAAGCTGACGGTGACGGAAACCATCACCGCCCGCGCCGAAGGTCAGAACATCAAGCGCGGCATCTTCCGCGATTTCCCGCTTTATGCGCTGGATGCGAATAACCGCCGTACCAAGGTGGATTTCAACGTCGTTTCGGTGGAGCGCGATGGCGCGCCGGAAAACTGGCGTACCGAAACTGTCGATGGCGGCATCCGCATCTATACCGGCAGCGCCGAGCGTTTTCTGCCGACTGGCGAGCACATTTTCCAGATCACCTACACCACCGCCCGGCAGATCCGTTATTTCAGCGATTATGACGAGCTGACCTGGAATGTCACCGGCAATGGCTGGCAGTTCCCCATGGGCGAGATTTCCGCGACCATCACTCTGCCGCAGGGCGTCAAGGCCATCGATACGGCCGTCTTCACCGGTCCGCTTGGCGCGAAAGGCAAGGATGCCCGCATCCTCAGCGAAGGCAACGAAGTCTTTTTCGCTTCCACCCGCCCGTTTTCGGTGGGCGAAGGCATGACGATCGCCGTCAAACTGCCGAAGGGTGCCATTGCCGCGCCTGATACCTCACAGGAGGCGGGCTGGTGGCTGCGCGACAATCTGGCCATCCTGCTTTCGGGTGGCGGGCTTTTTGTCGTGCTGCTCTATTATCTGCGGGCGTGGTTCGCGGTCGGTCGTGATCCCGCCAAGGGCGTGGTGGTGCCGCGCTGGGATGCTCCGGAGGGGCTTTCCCCGGCTCTGGTCAACTATGTCGATAATCGCGGCTTTTCGGGTGCCGGCTGGACGGCGCTATCCGCCTCGGCCCTTGATCTGGCGGTCAAAGGCTATGTCGTTCTGGAAGACCTGAAAAATTCCATCGTCATCCGCCGCACGGAAAAGGTAACCGCCACCGATCTGCCGACCGGGCAGAAAACGCTGCTTTCCGCCATCGGCGGTGCGGGCAAGGTACTGACCATCGATAAGGCGCATGGGGCGGAAGTCGAAAAGGTCGGCACGCAGTTCCGCGCGGCGATAGAAAAGGAACATCGCGGCAAATATTACCGCAGCAATGCCGGTTACACCGTCTTCGGCATCTTCCTCAGCATCGCCCTCATCGTCGCGACGTTGATCTTCGGCGATCTCGATGAAAGCGCCATTGCCGCCGTGATGGTCTTCGGCTTTTTCGCCTTCTTCTTCAGCATCCTGTCGATCGGTATCGGCCGGCAGTTTTCGCGCGGCGCACCGCTGCGCAAGCGCATCGGCGGCATCGTCATGCTGGCCTTTGCCGGTTTCGTGGCCTTTTCCGCCATTGGCGGCATCGCCACGCAAATCCTGCTGGATGTGACGCATGACACCAAGTCGCTGGCGCTGGCCGCCATCGGCGGCATCGTGCTCACCAATGCGCTGTTCCTGTTCCTGATGGGCGCGCCGACACCGCTCGGCCGCAAGCTGATGGATGGCATCGAAGGGCTTAGAACCTATCTGACGCTGGCGGAAAAAGACCGGATGAACATGGCCGGCGCGCCCGCCATGTCGCCGCAGCATTTTGAGACATTGCTGCCCTATGCCGTGGCGCTCGGCGTTGAAAAACCGTGGAGCCGCACCTTCGAGGCATGGCTTGCCACAGCCGCCGCCGGTGCCGCTGCTGCAAGTTATGCGCCCGGCTGGTATGCGGGCAGCAATTACGGCAGCTTTGGCGACAGGATCGGCGGTTTTTCCACCTCCATGGCCAATACCATCGCTTCCACCATTCCTCAGCCCGTCAGCTCGTCCGGCTCCAGCTTTTCGGGCGGTGGCGGCGGCGGTTTTTCCGGCTCCGGCGGCGGCGGCGGTGGCGGTGGCGGCTGGTAACGCCTGCCGGCGGTAATTTAACCGATTGCTGGTGACTTTTGCCGCTGGTCTTGCTAAGTCCGCGACACTCTTTTGCAACAGATTAAAGTCCTTATCCCATGCCCGATCTTCTGCTTGAACTTCGCTCCGAGGAAATCCCCGCCCGCATGCAGCGCAAGGCGGCGGGCGATCTGAAGAAACTCGTCACCGATGCCTTGGTGGAGAGAGGGCTGACCTATGAGGGCGCGCGCGAATATTGGACGCCGCGCCGCCTGACGCTGGATATTCGTGGCCTCAACGCCCGCTCCGCCGATGTGCGCGAAGAAAAGAAGGGTCCGCGCACCGACGCCAATGAAAAGGCCATCGAAGGCTTTTTGCGCGGCGCCGGTCTCAATGATATCTCGGAAGCCCAGGTCGTTTCCGATCCGAAGAAGGGCGATTTCTACGTCGCCATCATCAACAAGCCCGGCCGTCCGGCGGAAGAGATCATCGCGGAAGTGATGCCCGGCATCATCCGCTCCTTCCCCTGGCCGAAATCCATGCGCTCCGGCCCGGCTTCCATGCCGAAGGGATCGAGCTATGCCGGCATCGAAGGCAAGGGCTCGGAAAGCCTGCGCTGGGTGCGCCCGCTGCAATCCATCGTCTGCCTGTTTGGCCCCGAGCACGATGAAACCCAGGTCATTCCTTTCGCCATCGACGGCATCGTCGCCGGCAACGTCACCTATGGCCATCGTTTCCATGCGCCGGGCCCGATCACCGTGCGCCGTTTCGAGGATTATGTCTCGAGCCTCGAAAAGGCGAAGGTCATTCTCGATGCAGAGCGCCGCAAGGATATCATCCTGCACGACGCCAAGGATCTGGCTTTCGCCAACGGTCTGGAACTGGTGGAAGACGAGGGCCTGCTGGAAGAAGTCTCCGGCCTTGTCGAATGGCCGCAGGTGCTGATGGGCACCTTCGAGGAAGATTACCTGCAAATCCCGGCGGAAATCATCCGCCTCACCATCAAGACCAACCAGAAGTGTTTCGTCACCCGCAATCAGGGTGCGGAAGAAGGCCTTTCCAATCGTTTCATCCTGATCTCGAATATCGAGGCAAGCGATGGCGGCAAGGAAATCATCCACGGCAACGGCAAGGTCGTGCGCGCCCGCCTGTCGGACGCCCGCCATTTCTGGAACCGCGATCAGGGCGATCTGCCCGATCTCGAAACGCTGAAAGATTCGGCTGCGAAATTCGGCCTCGATCTCAAGAAGCCGCTCGATCAGCGCATGGCCAAGCTCGATGCATTGAACGTTACCTTCCATGCCAAGCTCGGCACGCAGGGTGAGCGCGTGGCCCGCATCCGCGAACTGGCGAAGGCGCTGGCCCCGGTTGTCGGTGCCGATGCCGCGCTGGTGGACCGCGCCGTGGTGCTGGCCAAGGCTGACCTGCGCACCGAAGCTGTCGGCGAATTCCCCGAGCTTCAGGGCCTGATGGGCCGCAAATATGCGGCGCTGCAGGGCGAAAACGAAAGCGTTGCGGCTGCCATCGAGGACCACTACAAACCGCAGGGCCCCTCGGACCGCCTGCCGGCCGACAAGGTGGCGATCACGGTCGCTCTCGCCGACAAGCTCGATACACTCGTTGGTTTCTGGGCCATCGATGAAAAACCGACCGGCTCCAAGGACCCCTTCGCGCTGCGCCGTGCGGCGCTGGGCGTGGTGCGCATTCTGCTTGAGAAAAACGTGCGGCTTCCGCTGCTGAGCGTTGCGAAGGACCCGGACCTTCTCTCCTTCTTCCATGATCGCCTGAAGGTCTATCTGCGCGACCTCGGCGCCCGTTACGATCTGATCGACGCCGTTCTGACGCCGGAATCCGACGATCTCCTGATGATCGCCCGCCGTGTCGAGGCGCTCACCGCCTTCATCACCGGCGAGGATGGCCGCAACCTGCTGGCGGGCGCGAAGCGTGCAACCCAGCTTCTGGCTGCGGAGGAAAAGAAGGGCACCGTGGTCGCCGATGGCGTCTCGGAAGAGCTGTTGAAGCTCGATGCCGAAAAGGCGCTTTATGCGGCGATCAAGTCTGCCTCTGCCGATGCCGCGAAGGCTGTCGAAGGTGAGGATTTCCGCTCGGCCATGCAGGCGCTTTCGACACTGCGCGCGCCCGTCGACAAGTTCTTCGAGGATGTGCTCGTCAATGACGAGGATGCGGCCATCCGCGCCAACCGTCTGGCGCTGCTGAAGGCCATCCGCGAGGCAACTGGTACGGTTGCGGATTTCTCGAAGATCACGGGGTGAGGGGTCGGGGTAGCCAGGTATGTCAGCGTGCTTGGTTCACCCCCCTCTGTCCTGCCGGACATCTCCCCCTCAAGGGGGGAGATTGGCAAGACGGTCGCTCCCCGCAAAACATTGCAACGTTGAAGATGGTCGATACGTTGCCACGATGCGATCTCCCCCCTTGAGGGGGAGATGCCCGGCAGGGCAGAGGGGGGTAAGCCGCAACCGCGACTCTCACGGGACGACTCCCCATTGACCCACACTACCCCAAAAATCCTCATCAGCGCCTGCCTCCTCGGCCAGCCGGTCCGCTATGACGGCAGAGGCAAACCCCTATCCCACCCCGCAATAGACCGCTGGCGGCAGGAGCACAGGCTGGTGACGATCTGTCCGGAGATGGCGGGTGGCATGCCCGTGCCGCGCCCGCCGGCGGAAATCGAAAATGGTGCTTCCGGTTTCGATGTGCTGGAGGGCCGCGCCCGCGTGCTGGAGGTCACCGGCGGCGATGTCACGGCGCAATTTATCGCTGGTGCGGAAAGGGCGCTGGCCTTCGCCAGGGCCAATGGCTGCACATACGCGCTTCTGATCGATGGCAGCCCGTCCTGTGGCTCGGTTGCGATCTATAACGGTTCGTTTTCCGGCGTCAAACACGCGGGCAATGGCGTGACGGCGGCGCTATTCGAAAAAGCCGGTATTGCCGTATTTTCACCTGCCGATATCGATCGGCTGGCTGCTCTGACAAGCTAAAAGAAAAGCGCCGGAGTTTCCCCCGGCGCCGGTTTCCATCGATAGCCTTGAGGCGTATCACCCCGCCATGCGCATCTCTTGCGCCATGCCGTGAAGCTGGTGGCCGGAGGAGACGCGGAAGCCGCGGATGAGGTTCAGCAGTTCCTCGGTGTCCACGGCGAGCGCTTCCGCCGAAGCCGTGGTTTCTTCCGCCATGGCGGCATTATGCTGGGTGGCGACGTCGAGCTGGTTGAGCGACGACGAGATCGAGCGCAGCGTCGTATCCTGTTCGGCGGCCGAATGGGCGATCTTGCTGACGATCTCGTTTGCGGATTTGATCTGGTCCGAAATGCGTTTCAGCGCATCACCGGCCTCTCCGACAAGACGCACGCCGTTTTCCACCTGGGCAGAAGAACGGGCGATCTGGTCCTTGATCTCCTTGGCGGCGGCGGCGGATTTCTGCGCCAGTTCGCGCACTTCCTGCGCCACCACGGCAAAGCCCTTGCCGGCCTCACCCGCACGTGCCGCTTCCACACCGGCATTCAGCGCCAGAAGATTGGTCTGGAAGGCAATGTCGTCGATCACGCCGATGATGTTGGAAATCTGGTCGGAAGATTGCTCGATACCGCTCATCGCGGTGATCGCTTCTTCCACCACCCGGTCACTGCGCATGGCCTCCGAGCTGACGGTGGTGACGCGCTTGGCGGCGTCGGCTGCACCCTCTGCCGTCTGGCGCACCGCAACGGTCAATTCATCCAGAGCGGCCGAAGTTTCCTCAAGGTTTGCGGCCTGCCGTTCGGTGCGCTGCGAAAGCTCGTTGGAGGCCTTGCGGATTTCCTCCTTGGAGCCGCCAATATCGATGCTCTTGGAATTCACCTTGGCCATGGCAGCATCAAGATGGGTCAGGGCCTCGTTGAAATTGTCGCGCAGCGCCGCATAACGGTTGCCGAGATCGCCGCAGCGCACGGTCAGATCGCCGCCCGCCAGCTTTTCCAGCGCCTCGCCGATGGTGGTGACGACACGCGCCTGCAATTCCGCCTCGTCGCGCTGCATGTCGAGATTGTTCTGGCGCTCCGCATTGAGCTGCCGCTGCTGTTCTTCCTCACGGCGCTGCATGGCGTGGCGCTCGCGCACCTTGTCCTGCAGCGAGGCGGTGGCCTTGGCCATCATGCCCACTTCGTTGGTCAGGCCTGTGTGGGGAATGGCGAGCGAGACGTTTTCATTGGCCACTTCGCCGAGCGCCCGGTGAATATCGCCAAGCGGCTTCGAAATGCCACGGATGACATAGAAGGCGGCGGCCAGCGCCAGCACGAAGATGATAGCGCCGATCGACAGCGCCTTCATCACCTCGCCGCGCACCTGCGCGTTCAGATCGTCGATATAAACGCCGGTCACGACCACCACCTGCCATGGTTCGAAGGCAAGCGCATAGGAACTCTTGGCGTAGTCATTGCCTTCCATGCCGGGTTTCGGACCGTAAAAATCCGTCTGGCCGCCGCCATTGCGGCCAAGCCGCACCAGCTCGTCACGATAGGCGAAACCCTTGCTGTCCGGCTTGCCCTTGAAGCTCTCGCCGACCCGCTTCGGATCGGGATGGAACTTCATGGTCACGTCGTAATCGTAACCGAACAGATAGCCGTCAGGGGTGAACCGTATGGCGCTGACGGTGGCATAAGCCTGCTTCATGGCTTCTTCGCGCGACAGCGTTCCCGCCGTTTCCTTCTCGTGGAAGGACTGCAGAATGGAGATAGCCGACTGCACCTGTGTCCGCAGCATGCCGTAGCGTTCCTCATAGATCGCGTCGGTGGCGGATTTCAGCTGGTAAAACGTCGCCACGGCGAAGGCGGCCATAAGGGCCACCACGAGTACGATGAGCTGACGGGAGATGGAGAGATTCTTCATGGGCGCTCACAAGCGTTTTGCGTCGCGGCCAGAAAAGGCCGCGTGCTGCCGAAGTTTCGGAAATGGAAAGGGCGCCTGATGCGCGGTGAAGGGCCTGAATAGCTGATATCCGCTTCAGGCCTCATGGCGTGCTGCATTGCACTATGAGATCACTTAGCGGCCAAAAATTTGAATAAATATTTAATTAGAGAAAGCTTTATCAGCCCATCCGGCGGAATAACGGCGGACGAATTTATTATTCCCCGCATGGTTGCCATGGCTTCTGAAAAATACAGCGATCGCGTGATTATTTGACATTTGCCATGAAAATGTATCGGTCGCCTGTCAATTGCCGCGCAATTTGAAATCCGGGAATGCGGGTGCGGCAATCGTGGAGGCGGTAGCGGCAACGGCAGCCTTGTCGGCGGAGATTTCCTTGACACCGGCAGTCGTCGTTGTCGCGTCGATGCCGGCAGGCGTCGAAACCGCTTCCTCAGGATGCGCCACGGGTTCCACGTCGTCATAGGTCGCAATGGCGGTGCTGGGGGTTTCTTGCGGCATCCATGCGGGATTGGTGCTGACGAAGGTGACCGGCGCGCCGCCGAGCCAGGCTTCGGTGCGGATGAGGGTGCGCTTTCCGTCGACTTCGCGCATTTCCATATGCTGCGTACCCGGCTCGATGGACGGAATGGCATAACCTTCCGCTACCGTTTTATCCTTCGCGGGTTCGCAATCCGTGCAGTCATGACGAATGAAGCTGCCATTGCTGGCGTGTACGCCATTGATATATTCGATGGAGGATGCCATGGCCGACCCGCCGGCCAGTGCGACAATGGCTGTCAGAAAAACACGACGCATCGAAAAACCCCCGAAGTAACGGCAGCACCCGTGGTTCAGGCACGGTGCGCCATTTAAATATTCGGGCAAGTATTACCGGTCTTTCGTTTCCATCGGGTCAGCAAACTTGGTAAAAATTGAACGAAAGATTCGCCCTCACCGGTGTTTGCCTTAAGTATCAGGCCTTTTCGCGTGCGACAGCCTGCCAGCCGATATCGCGGCGGCAGAAGCCGTTTTCCCACTCGACCTTGTCGGCCAGCGCATAGGCGCGCGCCTGCGCTTCCGTCACGGTCTTTCCGAAAGCGGTGACGTTCAGCACGCGGCCGCCGGTTGCGACGAGTTCGCCGTCCTTCAGCGCGGTGCCGGCGTGGAAAACCTTCGCCTCTTCGCTCGCCTCGGGAATATGGGCGATCGGCGTGTTCTTGTCGTAAGCGCCGGGATAACCCTTCGAGGCGAGAACGACCGTCAGCGCCGCATCGTCGCGCCATTCCGCCTCAACCTTGTCCAGCGTGCCGGTGGCGGTGGCGTAGAGGATCGGTAGCAGATCGCTCTTGAGGCGCATCATCAGCACCTGGCACTCGGGATCGCCGAAGCGCACATTATATTCGATCAGTTCCGGGCCTTTGGCGGTAATCATCAGCCCGGCGAAGAATACGCCGGAGAAAGGATTGCCGTCCTTGGCCATGCCCGCAATCGTCGGCTCGATGATCTCCTTCATGGTGCGTTCCACCATGGCCGGTGTCATGACCGGGGCGGGGGAATAGGCGCCCATGCCGCCGGTATTCGGGCCGGTATCGCCGTCGCCGACGCGTTTGTGATCCTGCGCGGTTGCGAGCGCCAGCGCGGTCTTGCCGTCGGAAAGGCAGAAGAAGCTCGCTTCCTCGCCATCGAGGAAGGCTTCCACCACCACTTCGGCGCCGGCCGTGCCGAAAGCGCCGTCGAAACATTCGTCGATGGCGGCAAGCGCTTCCGCTTCCGTCATCGCAACGGTCACGCCCTTGCCGGCGGCAAGACCGTCCGCCTTGATGACGATCGGCGCGCCCTGTGCGCGAACATAGTCCCTGGCCGGTTCGGCGGTCTTGAAACGCTGGTAAGCGCCGGTCGGAATATCGTAGCGCGCGCAGAGATCCTTGGTGAAGCCCTTGGAGCCCTCAAGCTGGGCGGCGGCTTTCGAGGGTCCGAATGTGGCGATGCCGGCGGCACGCAGATCGTCCGCAAGACCCGCAACCAGCGGCGCTTCCGGGCCGACGACGACGAAGTCGATTGCCTTTTCCTTCGCAAATGCGATGACGGTCGCGTGGTCCTCCACGTTCAGCGCCACCAGCGTCGCGTGGTCGGCGATGCCGGGATTGCCGGGGGCGGCATAAAATTCATCGAGCAGGGGAGACTGGGCGATTTTCCACGCCAGCGCATGTTCGCGTCCGCCGGAACCGATCAACAGAACTTTCATGGTCAATACCCCTGCAAATTCGCCAGTAACCTTGTGGGACGGGCGTTAAGGGCAGGGGGGCGAAAGGTCAAGGAGAAAGCGCCGCAAATGCCCGTCTTTCCCTTGATCGCCGCCTTTCCTGTGGAATCGTGGATGCCTCTTGTTGTCACGCCACAATCAGACATTATGTTCGCCGCTCCAGACATTACAGCAGAGAACCTCATGACCGCAGACAATGCCCGCCTCGCCTCGCTCATAGCCTCCGAAATCAACGCCCGCCCCGATCAGGTGAAGGCGGCGGTGGCGCTGCTGGACGAGGGCGCGACCGTTCCCTTCATCGCCCGTTACCGCAAGGAGGTGACGGGAGGACTTGATGACACCCAGCTTCGCACGCTTTCGGAACGGCTTGTCTATCTGCGCGAACTTAATGCCCGGCGGGCTTCCATCGTCGATTCCATCACCGGTCAGGACAAGATGACCGATGAACTGATGGCCAAGATCATGCAGGCCGGCACCAAGGCGGAGCTGGAAGACCTCTACCTGCCCTACAAGCCGAAGCGCCGCACCCGCGCGGAAATCGCCCGCGAGCGTGGTCTCGGCCCGCTTGCCGAAGCCATATGGGAAAACCGCGCCGCCGATCCGGCGAAGCTGGCGGAGGCTTATGTTCAGGGCGAGGTGGCCGATGTGAAGGCGGCACTCGAGGGCGCGCGCGACATCGTGGCGGAAACCATGACGGAAAACGCCGATCTTCTCGGCCGCCTGCGCGACTACATGCGCCAGAACGCCACCTTCCGCGCCAAGGTGGTGGACGGCAAGCAGGCCACGGGCGAAAAATTCTCAGACTATTTCGATCATTTCGAGCGCTGGGCCACGGTGCCGGGCCACCGGGCGCTGGCCATGCTGCGCGGCTGGAACGAGGAAGTGCTGACATTGACCATCGATGTCGATGCGGACGATCCCTCACCGGTCAAGCCCGCGCAGCGCACCATCGCCGCCGCCTTCGATATCCGCAGTGCCGGCCCCGCCGATCAATGGCTGATGGAGGTCGCTGGCTGGACCTGGCGGGTGAAGCTTTCCATGTCGCTTTCGCTCGACCTGATGCGCGAATTGCGCGAACGTGCCGAAGAAGAGGCGATCAATGTCTTTGCCCGCAATCTGAAGGATCTGCTGCTGGCCGCCCCCGCCGGTTCCCGCGCCACCATGGGGCTCGATCCGGGCATCCGCACCGGCGTCAAGGTGGCTGTGGTGGATGGCACCGGCAAGCTGCTGGACACCACGACCGTCTATCCTTTCCCGCCGAAGAACGACGTGCGTGGCACACAGGCGGAACTCGCCCTGCTCATCCGCAAGCACAATGTCGAGCTGATTGCCATCGGCAATGGCACGGGCAGCCGCGAGACGGAAAAGCTGGTCGCCGATCTTCTGGCGCAGATGCCGGCTTCGGGCACAAAGCCCACCAAGGTCATCGTCTCGGAAGCGGGCGCATCTGTTTATTCCGCGTCGGAACGGGCGGCCGCGGAATTCCCCAATCTCGACGTTTCGCTGCGCGGTGCCGTCTCCATCGCCCGCCGCCTTCAGGACCCGCTGGCGGAACTGGTGAAGATCGAGCCGAAATCCATCGGCGTCGGGCAATACCAGCATGATGTCGATCAGGGCCGCCTCAGCCGCTCGCTCGATGCTGTCGTGGAAGACGCGGTGAATGCCGTCGGCGTCGATCTCAACACGGCCTCGTCGCCGCTTCTCGCGCGCGTATCGGGCCTCGGCAGCTCGATTGCCGACGCCATCGTCGCCCATCGCGACCAGACAGGACCTTTCGCCAGCCGCAAGGAACTGCTGAAGGTGCCGCGCCTTGGCCAGCGCACTTTCGAGCAATGCGCGGGCTTCCTGCGCATTCCGAACGGCAAGGAGCCGCTGGATGCCTCCTCGGTTCACCCGGAAGCCTATGGCGTGGCGAAAAAGATCGTCGCCGCCTGTGGCCGCGACCTGCGTTCGCTGATGGGTGACAGCGCCGCGCTGAAGGCGCTTGATCCGAAGACGTTCATTGATGAGCAGTTCGGTCTGCCGACGGTCAGGGACATCATCGCCGAACTGGAAAAGCCCGGTCGCGACCCGCGCCCGAGCTTCAAGACCGCGACCTTTGCCGAGGGCGTGGACGAGATCACCGATCTGAAGCCGGGCATGCTGCTCGAAGGCACCGTCACCAATGTCGCCGCCTTCGGCGCCTTCGTGGATATCGGCGTGCATCAGGATGGGCTGGTGCATGTCTCGCAGCTCGCCGACCGTTTCGTGAAGGACCCGCATGAGGTCGTCAAGGCGGGCGATGTGGTCAAGGTGCGTGTCGTGGAAGTGGATGTGAAGCGCAAGCGCATCGGTCTCACCATGCGCAAGGATGGCGGTGAGGCGGCGCCGCAGCCGATGCGTGAAAAGGGCAATGCGGGCGCCATGCGCCATGCGACATCCAAACCGAAAGACCGCAACGAAGGGTCGCAATCCGGTGGCGCCCTTGCCGCTGCCCTGGCGGAAGCCATGAAGCGACGCTGATCTAGGGTTGAAATGATTTTTTACCAAAAAGCCCCGCCGGACACCCCGGCGGGGCTTTTTGCTTGATGAAATCGTTCAATTTTTTTGAAATAAGACTATCTTGAAACTTGTGCCGAAAGGAATACGGTCAGGAAAATTGATAAGTGAGACTTAGCAATTGGGGGTGCCATGGCGTCGTCTCTGCATGTTCTGCTCGAAAAGATAATCAAGATCGGCGATCTTGTCGTAACCAGCCCGGGAGGAAGCCACACCTATGGTGATGGTACGGGCAAAAAGGTGGTTCTGAATTTCACTGACGAAGCCGCCATGCAGGAGATTGCCGCCGATCCGGCGCTGAAGCTTGCCGAAATGTATATGGAAGGGCGCGTGAAGGTCGCGGAAGGCGATATTTACGACTTTCTGGCGCTGGTCAAAGGCAATACGCTGAGCGAGGCGCTGTCCTTCGGCATGGTCTGGCGTGGCATGGCGCGCATCATCGCCGCCCGCATCAAGATGCATCTGCCGGTCAACCACAACAAGAGCAATGTTGCCCACCACTATGATCTGAGCGCCAAGCTGTTCGATCTCTTCCTCGATGAGGACTGGCAATATTCCTGCGCTTATTTCAACCCGCCCGGTATCAGCCTCTATGAGGCGCAGGTTGCGAAAAAACGGCATATCGCCGCCAAGCTGATGACCGAACCGGGCCAGAGCGTGCTGGAAATCGGCTCCGGCTGGGGCGGCATGGCGATGTATGTCGCTGAAAGCGCGGGCGCGGATGTGACCGGCATCACGCTCAGCGAAGAGCAGCTACGCGTTTCCCGCGACCGTGCGGCGAAACGTGGCATTGCCGACAATGTCCGCTTCGAATTGCAGGATTACCGCTACCTGCCGGCCTCGAAGAAATATGACCGCATCGTTTCCGTCGGCATGTTCGAACATGTCGGGCCGACGCATTACCGCGATTATTTCGACAAGGTGGCGGAGGTGCTGGACGACAAGGGTGTGATGGTGCTGCACTCCATCGGCCAGCCCTATCCGGCGCTGGCGACCAATCCCTTCATCGAAAAATATATTTTCCCTGGCGGTTATATTCCCTCGCTTGCCGAGGTGCTGCCGGCCATTGAAAAGTCGCGGCTGCTGGTGAAGGATATCGAAATCCTGCCCATGCATTACGCCCATACGCTGCGGCACTGGCGCGAGCGTTTCGTGGCGCGCAAGGCGGAAGCGGTAGCGCTTTATGACGAGCGCTTCTTCCGCATGTGGGAGTTTTATCTGGCGGGTTCGGAAATGGCCTTCACCCATGAAAACTTCCATATTTTCCAGATCCAGATCGCCAAGGATCGCGATGCCGTGCCGCATAACCGCGACTACATCGCACAGAACGAGGCGAAACTGCTGGAGTTCGAAAAGACGCGTGCGCCGCTGGAGAAGGTGACGTTCTGACGGGCGACTGTCCTGTGGTGTCTTGACCAACCCATCCGCAATCTCGGCATCATCCTCGGGCTTGTCCCGAGGATTTGTCCACGTCGCGGAAAGTCGGTCGAACGCAGATGATCGGGATAAACCCGAGCATGACGCAGGGTTAGGTTCGATGACCCCGCGTCCTCTCCCGCGCTGGTTAATGGAATGGAAAGACAATCCCTCTAAGTCTACGGGCACCTGTCTGTATTGCGTTTCTGGGGTTCTTTCATGTTCAAGCCGTCAGCGGCAGCCGCCGCCTGTGTCGTGTCGCTTTTTGCCGTGGGTAGTGCCCATGCCGAAGGCTGGTTTTCCGGCGACTGGTATCTGAAACTCGGCGGTGCGGGTTTCACCGCGCCGAAATATCAGGGCGACAACAAGAATGAATTCGGCTTTTCGCCCATCATTTCGCTCGGCCGTCAGGGGCAGGGCGCGCGTTTCACCTCCCGCAACGACAGCGCTTCGATCTCGCTTCTGGACAATGGCCCGATCAGCATGGGTCTCGCCGGCAAGCTTATATCCCCGCGCGATGAAGGCGACTCTTCCGATCTGAAGGGCATGACCCGCATCAAGCGCGGCGGCGAGCTTGGCGGTTTCGCCGAAGCCTATCCGACTGACTGGCTGCGCGTTCGTGGCGAAGTCCGTCAGGGCATCCGCAGCCACAGCGGTGTGGTCGGTGACGTTGCCGTCGATGCCTTCACCGATATCGCCCCCGGTATCCAGATTTCCGCCGGCCCGCGCGCCACATGGGTCAGCAGCAAATACAACGAGCGTTATTACGGCGTGAGCGCGGCACAGACGGCCGCCGGCGCGCCTTCGCCCTATAGCCCGGGCGGCGGCCTGCATTCCGCCGGCATCGGCGCCGCCATCACCTGGAAAGTCACCGAAAACGCCGAAGTCGGCTCGTTTGCGGAATATCGCCGTCTGACCGGCGACGCCGCCGACAGCTCGCTGGTGCGCGAGCGCGGTTCGAAGAACCAGTTCATCATCGGCGTTCAGGCAAGCTATAAATTCAATTTCTCTCTGCCCTGAAAATAACGGCGATATGGCCCTGCAAAGCCCCGTGGCGGAACCGCTGCGGGGCTTTTCTGCATGTGTGGCCGGGTGCTGAAATCCATTCCGATTTTGCCGCCGATGCTGTAGAACCGTCCCATGGTTCACCACAGCGATTTGTCAGACCGCGTTTCCGACGCGCCATCCAATAACTGGGTCTATCGGATTTTGCCGAGACCCCTCTGGCCCTATGCGCAACTGGCAAGGTGGGATCGCCCCATCGGCTGGCAATTGCTGATGTGGCCATGCTTCTGGTCCGCAGCCCTTGCGGCCAATGCCGCGTTGGAAAGCGGTGGGTTTTCCTGGGCGACGCTGATCTGGCACCTGGTGCTGTTCTTCATCGGATCGGTTGCGATGCGCGGCGCGGGCTGCACTTATAATGATCTGGCCGACCACAAGATCGACATGGCCGTGGCGCGCACCCGCTCCCGGCCGCTCCCGTCTGGCCGCGTGACCCGGATGCAGGCCAAGGTCTTCATCGTGCTGCAGGCGCTTGCCGGACTTGTCGTGCTTTTGCAGTTCAACGGTTTCGCAATCGCCACCGGAATCTTCTCGCTGGTTTTCGTGGCGATCTATCCCTTTGCCAAGCGCTTCACCAACTGGCCGCAATTTTTCCTCGGGCTGGCCTTTTCCTGGGGTGCGCTGATGGGCTGGGCCGGACAGTTCGGATCGATCGCCTGGCCTCCTGTCCTGCTTTATGTCGGCTCCATCGCCTGGACGATCGGTTATGATACAATCTACGCCCATCAGGACAAGGAAGACGACACCGCGGTGGGCATCGGTTCCACCGCCCTGCTGTTTGGCGAGAACACACATCGCTGGCTGGTTTTCCTTTATGGCACAGCCCTCGTCATGATTGCCCTGTCTTTCTGGGGCGCGGGTGTTAACGTCATTGCTTATAGCGGCCTTGCCGCTGCCGCCCTCATGCTGTTCCGGCAGGTCTGGGCGCTCAATATCGACGACGTCGATCAGTGCCTCGTGCTGTTCAAATCCAACAACCGTGTCGGCGTGCTGATTTTCGCAGGTCTCATCTTGCCGCTTCTCATGGCATAAGGTTACGGCAACGTAGAACATGAAAAAGCCCGGTCGCGTCATCCGCACCGGGCTTTTTTGATTTGTCTGGCTGAAGATTATCAGCTGCGGGCGATGATTTCCTTGCCCTCGATCTTCATGCTCATGCCCAGCGAACCGGTGGAGCGGCGAACGAGGAAGCGCGGGCGGCGATCCGCGAAATAGGAGTGGCGGCGGCGCGGGCGGGTATTCTGGGTGCGCACCTTGCCGAGATGTTCTTCCAGCGGGCGGGCAACACCATCGGCTTCCACCATCAGCATGGGAATGCGATAGGCCTCGGACCAGCTGCGCCAGTCGGCGGCGATGTCGCAGAGATCGTGGGCGACCAGCAGCGGAATGCAGAGGTCCGGATCGTCGTGGTGCAGTTCCAGCGTCACGGTCACCTGGCCGTCACCATGATCGATGGCACGGGCGGCGACGCCCTTGAAGGCGCGGGCGGGCAGGGCGAATGACAAAGGCAGGCCGGAAGAGGAAAGGACCTTTTTCAGGACGGCGCCCCGTTCATCGAGCGTCACGGCAACGTCGGTTGCGCCATTGCCTCTGCCATAGGTGACCTGTTGCGGAAAACGTGCCGGTTCAAGTCTGAGTGTGGCGACGGCCCAGTCGGGCTTCAGAACGGTATTGGTCATGTTTAATCTACCCTTGTTTTACCTGAGAGCCGGTTTCCGGTCTTCTCATCGGGACTTTTCGTCCTCTGATGTCAGGAGATTATCCGCCGCATGTTCGAGACTGCTTAAAAATCGCGGTTAAGAAAACTTTGCATTCCCAAATGGTTAGCAAAACCCACTGTGGCATGGTTTCGTTTGGGTAAAGCGGATCGAGACAATGCGGTTTTTATGCCGGCCGAAAATGTGCTCTTTCAAGCTCCGGGCAAGGCGTGTCCGGCATAGTCATGCCAAGGCTCGCCGTGCGTCCGGATGGCGCGCAACGGGTGGATTTAAAAACCGGAACATCGAGTTCTCCCCAAGGGACGCGCGGTGTTTCAGAGGGCATCAGATGGTATCGACTTATCTCAGCTACGACCTCATCAACCGCGATATGAAGACAAGCATCTCGCGCGTTGCGCAGCAGGGGCTCGTCGAGCGGCAGACGAAATATTACAAGGAAAACATCGGCAATGTGAAAAGCGTCGATGAGTTCCTCAATAACTACCAGCTCTATTCCTATGCCATGGACGCCTTCGGTCTCGGTGAAATGACCTATGCCAAGGCCTTCATGAAGAAGGTTCTGGAAAGCGATCTGAACGACCAGAACAGCTTCGCCAACAAGCTGACTGACGAGCGCTACCGCGAATTCGCCGCCGCCTTCAATTTCACAGCGTCGACGAAGACGGTCCAGACGGAGGCGCAGCTCGACAAGATGATCGGGCTTTACGACACGTCGATATCCGATCTTAACGACAGCCTTGCGGAAGAAACACGTTATTACAAGGCGATCATCGGCACGGTCACCAATGTGGACCAGCTGCTGCAGAACGACAGGACCCGCGCCTATATCTTCCAGGTCTTCAGCATCGATGAGAAGACCTACACCTACGCTCACATCAGGGGATTGATGACGAGCGACATTGACGATCCCGACAGCTACCTCAATCAGAAATTTGGCGCGGCCTATAATGATGCGGTCGAAAAGCTGGCGATGAAGGGCAACATCGAGCTTCACGGGCAGGTTACGGCGCGGATCACTGCTATCGACACCGCGCTTGCGGGCACGGAGCTGACGGACGAGGAGCGCACGGCGCTTGAAGCGGAAAAGGTCACCCGTCAGGATCAGCTGACGCAGCTGGAAGCCGTGCTCCCGCCACAGGATGAGTGGGAGACGAAGCTTGCTGCCATCACCGCGCAGCAGACAACGCTGACGAACACCGTCACGCAATATAACAAGATGGCGCAGCTTGCCGCCGCCTTCGAATTCAACAACGACGGCACTGTGACCGCTGGTGGAGCGCAGAAGGCCGACAATATCAAGATAATGACGGATGCCTATATCGGCAGCGCTCCCCGCGTGACGCCGACCGTCGCCACACTGAACCGGGATTATTTCGAATCGAAGATCGGTTCGATCAAGACCGTGGACGAACTGACCTCGGATGCGAGGCTTCTCAACTATATCAAGGTCGCCTTCGACCTTAATGACGTGACGATCGTGACGGCGACGATCGAGAATATCCTCACCAGCGATCTGAGCGATCCGAACAATTACATTGCAACCTTCGGCAAGAACGACAAGCGTTATATCGCCCTGAGAGAGGCGTTCAATTTCCAGACGGATGGAACGCTCGCCGAGGGTACGACGCCCCAGACGACGCTGCAAACCGCGACCACAACCAGCGGCTACATGACGCATTATAACGACAAGGACGACGCAGCCGACGAAAAGGCACTTAAGCTGTTCAAGAGCGACATAAGAAGCGTCACATCTGTCGGGGACTTTCTCGATAGCAGCGCTGTTTATACCTATGCGCTGAAGGCGGTGGGCCTCGACCCGGCCAAGGTGAACGTCGCAGATATCCGCAAGGTCCTCACCAGCGATCTGCAGGACAAGAAGAGCTTCGTCTATACGCTGAAGGACGAGCGCTACGTCAAGCTGGCTGAGCTTTTCAATTTCAAGTCAGACGGCACGGTCGGATCTCCCGTTCTGGCGCAGTCGGAAATTGAAATGCAGACCATGTCCGCCGATTATATCAAGAAGAAGTCGGCTTTCGGCACGGAGAAGGACAAGGAGGCGGCCAAGAAAGAGGCGGAATATTTCACGGCCGAGATGCAGAAGATCAAGACGCTCAAGGAGTTCCTGGCCAATGATCGCCTGACGAAGTTTGCGATGGAATCGCTTGGCATTGATCCGAAAAGCGTGACGAAGGATCAGATGGAAAAGATTTTCTCATCCAAACTGGATGACAAGGAAAGTTACCTCAACAAGGAGATGGACCCCGTCTTCCGCCGCCTCGTCACCGCTTTCAACTTCGATACCGACGGCAATATCCTCCACGAGGACCGGAGTTTGATCCAGACGCGGCGCGGCCTTTACGAGACGCTGGACAATTACCTGACCCAGACGCTGGAAACGCAGGCGGGTGAAGAGAATGCCGGTGTGCGTCTGGCGCTCTATTTCAAGCGCATGGCGGCAGGAACGACGTCCTATTATTCCATTCTCGCCGACACCGCGATCCAGAATTTTATCAACACCACCTTCGGCATTCCCGATGAGCTCGGCAATGCCCCGGTCGATACGCAGGTGGCGATGATGAAGAAATATTTCGACATCGAGGATTTTCAGGACCCGGAAAAGGTCAAGAAACTCGTCGCCCGTTTCACCATCATGTATGACAATGCGCAGAACACCACCGATCCGATCATGATGCTGTTTAATGGCAGCGGCTCGGCGGGCATCAGCGGCGATACGCTGCTGGCGGTCGCCACATTGCGGGCCCGGTAAACGGGAGCCGGTAGATGTACGATTAAAAAGGCCGGGATTTGTCCCGGCCTTTGCATTCGCACCTTCCGCCTACCAGCCCGGCAGCATATGCCCGGCGCGCAGGCGCGGCATCTTGGGGTAGGTCTTCACATCGCTGTCCATTTCGTCGGCAACGCTCATCGGTGAGATGTTGTCGAGGCAGGCGGTGATGTGGTCGGTGATGGCGTTCACCAGCGAGGGCGAAAGGCCCGGCCGTTTCATCAGGCCGATCTGTACCGGCGGCAGGGGCGGGAAGCCGTCCGCAGCGGTCAGGACCTTCATGCCGGTGCGCAGCGCCGATTCCGGCAGCACCGAGACGGCCATGCCGGCCAGTACGGCGGCGGCGACCACGGTGGAAGACCAGCTGGTGAACAGAACCTGATAATCCCGCCCGTCGGCATCGAGCGCCGAACAGGCAAGCTGGCGCCAGTGGCAGTCGCGCCGGCCGACGGCGAGCGGCACCGGCGCATCGTCCTTCAGCGGATGGTTGGCGGAAGCGACCCAGCAAAGCGGTTCGGTCCGCACCACATCGGAGGAGCGGGCACGGGGGTTGTGGGTGACGAGCGCGATATCCAGCTCGCCGCGCGCCATTTTTTCGGCAAGGCTGACAGAAGGTTCGCAGACGATGTAAAGCTCGACATTCGGATGGGTCTTGGCGAAACGCCCGATGATCTCCGGCATGTAGCGGTCGGCATAGTCATCGGGCGTACCGATGCGCAGCATGCCCTCCAGCCGGTTGTCATCGAAGGCGGCGATCGCCTCGTTGTTGAGGCGGATGATGCGGCGGGCATAATTCATCAGTTTTTCGCCCTCCGCCGTCAGGCGGTTGCCACGCCCGTCCTTGGCGAAAAGCTGTTTGCCGATCCGTTCTTCCAGCCGCCGCATCTGCATGGAAACGGCGGATTGCGTCTTGAAAACACGGTCTGCGGCCTTGGTGAAGCTGCCCGTGTCAACGATGGCGATGAAGGTGTGCAGCTGGTCTATGTCGAGAGGTGCGGACATGGATGGTCATCCATCAGAATGATTGATGTCTTACATTAGAAACATTCGTTGGACTGATCAATAGTCTTGCGACATTTTGACTTCAAGCAAATCAATCTCAACCCCGGGCCGGCGAAACGTCTGGCCCCAACCCGAGGCAGCTTCTCGCGCGTGGTGCGCCGGGGGCGGTGCCGCATCGTGCCGTTACGAAAGGATAAGTGTCATGCGCACGGCAGAACGGAGAATGGAACTGGAACTCGCAACCTCCCGGCAGAACGATACGCTGCGTCGTGTCGCTGTCCTCTTTGCTTTCCGCGTCAAAACGTTCTTGCAGCGCATCTACAACCGTATCGTGGCCAATGGCCTCACGGAACTCGATGACCGCCTTCTGGCCGATATCGGTCTGGCGCGCTCGGACGTGCGGGATGCACTCAATACCGGCCTGCTCGAGGATCCGACCGCTCATCTGACCCGTGCCGCACGCAACCGCGCGGTGACCCGGTTCAAGACCGTTTAAAGCATTTCCAGAAAAAGCTGGCCCCGGTTTTCTGTCCGGAAATGGCCAAGCGTTCCAGAATATGCGGGCAATTCCGGCAAACCTCCAGCTGCCGGAATTGCTCCGACCCCAAAGTTTTCCCCGCAGGGTGATTTGCCAATAGCCCTGCCTTTGCCCGGTGTCAGGCCCCTCGGCCGCGCCGGGCTTTTTTATGGCCTTGCCTGCCTGCGCCGTTTTGCCGGTACGGCCTCAGTACTGGTATTCCTCGAACACCGGCAGCACCGAACCGCCCCAGCGTCCGTTATAAAGCGCCAGCATGTCTTCGGCGAGCGTGGTCTTCTTCGCCAGCACTTCGTCCAGCGAAGACAGGAACACGGTCTCGTCCTGGCCTTCGCCGTTCAGGCGGTTGCGGTTTTTGAGGCCGGTGCGGGAAATAGCGAGCACCTCGCGGGCAATGCCGAGAAGCGGTTTGCCGGCGATCTCAGCGGTGAGACCCCTGGCCGGCACGGCATCGCGAAGGGCGATGACTTCATCGAAGCTCCAGCCGGCGGTCAGCGTATCGGCAGCGGTAAGCGCCTCGTCATCATAGAGAAGGCCGACCCAGAAGGCGGGCAGGGCGCAGATACGCCGCCACGGGCCGCCATCGGCGCCGCGCATTTCGAGAAAGCGCTTCAGGCGCACATCGGGGAACAGTGTCGAAAGATGGTTCGTCCAGTCGCCCATGGTCGGCTGCCAGTCGGCGATTTCACCCTTCAGCGCCCCGTTCATGAACTGACGGAAGGTGACATGGGTGCAATCGTGATATTTGCCGTCGCGCACGATGAAATACATCGGCACGTCGAGCGCCCATTCCACATAGTCCTTGAAGCCGAAGTCCGCCTCGAAGGTGAAAGGCAGCACGCCCGAGCGACGGTTGTCCGTATCGCGCCAGATATCGCCACGCCAGGAAAGCAGGCCGTTCGGCTTGCCTTCGGTGAAGGGCGAAGAGGCGAAGAGCGCTGTCGCCAGCGATTGCAGCTTCATGGAAACGCGCATCTTGCGGCGCATATCCGCTTCGGAGGAGAAATCGAGATTAACCTGGATCGTACAGGTGCGGTACATCATATCGAGACCCTTGGTCCCGACCTTCGGCATGTAGCGTGTCATGATCGCATAGCGCGACTTCGGCATGCGCGGCGTTTCGTCGTAGCTCCACAGCGGGCTGCCGCCGATGCCGAGGAAACGGATACCCATCGGTTCGGCCACTTCGCGCAGCGTCGCCAGATGCTGATTGGATTCCTTGCAGGTCTGGTGCAGGTTTTCCAGCGGCGCGCCAGAAAGCTCGAACTGGCCGCCGGGCTCGATGGAGATGGCGCCCATGCCATGCTGTTCGCCAAGACCGATGATGTTTTCACCGTCCATGATCGGCTCCCAGCCGAGCTTTGCCTGCATGCCCGTCAAAAGCGCGGAAATGCTGGCATCGCCGTAATAGGGAACCGGGCTGTTGTCCTCCCGGAAGAAGGCGAATTTTTCGTGTTCGGTGCCGATGCGGAAATCGGCTTCAGCCTTGCAACCGCCCGCCAGATAATCTGTAAGCTCCGTAACGGAGGAGAGGGGGGTCTGGTCGGTCGTGTCGCGTGCCATGGCTTACCTTGTTATGACGTCTCTGTTGCGGCGAGGCATATGATTGGCAGATAGAGCCGGATCGTATCCGGAGGCAAATGAATTTCTTTTAAAGATGCATGAAGCGCAATGCTGCCGTTCAATTCCAGTCGCCGATGGCCGCCTGAATGACGGCCAGCGCTGCGACGGCGGCCGTATCGGCTCTCAGGATGCGAGGCCCAAGCGGAATGGGGGTGACGAAGGCAAGGCTGCGCAGAAGTTCCCGCTCTTCCTCGGAAAAACCGCCTTCCGGGCCGACCAGCAGGGCGATTTTACGCTCCGTGACGGCTTGCAGGATCGGCAGCGGATTTTGTCCCGCATCGCCCTCGTCGCAATAGATGATGCGCCGGTCATGCGGCCAGGTCTCGAGCAGCTCTTTCAGTTTCACCGGTTCGGCCACTTCTGGCAGAGACAGAATGCCGCATTGTTCGGCCGCCTCGATGGCATTGGCGCGCAGCTTTTCGGTATTGTGGATCTTGCCCTGAACATGCTGCGTCATCACCGGCTGCAACAGGCCAGCGCCCATTTCCACCGCCTTCTGCACCAGATAGTCCATCCGCCCGACTTTCAGCGGCGCGAATAGATAGTGCAGATCCGGCGCGTCCGGCTGCGGCCGTGTCTGCTCGAGGGGAATGAGCACGATCTTCTTGCGGCTTGGAAAGGAGAGTTTCGCTTTCCATTCGCCATCGCGGCCGTTGAACAGCAGGATTTCGGCACCATCGGCCATGCGCAGCACATTGGCGAGGTAGTTGAACTGTTCGCCTGTGGCCTCCTGCGCCACGCCGGCTGCGAGAGTGGCTTCAAGGAACAGTCGTTGCATCCGGAAATTTGCGCGCATGGGATTCGGTTTCAGGTTCACAGAAAGAGGAAGGACATGAGCCAGTAGAGCAGCGCTGCAAGTGTAGCGCTTGCCGGAACGGTGACCAGCCAGGCGGCGATGATCGTCATGAAGTGGGAACGTCGGACGAGATAACGGCGGCGCACTTCGGAAGGATTGTCGGCGTATCTGTTTGTCCTTCGGGTCTGGCCCGTGCCGGCATTGACGAGTTCCTGCCGCCGCCGCGACGCCTGCGTGTACCATTCGCGGAAGAAACCGACGCCGAACACCGCGCCGATTGCCGTATGGGTGGTGCTGACCGGCAGGCCGAAGCGCGAGGCCACGAGAACGGTGAGCGCGGTCGCCACGGAAACGCAGAAGGCGCGCATCGGATTGAGCTTGGTGATCTGCTCGCCGACAAGGCGGATAAGGCGTGGGCCATAGAGGAGAATACCGCAGGAAAGCCCGAAAGCGCCGACCAGCATAACCCATAGCGGTGCGCGTGCCGAAGTTCCCACCGCCTCGTCATGCAGGGCCCGCACGATCGCCACCACGGGGCCGATGGCGTTTGAGACGTCATTTGCCCCGTGAGCGAAGGACATCAATCCGGCGGCAAGGACGAGCGGCCACTGGAACAGGATGCGAAGCGACTGGTTACGGTTCTCCAGACCTTCGGATTGTTTGCGAATGATCGGCACGCAGAGCCGCCAGGCGACGAGGCCGGTCACGAGCCCGATGATACTGGCATGGCCAAGCGACACATGCATGAGCTGCCGCAGTCCGACCCAGATGAGATAGGCGGCGAAAACTCCCGCCATCAGGCCGATGAGAACAGGCACCCACAGACGCGCGGATTCGATCTTGTCCTCGCGATAGATGATGCATTCCTTGATGAAGGCGAGGATGACGATGGCGATGGCGGCACTGATGAAGGGCGCAAGCACCCATGCAAAGGCGATGCTGCCAAGCGACAGCCAGTCGACCGCGCCGATGCCATAGGCCGCCAGGCCCGCGCCCGCAACGCCGCCGACCACCGTATGGGTGGTGGAGATCGGCGCTCTCGTCCATGTCGAAATATTGACGAGAAGGCCGGCGGCCAGAAGCGCTGATAACATTGCCCAGGAAAATGCAGTCCTGTCGGGAATGGTCTCGATATTGATGATGCCGCTGGAAATGGTCTCCACGACGTTGCCGCCGGTGATCAGCGCTCCTGCGATTTCGCAGGTCGCGGCGATGATGAGCGCGGCGGCGAGCGGCATGGCCTTGGCGCCGACCGCCGGGCCGACATTGTTCGTCACGTCGTTCGCGCCGATATTGATCGCCATATAGGCGCCGATGGCGACAGCGGCGATGATGATGACCGAGCCTGCGGTGCCGGTGACGAAGACACCGGCGAATATCGCCGCCAGGACAACGAACATGAATCCCGCGCCAAGGCCGGCAAGCTGCTGCGTGACGTGCAGCGTCGCCTCCTCGACACGGGTGATCTTGTCGAGGTCCTTGTCGAGTGTCGGCTTCATGTTCGATGGCGGTTTTATTGCCATTCAGACCTCGTTTGCCAGCATTCCCTTTCGTCCGGCAGTGTCGCAGGTTGAAGGCAATTTAAAGAAAGACTGTTACATCTCGCACATCTTTCCAAAAGGAAAGACGGTAACAGCCGTGTTGGAAAAACAAACTGCACATTGCCACTGTTCGGGCGGACGCGCTATTTCGAATGCGCCATCCGCTTGTCGAAAGCGAGCATCAGCGCCTTCAGCTCCGGTTCGTTGACCCGCCTGTTCGCTTCCTGGGGGCTGACCCATTCCAGCCGTCTGGAGTCCTTTTCGGGAAAGCTATCCTGCATTTCCGAGACTTCGAGCAGATGCACCTGAACCCTGCACGGCACGTTGATGCCGCTGTTCAGCTTTTTTTCGTATTCGTAAAAGCCGAAGGGTGCCTTCTCCACCGTGCCTTTGACACCGGCTTCCTCATAGGCTTCCTGTTCGGCCACCGCATGGGCCTTCTTGCCGCCCATCGGCCAACCTTTGGGAATGACCCATCGTCCGGTGTCCCTGCTGGTCAGCAACAGGACTTCCGGCGCCGGATTTTTTTTGGACAACCGATAGCACAGCGCCGCATATTGCTGTCGCGGCGGTCTGCGCAACATCAAGCCAACGTCTGTCGCCAATCGATTCAAAATCTTCAATCCGGATAGATCCTTCTTTGCCGGGTAGTGATAATTGCTAATATAGATACGCCGCAAGTTCCGCCAATCCCCCTTCATCCATAACCCACTACTGTCTTCACGCTGATGAAGCCTGCGGGCAAAGATGGACGGGGTGGATTGGCGAAAAAACTCGCGACCGGGTGGTTCCCATGCCAAACGGCTGACTACGGAATGCCGTTCTGTCCGCTTTCACGTCATTTGCAACGCAAGCCGCCCCGGACATGGCTGGAATAGGCTAGAGGGGGCGCAATCCCCAATGGCGGAGACCTTCGACCACGCCATCCGCTTCCGTTGCGTCCGAGAGGAAAAGCCGGCTATTGCCGTCTGCCAGGGACACCAGTTCCCGCAGGGCATTGCCAACGATCACGCCGCGAACGCCGCTTAATTCGAACATCGCCCGATCATTGCCAGTATCGCCCGCGACGACTGATTCGTCGAGGCCGATACGCAGTTGTCCACATAACCATGCAAGCGCTGCGCCCTTGTCGGCGGCCTTCGGCAATATGTCGAGGTCGCGGCCGCTGGAATAGACGATGCGGGCATCGATGTCTGCTGCCCGCAGAGCGTTTTCAATGTCGGCAAGCGCCTTTTCATCGGCGTCATGCAGAAACCAGCTGGATTTGAGGCTATGCTGGTAGCGCTCCTCCTGCATCGTCACGCCCGGCTGGCCGGTCATGACATCGGCAATCCTCAGCGGGTCGAAACCGGTGCCGAGCGAGTGGCTGTAGGCACCTTCCAGTTCGCTGTGCTCTTTCGCATGCAGCATGGTTCCGACGCCGCCGATGATATAGTCGGGCCGCGGCAACGGCACCTCTTCGAGCAGCGCAAGCTGGTCATCGACCAGCCTGCCACTGTTGAAGACGAGAAGCGGGCGACGCTCTTCCGGCAAGGCGTGCCAGAAATCGCGAAACCGGCGCGTGGCGTCGTTATCGCCGACGACGGTTCCGTCGAGATCGGTGGAAAAGAGGCGAAGCGGCCTCAATCGCCGTCATTCCACGGTTCGGCCCAGTCCGATTCTTCCAGAACCGGCATCATGGTCCTGCCTTCCACAAGGGCGAGAAGCTGCTGCGCAATGCCCGTCCAGGTGAACAGGCTGCGCGCCTTGTGCGCGCCCATGCGGGAAAGCCGTCCGTAAAGCCGCTCATGCTTGAACGGCTTCATCATGGTGATGCCGAGGTCTTCCTTGTCGAAAGGATCGGCAAACAGCGCGTGGCGGCCATAGCTCACGGCCCGGAACAGCCCGCCATGGATGGTAACAACGGTCGGCGTGCCGCTCGCCATCGCCTCGATCGCGGTCATGCCGAAGGGCTCGTAACGGCTCGAAAGCACGAAGAGATCGGCGGCGCGATACATGTCCGGCAGGTCCTCGTCCGCGACGTAACCCGAAAATGCCACCTTGCCTTCCAGACCGAGTGCCTGCACCCGCTCCTTCAGCTGGTTGAGGATGGTGGTTTCCTGCTCGTCCATGTTCTCGCCGCCGACGGCCAGATGCAGTCGCGCTTCCGGTTCGCGCTCCGCCAGAACGGAAAAGCCGTCGATCAGCAGGTCGTACCCCTTGTTGGTGGCAAGCCGCCCGAGCGCCAGCACCACCTTGCCCTCAAAGCCGAAACGCTGCCGGATCATCTGCCGTGTCGCATCCGAGACCGGGAAGAAACGGTTGTCGTCATAACCCGGCGGGATCATGTGGATGTGCTTGCGCTTGAGGCCGTAATCCTCGATCAGCACGTCCAGCTGCACCGGTGTTGTGGCGATCACCATGTCGCAGCTGCGATAGATGATCAGCTCGTGCTGGATGCGTTCCCTGAAGTTGAATTCCAGTTCGAACGTATCGGCCTTTTCCGGGTAATCGGTCTCCATCTGGCGCTTTTTCCAGATGCCGAGCGAATGCGGCGTGTGCAGATGCGGGATTTTCAGCGCTTCGGACAGCCGCTGCCCGGCCACGCCAGCATCCCAGTAATGGCTGTTGATGAAAGAATAATTCAGATCGTTTTTCTTGATGAAACGCAGCGCATTTTCGCACCATTCCATCAGGTGCCGGTGCAGATATTCCTTTGGAATGAAATCGCGCCCGCCGCAGGGAATGCGCACCACGCGGACGCGCTCGTCAACCTCGTCGAATTCCGGCTGGTCTTCGAAGCGGCGGGTGTAAAGATCGACAGTATAACCGAGCTGGCCGAGTTTGCGTGCAAGCTCAAGAACATAAACCACCTGTCCCCCGGTGTCCGCCGCGCCAAGTGGCGGGTGCGCAGCGACATAGCCATGCGTCGATATGAGAGCTATCCGCGGATAGCGTTCAGTTTCGCTCGTGGTCGTCATAGGTCCCATCTTGGTAAATTTTTCCAATTAACCCGATAAAAAGACCAAAGGGCACAAAAGGTTCCATCAAAACCTGAATAAAAGAGCTGCCATATTTCGCCGGATGGCGTTTTCAGGTGCTGCGCTGCTGCTGCCTCAGGCGCGAAATCCGGTCCCATTCCCGCGCCTGATGCGCCTTGGATGTCGTCTCCACGATGAAGTCGATATGGGCCTCCGCCGCCGCCCTTGCCGCTGCCGGATCGCCGGCCGCGATGGCGTCATGGATGGCGATATGCTGTCTCAGCACCTCGTCATGGGCGCCGGCAATGGTGAAGATGAGATGGCGATTGTAGAAGATATCGTCGCTCAGAAGCCGGTAGCAGGAGCGCAGCGTGTGCATCAGCACGATATTATGCGCCGCCTCGCCGATGGCGTTGTGAAATTCCACATCGCCGGCAAGCTCCTCTTCGAAGCGGCCTGCCTCATGCGCCTCACGCATCCTGTCGACGATGACAGCAAGGTTGCGCCTGTCCGGTTCCGTCGCCCGCTGCGCGGCAAGTTCGGCGGTCATGCCTTCGATATAACGGCGATATTCGAGGAAATCCCGCGTCGCCCGGCTGTGGCGGGTGATCAGCGCGCTCAGGGGATCGGAAAAGACCGGGCCGACAATATCGGCGACATAGGTGCCGCCGCCATGCCGGCTCACGAGAAGGCCACGGGTTTCAAGCTCCTTCAGCGCTTCCCGCAGGATTGGCCGGGAGACATCGAGCCGTTGCGCCAGCTCGCGCTCGCCCGGCAGCCGGTCGCCATCGCGCAATATACCGTCGAGGATCAGTTCCTCGAAGCGCAGGATCACCTCCTGCGATGTGCGGCTGTGCTCGATACGCGCAAAAAGGGTTTCGTCCATCGCAGAAGTCTCCGGCGAAAACCCGCCCCGTGCTTGATGCCGGGCAAATTATCAGCGAAGCATCGTACTGGTCAAATATTCTGTCCAGTTCCGCGCGGGTGGCGTCTTGTGTCCCTGCGGCAACTCGGCATCTGCCTTTCTAAACTGGCTTTTGTTAAAGCAGGCTTGGGACAGGGTGACGATGGCGGATTTTTGCCGTCAGATGGATCAAAACAATTACATCGGCTTCGATTGCGGTGTTTTCATCGTGATCGATGTTTTAGAAATCCGGGACAGGAAGCGGGGACGAAATCGCAATGGCCAAGGGTAGATTTGCTTTCGCAAGCGCGCCGGAAAGGTCGCTGGCTCTGGGCGAGGTGCATGCGCGCCCCACGGTGCTGCTCGCGCCGTCGCGCATCATCATCCAGCTTGCCTTCATGATGGATGGCGGCTCCGCCGTGCATCACTCCGTGATCGCGGAAATGTCGCGCAGCCGCGGTGTCGCGCCGCCGGAACGCGACGCCCGCCACCATGCCATGCCCTGGGGGCAGGGCACGCTGCGCTGGGAGCGGCACACGGAATTTTCCACCTGGTTCTGGGACGGGCCGGCGCCGGAAAAATTCGGCGGCGAGATTGCCGGCGACCCGTTCGGCGACGGCTTTTCGCCGCCTGGCTCGCTGATCTCGGGCGTGCGGCTGGAAATCCATCAGGACAACGCGCTCGCGGCGCGAGCCGAGACGATGTTCGAGCCGACCAGCCTCTGTCACAGCGACCTGCGCGACGGGCAGGCGGCGATCCTCACCGATTTCCGTCAGGATCGCGACGGGCTGACACAGATTCTGGTGATCGACCGCGGTTTGAGCGATTACAGCCGCGGCGCGCTGGTACAGCGGCTTCTCGATATCGAAACCTACCGCACCCTTGCCATGCTCGGCCTGCCGATGGCGCAGACACTGTCGCCGGAAATCCGCCGCATCGAGGATGGCCTGACCGGCATCACCCAGCGCATGAAAAACGGTGCGCGTGACGAGGCCGATGCGCTGCTGGCCGAGATGACCCGGCTTGCGGCCGAACTGGAAGCCAACGCCGCGCTCAGCCTTTATCGTTTCGGCGCCAGCCGTGCCTATGACGGCATCGTGCGTGAACGTATCCGGGCGCTCGCGGAAACCCCGGTGCACGGGCACGAAACCATGGGCAGCTTTCTGGAAAGGCGCATGGCGCCCGCCATGCGCACCTGCCAGTCGGTGGAAGAGCGGCAGGCGAACCTCTCGCGCAAGCTCTACCGCGCCACGGCGCTCGTCCGAAGCTGGATCGATGTGGAACTGGAGCGGCAGAATACCGTGCTCCTGAACACCATGAACAAGCGCGCGGCCATGCAGCTTCGCCTGCAGCAGACGGTGGAAGGCCTCTCCGTCGCCGCTATCTCCTATTATGTCGTCGGCCTCATCGGTTATCTCACCAAGGCGATCAGCCACGACGTGCTGCCGGTCGATCCCGCCGTGGTCACCGGTATCTCCGTTCCCTTCGCGGTTCTCGGCGTCTGGTGGGTGGTGCGTCGCATCCGCCGCTCCCATGCCGAGGGTGGGCACTGAGGGCCAGGTTTCCCTCTTTCCTATGACACGCACAGGGATGAGGGAGGATAGGGGGTGCCGATGCGAAGCCTGCCTCAGCCCTGCTCCCAATAGGGTGAAGGCCCATAAAGCCCGGCCAGATAATCGATGAACAGCCGCACTTTCGCAGGCAGGAACTGCCGGCTCGGATAAACCGCCGAGAGCGTGACGTTTCGCGACCCCTCATATCCCGGCAGGACCTGAACCAGCTTGCCGCTGCGCAATTCATGGCCGATATCCCAGGTGGAGCGCAGCGCAATGCCGAGTCCTGATATCACCGCCTCGCGGATCACCTCGCTGGAATTGGTTATAAGCATCCCCTCCGGGCGAATGCTCATCGCGCCGCCCGGTCCTTCCAGCCGCCAGACATCGTTATTGTGGGCCGGCAGGCAGCGGTGCCTTTTCAGATCCTCGATTGTCGCCGGCATCCCGTGCGCGGCCACATAATCCGCTGAAGCGCAGAGCACGCGACGCACCGGTGCCAGCCTGCGGGCGACGAGGCTGGAGGAATTGAGATCGGCGATGCGGATCGCCAGATCAAAACCACCCTCGATGATGTCGATGAACTCGTCGCTCAGCACGAGATTAACCGAGAGATCAGGATGCCGCTCCATGAAACCCTTCAGATGCGGCGCGATATGCATGCGCCCGAAGGAGGTCGGCGCGGAAACCTTCAGCGTGCCGTTGACCGTATTGGCGCGGCCGGACACGAAATCCTCGGCCTCTTCAAGTCCCTCCAGCACGGCCAGCACACGCTCGTAAAAACCCTGTCCCGCTTCGGTCAGGGAAATCTGCCGCGTGGTGCGCTGGAACAGCCGCGCGCCGAGCTTTTCTTCCAGCCGCTTGATGCGCTTGGAAATCACGGCGGGCGAATAACCAAGCTCTTTGGCGGCGAGCGACATGCTGCTGGAGGCGGCAACGCTTGCGAAGACTTCCAGATCGCCCAGATTCGTCATAGTTGCCCTCGATTGTTTCCGGAATGGAAAAAATCCATAACATTTGATTGCGCTGTTTCAAAGTGGTAAAGAAAGAATACCAGTTGGGAAAATGGCATGGAGGAGGCGCGGTGACGCAGCCGATCAAGTTTCTGGAGCCGCGCGCGAAAATCGTCGCCGGCCGTGACCGTATCATAGCGGACCTCAAGGATATTCTGCCGGCGGACTGTCTTGTGCACGAACCGCGCGAACTCGTGCCTTTCGAAACCGATGCCTTCGTCTCTTATCGCCGGCTGCCGCTGGCCGTGGCGCTGCCGAAGACGACGGAAGAGGTGGCGGCGGTGATGAAATATTGTCACCGTTACGGCATTCCGGTCGTGCCGCGCGGTGCCGGCACGTCGCTCTCCGGCGGCGCGATCCCGCAGGAGGATGCGGTGGTGATCGGCCTGTCGAAAATGGCCTCGATCCTCGAACTTGATTTTTATAACCGTACCGCACGGGTGCAGGCGGGCGTCACCAATCTCTCCATTTCCGATGCGGCCGGCGCGGAAGGTTTCTTTTATGCGCCGGACCCCAGCTCCCAGCTTGCCTGCACCATCGGCGGCAATATCGGCATGAATTCCGGCGGCGCGCATTGCCTGAAATACGGCGTCACCACCAATAATCTGCTCGGCGTGAAAATGGTGCTGGTGGATGGCGCGGTGCTGGAACTGGGCGGTAAGCACCTCGACGCTACCGGTTACGATCTGCTCGCCCTCGTCTGTGGTTCGGAAGGCCAGCTCGGTATCGTGACGGAAGCGACAGTGCGGCTGATCGCCAGGCCGGAAGGCGCGCGACCGGTGCTGTTCGGCTTCGAGACATCCGAGGAGGCTGGCTCCTGTGTGGCCGATATCATCGGCGCGGGTATCATCCCGGTCGCCATCGAATTCATGGACAAGCCGGCCATCGAGATTTGCGAGGCCTTCGCCAAGGCGGGATATCCGCTGGATGTCGGCGCGCTGCTGATCGTCGAGGTTGAAGGTTCAGAGGCGGAAATGGACGCCATGCTGGCCGATATCGTCACCATCGCCCGAAAACATGGCGTGAAGACTGTGAAGGAATGCCAGTCGGCCATGGAAGCGGCGGCGATCTGGAAAGGCCGCAAATCCGCCTTCGGCGCGACGGGCCGTATCGCGGACTATATCTGCATGGATGGCACCGTGCCGCTTTCGCAACTTTCCTACGTGCTGAAAAAGACGAGCGAGATTACCGACCGGCTCGGCCTGCGCGTCGCCAATGTCTTCCATGCCGGCGATGGCAACATGCACCCGCTGATCCTGTTCAATGCCAATGACCCTGAAGATGCGGCCCGCGCCGAGGAGGCGGGCAATGAGATATTGAAGCTCTGCGTGGATGCCGGCGGGTGTTTGACCGGCGAGCACGGTGTCGGCATCGAAAAGCGCGATCTGATGCGCCACCAGTATGCTGAGGCCGATCTTGCCCAGCAGATGGCGGTGAGGGCGGCTTTCGATGAGGGCTGGCTGATGAACCCTTCCAAGGTGTTTCCGCTGGAGGGGAGGGGATGATGGGTGTGAGGTTTGTGACGTTGATGGGTGTGGCTTACCCCCCTCTGCCCTGCCGGGCATCTCCCCCTCAAGGGGGGAGATCGACAAGCGGCGAACTCCCGTTCAATTCTCGAACGGTGCGATTGAAACGATGCGCAAGCCTCTTGCCGATCTCCCCCCTTGAGGGGGAGATGCCCGGCAGGGCAGAGGGGGGTATCTCTTGCTCGGAGCAGAATCTTTCTTGCGCTAACCGCGCTATCCCATGCTCGGAGCCCGCCACCCCATGCTGACCCCATACTCAGAAACACAGGCCGCCGATATCATCCGCGACCACGCAACGCGAAAAAAACCGCTGAAAATCATCGGTGGCAACACCCGTTCCGGTTTCGGCAACGCAGTCGCGGCAAATGATGCGCTCTCCTCCCGCGCCATGAACGGCATCGTCTCTTACGTTCCCGCCGAAATGGTTATGACCGTCAAGGCCGGCACTCCACTCGCTACCGTCGAAGCCGCCCTTGCTGAAAACCGCCAGATGATGGCCTTCGAGCCGATGGACCATCGCCCGATCATGGGAACTGCGGGCGAGCCGACCATCGGCGGCGTCTTCGCCGCCAATGTTTCCGGCCCCCGCCGTTATGTGGCGGGTGCGGCCCGCGACAGCCTGCTCGGCATCCGTTTCGTCAATGGCGGCGGAGAGATCATCAAGGCCGGCGGCCGCGTCATGAAGAATGTCACCGGGCTCGATCTGTCGAAATTTCTCGCCGGCTCCTTCGGCACGCTCGGTTTCCTCACCGAAGTGACCTTCCGTGTGCTGCCGAAACCGCCGGCCGAAAGAACCGTGGTCGTGTCCGGTCTCGATGACGAGGCGGCGACACGCATCATGGCGGCGGCGATGGCAATGAGCGTCGAGGTATCAGGCGCCGCGCATCTGCCGGAAAGCGTTCGTTCCCGTTTCATCGATGGCGGATTACCGGACGGCCCGGCGACCATCCTGCGGCTGGAAGGGCTTTCCGCCTCGGTGGAGGCGCGCACGGCCAAACTCCTCTCGGTCATGGATCGGGTCGGGCCGTGGGCGCTGCTGGAGGCTGAGGAGAGCAGGCTTTTGTGGCGTCAGGTGCGGGATGTTGCACCCTATGCCGGACAGGGAGCGAAGCCCTTGTGGAAAGTATCGGTCGCGCCTTCGGTGGGTCATCAGCTTGTCGCGGCGCTGCGCATGGAAGCGGGCATAGACGCCTTTTACGATTGGCAGGGCGGCCTTGTCTGGATGCAGATGGAGGCCGACCCCGAGGCGGATTTGCTGCGCGGCGCCATCCGGGCGCTCGGCGGCGGCCATGCAACGCTGGTGAGGGCAAGCGATGCGGTGCGCGCCACGGTCGCGGCATTCGAGCCGCGCCCGGCGGCGGAGGCCATCCTGTCGGCACGGATCAGGGAAAAACTCGATCCGGCGGGTATCTTCAATCCCGGCAAGATGGCCGGAGCGATATAAGGGGCGGTCTGAACCATGCAAACATCCTTCACGCCGCAACAGCTGGCCGATCCGCATGTGGCGGAATCCGAAAAAATCCTGCGCAAATGTGTGCATTGCGGTTTCTGCACTGCCACCTGTCCCACCTATGTCACGCTCGGCAACGAGCTGGACAGCCCGCGCGGCCGCATCTACCTCATCAAGGACATGCTGGAAAACAGCCGCCCGGCCGACCGCGAGGTCGTCACCCATATCGACCGCTGTCTCTCCTGCCTTGCCTGCACCACCACCTGTCCCTCCGGCGTGGATTACATGCATCTGGTTGATCATGCCCGCGCCCATATCGAACAGACATACAAGCGCCCCTTCATGGATCGGCTGTTCCGCAATCTTCTGGTCGCCGTCCTGCCCCATCCCACGCGTTTCCGGTTGGCGCTGCACCTGGCCCGGCTGGCGCGGCCCTTCTCAGGCCTGCTTGCCAGGGTTCCGGCGCTGAAACCGCTGCAATCCATGCTCGCTCTCGCGCCCGCCGCCGTGCCTGCCGCCTCCGCTTCCGCCCGTCCGGGTGAACGGCCGGCCGAGGGCGAAAAGCGCGGGCGTGTCGCCATTCTCACCGGCTGCGCCCAGCCGGTGCTTGACCCCGGCATCAACGAGGCGACACTGCGCCTGCTGGCGCGGCTCGGCATCGAGGTCGTGGTGCCGAAGGGCGAGGGCTGCTGTGGTTCGCTGGTGCATCACATGGGACGGGAGGAAGAAGCGCTCGCTTCAGCCCGGCGTAATGTCGATGTCTGGACGCGGGAGATGGAGAGCGGCGGCCTTGACGCCATCATCATCACGGCTTCCGGCTGCGGCACCACCATCAAGGATTACGGCCATATGCTGCGGCTCGATCCGGCCTATGCGGAAAAAGCCGCGCGGGTCTCGGCGCTTGCAAAGGACATCACCGAATATCTCGCCACGCTCGATCTGCCGCAACGGCAAAGCCAGGGCCTGACGGTCGCTTATCATTCCGCCTGCTCCATGCAACACGGCCAGAAGATCACGCTCGCCCCGAAACAGCTGCTGAAGGCGGCGGGTTTTACCGTTCGCGATCCGGCGGAAGGCCATCTCTGCTGCGGCTCGGCCGGAACCTACAATATCCTGCAGCCGGAAATTTCCGCCAAGCTCAAGGCGCGCAAGGTTAAGAATATCGAGGCCACCCGCGCGGATGTCATCGCCACCGGCAATATCGGCTGCATCACGCAGATCGGAACCGGCACTGATATGCCGATCCTGCACACGGTTGAGCTGCTGGACTGGGCCTATGGCGGGCCGAAGCCGGCGCGGCTTTCGGTTTAGAAACGTCCCGTGGTACTTTCGACCGCGCAGTACCCGAGGCAGCTTTCGCGCACGCACTTTCGCACTTTCGGCATCCGTCATGCCGGGCTTGACCCGGCATCCAGCCGGCGCGCGTCGGCGCGACGAGAAGAGTCTTTCCAGCCCAATGACTTGGGCTGACTGGATTCCGGCTCATGGCCGGAATGACGAAGAAAGAGAGCGTCGTCCACGCGGCACGCTTTGCGCCATATCTTTTAGAACTTATACGCCACGCCGAAATTCACCGCATTGGTGATGATATCGGTCTTCAGCGACGCGCCATTGTCGATATCCACATCGATAAAGGAATAGGTGCCCTTATATTCCACAAAGGTCGACCAGTTGTCGGTGATGCGGTAGCTGAGGCCGGCCTGCGCCTGCAGGGTGGCGCCGCCAAACTGGTATTCGAAGGTCTTGCCCGACGGACGGTTCACTTCCACATGCGGCACGTTGATGCCGACGCCGGCGCCCACATAAGGGGTGATCGGCAGGGATTCCAGCGGAAAGCGATAGAGCGCGTTGAGCGTCAGAAGGTTCAGGCCGTCGGTGAATTCGAAATGCGACCAGCCGGAGCGGGCAAGCGTCTGATCGTCGGCATAAACCTTGTCATGGGTGAAATCGAGCGAGATACCGAAATTGTTGAGCCGGCCCTCTTCGAACCAGTAGGTGCCGCGCACGCCCCAATAGGGCGGGCTGGAGAACGACTTGCCTTCCCAGCCGGCGCGAAAATCCGGTCCGTCGGAAACCGTCACATCGCTGTGCGGCGCGCTTTGCCAGCCGCCATAACCGGAAATTTCAAATTCGCCTGCGATTGCGGCAGAGAAGGAAACGCCGCTGAGGAGCAGGGCGCAGACAAAAGAAGTGTGGCGCGGCATGGAGAGAATCCAAGTTGATATCAGAAATCCACCAAACCGTTTTTTGATAACATTTGAATGACAGAAACGAAAAACGGGCGGTCAGCTGACCACCCGTTTTAAGGCCGTTCCATCATCCCCCTGAGAGAGGTCCGGCGCCTGGCGTCCCCCGCCAAGTCTCGTCGAATGCTTCGTTCGATTGAATTCAGCCCGAGTGTACCCGCGCAAGGCGGCAATTCAAGCGGATACGCCGCCCTGCCGGTCCTGAAGCGGCCGGAATGGCGTCACCGTTGCCGTCATATCACAATGACCTTGGTTCCGACGTTTACGCGCTCATAAAGATCGGTGACATCCTCGTTGCGCATGCGAATGCAGCCGGAGGAGTTGTTGCTGCCGATGGTCCAGGGCTGGTTGGTGCCGTGGATGCGGTAAAGCGTGGAGCCGAGATACATGGCGCGCGCGCCCATCGGGTTGGCCGGGCCGCCTTCCATGAAGGCCGGCAGGTAATGTCCCTTGGCCGCCTCGCGGGTGATCATTTCCTTCGGCGGGGTCCAGCTCGGCCATTCCGCCTTGCGGGTCACCTTGTGGGTTCCTGCCCATTCGAAGCCGGGTTTGCCGACGCCGACGCCATAACGCCGCGCCTTGCCGTCGGCGAGCACGAGATAGAGGAAGCGGTTCGGCGTATCGATGACGATGGTGCCGGGTTTTTCATTGGTCTGGTAGGTGACGATCTGCGGCAGGAACTGCGGCGCGATCTGCGTGCGCACCGGCGCGTTGGGTCGCACGGCGGCGTTCTGCACCCGCGCCGGGCGCTGCGATGTGACGCCGGAGCTGGGGCGCTGCGGCATGGCGGCCTGACGCTGCTGGAAGAATGGCTGGCGTGCGGCAGGTGCGCGCGGATAAACCACCGGCCGCACATTGCCGCGACCACCCAGCTGCGTGACCCATGGTGCGGAAAGGTCCGGGCTGACGACGATCGGCGGGCGCTCGCGGTAACGCTCATTGGCCATGGCAGCCGGCACGGCGAGGGTGGAAACGAGGCTCAGCGCCAGAAAAACGGACTTCATCGTCATCGGGTGGACTCTCTCTGCGGTATGCCGCAACAATGGAAATGGCGGGGAATATTGTCCCGCATTGCCGGACACGTTCGCACCTCGACGCCAGCGAATCGTAAATGGCTGTTCATTAAAAAGCCCTTGATTAGGGAAAGCTGGATTTAAGGTTAGCGCCCGGTTTTGAAACGTGGTGAATGAGTGGTAAGTGCGCAGCTTCCAACGGTCACGGGCGGGAGCGGAAAAGGGTTGTTGCGGAATGAGCGAAGCGGGACTTGAAACCGGTGCGGATGGCCGCGTGCGGTGTTTCTGGCAGCAGGGGCTGGAGGATTACAGCCGATATCACGATGAGGAATGGGGTTATCCCGTCACGGATGATCGACGGCTGTTCGAGAAAATCTGTCTGGAAGGTTTCCAGTCCGGGCTTTCCTGGCTGACGGTTCTGCGCAAGCGGGAAGCTTTCCGGCTTGCCTTCGCCAATTTCGAATTCGAAACAGTGGCGGAGTTTGGCGAAACCGATATCGAGCGCTGCGTTGCGGACAAGGCCATCATCCGCCATCGCGGCAAGATCGTTTCGACCATCAACAATGCCCGCCGCGCCGTGGCGCTGCGGGACGAATTCGGCTCGCTTGCCCGATATTTCTGGGGTTTCGAACCCGCCGCCGCAGAAAGGCCGCAAAGGCTGGACTATGCGACGTTAAGGGCCAACCCCACCAGCGCCGCCTCTATCCGTCTTTCCAAGGATCTGAAGAAGCGGGGCTGGACCTTCGTCGGCCCGACGACCGTTTATGCATTCATGCAGGCCATGGGTATGGTCAACGACCATATCGAGGGCTGCCATTGCCGCCAGCCGATCGAGGCCCTGCGGCGGGAGTTCATACGTCCATGAAGGCAACGTCCCTTCTTCTGGCTTTCACCATGACTGTGGCGGCCGTGCCGCATCCGTCTTTTGCGGAAAGCCGCAATGTCGATGGCATCTGGCTCGATGACGGTGAAAGGCTGAAGGAAGTGGCGCTGCCGCCGTCCGGACCGCTGACGCTGGATGGCTGGACCCGGCGCGGGCGTGGCGATGTCTATCGCCTGAAAGTGAAGGCCGGGCAGACGGTGAAGATCGAGCTTGCCGCCTCCAGCGAATTTGTCCTGATGGCGATCTTCGATTTTTCGACGCCGGATGAGGATGCGATCTTCTTCAGCGATTCCGGCGGCAAGATCGCGACGCTGACGCCGAAGGCGGATACCGAATGGCTGATCCGCCCGACACTCATTCTGGGGTCGCCGCGCCGTGGCCTCGGCGCGCATTACACGTTGACGGTCAGCGCCGGGACATAACGGCGCGCCCTCAGGCTGCCTGTGTCAGCACGATCAGGCCGAAACTCAGAACACCCAGCAGCACCAGCGATAGGCTGGCGGCGACGATGACCTTGCCGCCGGCATGGCGAAGGCTACGGATATCGACCGAAAGACCCAGCGCCGCCATCGACATGATGGTCAGGATATTGGAGAGCGAGGCGACGGGGGAAAGCAGAACCTCTGGAATGAGGCCGAAGGAGCGGGCCATGATCATCAGCACGAAGCCGATGATGAACCACGGAACCATCTGCTGCAGCTTCAGGCGTCCCTTGCCGGACTGGCCATGGATGACGGAAAGCGTGGCGATGACCGGCCCCAGCATCAGCACGCGGATGAGCTTGACGATGGTGCCGGTCTGCACGGCAATCGCGCCGAGCGGGGCGGTGGCGGCCAGAACCTGCGGCACGGCATAGACCGTCAGGCCGGCGAAAATGCCGTATTGGGTGGCATCGAGACCCAGAAGCTGCGGCAGGAATGGCATCAAAAGCACGGCGGCGACGCCGAGAATCGCGGTGAAGGCAATCGATGCGGCGACATCTTCCGGCTTGGCACCAATGGCGGGCGCGGCGGCGGCGATGGCGGAATTGCCGCAGATGGAATTACCGCAGGCGATCAGCGTCGCAAGCTTGGGCGGCAGGCCCAGCATTCGCCCGGCGGCATAGCTGACGATTAGCGACAGCGCGACGATCAGCGCGATGCCACCAATCAGCAGCCCGCCGGCGCCCTTGAGAATGGCAAGGCTGAGAGACGCGCCGAGAAGCGCCACCGCGATTTCCAGCAGGGTCTTGGCGCTGAACCTGATGCCGGCCGAAGCGACCGCTGGAAGCGACACCAGAGAACGCAGAAGTGTGCCGATCAGAATGGCAAGCACAAGATCGCCAAGCCATGCGTGGCCGGCAAGCCGCACCTGAAAACGCTCGGCCAGAATGGCGGCGCAGCTGACGGCTGTGCAAAGCAGGATGCCCGGCAGAAGCGGGGTGAACCAACGTAGGGAAAACTGAAAGGGATGGGTGAGGGTGCGATGCTGTGCCATGGCCAGACAATGCCGTAGCGGCCTGTTTTATTCTATCAAATAATATGGCATATATTATTCGATAAAATCGAATGAAAAGCCATGACGTTTGAACAACTCCGTATCTTTATCGCCGTCGCCGAACGCGAACATCTGACAAGGGCCGCCGAAGCCATCGGCCTGACAGCTTCCGCCGTCAGTTCCGCCATCAAGAATCTCGAGGCGTTTTATAATGTCGAGCTGTTCCATCGTGTCGGCCGCAACATCGAACTGACCGAAAGCGGCCGGGTATTTCTGGGCGAAGCAAAGGCGACGCTGGCCCGTGTGCGCAATGCGGAATTGATTCTTTCCGAAATGGGCGGGCTGACGCGCGGCGAAATCACCGTCTGCGCCAGCCAGACCATTGCAAGCTACTGGTTGCCGCCGATCCTGATGCAATTCAAGAAGCTCTACCCCGGCGTGACCGTGCGGCTCGATATCGGCAATACCAAGACTGTCACGCAGGCGGTGCTGGACGGTCTGGCGGAAGTCGGTTTCATCGAGGGCAGGATCGACGAGCCGGCCTTGCTGGTGCAGCCCGTCGTGTCCGACAAGCTGCTGGTCGTCACCGGTTCGGCCCATCCCTTCGCCGATGGCCGTTATCTCACCGCGCTCGATATGCTCTATGGCACCTCATGGGTGTTGCGTGAGCAGGGCTCCGGCACCCGCTCCGCCTTCGAGGCGGCGGTGCGGCAGATGGGCGTCGATCCCGGCGAGCTTTCCGTCATGCTGGAACTGCCGTCCAACGAGGCGGTGGTGATGGCGGCGCGCTCGGGTGGGGCCGCGACGGCAGTTTCAGCCTCGGTGGCATCCCTCTTCCTGCGGCAGGGGTTGCTGGTCCGCGCCGGCATTGATCTGCCCGCCCGCAACTTCGCTTTGTTGCGTCACAAGGAGCGCCACACCAGCCGGGCGGCCATGGAGCTGGAACGCCTCAGTCGGGCGGCATCGGAGGATTACAAGGCCGGTCTTGCGGGGGTGTAATAGAGTGCGGAGTGGTACGGGCCGCGTTCGCGCGGTTGCCGTAGGCATGGGAAAGCTTCCGCTTGTTTCTTCTCCCCGGCGGGGAGAAGAAAAAGTGGAGCGCCGCAGCCGGCGCTCCACTTCAACAATAGCAATCACTTGCCCTTGGACTTCAGCCAGGCCTTCATCATGGCGATTTCGCCTTCCTGCGCCTTGATCACCTCTTCGGCCAGCTTGCGGATTTCCGGGTCCTTGCCATATTCGAGCTGGACCTTGGCCATATCGATCGCGCCCTGATGATGCGGGATCATGCCGCGCACGAAATCGACATCGGCATCGCCGCTGTAATCGATGGCCATATCGCCATGCATCTTCTTGCTGGCTTCCATGAAAGCCTTGGTGGAATCGGTTTCGCTTGCGGCACCCTTGGACATGGTGTGCCCGGCATGGCCGCCCGCTTCCTGTGCGAAAACGGGCATGGCGAAAACGGCCGCGAAAGCGGCGGCGAGTGTGATGGTCTTGATAGACATGGATTATCCTTCCTGTGTCTGACGGATTTTTCGATGGATTGACTGGAAAAATCTGGTGTCAGGCGCGGGGAGGCGGCAGTGGCGGCGCGAAAGCCTTGCCATTAAAGAGAACGCCACGCTGCGGCTTGGGGTAGTCGAAGATCATCCGGCCGGCATCGGCGAAGATCATTTGCGGAACCACGATCAGGCAGGCAGCGCAGGATCCGGGATGCGCGGCGTCATCGCCATGTGGGCAGCAATCGCCCATGCCGGATTTATGGGCTTTGGCTATATCCTGCGCATGGGTCTCGGCGCCGATGTCCCGATCTCCGGCATGGTTTGAATGGCGATTTTCATGACTCATCGCAGGTTGCGACGAAACGGCCATGTCAGCAGTCGCCGGCATGCTCATCGCCATCTGCGCCGGCATTGCACCGTAAAGCAGGCAGGCAAGAAACATCAAAGTGCGGACCATCAGGTGCATGGTGTGAATTTACCGCGAAAATTGTGGAATAAGCATGACGCTCAGGTCAGTTCACGCGCGATGACGTGATGCACGATGCGGTAATCCCTGCTTTCCTCGCCGAAGGGGGCAAGCGGCCATTCCCACGCGGCGGTGGGTGAGGGAATCTCGATGCGGTGCAGCAAATCCTCGTGCTGTTGCAGGCTGCCATCCCTGCCGATGACATCGAAGGATGTGTCCGTTACCAGACAGGCCTTGCAGGGAAGCCCGGCCAGCGCATCGAGATGCGTCCGAATGAGTTTCGCCAGCAGATCATCCGGCGCATTCGTGATCTTCTCGCGCTCCAGCCGGTGGTGTGCGCCGGTGCCGATCTGCGACAGGAGATTGGCTGAAACGACGAGATCGAGATAGGGCACCCGCCGTAGGAAATCGAGCGGTTCCGGCTGTCGGTCGGCGAGTACATCGTCAAAGCCGGAAAGATCGCGGTTGGCGATGCGGACGTTCTTTTTGGCATTGAGGCGCAGTTTTGCCTGCACGCTGGCGAGATGTACCAGATCGACCAGAACGACGGTATCGAACATCGCCACCAGCGCGTCATAGGGCACATCGCGCAAGAGGCCGGACCCCAGCACCACTGCCGTTCGCCGCTGTTTCAGCTTTCTGGCGGATTGCAGCACGAATTGCCGGCTGTTGTCCTCATGCTCCGCCCATGCCTTGGCGCAGCGGTTGGCGCGCGCCCACAGGTTGACGGAATAGCGGATATGCGGCCGGAATTCTTTCGGCGTGACCGCGCGGGTGGCGGCATATTGCAGGGCTTCGAGGATCATGGATGCCTAACGGTAGATTTCACGGCGATGACCGATTTCGACCACCAGCACGACGAGCTTGTGATCCTGTATATCGCAGATGATGCGATAATCGCCCACCCGGTAGCGCGAGAAATTTCCAAGCTCGGAGCCCTGCAGGGCGGCGCCGGTTTTACGGGGGTTGTCATCCTTGGCGATCCGGTCCGCCAGAAAGGAAATGATGCGATTGGCATCACTCTTCGCCAACTTGCCCAGTTGTTTGACGGCAGCCCGTTGGAATTCAATTCTCCAGGTCAAGATCACGCATCACTTCTTCCAGAGTATAGGTGCGTTCTTTATTGGCGATGCGCTGCCGCGTCGCCTCTTCCGCGAGATAGAGGTCTTCCATATCCTCGATATGTTTCTCGATCGCCTCGCGGATGTAATAGGCGGATGTGCGGCCGGTGCGCTCGGAAAGCGCCTTCAGCCGCTCATAGGTCTCATCAGGCAGGCGGATGGCCGTCTGTTTGCTCATGGGTCGCGTCCTTCCCGATCTCAATTGGGATACATGTATCCCATATAGCACCGCTTGGCTGCGCAGGCCAGTAAAACCGCAGCCTTTGCGGCTTGCCGCACCGGGCTTCATCCTCTAATACACCGGCTTGATTTCAGGAAAATATCGGACCGGTCCCATGAGCGAAAAAGCAAAAAAGCCTCAGAAACTGAAAGCCCGCCTGCCGCGCGGCTTCGTGGATCGCTCGGTTGCCGATATCCATGCCACCAATGAGATGATCGAGAAGATCCGCAGGGTCTATGAGCTTTACGGCTTCGATCCGGTGGAGACCCCGCTGTTCGAATATACCGATGCGCTCGGCAAGTTCCTGCCGGATAGCGACCGCCCGAATGAAGGTGTGTTTTCGCTACAGGACGATGACGACCAGTGGATGAGCCTGCGCTACGATCTCACCGCGCCGCTCGCTCGCCATGTCGCGGAAAATTTCAACGAAATCCAGCTGCCATACCGCACCTATCGCGCCGGCTACGTCTTCCGCAACGAAAAGCCCGGCCCCGGCCGCTTCCGGCAGTTCATGCAGTTCGATGCCGATACGGTGGGCGCTGCCGGCGTGCAAGCGGATGCCGAAATGTGCATGATGATGGCCGATACGCTGGAAGCGCTCGGTATTGCGCGCGGCGACTATGTCATCCGCGTCAACAACCGCAAGGTGCTCGACGGCGTCATGGAAGCCATCGGCCTCGGCGGCGAGGACAATGCCGGCCGCCGCCTCAATGTGCTGCGTGCCATCGACAAGCTCGACAAGTTCGGTCCTGAAGGCGTGAAGCTGCTGCTTGGTCCCGGCCGCAAGGATGAATCCGGCGATTTCACCAAGGGTGCGGGCCTTGGCGAAGAGCAGATCGAAAAGGTGCTGTTTTTCGTTGGCATCAAGGACTATGCGGAAAGCGCCGATGATCTGGCCAAACTGGTCGCGGGCACCTCGAAAGGCGAGGAAGGCGTTGAGGAGCTGAACATCATCGGCGCTCTGGTCACCAGTGCCGATTACGATGCGACGCGCATCAAGATCGACCCCTCCGTCGTGCGTGGCCTCGAATATTACACCGGCCCGGTCTATGAGGCCGAACTGACCTTCGATGTCACCAATGAAAAGGGCGAAAAAGTCGTGTTCGGCTCGGTCGGCGGCGGCGGCCGTTACGATGGTCTCGTTTCGCGCTTCATGGGCCAGCCGGTTCCGGCCACGGGCTTCTCCATCGGCGTTTCGCGCCTGATGACGGCGCTGAAGAACCTCGGCAAGCTCGGTCAGGTCAAGCCGCTTGCCCCCGTTCTCATCACCGTCATGGATGGCGATGTGGAGAGCATGGGCCGTTACCAGCGCTTCACGCAGGCGCTGCGCGCCGAAGGCATCCGCGCTGAAATGTATCAGGGCAACTGGAAGAAATTCGGCAACCAGCTGAAATATGCCGACCGTCTCGGCTCCCCCATCGCCATCATCCAGGGCGGTGACGAGCGTGCCGAAGGCGTGGTGCAGATCAAGGATCTGATCGAAGGCAAGCGCCTCTCCGGCGAGATCGAGGACAATGCCAGCTGGCGCGAGGCGCGTGTGGCGCAGGTCAGCGTGCCGGAGGCCGAACTGGTGGCGAAGGTCCGCGAGATTTTGGAGCATCAGGCAGAGGACGTTCGCCGCGCCGCCGAAGGGCGTTAAGGCCATGGCGATCCTCGCGCTCGACCATGTTCAATTGGCGATGCCGGCGGGCCGCGAAGATGAGGCGCGCGCTTTCTATGGCGGCCTGCTCGGCTTTGCGGAGCAGGCAAAGCCTGCCAATCTGGCCGCGCGCGGCGGGTGCTGGTTCAGCCGGGGTTCGATAAAACTGCATCTCGGCGTCGAGCAGGATTTCCGCCCGGCACGCAAAGCCCATCCGGCCTTTCTGGTCGATGATCTGGCAACCTTGCGAAAAACACTTGAAACAGCAGGCTGCCATGTGGTTGAGGATGAGCCGCTGGAAGGGTATCACCGGTTTTATGTCCATGATCCCTTCGGAAACCGCATCGAAATGATGCAGCCGCTCGAACCGTGACGAAAAGTACCGTTCCATGCCCCTGATCGACATGCCGGAATTTTCCGGAGAGCTACTGGAAGAATTCGCCGCGCGCCGCACGAGCCGTGTGAACACGCCCGTCATCCAGCCCGCCGAACCGTTCCTGGATATGGCCGGCGAGGATTTGCGCCGCCGTATCTTCATGACGGAGAACGAAACGGGGACAAGCCTGTGCCTGCGCCCCGAATTCACCATTCCCGTCTGCCTGCGCCACATCGAGACGGCGACCGGCACGCCGAAGCGTTATTCCTATCTCGGCGAAGTCTTCCGCCAGCGCCGTGAGGGCGCCAACGAGTTTTATCAGGCCGGCATCGAGGATCTTGGTGATACCGATATCGCTGCCGCCGATGCCCGTGCCGTCATCGACGCAACCGCCATATTGAAACGGCTGCTGCCCGGCCGGGCGCTCGCCGTCACGCTCGGCGACCAGCAGGTTTTCGAGGCGGTGGTTGCCGCCCTCGGCCTGCCGCTCGGCTGGCAGAAGCGGCTGGTGCAGGCTTTCGGCGATATGGCGCAGCTCGACGCGCTGCTGGAAAGCCTTGTGCATCCCAAGCCGATGACCGGCCTCGATGCCCGCGTCGCCGGCCTGCTGGCGACGGGCGACGAGACGGTGCTGGTCGATTATCTCGATACGGTGATGCAGGAAACCGGCTATTCCACCAATGCCAGCCGCTCGCCGCAGGAAATCGCCCGCCGTCTGCGGGAGAAGCTGGCGCTCGCGGCCACGCGGCTGCCGGATGAAAGCTTTGCGCTGCTCAAGCAGTTCCTTGCCTTGAAGGCACCCCTGCCGCAGGCTTCGCAGGTTCTGGCTGATTTTGCCGCAAAGGCGAAGCTGAAACTGGATGGCGCGCTGTCCGCTTTCGATAAACGTGTCGCAGCCCTTGCCAATGCCGGTGTCGATCTCGAAACCGTGACCTATGGCGCGGCCTTCGGTCGCCCGCTCGATTATTACACCGGCCTTGTCTTCGAGGTGGTGGAAGCGGGCGGCGACAGCGTGCTGGCCGGCGGCGGCCGTTTCGACCGGCTGCTGACCCTGCTCGGCGCACAGGAAGAAATCCCGGCCGTGGGCTTCTCGCTCTGGCTGGATCGGATCGAAGCGGTGCGCGGGAGCGACAAGCCATGATCACCATCGCATTGCCCTCCAAGGGCCGGATGAAGGAAGATGCCTCCGCCGTTCTGGAACGCGCCGGGCTGAAAGTCGCGGCTGTCGGCAATGACCGCTCCTATCGCGGCCGCATCGAAGGGCGAGACGATATCGAGATCGCCTATCTGTCGGCTTCCGAGATCGCCCGAGAGATCGGCGCCGGCACGGTGGATTTCGGCGTGACGGGTGAGGACCTTGTGCGCGAGGGACTGACCAATGCCGATGCGCAGGTGGAATTCTGCGCCCGCCTCGGTTTCGGCCATGCGGATGTCGTGGTTGCTGTGCCGGAAATCTGGCTGGATGTGGACAGCATGGCTGATCTTGGCGATGTGGCCTCGGAATTCCGCGCCCGCCATGGCCGGAGACTGGCGATCGCCACCAAATATTGGCGGCTGACGCAGCAGTTCTTTTCGCGCCAGCACGGCATCCAGCTTTACCGCATCGTCGAAAGCCTTGGCGCGACCGAGGGTGCGCCGGCGGTGGGGCAGGCGGATATCATCGTCGATATAACCTCCACCGGCTCGACGCTGAAGGCCAACCATCTGAAAATCCTCTCCGATGGCATCATCGTCCGTTCGGAAGCCTGCTTCGTGCGTGCCCGCAAGCCGGAACATGATGGCGATGCGACGGTTCAGGAGATCGCCTCGCGCATAAGGGCGGCGGTCTGACGATAAAAAACAAAAAAGCCGCCGGAGCGATCCGGCGGCTTTTTTGTTGGTCGATTTATTTGGCTTATGCGTGGGCAACAGCCGCGCCGTGCCGAGCGTCGATGGAATAGGCGCCGGGGCCGAAGGCGGCAAGCAGGATGTAAGCGCCGGCAAGGGTGATGTTCTTCACCATCATGATGCCGTTCAGCGTGTTGATCCAGCCAAGAGCCGGCTCAGGCCAGCCGGGAACGGCAACAGTGCCGCTGTGGAAAACCAGACCGGTGAAGACGCAGAAGACGGCAAGCGCCCAGGCGGCGATTTTGGTCTGGAAACCAACGAGAATGGCAAGACCGGCAACGAGTTCGAACAGGCCTGCGAGATAGGCAAGCGCGGTTGCGGCGGGCAGGCCGGCGCCGGTGATCATGCCGGCCGTGCCGGCCGGATCGCCGAGCTTGCCAAAGCCCGACGAGATGAAGATGAAGGAAAGCAGAATGCGGGCGATGAGAACGAGGACGTTCTGGCTGCTGGACATGGATATCTCCGGTGGATGATCGGCGTGTCGCCGGTTAGCTGCAAGGCAATGTCTGGAGATATCAATGCCCGAAAATCACTCATCTATAAAGATGAACGACAGAAGACAAATTGTCTTCATTCTGTGAACAATCGCCGGTCTCTACCGGTGTGGTCAGGCGGCGAAGCGGATATCTTCAAACCGCGGAAACAGGAACAGCCCGGAAATCCAGCCCTGCTGGCCGCCTTCGAAGCCGGAGGATTCACCCATGCAGATGACCGGCTGCCGCATTGCCGGCAAGATGGAGACGCCGGTTGAAAAACAGAAGCGCGAGGGGGCGGTGGAAGCCTGCTCGAAAAGTTCGAGCACGCGCGCGTGGTCGCCACGGTCATAGCAGCGGACCAGGCTGAGCAGTCCGCATTCGCCCGGCGGCAGGCCGTGCATGAAAGACGCGTGCTCGCCAAGCCGGATGACGCCGCTCGCAAGATCGCTGCTCCATTCCTCCGAAATAAAGAAATGCGACAGGGTTTGCGGATCGGGCATGGTTGCCGCAGCTCCGGGCAGAGCATCGTTGCGTCTTGATATCTCGAACAAATCGCGCCCCCGCTGAACATCGTGCCAGCGCCGCTATTTCCAAGCGCCGCCGTCAGATTGTACTTTCACCGCCATCCGCAGTTGGACGTATTTGCAAGCATCGAAACCCCTTCAATGCTTGCGTCCTGTCGCGGCACCCTTATGGGCGCTGACTTATAGTTTATTTTCCTCTACCGACAACAACCGATCAGTGAGAAAATCAAAAATATTATGTATTCCTTCATCGCAATCGCGAAATATATGAAAAAAGACAACTAAATGTCGAACTTATAGGCCCGGAAATGCGGAATTCCGAGCCGCCGGCGATGGTGATTCGCCCATCTGGATGTCCCATTATTGCATAGGTCGCTGAAAACAAGCCGGCTAAAGTTGCAGATGTCTCAAAAAGAGACAATATTTTGAAGCGACGCCCGCCATTGCAGTTTGCAGGCTCCTGTATAGCCTGAATGCGGAGTTGCTCCGTGGAATTTTTCAAAAGAAAAAGGGCGATCCGAAGACCGCCCTTTCTTAATTCCGGTGACAGGACTGATTGGAAGTCCATGCCGTCTGTCTGGCGCGCTTGCGACGCCGGACCGCTCGAAGGGCATGGGCGGCAAACGAAAAAGGGCGATCCGAAGACCGCCCTTTCTTAATTCCAGTGACAGGACTGATTAGAAGTCCATGCCGCCCATGCCGCCGCCCGGCATTGCCGGCATCGGAGCGTCCTTCTTCGGAAGCTCGGCGATCATGGCTTCGGTGGTGATCAGCAGCGAAGCAACCGAAGCTGCGTTCTGCAGAGCCGTACGGACAACCTTGACCGGGTCGACGATGCCGAGCTGGATCAGGTCGCCATATTCGCCGGTCTGGGCGTTGTAGCCGTAGTTGTCTTCGTTCTTCTCGAGGATCTTGCCGACAACGATGGAAGCTTCGTCACCTGCGTTGTCTGCGATCTGGCGAACCAGAGCCTGCAGGGCGCGGCGGATGATGTTGATACCGGCTTCCTGATCGTCGTTTTCACCCTTTGCGGTGATCTTCGTGGACGAACGCAGCAGGGCAACGCCGCCGCCCGGTACGATGCCTTCCTGAACGGCAGCGCGCGTCGCGTTGAGAGCGTCGTCGATGCGATCCTTCTTTTCCTTCACTTCGACTTCCGTCGAACCGCCGACGCGGATAACGGCAACGCCGCCAGCGAGCTTGGCAAGACGTTCCTGCAGCTTCTCGCGGTCGTAGTCGGAAGTGGTTTCTTCGATCTGGGCCTTGATCTGGGCAACACGACCTTCGATGTCGGACTTCTGGCCGGCGCCGTCAACGATCGTGGTGTTTTCCTTGGAGATCGAAACCTTCTTCGACTTGCCGAGCATGTCGAGGGTCACGTTTTCGAGCTTGATGCCGAGGTCTTCGGAAATGACGGTACCACCGGTCAGGATGGCGATGTCTTCCAGCATGGCCTTGCGGCGGTCGCCGAAGCCCGGAGCCTTGACGGCAGCGATCTTGAGGCCGCCACGCAGCTTGTTGACGACGAGCGTTGCAAGAGCTTCGCCTTCGACGTCTTCAGCGATGATGACGAGCGGCTTGCCGGTCTGAACGACAGCTTCGAGAACCGGCAGCATGGCCTGGAGGTTCGAGAGCTTCTTTTCGTGCAGGAGGATGTAGGCGTCTTCGAGGTCCGCAACCATCTTTTCCGGGTTGGTCACGAAGTAGGGCGACAGGTAGCCGCGGTCGAACTGCATGCCTTCGACGACTTCGAGTTCGGTTTCGGCGGTCTTGGCTTCTTCAACGGTGATGACGCCTTCGTTGCCGACCTTCTGCATTGCTTCAGCAATGTCGAGACCGATCTGACGCTCGCCGTTTGCGGAGATCGTGCCGACCTGCGCAACTTCTTCGGACGTGTTGATCTTCTTGGCCTTGGCCTGAAGGTCCTTGACGACTTCTGCAACGGCCAGATCGATACCGCGCTTCAGGTCCATCGGGTTCATGCCGGCAGCAACTGCCTTGGAACCTTCGCGAACGATGGCCTGGGCCAGAACGGTCGCGGTGGTGGTGCCGTCGCCGGCGATGTCGTTGGTCTTGGAGGCAACTTCGCGAACGAGCTGTGCGCCCATGTTCTCGAACTTGTCTTCCAGTTCGATTTCCTTGGCGACGGAAACGCCGTCCTTGGTGATGCGCGGAGCGCCGAAGGACTTGTCGATAACGACGTTACGACCCTTCGGGCCGAGGGTTACCTTCACTGCATCAGCAAGAACGTCGACGCCCTTGAGCATCTTTTCGCGCGCTGTGCGGCCGAATTTTACTTCTTTGGCTGCCATGTTCAAAACTCCTGGTTTCGAATGGCCGGAACGGGTCCGGCTTGAAATTTAAGGAAACGATGGGTCGACTGAAATCAGCCGATGATGCCCATGATGTCGGCTTCCTTCATGATCAGAAGGTCTTCGCCGTTGAGCTTGACTTCGGTGCCCGACCACTTGCCGAACAGAACGCGGTCGCCAGCCTTGACGTCGAGAGCGACAACCTTGCCGGACTCGTCACGTGCGCCGGAACCGACGGCGACGATTTCGCCTTCCTGCGGCTTTTCCTTGGCGGTATCGGGAATGATGATGCCGCCCTTGGTCTTGGCTTCGGATTCAACGCGACGAACGACGACGCGATCGTGAAGCGGGCGGAAATTGGTGCTTGTCATTGCCTAATCCCTCGATCAAATGACTGCGCGAGCTTTTGGAACTCGCCTGATGGGTGTTAGCACTCTCCTTTATCGAGTGCCAGCGGAACCGAGATAAGGAGGGCTTCTGCCGGAGTCAAGAACGCCCTGTCTGAAAAATTTCATGGCTTATGGTTATCAGCGTTCCATGACAGAAATTTCCCATGCGCGGACGGGCGCGCAGACGTCGTTCTTTTTGCCCGTTGCGGCCGCATCGCATCTAAGGGGCATTTGTGTTCATGCTGCGTCAGGCGGGCCAAAGACCGGTCTGGCGGCGCTTTTTTCCTTGCCATCGGCGTCCCGCTTTGCGATGTGACGCTCACCCTTTTCTCGCATCCGGAAAGCATCTCATGGCCCATCGCATTCTCACCCTCGGCGAAATCACTGATGGGTTCGACGTTATTCTTTCGGATGTCTGGGGCGTGCTGCACAATGGCGTCAGCGCCTTTCCGGATGCGGCGGTTGCACTGCGGGAAGCGCGCAACACCGGCAAGACGGTGGTGCTCATCACCAATTCGCCGCGCCCCGCTCCCGGCGTCATTGCCCAGCTGCGCGTTCTCGGCGTACCGGATGAGGCCTATGACCGCATCATCACGTCCGGCGACGTCACCCGCGGCCTGATCGCGGAAGGCCCGAAAAAAGTCTTCCTGCTCGGCCCGGAGCGGGACATGCCGCTGCTTGACGGTCTCGATGTCGAGCGCGTCGGCGAGGCGGAAGCGCAATCCGTGGTCTGCACCGGCTTTTTCGATGACGAGACGGAAACGCCCGAGGATTATACCGAAATGCTCAAGGGCTTCATTGCCCGCAACGTGCCGATGATCTGCGCCAATCCCGATCTGGTGGTGGAGCGCGGTGAGCGCATCATTCCCTGCGCCGGCGCCATGGCCGCCTATTACGAACAGCTCGGCGGCGAGGTCCGCATTGCCGGCAAGCCGCATGCGCCGATCTATGAAGCCTGCCTTGCGGCGGCCAAAGAGGTGCGCGGCGCCTTCGCCAAGGATCGCGTGCTTGCCATCGGCGACGGCATGCCGACGGATGTGAAGGGCGCGATTGCGAGCGGCCTCAACCTTCTTTATATCAGCGGCGGCATTCACGCCGCCGAATACACGCTGAACGGCCAGACGGACGAGGCGCTTCTCAACGCCTATCTCAAGGGGCAGGGCGCGGCTCCCGGCTGGTGGATGCCCCGTCTTGCCTGAAGATGTCTTGCCTGAGTGGCGTCTCGGCTGAGGAATAGCTGGCGCAGGAATGGATCGATTGCCATGACCGTCTTTCACCGCAATGAAAAAAAGGAGCCGCTGCCGGAAGCTCTTCGCGGCGGCGTCATCGCCATCGGCAATTTCGACGGCGTGCATCGCGGCCACCGGGCCGTGCTGGATCGTGCCCTGGAGTTGGCGGAAGCCCGTGGCGTTCCCGCGCTGGTGCTGACTTTCGAGCCGCATCCCCGTTCCATCTTCCGTCCCGATACGCCGGTCTTTCGCCTCACGCCCGCGCCACTCAAGGCGCGCATCCTTGAGGCCATCGGTTTCCGCTCCGTCATCGAATATCCCTTCGACCGGGAATTTTCGCAGCGCTCGGCGGAGGAATTCGTCCAGTCCATTCTGGTCGACTGGCTTCACGCCAGCGCTGTCGTCACCGGCTTCGATTTCCATTTCGGCAAGGGCCGCGAAGGCGGGCCGGCATTTCTGATGGAGGCCGGCAAACGCCATGGCTTCGACGTGACGCTGGTGGACGCCTTCCGCGACGAGGGCGCGGATGTCGTTTCTTCCAGCCGTATCCGCTCGCTTCTGTGCGAAGGCGATGTGGCCGGCGCCGCCGGCCTGCTCGGTTATCGCTTCACGGTGGAAAGCGAGGTCATCGGCGGCCAGAAGCTCGGTCGCACGCTGGGTTATCCCACCGCCAACATGGCGCTGGCGCCGGAAACGGAACTGAAGGCCGGCATCTATGCCGTGCGGTTCCGCCGCCCGGACGGTTCGATCCGCGATGGCGTGGCAAGCTTCGGTTACCGCCCGACCGTCACCGAAAACGGTGCGGCGCTGCTTGAAACATTCGTCTTCGATTTTTCCGGCGATCTCTATGGCGAGGTCTGTTCGGTCTCCTTCTTCGGGCACCTGCGCGATGAGTTGAAATTCGACGGTCTCGATCCGCTCGTCGCCCAGATCAGGCGCGATGAAGAAGAGGCGAGGGCGATGTTATCGGGCGTGCGCCCGCTCAGCGAACTGGACGCCAGGATCGCGTTCTGACCGGGTAAGGCCGGTCAGCCCCTGTTCCGGCCGATATTGCCGTCGCTTTTCTCTTCCTTTTTGCCGGAAAACCGCATAAACAACCGGCCATGTCCCAATACCGGTTGATGTTTAAAACTCAGATTGGCCGAATTATTGGCCCGGCCTTCCGCCCGCTCTGACGAGCCGGAAGGTCCGGGATTTTGGCGCTTGTCATGACTTTGGTCATGGCGCTTTCCGTATTTGCCCTCTTTGAAATTGAGACGGCGCGACCGACACGGCGCGCAACAACGGTACGATTATGAGCGACACCGCAGAAAAACTGGATTACTCCTCCACCCTCTATCTGCCGCAGACGGATTTTCCGATGCGTGCCGGCCTGCCGCAGAAGGAACCGGAAACGGTGAAACGCTGGCAGGAAATGGGCCTCTACAAACGCCTGCGCGCCTCCGCCGCCGGCCGCGAAAAATTCGTGCTGCATGACGGCCCGCCCTATGCCAACGGCAATATCCACATCGGCCATGCGCTGAACAAGATCCTGAAAGACGTCATCACCCGCTCGTTCCAGATGCGCGGTTACGACGCCAATTACGTGCCGGGCTGGGATTGCCACGGCCTGCCGATCGAATGGAAGATCGAGGAAGCCTATCGCGCCAGGGGCAAGAACAAGGACGAGGTTCCGGTCAACGAATTCCGCAAGGAGTGCCGTGACTTCGCGGCCGGCTGGATCAAGGTTCAGTCGGAAGAGTTCAAGCGCCTCGGCATCGAGGGCGACTTCGACAATCCCTACACCACGATGAACTTCCACGCCGAAGCCCGCATCGCCGGCGAACTCCTGAAGATCGCCCGCACCGGCCAGCTCTATCGCGGCTCGAAGCCCATCATGTGGTCGGTCGTCGAGCGCACGGCGCTGGCGGAAGCTGAAGTCGAATATGCGGATGTCGAGAGCGACATGATCTGGGTGAAGTTCCCGGTAGTGCATGATCAGCGTCCAGCCAATGTCGTGGATGGTAAGTTTGAATTCCCTGCAATGTCGGCAGGAGAAGCATCGGTAGTCATCTGGACGACGACGCCGTGGACCATCCCCGGCAACCGCGCCATCGCGTTTTCGTCGCGGGTCGAGTATGGCCTCTACGAAGTGGAAAGCGCCCAGAACGATTTCGGCCCGCAGCCGGGTGAAAAGCTGATCTTCGCCAAGAAGCTTGCCGATGAGGCCGCAACCAAGGCGAAGCTGACCTTCAAGCTCGTTCGCGACGTGAAAACCGAAGAACTGGCCGCCATCACCTGCGCCCATCCTCTGGCATCGCTCGGCTATGATTTCCCGGTTCCGCTTCTCGATGGCGATCACGTCACCGACGATGCCGGTACGGGCTTCGTGCACACCGCGCCAAGCCATGGCCGCGAGGACTTTGACGTCTGGACCGCGCATCAGCGTGAGCTGGAAGCGCGCGGCGTTTCGTCGGCCATCCCGTTCCCGGTTGGCGATGACGGTTTCTACACCGAAGACGCCCCCGGTTTCGGCCCGTCCGCCGAAGGCGGCGCTGCCCGTGTCATGGACGACAACGGCAAGAAGGGTGACGCGAACGAGCGTGTCATCAAGGCGCTGATCGCGGAAAACAACCTGTTTGCCCGTGGCCGCCTGAAGCACAGCTATCCGCATAGCTGGCGCTCCAAGAAGCCGGTCATCTTCCGCAACACGCCGCAATGGTTCGTCTATATGGACAAGGAACTGGGCGACGGCACGACGCTGCGGTCGCGCTCGCTTGATGCCATCGACCAGACCCGCTTCGTTCCGGCCTCCGGCCAGAACCGCCTGCGCGCCATGATCGAAGGTCGTCCCGACTGGGTTCTGTCGCGCCAGCGCAGCTGGGGCGTGCCGATCGCCGTCTTCGCCGATGAAAAGGGTGAGGTTCTGGTCGATGAGGCCGTCAACGCCCGCATTCTGGAGGCCTTCGAGGCCGAAGGCGCGGATGCCTGGTTCGCCGAAGGCGCCAAGGAACGTTTCCTCGGCAACGACCACGACCATGCCCGTTGGCAGCAGGTCATGGACATTCTCGACGTCTGGTTCGACAGCGGCTGCACCCATACCTTCACGCTGGAAGATCGCCCGGACATGAAGTGGCCGGCGGATGTCTATCTCGAAGGTTCCGACCAGCATCGCGGCTGGTTCCATTCGTCGCTGCTCGAAAGCTGCGCGACGCGCGGCCGTGCGCCCTATAACGCCGTTGTCACCCATGGTTTCACCATGGATGAGAAGGGCGAGAAGATGTCCAAGTCCAAGGGCAACGTCGTCTCGCCGCAGGAAGTCATGAAGGACGCGGGCGCCGATATCCTGCGCCTGTGGGTCATGACAACAGACTACTGGGATGACCAGCGCCTCGGCAAGGCCATCATCCAGACCAATGTCGATGCCTATCGCAAGCTGCGCAACACCATCCGCTGGATGCTCGGCACCCTTGCCCACTACAAGGGCGAAGAGATCGCCTATGACGATCTGCCGGAGCTGGAAAAGCTGGTGCTGCACCGCCTGTCCGATCTGGATAAGGTCGTGCGCGAGGGTTATGACGGCTTCGAATTCAAGAAGATCGCCCGCGCATTGGTGGATTTCGCCAATGTCGAGCTTTCCGCCTTCTACTTCGATATCCGCAAGGACACGCTTTATTGCGACGCGCCGTCGTCGCTGAAGCGCCGCGCCGCCCTGTCGGTCATCGCCAAACTGTTCGACTGCCTCGTGTCTTGGCTCGCGCCGATGCTGCCCTTCACAACGGAAGAAGCGTGGCTGTCGCGTTATCCGGATGCGGAATCGGTGCATCTCGTCCAGTTCCCGGCAATCCCGGCGGAATGGAAAAACGATGCGCTGGAAGCGAAGTGGGAAAAAATCCGCAAGGTCCGCACCGTCGTCACCGGCGCGCTGGAAGTCGAACGCCGTGAAAAGCGCATCGGTTCCTCGCTCGAGGCCGCGCCGATCGTCCACATCGCCGATGCCGATCTTCTGGCAGCGCTGAAGGGCCAGGACTTCGCCGAAATCTGCATCACCTCGGCCATCTCGGTTGTGGGCGATGAAGGCCCCGCCGATGGCTTCCGTCTGCCGGAAGTTGCAAAGGTCGTGGTCGAGCAGAAGCTGGCGGAAGGCGCAAAATGCGCCCGCTCCTGGCGCATCACCACCGATGTCGGCTCCGATCCGGACTATCCCGATGTATCGGCCCGCGACGCGGCGGCGCTGCGTGAGCTTGCCGCACTCTCGTAATGAAAATGGCCGGATGAATTGCGCTTTGCCTCTTCATCCGGTACATCTGCCTGAAAATGGCCGGATTTGCACGGCAATGCGGGCTGCCGCCTGCCGAAAGACGATGTCTGGCGAAGTGGGACGGACGGCTGGAAGGGTTTCAATGAAGACGATGCAGGGTAATGCGCAGGGTTTGGGCATGTTTCGCACGGTTGTTGGCGTCACGACGATAGGCGTGCTGCTGGGCGCCTGCACGAGCCCGACCTACGGTACGGGCAAGACGGCGGCTGAACAGCTTGTCGACGATCTCGGCAGCGCGACCTCGATCACCGGCAACGATCAGGAAAAGCGTAACCTGAAATACAGCCCGCGCCCCGGCCTCGTCGTTCCCGCCCAGGCCCGTGCCGAACAGCTGGCCGCGCCGCAGCAGAACATGGCGAACCGCGAAAACAATCCGCAATGGGTCGAATCGCCGGAAGAAACCCGCGAACGCCTGCGCGAAGAGGCGGACGCCAACAAGAACAACCCGCATTACCGCTCGCCGCTGCTTGCCGGCAACGGCACGGCTGGCCAGATGACCGAAAGCCAGAAATGGGAAGCCTTCCGCAAGGCCAAGGCCGACGCCCAGGGCGGTTCCGTCGTCAATGCCCAGCGCCGCTTCCTTACCGACCCGCCGGCTGAATATCGCAGTGTTCCGCAGGATCAGCTGACCGATCTTGGCGAGCCGGAACAGAAGAAGGAAAAGCGCCGCAAGAAAGAAGCGGCCGTGGCAAATACCGGCAAGAGCTGGTGGAACCCTTTCCAGTAAAAACTGGCCGGTAAAAAATGGCTGATGGCTGGCGGGAAGCTTCATCTCTCCCGCTCGCCGCTCAATCCTCGAGACGTTTCTCGCGAAAGAACTGCCGCAGAATGTCAGCACTTTCGCTTTCCGCCAGTCCCGAATAGACATCCGGCGCATGGTGGCATGTCGGCTGGCTGAAGAAGCGCACGCCACTCTCCACTGCGCCGCCCTTTGGGTCCTGCGCGCCGTAATAGAGCCGGCGGATACGGGCGAATGAAATCGCCGCCGCGCACATGGTGCAGGGCTCCAGCGTAACGTAGAGATCGGCGCCCGGCAGGCGTTCCTGCCCCAGAGCCTCGCAGGCCATGCGGATCACGGCGATTTCGGCGTGAGCCGTCACATCGTTCAATTCACGGGTGCGATTGCCGGAACGGGCGATGACGCGGCCGTCCAGAACCAGTACGGCGCCGATCGGAACCTCCTGCCGCTCAGCCGCGGCTCGGGCTTCCGCAAGCGCCAGCTCCATGAAATGCGTCCTTTCGGCCATTGCGTTTCAATTTCCTCTTAACCCTTGTGCTTGGACCTGATAGGACAGCCCAAACAACAGGCAAACAGCAAATGACTTTTAAAGACAAGCCGAAGCGTGACGGTGGCAAGACATTTAGCCGCGACAGGAAGCCGAAAGGCCCCGGCAAGCCCGCCGCAGAGCGTGAAAAGAAACCGGCCGAGGCAAAGGCTGCCCCGGCGCCCGAAACCGTTGGCGGTGGCAAGCCGGAGCGCATTTCCAAGATCATGGCGCGCGCCGGTGTCGCCTCGCGCCGCGATGTCGAGCGCATGATCATGGAAGGCCGCGTGTCGCTGAACGGCGTCAAGCTGGATACGCCGGTGGTCAACGCCACGCTGTCCGACAAGATCGAAGTGGACGGCATGCCGATTCGCGGTGCCGAGCGCACGCGACTGTGGCTCTACCACAAGCCCGCCGGTCTGGTGACGACCAATTCCGACCCGGAAGGCCGTCCGACCGTTTTCGACAATCTGCCGGGCGAGCTGCCCCGTGTGCTCTCCATCGGCCGCCTCGATATCAATACCGAAGGCCTGCTGCTGCTCACAAACGATGGCGGTCTTTCCCGCGTGCTGGAACTACCGACCACCGGCTGGCTGCGCCGCTACCGCGTGCGCGCCCATGGCGAGGTCGATCAGGCCGCACTCGACAAGCTGAAGGAAGGTATCGCCGTCGACGGCGTGCTTTATGGCGCGATCGACGCGACGCTGGACCGTACTCAGGGCCATAATGTCTGGATCAGCATGGGCCTGCGCGAAGGCAAGAACCGCGAGATCAAGAACGTGCTCGGCGCGCTGGGTCTCGAGGTCAACCGCCTGATCCGCGTTTCCTACGGCCCGTTCCAGCTTGGCGATCTGGCCGAGGGCAAGGTGCTGGAAGTGCGTGGCCGCATGCTGCGCGACCAGCTTGGCCCGCGCCTGATCGAAGAGGCGGGCGCCAATTTCGATGCGCCGATCTATAATGCGCCCGTTGAGGATGAGGAAGACAACGCGCCGAAGCGGCCCGTGAAATCCGAATGGGCAAAGAGCGATGCGCCGGAAGGCAAGCCGCGCTTCGAAAAGGGCGGCAAGCCTGAGGATCGTCGCGAAAAGGCGCTCGGCCGTCTCGATACCAAGCGTGGCGACAAGCCAGCCGGCAAGTTCGGCTCCAAGCCCGCCGGGAAATTTGGCGCCAAGGGCCGCAGCGAGGATGATGGCGACGACCGCCGCCCACGCCAGCCGGCCGGCACCAGCCGCACGGCCAATGTCTGGATGGCGCCCGGTGCAAGGCCGACCCGTGACGGCAAGGAACGCAAGTCTTCCGCCCGTGCGGAAGCCGAAAACCTCTTCAAGAAGCCTTCCGCCCAGGACGAAGCGCGCCGCAACGTCGTGCGGCATGCGGATGCCGAGGGCGAGTGGATCCGCTCAGATTCCCCCCGCGAAGAAGAAGGCGGTCGCGGACGCGGCGACCGTCCGCGTGGCGAAAAGAGCTTTGGTGATCGTGGTGGACGCGGCGCAAAGCCGTTCGGCGACCGGCCATTCCGCGACAGGCCGCGTGAAGAAGGGGATCGTCCGCGCGGTGAAAAGAGCTTCGGCGACCGCCCGGCGCGCGGCGGCAAAGCTTTCGGCGACCGTCCGTTCCGTGACAGGCCGCGCGAAGAGGGTGACCGCCCGCGCAGCGACCGTCCACGTGGCGAAAAACCTTTCGGTGACCGGCCGTTCCGCGACAGGCCCCGTGAAGACGGTGACCGCCCACGCGGTGAGCGCCCGGCGGGAGACAAGCCCCGTGGCGGCAAGCCGGCCGGTAAACCCGGCTTCGGCAAGCCATCTTTCGGAAAATCGGGCGAGCGTGGCGAACGTTCGGGTTTCTCAGGCAAGAGCAAAGGCCCCGGTGGTCCCGGCGGCGGCAAGCCGGGCGGCAAAGGCCCGGGTGGCAAACCTTCTGGAGGCAGGGGAATGACACGTAATGCGGATCGTAGGCGGTGAGTTCCGCGGCCGGACTTTGGCCGCGCCGAAAACCAATTCCATTCGTCCGACCATCGACAGGACGCGGGAAAGCCTCTTCAACATTCTGAGCCACGCCTATCCGGAAAGTCTTGACGGTACGCGGGTTCTGGACGTTTTCGCCGGAACCGGCGCGGTCGGGCTGGAGGCTCTGTCGCGCGGGTGCCGGGTGGCGCTCTTCGTCGAAAACGGCGTTGAGGGCAGGGGGCTGCTCTGGGAAAATATCGATGCGCTGGGTCTGCATGGCCGTGCCCGCATCCTGCGGCGTGACGCCACCAAGCTCGGCGGCGTCAACAATATCGAGCCCTTCGATCTTCTCTTCGCCGATCCGCCCTATGGCCATGGCCATGGCGAAAAGGCTTTCGCGGCGGCGCATGGCGGCGGCTGGCTGACACCCGGCGCGCTCGCCATTCTGGAAGAGCGCGGCGACGTCACGGTGAAGGTCGATGCAGCGTTCAAACCGCTCGAAAGCCGCATCTTCGGTGACACGAAAATGCATTTCTACCGCTACGAGCCCTAGGGCATTTCCAGGAAAAGCGGAGACCGGTTTCCGTCCGGAAACGCGACAGAACAAAGAGTTAGAGCGTTTTGGCGATTCTTGGGAAAAGCGAAACGCTCTAACAGGAACACCTTCCCGTCACGCCACGGTCTTGTCTTGTTTGCCGAATAGGCAAAGTCTTTTCCGCGGAGAGAGTTTGGGTATTCGCATGGATCAGGGTGTAAACGAGAACGTCACGGTCGTCCGCGCCGGGGAAGATGTCCTCAAGGGCGATGGTGCGGGCAGCCACGAGCCGACATTCGGGCTGGCACTTGGCGGTGGCGGTGCACGCGGCATCTGCCACATCAATGTCATCGAAGCGCTGGACGAACTCGGCATCCGGCCGGTGGCGTTGTCCGGCTCCTCCATCGGCTCCATCATCGGCGCGGGCATGGCGGCAGGCATGTCGGGCCGGGAAATCCGCGAATACACGCTCGAACTCATGGGGCGCAAGGGTTCGGTCGCCAACCGGCTCTGGAGCCTCGGGCCTGCATCCATGCGCCACGCGGTCGATGGTTTTCGCCTCGGGCAGTTCAATCTCGAGCTTATCCTCCATGCCTTGATGCCGCAGGCTTTGCCGAAGGACTTCTCAGAGCTTGCCATTCCCCTGAAGGTGGTCACGACGGATTATTACGCCCAGACCGAAGTGGTGGTGGAAAGCGGCGAGATTATCCAGGCGCTGGCGGCATCCGCCGCCATTCCGGCGCTGTTCATGCCGGTGCGCATCGATGGCCGCATCATGATCGATGGCGGCATCTTCAATCCCGTTCCCTATGAGCACCTGCTGGATCATGCCGATATCGTCATCGGCATCGATGTGGTCGGCGGCCCGGAAGGCGACGGCACCACCATGCCGAACCGTCTGGACAGCCTGTTCGGCGCCAGCCAGCTGATGATGCAGGCGGCGATTGCCCTGAAACTCAGATTACGCCCGCCGCATATCTTCCTGCGCCCGCCGGTGCACCGTTTCGGCGTGCTGGATTTCCTGAAGTCGGAAGAGGTGCTGAACGCCTCCGCCGGCATCAAGGACGATCTGAAACGGCAGATCGACATGCAGGTGGAGCTGTTTCATCGCGGGCAGGGCGTGGAAGCCTGAGCGCTCTCCCTTGAGTATTCTCCAGAAACGAGCGGGTGCCACTGATTTCTTCTCCCCGGCGGGGAGAAGAAACACGCGGCGCGCTCCCAGTCACTGACTTGACGTGGAATTCACAACGACACTTCCGTCTCGCTGTCCTCCATATCCCCTTCTTCCTCCTCCCGCTTCTCCGCCTTGTTCTTCGGCTTCATCAGCGGCTCCGGCTTCACTTCGCGCACCGGCTTGTTGTGCAGCATCTGCCGGCCGGCGGCGAGGCCTTCCACGGCCTGCAGCTGCAGCCGTTCCTCGTCACGTTCGCGAATATCGTCGGAGATCGCCAGCGCCCGCTCGCCATCCATGTCCAGCCCTTCCAGAATCCGCCTGCCGAACAGCAAGCCGGATTCCAGCGTTTCACGGATTTCATATTCCACGCCCTTTTTCCTCAGCGACAGGGAATGGACGCGATCATAGGAGCGGGCATAGATACGCACACTGGGAAATTCCGACTGGATCATGTCGATGATGCGGTCGGTGACCTCTTTCTTGTGGGTGCAGACGGCCACGAGATCGGCCCGCTCTATTCCGGCGGCGATCAGCACGTCCTTGCGGGTGCCGTCTCCGAAAAAGATACGGAAACCGAAACGGGCAGCCTGGCGCACACGGTCGGCGGAACTGTCGATGACAGTGACGTCGCGTCCGCCGGCCAGAAGAATCTGCGAGGCGATCTGGCCGAAGCGGGAAAAACCGATCATCAGCACATCCGCACCCGCGCCGTCGAAATCCTCTTCCAGCTTGTCCTCCTCCGCATCCTCCGCCGTCAGTCGGCGGGAAATCACCGCCAGAAGCGGCGTCAGCGCCATGGAAAGCGTGACGACGGCAACAAGGATCGAGGCGGTCGCCTGCGGAAACAGCCCCGAAGCTGCGGCCGTGGTGAAGAGTACGAAGCCGAATTCGCCGCCCTGCGCCAGAAGCAGCGCGATGCGGCTCGATGCATAACGCGAGGAACCGGCAATGCGGCAAAGAGCATAGATCAGCGCCGCCTTCACCGCCATCATCGCCGGCACGGCGATCAGGATGAGGAGAATGTGCTCATAGACGATGTTGACATGCAGCGACATGCCGACGGCCATGAAGAACAACGCCAGAAACAGTCCGCGAAACGGCTCGATATCGGCTTCCAGCTCGTGCCGGTAGGAGGATTCCGACAGCATCAGCCCCGCCAGCAGCGCTCCCATGCCCATGGAAAGCCCGACAGCCTCCATGATGGCGGCCGCACCGATGACGACGAAGAGTGCCGCCGCGATCATTACCTCGCGTGCGCCCGTGCGGGCGATGATCTGGAACATCGGTGTCAGCAGGAAGCGTCCGGCCAGCACCATGCCCGCCACCGCAAGGACCGAGGCGACGAGATCGTAAACCATCGAGTCCGATGCCACATCCGGCCGGTTGGAAAGAATGGTGACGAGGGCGAGAAGCGGTACGATGGCGAGGTCCTGAAACAGCAGGATCGAAAAGGACCGATTGCCGTGCCGGGTATTCATGTCGCCGTCATCTTCAAGGATTTGCAGCGCGAAGGCGGTGGAGGAAAGCGCAAGACCGAAGCCCGCAACGAGGCTGCCGCGCGCATCGATCAGCCCCGCCCACCAGGCAATGGCCGCCAGCACGCTGCCGGTCACCAGCACCTGCGCCAGCCCGAGACCTAAAATATCGCGCCGCATCTGCCATATGCGCGATGGCTTCAGTTCCAGACCGATGATGAAGAGCAGGAAAACCACGCCCAGTTCCGAGACATTGAAGATGTCCTTCGCATCCGTGACCAGATGCAGGAACGGCCCGATGATGATGCCCGCCACCAGATAACCGAGCACGGTGCCCAGCCCGAGCTTGCGGAAAACCGAGGCCGCGATGACCGCGCCGGCCAGAAGCAGCAGGGGTTCGGAAAAGAGAGCGTCGTGCTCGGTCATGCGGGCGGACTTTCGAATAGGGTGGCGACAATACCGTCCGAATGGAGAAAGCGGCGTTTCGCCCTTGATGCGGGGTTGCTGGCACAATAAATGGAACAGGAATGAAAGGCCAACTCATGTCCTCAGAAATAGATTCTTCCAAACTTCTCGATCGCGCCAGCGAACTTGTCGATCTTGCCCGTGCCGCCGGCGCGGATGAGGCGGATGCCGTCGTCGTGCGCTCCCGCTCGCAATCGGTCGGTGTGCGGCTCGGCAAGGTGGAAAGCACCGAATCCTCCGAAAGCGACGATTTTTCCCTGCGCGTCTTCGTTGGCCGCCGGGTGGCGAGCGTTTCGGCCAATCCCGGCTTTGATCTGAAGACGCTGGCCGAACGGGCGGTGGCCATGGCGAAGGTCTCGCCGGAAGATCCCTTTGCCTGCCTTGCGGACAAGGAACGGCTGGCGACATCCTATGACGATCTCCAGCTTTTCGACGCGACGGAAGTGTCGGCCGATCAGCTGCGCGAGGCTGCCCTTGCCTCGGAAGAGGCGGCACTCGGCGTCAAGGGCGTCAGCAATTCCTCGGGCGCCGGCGCATCGAGCGGCATGGGCGGCCTCGTGCTTGCCACGTCGCACGGTTTTTCCGGCAGCTATATGGGCAGCCGCTTCAGCCGTTCCGTCAGCGTCATCGCCGGCGAAGGCACGAAGATGGAGCGCGACTACGATTTCGACAGCCGGCTTTATTATGCCGATCTGGACGCCGCCGAGGAGATTGGCCGCCGCGCCGGTGAAAAAGTGGTGCGGCGCGTCGGCCCGCGTCAGGTCGATACCGGCAGCGATATCACCGTGGTTTTCGATCCGCGCATCGCCCGCGGCTTTGTCGGTGCGATTGCCGGCGCCATCAATGGCGCCTCGGTTGCCCGCAAGACCAGCTTCCTGCGCGATAAAATGGGCCAGCAGGTTCTGAAAAAGGGCCTTTACCTTACGGATGATCCGCAGATCGTGCGCGGCCCGTCCTCGCGTCCCTTCGATGGCGAGGGTGTCCGGGGCGAGAAGATGGTAATGATCGAGGACGGAGTGCTGAAGCACTGGTTCCTTTCCACCTCGGCGGCGCGGGAACTCGGCCTTGAAACCAACGGGCGCGGCGTGCGCGGCGGCACCTCGGTTTCGCCGGCCTCCACCAATCTGGCGCTGGAGCCGGGGGATATTTCGCCAGAGGACTTGCTGCGGCAGGTCGGAACCGGCTTTTACGTCACCGAGCTGATCGGCCATGGCGCCAACATGATCACGGGCGAATACAGCTGCGGCGCGAGCGGTTTCTGGATCGAGAATGGCGAAAAGTCCTTCCCCGTATCCGAGGTGACCATCGCCTCGAACCTGAAGGACATGTTCATGCGGGTTACGCCGGCCAATGATATCGACCGCAAATATGGCGTTGCCGCACCGACGCTGGCCATCGAAGGCATGACGATCGCGGGCAAGTAACCCAAGCCTGCGGGTTGTTTTCGCCGGCACTTTATGTGCAAGTGCGAAGGGAAAAACGGGCGCGCCGCGCAAGGCGCGCGGAAAAGACGGCAAAATGAACGATATGGCTGAGGCCCGCTGGGCCTCCGATCTGAGACTGGTCCTTAAAGCCGCGCGCAAGGCGGGCGAAACGGCTCTCGGCTTCTTCCGCAAGGACCCCGAGGTCTGGTGGAAGAATGGCGGGCTTTCACCGGTCAGCGCGGCTGACTATGCCGCCAACGAAATTCTCGAAACCATCCTGCGCTCCGCCCGGCCGGACTATGGCTGGCTTTCGGAAGAGACGGATGACGATACCGGGAGGCTTTCCCGCTCCACCGTCTTCGTTGTCGATCCCATCGACGGAACCCGCGCCTTCATCGGCGGCAGGGATACCTGGTGCGTCAGCGTCGCGGTGGTGCATGAAGGACGGCCGGTGGTGGGTGTTCTTGTTGCACCGGCGCTTGCCGAGGAGTTTACCGCACTTGAAGGTGGTGAGGCACTGAAGAACGGAGAGCCCATTTTCGCCGTGCGCGAAAATGCCGGCATCTTCCATCTGGCGGCGCCCGAAGACGTGATCTCGCATCTGCCGGAAGAGGTGCGAAGCGGCGTAAAGCGCATCCCGCACGTGCCGTCGCTGGCCTACCGGCTGGCAATGGTGGCGGATGGCCGCATCGACGGAACGCTGGTCAAGGCCAATTCGCATGAGTGGGATCTTGCCGCTGCCGATCTTATCCTTGAAAGGTCCGGCGGCCGGCTGGTCGGCCTCGATGGAAAACCCCTGATGTATAATCGCCGCCAGGTAAACCACCCCGCATTGTGCGCTGCAGCAGATTATGCGCTGCCCGCACTTTTGAAAGCGTTTTCACATCTGTCTGACAGTTGACCTTTGCCGGGAAATCCCGCAGATGGGTGGCTCTCTCAGCGTTCAAGAAAGAGATAAAGACATGACGGAATCCGGCAAACCGAAACAGCTGCTGCACCTCGTCTTCGGCGGCGAACTGGAAAACCTTCAGGATGTTCAGTTCCGGGATTTGAAGGCGCTCGATATCGTCGGCATCTATCCAGACTATGCTTCCGCGCTCACGGCATGGAAGTCCAAGGCGCAAATGACTGTCGATAACGCCCATATGCGTTATTTTATCGTGCATATGCACCGTCTTCTCAATCCCGACGACAAAAATTGAGTCCCTTTGCCCTTGCGTTGTAATACTATTGGGTGAAAGCGAGCTTTCCCGTGATTCCTGCTTGAGAACGGCAGGCCGGGAGTTCCTGCACGATAAAATGTGATCGCGCTTTCGTTTCCGATGACAAAAAATGACGCAATTTAAGAAGAAGTAGGCGGCGATAACAACAAGAACAGGGGAAGGGCATTGCGCGGAATGATCAAGGGCAGAATGTCATGAGCAGCCGTATCGCACGTTTCGCTCTTTCCGGTTACCGGATCGCCGGTATTGCCGCCTATCCCTTTGCCCGGCCCTATCTTTCCTATCGGGCCGCAAAGGGCAAGGAAGACAAGCGCCGCCGCTTCGAACGTTTCGGTTATGCCAGCGCCGAGCGCCCGCGCGGGCCGCTCGTCTGGTTCCATGCCGCAAGCGTGGGCGAAACGCTTGCCCTCATTCCGCTGATCCGCGAAATCCGCAAACGCGACATTTTCGTGCTCCTGACTACCGGCACCGTCACCTCGGCCGAACTGACCCGCACGCGGCTGGGCGACGATGTGATCCACCAATATGTGCCGCTCGATATCAAGATCGCGGTCAACCGCTTCCTCACCTATTGGGCGCCGGATGCCGCCATAACAGCTGAATCGGAAATCTGGCCGGTGACGATGATGGAGCTGGAGCGCCGGCATATCCCGCAGATCCGGGTCAATGCCCGTCTGTCCGACCGGTCCTTCGACCGCTGGAAAAACCGGCACGATATTGCGGAATCGCTGTTTTCCAAGCTGGCGCTGGTGGTTGCGCAATCCGATCTCGATGCCGAGCGTTTCCGCGATCTCGGCTCCTGGCCGGTGGTGATATCGGGTAATCTCAAGGGCGATACCGACCCGCCGCCCTGCGACGAGGCGCTGCTGGAGACCTATCGCAAGCAGGTCGGCAACCGCAAGACCTGGGCGGCGATCTCCACCTTCGACGGCGAAGAAAAGGCCGCAGCCACCGTGCACGCGGCGATCAAGTCGCGCAACGGTCAGTTGACCATCATCGTGCCGCGCCATCCAGAGCGTGGCGACGATGTGGAAGCCATGCTGAAGGGCATGGGACTGACGGTGGCGCGCCGTAGCCGCAACGACGTGATCACGCCGGAAACCGATATTTTCCTTGGCGATTCCATCGGCGAAATGGGGCTTTACCTGCGGTTGACCGAGCTTGCCTTCGTCGGCCGGTCGCTGACGGCGGAAGGCGGGCAGAACCCGCTGGAGCCGGCCATGCTCGGCTGTGCCGTTTTGTCGGGCGCGCATGTGCAGAATTTCCGCGAGGCCTATCAGAAGCTCATCCGCGCCGGCGGTGGTCGTATCATCCGCGATATAGAGATGCTGGCCAAGGCAGTGCATTATCTGCTGGTCAACGACAATGAGCGTTACAAGATGATCGATGCGGGCAATCGCGTCATTCAGGATATGCGCGGCGCGCTGTCCTCCACCGTCAAGGCGCTGGAACCCTATATCAATCCGCTTACCGTTTCGGCCAAGCTGCAACCGCGGAGCGCCATCGGTTCATGGTAGCGGATATCGAACTTGATGCGGCGCAGTCGATTGTCGCTGTCCTTTTCGACAAGGACGGAACGCTTTTAGGTTATGACGCCAGCTGGGGACCGGTGAACCGCGAACTTGCGGCGATCGCGGCCAAAGGCGACGCGGCGCTTGCCGACCGGCTTCTCATCGCCTGCGGCATGGACCCCGTCACTGGCCATGTGGTGCCCGACAGCCTGCTGGCCGCCGGCAATACGGCGGAAATCGCCGCCGGTCTGGTCGCTGCCGGCTCGCCCTGTGATGTCGGCGAACTGACGGCGCGCCTCGATCGGCTCTTCACCGAGGCCGCCGATAAATCCGTGCCCGTCACCGATCTCAAGGCGTTTTTCGCACGGCTGAAGGCGCGCGGCTACAAGCTCGGCATCGCCTCCAGCGACAATGAAAATTCCATTCGCCAGACGGCCATCCGCTTCGGTTTCGAGAGCGATGTCGATTTCGTCGCGGGTTATGACAGCGGTTACGGCACCAAGCCGCAGCCCGGCATGGTTCTCGGTTTCTGCGAGGCGATCGGATTCCCGCCGGAACGTGTGGCTGTTGTCGGCGACAATAACCACGATCTGCATATGGCGAGGAACGCGGGTGCGGGGTTGCGCATCGCCGTTCTGACGGGAACCGGTTCCCGCGAAAGCCTCGGCGCGGATGCGGATTATTGTCTTGACGATATTACCGCGCTTGAAGCCCTGCTGCCGGAACGGGTTGTTTGAAGCGGTAAGCGCGCGGCTTTCCGCGCGCCTTTCATTGTCGCGGCCCTCTCTATGTCCCGTCATACCGGCCCTGAGCCGGTATCCAGCCGACGGGCGTCTGCCCGACGAAAGGACTTTTCTCAGCCCAAGGACTTGGTTTGGCTGGATACCGGCTCGAGGCCGGTATGACGATAGAATGGATATCGCGGCGCTCAGTTTGAAGCTCCGTGTTGAAGCACGGCAGCCCGTGTCGGACCGATGCGTGAAACCCGTCTATTCCGATTTTGCAATTTACGGTTTTTTCTGGCAAACAACCCCTGACGTATAACATCCGAACGAATGCCGTGGGCGACGCGGCCGGGAGCGGAAATAGATGGTTTCTGAGGCGCCGCCCTTCTGGTGGCAGAAAGCGGGCTGGCAGGCATGGCTCCTGTCGCCTTTCTCGCTTCTCTACGGCAAGGTCGCCGGACGGCGGATGCGAACGGCGAAACGGGCAAGCGTTGCCGTCCCCGTGATCTGCATCGGCAATTTCACGGTCGGCGGTGCAGGCAAGACACCGACCGCGATAGCAATCGCCCGGGCCGCCGTTGCCAAGGGAATGAAACCCGGTTTCCTCAGCCGCGGTTATGGCGGCACGCTTGATGTCACCACCCTTGTCGATCCACAGCACCACCGCTCCGCCGATGTCGGCGATGAGCCGCTGCTTCTGGCGCGTGAGGCGGTGACGGTGATTTCACGCCGGCGCGTGGAAGGCGCACACCGGCTGGTGAAGGAGGGCGTCGATCTCATCATCATGGATGACGGTTTCCAGAGCGCGCGCCTGACGCTCGATTATGCGCTTGTCGTCATCGATACGGTACGCGGTATCGGCAATGGCCATCTCGTGCCGGGTGGCCCCGTCAGGGCGCCGCTGGCCGAGCAGATGCGGCAGATGACCGGTCTTTTGAAGGTTGGCAACGGCCATGCCGCCGATCCGCTTGTGAGACAGGCGGCAAAGGCCGCCAAACCCGTCTTCGTGGCGGCGATCACGCCACAGGAGCCGCAGGATTTCAGGGGAAGGCGCGTGCTGGCCTATGCCGGTATCGCCGATCCGGCCAAGTTTTTCAGAACCGTCGAGGCGCTTGGCGGCGATATCGTGCTGCAGCGCTCTTTCCCGGATCATCACCACTTCAGCGACGATGAGATCGCCGATCTTCTGCAGGATGCAGGCAGGCAGAACTTGCAGCTGGTGACGACCGCCAAGGACGCCGTTCGGCTTAACGGGCACCACGGCCGGGCGGAAGAATTACTGTGGAACAGCCTGGTGATCGAGATCGACATGGTGTTCGATGACCCCAACGCGGCCGCGACGATCATCGATGCCGCAATCCAGCATTGCCGCGCCCGCCTGCTGCGGGAAAATGCCCGGTCGTCATTTTAGAGGTTGTCGGCAAGGTCCGGAAACCTCTCCTCCGTCATGCTCGGGCCTGTCCCGAGCATCTGCAACCTATCGATTTATGAGACATCAGCAGATCCTCGGCGCAAGGCCGAGGATGACGTCGAGTGAGGGTGTCAGCCGCCTCTGCAACGGCTCCTGAGAAAGCCGCTTAACATTGAAACGCGTCAGCACGCCGCTTCCCAACTCACGCCGGCAAATTGCCAGCCTTCTGCTCGGCCTCCAGCGAAGCCGCCGCATCCAAATAGGCTTCCTGTCGCGCCACGCTCCAGTAGCGTAATTCATCGAGCGGAACGGCCTTGCCGGTGATGGCGCAGATGACATGCGAGCCGGTCTGGACGATGCGGAAGTCACCGTCGAGATATTCGATGACGGCGAGGCGGTTGCCGCCTCCTTCAAATCTGTTCATCCGTTTTCGTCTCCTGCTCTGTCCTGTCAGGGCACCCAGTCCGAAACGGCGTAGCGTTCTCCTGAACAATCCGGATGCTCCAGTGTCCTGAATTTATATAGTCCGGCGCGGCGCAAGGCCAGCCCCGCCCGCCTGCCATTTAATGAAGGCGTCAGCTTCGGCCGAAGAGCCGTTCTATATCGGAAAGTTTCAGTTCGATATAGGTCGGACGGCCATGATTGCACTGTCCCGAGCCCGGCGTGTTTTCCATTTGCCGCAAAAGCGCGTTCATTTCTTCCGGCCGCATGCGCCGGCCGGAACGCACGGAACCGTGGCAGGCCATGGTGGCGGCGACATATTCCAGCTTGTTGGCCAGCGTGGAGGCCGCATCCCATTCGGCGATCTCGTCGGCAAGCTGGCGCACCAGCCCCTGCACATTGACCTCGCCCAGCATGGCCGGCGTTTCCCGGACGGCGACCGCGCCCGGACCGAAACGCTCGATGACGAGGCCCAGCGCATCGAAGCCGGCGGCATGATCCATCAGCCGGTCGCAATCCTCTTCCGGCAGATCGATGATCTCAGGAATGAGCAGCACCTGCGAAGGTGGCCGCCTGGAATGCAGCGCATTGCGCATTTCCTCGAACACCAGCCGCTCATGCGCGGCATGCTGGTCGACGATGACGAGGCCGTTTTCCGTCTGCGCGATGATGTAGTTCTCATGCAGCTGCGCCCTTGCGGCTCCGAGCGGGTAGAGCACCGGTTCGGGCGAGGGGGCTGCGGCGGCTTCGTAAACCTCACGCGGTTCGGCCCGCGCTGTCGGCATGGTGATGTCGGAAAAGCGCGATTGCACCGCTTCCGCAAATTGCATGTCCCCGGAAACGGTAAGCGGCCGCGAAGGCGAGGTGGCGGCAGACCATGGCGCGGAAGCCGGCATGGAAGGCGAGGGCCGCAGGCCGGACGGGCTATAGCCGGGGCGGAAGGCGTTCATCATCTGGCTGGCGCCCGTTGTCGCAGCCCTGTCGCCGTCGCGCGTCAGCGCCTGCCGGATCGCACCGACGATCAGCCCGCGAATGAGGCCGGGGTCGCGAAAACGCACGTCGGATTTCGCCGGATGCACGTTCACATCCACAAAGGCGGGGTCGAGCGTGATGGACAGCACCGCGACCGGATATCGTCCATGCGGCACGGTTTCGGCATAGGCGCCGCGAATGGCGGATAAAAGCAGCTTGTCCTGCACCGGGCGACCGTTGACGAAGACATATTGATGCGCCGAGTTGCCGCGATTGAAGGTCGGCACGCCGGCAAAGCCGGTCAGCGTCACATCCTCGCGTCCGGCATCGATCTCGATGGCGTTGTCCTTGAATTCCGCGCCGAGGATTTGCGCCATGCGGGCGAGATGATCGTCGCCCGTGGAGGGGATTTCGAGCGTCGAACGGTCCGTGCCTGACAGCACGAAGCGGATATGCGGAAAGGCGATCGCCATGCGCTTGACGACCTCGGTGATCGCGGCCGCCTCGGCGCGTTCCGTCTTCAGGAATTTCAGCCGTGCTGGCGTGGCAAAGAACAGGTCGCGTACCTCGACGATGGTGCCGGCATTCGAGGCGGCGGGCCGCACATCCGAAACCCTGCCGCCGGTGACGGAAATCACCGAGCCCTGTTCCGCGCCCTGTTGGCGGCTGGTAATCGTCAGCTTGGCGACGGAGCCGATGGAGGGCAGCGCCTCGCCGCGAAACCCGAGCGTGCGGATATCATCCAGCGTATCGGAAATTTTCGAGGTGCAGTGACGCCTGACCGCAAGCTCCAGATCGGCAGGCGACATGCCGGAGCCGTTGTCGGTAATCCGCACCAGCCCCTTGCCGCCACCCGCAGTGGCGATCTCGATGCGGGTCGCGCCCGCGTCGATGGCGTTTTCCACCAGTTCCTTCGTGGCGCTGGACGGTCTTTCGATGACCTCGCCGGCGGCGATCTGGTTGATGAGGGTTTCTGAAAGCTGCTTGATGGCCATGATCGTCATTTTCGCGGATTCGCGGCTGCTTCGAAAGTAAAAAACCCGGGCTGCGGAAATTTGCACATGTTTTGCGGGTTTCCGGGCATTTGATCATTTCCGTCAACACCCGGGTAAGCGTTAATCCGCCTTTAATCGGCCTTGATTATGGTGGGGCGGCTTGAAATGACCGCAGGAAAGAGGCCCCCTTTTCGGGTGGTGTGTGACGTCGATTATGGGTGAACGTCATCTTCTCCTCAAGACTGCTTCAAGTGGCGAACCCTGATGTCTCTTTTTCGGAATTTGTCGTTTCATCCCGGCATCTGCCCTGAACGATTCCATTAGAAACATAAGCCTGACCCATTAAAACAGGCGGGAGTTTGCAGTTGAGTGATTTGGCGTCCTCTGGCGCGGGCGTTCATACGGTGATGCTTGATGCCCTTTGCGACGCGCTTGGCGCGGCGATCGTCGTTTACGACCGTAACGATCACATTATTTTCGCAAGCCGGAAACTCATGAGTTTTTTCCCGCTGGAAGAGGCCGTTGTCGGCCCCGGTGCGCGGCTGCGCGATTATCTGAGCGCGCTCTATGATTGCTACCTGCTCGAGACGGAAAACCTTGCCGCCAATGCCCGCCAGCTTGGGCGGGACGAATGGATCGGCGAGCGGCTGGCGCTGCACTGGAAGGAAAGATCGGAAAAGACCGAACGCCTGAAGGGAGAGCGCTTCCTGCGCTTCGTCATGAACCGCCTGCCTTCCGGGCTCGGCATCAGTGTCGTCGCCGATATTTCCGAACAGAAGAAAAGGGAAGAACAGTGGCGCATCGACCTTGAACGGGTGCAGCTGATCGAGGACATCCTCGACAATCTGCCGTTTCCCGTCTTCGTCAAGGACAGGAACATGGCCTATGCGGCCGTGAACAAATCCGCTTGCGCCATGGTCGAAACCAGTGCGGAGAGCATTCTCGGCAAGACGGTGTTCGATCTGCATTCGCGCAAGGTCGCCGCGCAGATCGACGCGGCCGACCGCATGGTGATGGACAGCGGCACATCGAGCCTCATTCCCGAAAGGGTGAGACGCCTCAATGGCGAGGAAGTGCTGACGATTACCCGCAAGCAGCGTGTGGGCCGTCCGGGCCGGCATTTTCTGGTGACGACGATGGAGGATGTCACGGCACTTGCCACCGTCGATGCGAGCGGCAGGCCCGTCATTCCCTCGCTTGAACATGTTGCCTTCGTCGCCTCGACCTATGGCAGGGGCGACGAGGGCGATCCGGCAAAAGACCTGCTGAAAAGCAAGGCGGTCCTCATCGTGTCCGAAAGCGGACGTTTTGCCGAAGCCGCCGGCCGCCGGCTTGCCGCCGGCGGCATGGATCATGCGGCGGTGACGAGCGAGCAGGAGCAGCGGGCATTCATCGATATCGCCGCTTCCGCCGGCGTGAATATCGACGTCGTCGTCGTCGATGCCCAGATGAGCGTCACATGTCTCGATATCGCCGCTGCGCATGGTCTGCCGGTCGTCACCATCGAGGAAGGGGAGATCGATGCCTCCCTGCTGCATTATGTCGCCGTTGGCCTCAGGTCGTCGCCAGGCGAGAAATCGCCGGAGGAAGACTGGGAGATCATGACGGAAGACCTGCCCGATATCCTCAAGACGGGTGGCGTCTGCGAGATACTTCTCGTTGAGGATAACCGGGTCAACCAGATCGTCTTTTCGCAGATACTGGAAGGGTTGGGGCTTTCCTGGCGGCTTGCCATCACGGGTGAGGAGGCCCTGCGTCTTTTCAAGGAACAGGCGCCCTCCGTTGTCCTGCTCGACACGACGCTTGCCGATATCGACGGTTTCGAGGTTGCCCGCCGTATGCGTGAACTGGCTGGCGAGCACCATATCCCCATCGTCGGCGTCATCACCCACGCCTTCGAGGGCGATCTGGACAAATGCCTCGCGTCCGGCATGAATGACATGTTGCTTAAACCCGTCAGTCCCGACATGGTCGAGGCGGTTTTCCTGCGGCTTTTCGGCAAGGATGCCCTTAGGCTTCATGCCTGATACCCGCCGCCGCCTGGTTGCGGCGGTGAAGGGAAAATACAATTCTTTGCCGCGCCGGGGTCATTTTGCGCGCGCCGTGTACTTTCGGGAAATGCCGCCGCATTTTGGTCCGCGGCTCTATGGTTTTTTTAATACTTGCCCTGCATTGTGAGCGCGGTCGACACAGGATTCACGAGATGCAGGAATGAAACGGGCAGAGCCGCAATCGTTGCAGGTCAGCCAGAACGAATTGCAGGCCATGGCCTACAGCGATCCGCTGACGGGGCTCGGCAACCGTTACCGTCTGCGGGACAAGATTCGCATGCTGGCCAGCGAACGTTCCAGCGACCCGGCGCCCTTCACGGTCGGCATTGCCAATATAGACGGCTTCAAACCCATCAATGATCTTTTCGGCGTTCAGGCGGGCGATGAAATCCTGTGTCAGGTTGCGCACCGGCTGAAGGCCTGCATTCCCGATGGCGCCGTCGTGACGCGCCATGACGGAGACGAATTCGCCTTCGTCCTGCCTTTGGTGTTCGAACGCACCGGCGCGGAGCGTATCGGCAACATGATCAAGGACGTGCTTTCCGCCCCTTACGATCTTGGTGACCGCAACGTCCGGCTCTCCTCTTCCTTCGGTTTTGCCATCTATCCCTTTGCCGGCGATGATTTCGAGGATCTGCTGAAAAGCGCCGAGACGGCGCTTTATCGCTCAAAACGGCGCGGCCGTGGCCAGATAACGGTCTATTCGCGTGAGATCGCCCAGGAAATGAAGCGCGCCACGCAGCTGGAGCAGGCGCTCAGAAACGCCATCATCACCGACGCGATCGACGTGCATTTCCAGCCCATCGTCCGGCTGGAAGAGGCGAAGGTCATCGGTTTCGAGGCGCTGGCCCGCTGGAACGATCCCGATCTCGGTTTCGTATCGCCCGCCGTTTTCGTGCCGCTTGCCGAAGAACGCGGTTTCATCGACGCGTTGTCGGAAGCTTTGCTCCGAAAGGCGGCGGAAGCGGCCCTGTTCTGGCCGCGTGAACTCTTCCTGTCCTTCAACCTGTCGTCAGCGCAATTGATGGACCCGAGCACGGCGGACAATATTCTCTCCATCCTTTCCCGCGTCGGCCTCGACCCGCACCGGCTGGAACTGGAGATCACCGAAACGGCCGTCATGACTTCAGCCGATACCGCGCAACGCATCATCAGCGAATTGCAGAGCGCCGGCGTTCGCATTTCCCTTGACGATTTCGGCACTGGCCAGTCGAGCCTTGGCCGCCTGCGCGACTTCACCTTCGACAAGGTGAAGATCGACCGCGCCTTCGTCTCGCGCATCAGCAGCGATCGTCCCTCGGAACATATCATCAAGGCCATCGTCGCCATGTGCGACGGTCTCGATCTCGAAGTCGTGGCCGAAGGGATCGAGGAACGGGTGGAAGAGGAAAAGCTGCGCGCGCTTGGCTGCGCCATGGGGCAGGGTTATTTCTACGGCCGGCCGGCCGATGCCGCCGCGACCCAGCGGTATCTGCACGAGAACTATCGCGAGATATTGTCGGATATTTCCTGAGACGGTGCGGCCTCGCAGCGACGCTTGGCGGCGCAGTATCCCGGACAGGCTTGTATGCGCCGGCGTATCCCCACAACCCTCATTCCGCTGACATGCAAAGGAATGAGGGAAGTCATTTCGGGGATGCCGACTGGACGGCGCTCCGCATTTTGTTGCGGGCGGCCCGCGCCTCGCTTCACAACCGGTAAAGCGGCTCGAACCGGCCCTTGACCTCTATGCCGAGATCGAAAGTCAGGCCATGCTGCGGATTGGCGGCAATGGCGTCATCATCGAGATGTTCGCGCGCCGAGGTGACCAGAAGGCGCGATGCGTCCGGGCCGATGAAGGCCGGGCAGGTTGTCTGTCCGCCGGGCACCTCATATCGGGCTATATGGTTGCCGTCCGCGTCGTAGCGATCGACCGCACCCACGCCCCAGCGGGCGTTCCAGATATGTCCTTCGGCATCGCAGACCGACCCGTCAATGCCGCCTTTGATACCGGTGGAATCGATGAGGACTTCAGCCCTGCCGGAGGGAAGGCCGGTCCCGGCATCGAGCGGCACCCGCATCAGCTTGTTCACCTTGGTATCGACGTAATATCCCGTCGCGCCGTCGGGCGAAAAGCAGATCGAATTCGGAATGCTGATATCGGCAAACAGCTTCGTCACGGCGCCTTTGGAAACATGGTAGATGCTGCCCGCGCCAATTTCCGCCTTGCGGCCCATGGTGCCGATCCACAGCGCACCGGAAGGGTGCATGCGCCCGTCATTGGAGCGGTTGCCGGGCAGGTCCTTTTCCAGTTCCGCGTAAAGGGTCAGCACGCCGGTGGCCGCATCGCGCAGGAAAAGCCCGTCATCGGAGGCGATCAACTGCTTGCTGTCGCTGATCTTGGCGAGCGCGCTGCCCATGAAGGGCAGGGCGTGTACGGCCTTGCGGCCGGAGGCGATGTGCAACTCGTGCAATTCGCGTTCGATGATATTGAACCACCAGGCGGTGCCGGCGACGGGATCGAAGGTCGGGCCCTCGCCAAGCGTCATCGGCGTTTCGTCAAGCACACGTCCGGCAAACGGAAAAACGGTCACCACGCTCTTATCCTCCGATGGCTGCGTCATAGGCCGCGAGCGTGACGGTGGCGCGCTCGCGCACCTCCGCCGCCGTCATGCCGGGCTTGTAGAGGCTGGTTCCAAGGCCGAAAGCGGTGATGCCGGCCGAGGTATATTCGGCAAAATTCCGATCCGAGACGCCGCCGACCGCGGCGATGACCAGATCCTTCGGCAGGATCGTCCTGATCGCATTGATGCCGGAAGGGCCGATGATGCTGGCGGGGAAGAATTTCAGCCCCGTGGCTCCGGCCTTTGCGGCCACCAGCGCTTCGGTGGGGGTGAGAACGCCCGGCATCGTCACCATGCCCTTGACGCGCGCGGCAACGATCACATCGGCGTCGGCATTGGGGCTCACCATCAGCTTGCCGCCGGCCGCATCCAGCGATGCGACATCCTCCACGCTCAGCACGGTGCCGGCGCCGATCAGGCAGTCGGCCGGGGCCATCTTCGCGGCGATCTCGATGGAGCGGAACGGATCTGGCGAATTGAGCGGGATTTCGATGGCGCGGAAGCCGGTTTCGATCAGCGCGCCGACCACGCCTTCGGTTTCCTCGGGTCTGAGACCGCGCAGGATGGCGATCAGCGGATATTTGATGGAAGGGAAGGGAATACGCATGATGTCTCTTTATCCTATGGCCAGATGGCATTCGCAGCGGCCAGCAACCCGCGCCGCACGGCCTCGTCGGCGTCGATGACCGTATAATGTATATCAAGGGCGGTGAAGGCGCCTTCGTAAAGCGCGCCGAGCGCGCCGGAGCCGATCAGCACGACAGGTGTGTCCCGCCGCGCGTTGGAGTGAGCGCCGGCAATTTCCAGCCCGATCATGGTGCCGGAAAGCTTGGCCTTCGCATCGGTGGCGGTGAGGCCGTGCAGCAATTGCCCGGACCGCAGGGTGAACAGGCGATTGGTGGCGAGTTGCGGATTGGCGTAGATGTCGCGCACGGCGGCCTTGAAGGCGTCGTGCGCGCCGGTAAAGGCGTCCGCTTCGGCCACCGCGTGGGAAAGGATCGTCTGTTTCGAGATGACCTCGAACAGTTCGCCGGTCATGAAGGTGGCAAATCGGGTCACCGCGCCGCTACGGACGGTCACCCACTTGGAATGCGTGCCCGGCATGCAGACCAGCTTTTCGCCGACATCGGCGGAGGCGAGCGCGCCGAGCAGTTGCGTTTCCTCGCCGCGCATCACATCGGGTGCGGCTTTATCGCGTTGCGCCAGCCCCGGAAGAATGCGGACATCCCGTGTCTGGCCCGGCACACGGACCGCGCCGTCCAGAACCGCCGAAAGCGATGCCGGAACGTCGATATAACCCGCCTCGACCCAGCCCTGCCGGGCGCCGGCCATGCCGCAGACGAGAACCGGCAGGTTTTCCGGTGCGCCGATGGCATCGAGATGCGATTGCAGCACCTCGGCAAAGCCGGTGCGCATGGCGGTGGTCATGCCTTCCGCGCTGCGCCGCTCGCCCAGCACCGCGCCCGACCGGCTGAGAAGCCAGAGCCGGAAACTGGTCGTGCCCCAGTCGACGGCGATAAAAGCGGGTTCAGACATTATAGGAGGCCTCCGTCTACGATTATGGATTGCGCCGTGATGGCGCCCGATGCCGATGATGCGAGAAACAGGCTCGGGCCCGCCAGATCGGCGGCGACGAGCGTGCGTTTGAGACATTGCCGTGCCATGGTGGCGGCAATACCCTCGTCCGTCAGCCACAGTTCCTTCTGCCGCTCCGTCACGATCATGCCGGGCAGCAGCGTGTTGACGCGGATATTGTCCGGTCCCAGCCTGCCGGCAAGGCTTTTCGTCAGGCCGATAATGCCGGCCTTGGCCGCCGCATAGGACGGCAGTTCACCCATGTTCAGCAGGAACGAGATGGACGAAAAATTGACGATGGATGCATTATTTGCCTGCCGCAGATAGGGCAGCGCGGCCTGAACCGTGAAGAATATCTGCTTGAGATTGATCGCCTGATTGGCGTCCCAATAGGCTTCCGTCACGGTATCGATATCGTGGCGGTCGTCCCATGCGGCGTTGTTGACCAGCACCTTGATGCCGCCGGTGGCGGAGGCAGCCGCATCCACTGTGCTTGCGATCGCAGCGATGTCGCGCAGATCGGTCCTGAAGAAATGCACCGGATGCGGTGCGAGTCCGGCAAGCCGCCGGACAAGTGCCGTGCTCGGCTCCTCGGCGATGTCGATGAAGGCAACCTTCGCCCCCTGCATTGCAAAGGCTTCCACCAGCGATGCCCCGATGCCGGAACCGCCGCCCGTTATGAGCACGCCCGCATCCTTGAGGTCTGGAAAGAGGGCTTGAGTCATCGGTTTCGTCTCATCCATTGATGGGCTTGATTGTTCCAATATATGGAACTAGATTTTACTAAATGGAATTATTCTCTTGGCGTCACGCTTATGTCAAGGCAGATGACGGTGGATGTTGCCATGCCCGGTAGTAAAATGCCCAATGATCAAAAACATGATCCCGTTCCCGGCCGTGTGCGAAAAGCGGAAATGGAGACGGGGACGCTCGGAAAGGCCGTCTCGCTTCTGGAGCTTGTCGCCTTTGCCGAAAAACCGATGCGCTTTACCGATGTGGTCGAGGCTTGCGGCCAGCCGCGTGGCACGGTTCACCGCCAGCTCGCCCATCTCCTCGCCGAAGGCCTGATCGACCATGCCCCCGACCAGACCTATGTCGTGGGCCTGAGGCTGTTGCAACTGGCCGCAAAGGCCTGGAGCGGCAATGATCTGCGCAGCGTCGCCGCGCCGCATCTGGCGGCGCTGCAGGATGCGACGCAGGAATCCGTGCATCTCGCCGTTCTCAACGGCGGACAGGTCACCTATCTCGACAAGATCGAGGGCAGGCATACCCTGCGCATGCATTCGCAGGTCGGCAAGAGTTCACCGGTCTATTGTACGGGCGTGGGCAAGGCGGCGCTGTCCCTGCTGCCGGCCGATGATCTGGCAGAGCTTGCCGCCGGGCTGGATTTTCACCGCTTCACGGACAATACCATCGTCACGCCGGAGGCTCTGGTGAAGGATGTGGCGGCCATCCGCATGAACGGTTACGGTTTCGACCTTCAGGAACACGAGATCGGCATTCATTGCGTTGCCGCGCCGGTTCATGCGCCGGGGCGCAATTTCCATGCGGCGATTTCCGTGACCGGTCCCGCCTATCGGGTGGATGTCGAACAGCTTCGCAAATGGGCGCCGCAGGTGCGCGAAACGGCCGACAGAATTTCGGCGGAACTGGCCTGCCGATTATCCCCGGTTGCGGATGGTTGAGGAAAAGTGGGCGTGCTGATCCCTCGATTTTCGCCGTTGATATGGCGGATCGGGCGTCAATTTGCGCGAGTTAAATCTTATTTTCGATTATTCTGAATTAAGTTTTCAACTTTTGTTTGCATGAATCGTTTTGGTGAGTAACATCCCCGGCAATTTCCGGGCAAAGGTGGCCTTTGCGGCGGTATTTCTCATTCTCGAAGAACAGCTTTCATGCAGAAAACAGAGACGGCCGCCGTTCAGGCGATTGGTGTTGATTGCGTTCGCGAGATCGCCGGTCTGAACACGCAATTCGACATATTCCGGTTCTTGAAACGGCTGACGGAGGCCTGGGAATTCAGGGCTTTCATGGTGCTGGACCTGTCATCCGAAATGGCCAGCGAACTGTCGCAATATACCATCATCACCAGCTGGCCGGCCGAGCTTCTGCAGCGTTACGACGAAGAGGGGATGCTGCAGAACAGCCGGGTCATGGCCCAGCTGAAAAAATCGACCGTGCCCTTTTCCGTTTCCATGGATTTTCTGGCCAGAGGCGACGAGCACATCGCCAGGAAAACGGTGATCGGCCTGTTCGAGCGGTTCGAAATGATCAATTCGGTGTGGTTTCCCGTTCACGACATCACCACGACGCGGGGCGCGGTATCCTTTTCCGGCAACAAGACGCTTCTGCCGGCGAACCGCCTGGCGGAGCTTCTCTATATTTCCAGCCACGTCTTTGCCCGGCTGTCTGAAATCCGCCGGCTGGATCTCAGGGTTCCCGAAACCCTGAGCGAACGGGAGATCGATTGTCTGAACTGGACGGCGGCCGGCAAGACCAGCGCCGAGATCGCTGAAATCATGATGTTGTCGGAGCATACCATCAATCATTACCTGAACCGTGCGACGAAAAAACTCGATACAGTCAACCGCACCCAGGCTGTCGCCAAGGCGCTGCGGGTCGGTCTGATAAAATAGCGAAATCGTAATTTTATCATTGTGATAAACCGCTTCCTGGGCGATCCTTCTTTCGAATCACCGGAAAGGAGAAATCGTTTGCCGGAACGGCATAGGGTAAAAGCGGGATTTTCTCCGACTGTCGATTGCGCCGTGCTGATAGTCGCTGCCGAAAAAGGCTTTGCTGCCGATGAAGGCATTGAACTGAACCTTGTCCGAAAACAATCCGCACGCGCTGTCCTGACCGCGCTTGCCGGGGATGACGTTCACATTGCCCATCTGCCCGCTCCGGTGCCGGTCGGTTCAGCCGTCGGTCTCGATAACCTGCCGGCCGACATTGTCGGTGTTTTCACGCTCTCCCTCGGCGGATCGGCAACGACCGTTTCGCACGGTTTCTACGACGAGCTTTATCGTGAGGGCCTGAAGCTGCCGGACCCCGCGGCTTTCGGCCGGGCGATGGCCCGCGTCTGCGCGGCACGCCGGGCGGCGGGTGAAAATCCGCCGGTCTTTGCGGTCGAGGATATTGTCTCCACACCCTTTTATGCGCTGCGCTATCTCCTTGGCAGCTGCGGTGTGCTGCTTGGCCGGGACATGGAGATCGTCGAAGCCATGCCCAAGGCCATGCCGGGATTGCTCGAAAGCGGCAAGGTCGATGCACTCTGTACCGCCGAACCGGCGGGCAGCGCCGTGGTGCTGGGCGGCGCCGGGCGGATTGTCACGACCGGAGCGCTGATCTGGCACAACGCGCCGGAAAAGATACTGGCGGTGAAGCGGTCCTGGGCGGAGGAGAACGCCACCCCGCTGGAGGGGCTGCTTCGCGCGCTCTACCGCGCTGGGGAATGGTGTGCCAATTCAGCCAATATAGAGGAGCTCACGGGCATACTCGCCGCTCCCCACTATATGGACGAAAACGGTGAATTCCTGCTGCCGGCGCTGACGGGCTATATTTCCACCTCGCAGAGGGACATGCGGCGCTACCCGGAATTTTTCGTCACCAGCGCGAAGGCAGCCAATTTTCCCTGGCAGAGCCAGGCCCTGTGGTTCTTCAGCCAGATGCTGCGCTGGGGCGAAATTCCCGCCGAACGCCGGTTCGATGCGGCCATGCTGGAGGCTGCCCGCAATGCCTACCGGCCGGATATCTTCCGCAAGGCGATGAAGCCGCTTTTCGTGCCGGTGCCGGGCGCGAACCTGAAGCTGGAAGGCACGCTCAGGGAGCCGGTCCATGTCGGCGCGTCGCGCACGGGCCTCGTCCTCGGCCCGAACTGTTTTTTCGACGGCCGTGTCTTTGATCCCGAGACGCTGGATATGGACGACGAAATCTGAAATCACAGCGTTGAATCGTCGCTGGTCTTGGTTGTTTGCGCTTTGGCATTGGCGAAGCGCTCCCGCTTGTCTATGGATGACGCGGAGTTGAGCCCATATCCGGCCGGACGATGCAACGGAGTAAGACAATGGCAGAAGTCAGCAAGAACCAGGTGGAAAAGGCTTTGGAAGCCATCATCTATCCCGGCAGCGGCAAAAGCATCGTGGCGCTCGGCATGGTCTCGGAAATCTTCATCGCCGATGCGAAGGCTTATTTCTCGATCACCGTACCTGCGGACAAGGCGCAGGAGATGGAGCCTTTGCGGCTTTCCGCCGAACAGGCGGCAAAGGGTGTTCCGGGCATGGTCGGCGCGGTGGTGGCGCTGACGGCGGATCGCAAGCCGGGCCAGCAGCAGCCTGCCCGTCCCGCCGCCGCAACCGGTCGACCGGCCGCGCAGCCGCGCTCTTCCAAGGTGGGCGTGCCGGGTGTCGGCGCCATCATCGCCGTCGCTTCGGGCAAGGGCGGGGTCGGCAAATCGACGACATCAGTCAATCTGGCGCTCGGTCTTCAGGCGCTCGGCCTCAAGGTCGGCATGCTCGATGCCGATATTTACGGTCCGTCGCTGCCGCGGCTCCTGAAGATTTCGGGTCGCCCGCAGCAGCAGGAAGACCGCATCATCCTTCCCATGGAAAATTATGGCCTGAAGGTCATGTCCATGGGCTTCCTGGTGGATGAGGAGGCGGCAATGATCTGGCGCGGACCGATGGTGCAGTCCGCCCTGATGCAGATGCTGCGCGAAGTGGCCTGGGGCGAACTGGATGTGCTGGTGCTGGACATGCCGCCCGGCACGGGTGACGCGCAGTTGACCATCGCCCAGCAGGTGCCGCTTGCCGGTGCCGTCATCGTCTCCACGCCGCAGGACCTGGCGCTGATCGATGCGCGCAAGGGCATCACCATGTTCCGCAAGGTGGAAGTGCCGCTGCTCGGCGTCATCGAGAACATGAGCTATTTCATCGCGCCGGATACCGGTGCGCGTTACGATATTTTCGGCCATGGCGGCGCGAAGGCCGAAGCCGAAAGGATCGGCGTGCCGTTCCTCGGCGAGGTGCCGCTCACCATTTCCATCCGTGAAATGTCGGATGCCGGAACGCCTGTCGTCGCCGCCGAGCCGGATGGCCCGCAGGCGGCGATCTATCGCGATATCGCCGAAAAAGTCTGGGCGCGCATCGGCGCGGGCGAGAGAAAAGCCGCACCGAAGATCGTTTTCGAATAAGGCAGCGGCTTCCGGCGCAAAACCCGACGGGCCAATGTCAGCTTTGAATCGCCTTTTGAAAACAGAAGATTAGTCGCCAGTATCGGGCAAGCTTTCAGGACTGGAACGTCCAGAAATGCTTCGCCTGCAATGCTGTCGAGAAAAAATATTGCTTGATTGCATCTCGCTTTGGGCGCATACGCCTGCGCCGTTTGGCTCTTGGTCCATCGGGGTCGCGGGATATGAAATTCCGCAGGTCCCGGCGTTCCCTGAAGTGTCGTCCAAAGGTTTGCCGACCGCAAACAGGATATGTTAAGCAGCATTGCGGCTGAAGCTTGCGATGTGGACCGGAGAAACGGATTGATAAAAGCCTATCGCGCCAATTGCGAGGCGATCAGCCTGTCGCCTGACGACGGCTCCGAACAGATTCCCGACGACATCGTCTGGGTCGACATCGTCAATCCGGACAGGGCGGAAGAGCAGCATGTGGAAAAGCTGCTGGGGCTTGATCTGCCCACCCGCGAGGATCTGAAGGATATCGAACCCTCCAGCCGGCTTTACATGGAAGACGGCAATGTCTTCATGACCGCTTCCCTGGTCTGGAAAGCGGATTCGGACGATCCGCGCCTCACCGATGTCGCCTTCATTCTCGCCGGCCGGCGCCTCGTGACGATCCGTTATGCCGAGCCGAAATCCTTCCATCTCTTCATTGCCGCCATCACCCGCGTGCCGCACGAAATGCGCAGCGGCGCGGCGCTGCTTCTGAAGCTGCTTGAAACCATCGTTGACCGCACGGCGGAGATTCTCGAAAATTCGGTCACGGGGATCGACAATCTCGCCGCCGACATTCTTGGCAGCCAGGCCCGCTCCAAACGCAAGGCGCCGCGTTATCTCGAAGACCGCCTGAGCAACATCGCCGCCTATCACCGGCTGATCTCGAAGGTCCGCGTGAGCCTTGCATCCCTGGCGCGCCTTCAGACCTTTCTGTCCACCAGCGATCAGGTTCGCGAGGACAAGGGCGCGCGCGAGCAGGGCAAGTCGATCGGGCGCGATATTCAGTCGCTGAACGAACATGCCTCCTTCGTTTCCGGCAATCTGACCTTTCTGCTGGATGCCTCGCTCGGCATCATCAATATCGAGCAGAACAGCATCATCAAGATTTTCTCCATCGCTTCGGTGGTGTTCCTGCCACCGACGCTGGTGGCCTCGGTTTATGGAATGAACTTTCAGCTCATGCCGGAGTTGAACTGGACATTTGGTTATCCACTCGCGCTCATCGTCATGCTGATGTCCGCCATCATTCCGTTTCTCTTTTTTCGTTGGAAGGGCTGGCTCTGAGGAGCCAGGATCATCATGTCTCAAATCGTCGACAAGGACGTTGCCGAGAAACCGGATGCGGATGACAAGCATCAGAACAAGGGGCTTTATGCCGCGATCCTTGGCTCCATCGGCGTTGTCTATGGCGATATCGGCACCAGCCCGCTTTATGCCTTCCGCGAGGCCCTGCGGCCGATCGCCTATGATGGCGTGACGCGCGAGGAGGTCATCGGCCTGACATCCCTGATGATCTGGGCTTTGACGATCATCGTGACGTTCAAATACATCACCCTTCTGCTGCGGGCCGACAATGACGGCGAGGGCGGAACGCTCTCGCTGCTCGCGCTGCTGATGAAGACGGCGGGCACCCACCGCAGCGTTCTCATCGTCCTTGGTCTCATCGGTGCTGCGCTGTTCCTCGGCGATGCGATGATCACGCCGGCGCTGTCGGTGCTGTCGGCGGTCGAGGGGCTGAAACTCGTCACGCCCGCCATGGACGATTTCGTGATTCCCATATCGGTCGGCATTCTCATCGGCCTCTTCGCCATCCAGTCGCATGGCACGGGCACGGTGGCGAAATTCTTCGGGCCGATCACCGCGGTCTGGTTCATCGTCATGGGGCTTGCCGGCCTCATCCACATCGCCGATGACTTCGGCATTCTTTTCGCCTTCAATCCCTGGCACGCGGTGGAATTCCTGGCCAGTGAAGGGTTTCACGGCTTTATTGTGCTCGGTGCGGTTTTCCTGACGATCACGGGCGCGGAAGCGCTTTATGCCGATCTCGGGCATTTCGGCCGCCGTCCCATCCAGTGGGCGTGGTTCTGCCTGGTCTTCCCGGCTTTGACGCTGAATTATCTGGGGCAGGGCGCGCTGGTGCTGAAAGACCCGGCGGCCATGTCCAATCCCTTCTACCTCATGTTCCCGCAATGGGCGATCCTGCCGGCTGTCATCCTGGCCACCGCCGCTACCATCATCGCCAGCCAGGCGGTGATAACAGGCGCGTTCTCGCTCGTGCGCCAGGCGATCCACCTCGGATACCTGCCGCGCATGGAAATCCTCTTCACGTCTGAAACCAATACCGGGCAGATCTATCTGCCGGCCGTCAACACCATCCTGCTGTTCGGTGTCGTCGCGCTGGTCTTCACCTTCAAGAGTTCGGATGCGCTGGCCACCGCCTATGGCATTTCCGTCACCGGCGCGATGGTCGTCACCAGCCTGATGTTCTTCGAATTCGTGCGCAAGCGCTGGCAATGGTCGGTCTGGCTGGCAATTGCCGTGCTGGCGCCGCTTCTGCTGCTGGAACTGATCTTCCTCGGCGCGAACCTCCTGAAGATTCACGACGGCGGCTACGTGCCGGTGCTTCTGGCGATTGCCTTCACCATCATCATGACCACCTGGCAACGCGGTTCGAAGATTCTTTTCGCCAAGACCCGCCGCACCGATGTGCCGCTGAAGGCTTTCGTCGCCTCAGTGGAAAAGGAAAGCGCCCATGCGCCGGTGCGTGTGCCCGGCACGGCGATCTTCCTCACCGGCGATCCGGAGACGGCGCCGGCGGCGCTGCTGCACAATCTCAAGCATAACCACGTCCTTCACGACAAGAACGTCATTCTGACCATTCGCACCGAGGACCAGCCGCGCGTTCACCCGGAAGAGCGTTATACGCTGACGAAGATGAGCGACCGCTTTGCCGTGGTCGAGCTGCATTTCGGCTTCATGGAAACCCAGAATGTCACCCAGGCGCTGGGTTATCTGAGACGCACCGGCTACAAGTTCGATATCATGTCGACCTCGTTTTATCTCGGCCGCCGCAAGCTGGTGCCGGATCCGAAGTCCGGTATGCCGGGCTGGCAGAACCGCCTGTTCATCGCGCTTGCCGAAACCGCCGCCGATCCCTCGGATTATTTCCGCCTTCCGGCCAACCGCGTGGTGGAACTGGGCTCGCACGTCGTCGTCTGATGAGGTGGGCATGCCCTTAATGTAGCTGGGCGGTCTCCTTCTCTCCGTCATACCGGCCTTGAGCCGGTATCCAGCCAGCCCAAGTCCTTGGGCTGAAAGGAGTCTTTACGCCGCGCCGACGCGCGTCGGCTGGATTCCGGCTCGAGGCCGGAATGACGGATGTGGAGATGCCGTGCGGGACAGTTATGATCGGCACATGCGAACTCGACTCCACGCCACGCGCATTAGAATATGGCTACACATGAACGTGAAGCCGCGTCCTCGCGCGGCGTTAACCAAGCATCAAGGTTAATAAGAGATTCTCGAACACCTGTAGCAAATATGGTTGTCGGTGTTCGGAGTGCTGGTTTTGCGTTCGAAAAGAGTAATGCGTCGTCGGTCCTCCGTGTCCTTTCCGGGGTGGGCGTCAAAATGGACCTCGCCCGTCGTCTTCGGCCTTGCCGCCTGGCTTGTCTTTCCATCCCTCGCCGCGCGTGCCGATCTGGCCTCGCTGCTGGCCGGGCTGGACAATGGCGGCGAACAATGGCGCATGGTGCTGACGGCCTCTCCGGCGGGTTCGGTGCACAATGCCTCTCTCACCTTCAACGATGCGGCGGGGGAGGCGGCCCTGCATGGCGGCGGCATGACCCTGCCCGATGGCCGCAAGGTTGCCTTCGTCACCAACAAGAAGGGTGAGGCATCGACGCCGGATAGCGAGCGTGTGAACCGCGCCGCCAAGAAGGGTCGCATCGTTGCGACCGAAATCATGCAGCCGCCGAAGGCTTTCACCGCCGGCTCCGTCCTTCAACGCACCAGCATGCTGGATATAGAGCCGCTGAAGCGCAAGGACCGCACGGCTTTCGTGAAGCCGAAGCGCGGCAAGGATGTTGAACTCGCCTCCTTCTATTTCCGCCGCGATGAAAAGAAGGTGGACAAGAGCGTCTCGCCGATGCTCGCGGAACTCATCACCAACCGTACCCCCGACATTCTCGCCACGGCTTACGCGCCAGCCGCACCTGATTTCGCCCGCGAGTCGCCATTCGACGCCATTCTCAAAAAGCCGGAGGCTGGCCGCTTCGTGCCGCAGATCAGCCCGGAAGACCACGCATGGGCCGCGACCCCGCTGCCGGCCGAGGTGTTTTCCGCAGCCGAGCAGCAATGCCTGGCATCCGGCATCTATTTCGAGGCGCGCGGAGAATCGGTCAAGGGACAGGCGGCGGTGGCGCAGGTCATTCTTAACCGCGTGCGCAACCCCGCTTACCCCAAAACCATCTGCGGCGTGGTTTACCAGAACAAGGACTGGCGCAACCGCTGCCAGTTTTCCTTCGCCTGCGACAATATCAAGGACCGCGTGAATTCCGAGCGCCACTGGAAAATGGCGCGCGAAGTGGCCATGGCCACCACGGCCGGCAAGATCTGGCTGAAGGAAGTGGGCTCCGCCACCCATTATCATGCCGTTTACGTGCGTCCCGCCTGGGGCAAGTCCATGAAGAAGGTCGGCAGGATCGGTCTGCACGTGTTTTACCGTACCTATGGTGGCGGCTGGAGCTGATACCACCGCCGATTTGTCGCATTTTGCGTGTCAAAAATGCCGATTCCCTGGCGAAACATCGCCCCCAAACAGCGATTTGATGTCAAGCTATTGTTTTTGCATGATTAATTTGTGCTGCAACAACCGTCGCCAGTGCCTTGACTAGAGAAGCCCCTAAAACTATGTTGCGCGCGACTTCAGAGCGGGCTGGAACAGGCTTAATCCGTCACCGTTTACAACTCCAAAGGGTTCTGGCATGGCTGGAACGGAGAAAATGGGTGGGATTTTAGATGACTGGCAACCGTGACGATAGTCTGGACGAGCGCCGCAAGCGCCTTGCTGAAGAGCTGGCAAAGGTGAAGGCGGAGGATGAGGCGGAAGTGAGGGCGGAGACCAACGCTGCGGAAAGCCGGAAAGGCTTTGCGATGGCGGTCAAGCTCTCATCTGAGTTCATCTCGGCCATCGTGGTCGGCGCTATGCTGGGTTATCTTCTGGACTATTTTGTCGGCACGATGCCGTGGGGGATGATCGTTTTTCTTCTTCTCGGTTTCTGCGCAGGCGTATTGAATGTGTTGCGCTCGACGGGTGCCGTGGCCAAGCCGCCGCTGCTCGAGAGGGCCGACAAGCAGGACGAGGGTGGAAAAGGCGGCGTTTAAGCTGTTTTTTCTTGCAGTTGAGATGCCGCGATGCGCGGCGACAGGTAAAGAGGGCAGCCGGTGGCAAACGATCCGACCCATCAGTTCTTGGTGCAGCCGATCATTCCGATCGAAATTGGCGGCGTCGATTTTTCCTTCACCAATGCGTCGCTTTTCATGGTCGCGACCGTGGCTGCGGCTTCCGGTTTCCTTTATTTCGCAACGTCGAACCGCGGTCTGATCCCGACCCGCATGCAGTCCGTTGCTGAAATGTCCTACGAATTCATCGCCTCCATGCTGCGCGAAGGCGCCGGCAAGAAGGGCATGGTGTTCTTCCCCTTCGTCTTCTCGCTGTTCATGTTCGTGCTGACGGCCAACCTTCTCGGCATGTTCCCGTATTTCTTCACGGTCACCAGCCAGATCATCGTCACCTTCGCGCTCGCCTGCCTCGTCATCGGCACGGTCGTCGTTTACGGTTTCTGGAAGCACGGCCTGCATTTCTTCGGCATCTTCGCCCCTTCGGGCGTTCCCAAGGCGCTTCTGCCGCTGGTGTCCGCCATTGAAATGATTTCGTTTCTGTCGCGCCCGATCAGCCTTTCGGTTCGTCTTTTCGCGAACATGCTGGCCGGCCACATCACGCTCAAGGTTTTCGCAGGCTTCGTCGCCTCCATGAGCGCGCTCGGCGCGCTCGGCGTCGGCGGCGCTGTCCTGCCTCTGCTCATGACGGTCGCCATGACCGCTCTCGAATTTCTCGTTGCCTTCCTGCAGGCTTATGTCTTCGCGGTACTGACTTGCATGTACCTGAACGACGCCGTGCATGGTGGTCACTGAGAAGTAAAGTCGCTGGCCCCGGCAACGGGTGTCAAAAACAGCCGCAACAACCAATATCTCAAGGAGTCTCACATGGAAGCGGAAGCAGCAAAGTACATCGGCGCAGGTCTCGCATGCCTCGGCATGGCTGGTACGTCCCTCGCACTCGGCCGTATCTTCGGTGATTACCTGTCCGGCGCACTGCGCAACCCCTCTGCTGCCGACAGCCAGTTCGGCCGTCTGGTATTCGGCTTCGCCGTTACGGAAGCTCTGGGCATCTTCTCGCTGCTCGTTGCTCTCCTTCTCCTGTTCGCTGTTTAATATCAGCATCAGGTCTGGATCACGGCCCGCAAATGGCGTGCCGTGATCCTTCGCATTTGCAGTCCCCCTGGAGGTGAGCATGTTCGTGACCGAGGCTTATGCCCAGTCAGCACCGACCGTAGGTGAAACGCATACGGAAACTCCGGCTGTCGGCCAGCCGCAACCGGAAGCCACGCACACGGAAACCGGTGTGGCGCATGGCGCCGAACACGGCGCTTCCGGCGTATTCCCGCCGTTCGACCAGTCTACTTACGCATCGCAGGTTCTCTGGCTGGCGATCACGTTCGGCCTTTTCTACCTGCTCATGCAGAAGGTCATCGTTCCGCGCGTCGGCGGCATTCTCGAAAACCGTCATGGACGCATCGCACAGGATCTCGATGAAGCGGCACGGCTGAAAAGCGAAGCCGACGCAGCCGTCGAAACCTATGAAAAAGAACTCGCGGCAGCCCGCGCCAAGGCAGGCTCCATCGGCTCTGCCGCCCGTGACGCTGCCAAGGCGAAGGCCGATGCCGACCGCGCCGCCATCGAGGCCGGTCTTGCTGAAAAGCTCGCCGCCGCCGAAAAGCGCATTGCCGGCATCAAGGAACAGGCATTCGCCGATGTCGGTGCCATTGCCGAGGAAACCGCGACCGCGATTGTTGACCAGCTGGTCGGCGCCAAGGTCAAGGATACCGACGTCAAGGCCGCCATTGCCGCTGCTTCGACCGTGAAGGGAGCCTGACATGGCATTTGATGCATCATTTTTCGCTCTCGTCGGTCTCGTCCTCTTCTTCGTTCTGGTCGCCTATCTCAAGGTTCCCGGCATGCTCGCCAAGTCTCTGGACGAGCGCGCCCAGAACATTCAGGACGAATTGGCCGAAGCCAAGCGCCTGCGCGAAGAAGCCCAGCACCTGCTGGCCGAATATCAGCGCAAGCGTAAGGAAGCTGAAGCCGAAGCCGCAGGCATCGTCGCCGCCGCTGAACGCGAAGCCGCTGCCCTGACGGAAGAAGCCAAGCAGAAGACGGAAGAATTCGTCGCCCGCCGCACGGCCCTTTCGGAACAGAAGATCAAGCAGGCCGAAGAAGACGCCATCGGCGCCGTTCGCGCCGCCGCCGTGGATATCGCCATTGCCGCTTCCGAGAAGCTCATTGCCGAAAAAACCACCGCTGCCGCAAAGGCCAAGCTGTTCACCGCCACCATCGGCGAAGTGAAGTCGAAGCTGAACTGAGATTTATCTCGGACTGTTCAAAACCCCTCCGGCGCGAGCCGCGAGGGGTTTTTTGTTTGAACTATCTAGGTCGTTTAGAAATACGGCGCTGGAGGCTGAGGCTCCATCTCGGCTCGAATTCCCATGGAGCTACCCGGCAGCGCTTTTGTTTGGTGCCAGATGCAGTCGCGGGACAGTGCTGATGTCTAACCGCCCCAAATTCGCGCTCTAGCCATTGTTCTGTCGCCCGTCGTCAGCCAAATGCGGTCTCCGCGCCGGTCATATGTTGACCAGCGGTTCTCGCTTGTAGGCTTCGCGGAGGATTTCCATGAAGGCTGGCGATAAGGGTACGGAGGCGGTGTCAAACGCGCTGACTGCAACGCCGGGCGTCCATGAATTCATGATCGCGGCCCCCTTCATGTCGATCACGCGGGCAGGGCTGATCGGTTCCTCCCGCTGCTCAATACCGAGTGTTTCAAGGTGACGGCGAATGATCGTCATTGTGATACCGTGCAGAAGTGCCGCCTCGGGCCAGACGACCGCTTTGCCATCCCAGAACGCCAGGTTCCAGATTGTCGCTTCGCTCAGGCGCCCACGGGTATCGATGAATGCTGCGTCGTCATAGCCCTTTTTGACAGCCTGCCGAAGGTATTGTGTTTTTGACGCCTCGCCAACATGCTTGATCGTCGGAAAAGGTCTCTCATGCTGGACGACGGACAAGCGGAAAGGTCCCGCAGGGCCATCGAACGGAGGTGCCGTGCGCACCAGGATGGCGGGGTCGTCCGAAGCCCCGGTCGGAGTAAACTCGCCGCGACGGGAAAACATCGTGGCTGTCACGGAGAGGGCTGAAGGGGCACTCTCAATAGCATGACGAATGCGCCCGCGCACCAATTCGTCGGGAAGCGCCTGCCCGAAGAACTCAATCGACGCCGACCTCAACCGCGCCAGGTGAAACTCCAACCCCCGTACTGCGCCTTCGCGCACTTGCATTGCCGTGAAATGTGCGAAGCCCGCAAACGCGAGTGAGGAAAGATCCTCTGCTGTAGCCACGCAGCCATTTATCTCTGTCCGAAATCCCGATTTCCGGTTCATTTCTATGCTCCTGTAACGGTTTACATGATGGAGCGTCCTGCCTACAGTATGACACCGCTGTCAGAGTCAAGGGCCCGGAATGAAAATCGGTGAGCTGTCCCGAAGAACCAGCGTCAGCATCAGGATGCTGCGCTATTATGAAGCCGAGGGTCTTCTCGCACCGGTTCGCACTGAAACAGGATATCGGGATTACGGTCCCGCCGACGTGGAGACGGTCGGGCGCATCCGTTTGTTGGGAAATGCCGGTATGACGTTAGCCGCCATTCGGGATTTCCTGCCGTGCTCGCTTGAGCGAAGGCACGCTTTTGAACCTTGCGATGAGCTGAAGTTGAAGCTGCGTATGCAAATCAGCTCGATTGACGAACAGAGCCGGAAACTCTCAGAGAGCCGAAGCTTGCTGAGTGACCTGCTAGAAGCGTTCGAAGCGTCAACGCCGGTTTCAACTCGCTCGTAGCCTGCATCTGATCTCTGTTGGAATGCCAGCTGTCCGTTGCGTCAAGCGAAAGTGAAATATCGCTTCTCCGCTCCCCATCCGTCTTGCTCTGATCGGCCCCGATGCCTTGCTGGCCTGATAACGGAAGTTAAGGCTGGCCCATTGTTCCGCTGTCGCGATCAATCCCGCTTCAGCGGCCGAAAGCTCATCCTGTGCAATGGGCAAGGCCCGTGGCTTTCAATGGCACGCAGATGGGCCGGTGTGCCGTAACCCGCATGCCCTTCAAAGCCGTAGGATGTGTGCACCATACCGGCGCGCTCCATCATCCGGTCACGTGTCACCTTGGCGATGATCGAGGCGGCGGCGATGGAGAGGGAGCGGGAATCGCCCTTGATGACGGCCTTGGCTTCGCAGGGGATGCCCGGCGGCCTGTCGCGGCCGTCGGCGAGGACCAGGGCGGGTGAGGTTTCGAGGCCGAGCACGGCGCGGCGCATGGCGTCGAGGCTGGCGCGCAGGATGTTCATGCTGTCGATCAGGCCGGGGCCGGAGGAGGCGACCGAAACGATCGAGCTTTCCATGATGAGCATGAACAGGCTCTCCCGTTTCTGCTTCGTCAGCTTCTTGGAATCATTGAGGCCAGCAGGAATATTATCCGGATCGAGAATGACCGCGGCCGCAACGACCGGTCCGGCAAGTGGCCCACGGCCTGCCTCATCCGTGCCGGCCACGGGCCAGAGGCCCCTGTTTTTCGCTTCCAGCTCGAAGGAAAAATCCGGGCCAGTATCGGCAAGATCGAAGAGGGCAGGAGAATCGGGTGTGGTGCGGCGTTTCATGCGGCGAAACTTGCACACACACCCGATCTCCTGCAAGCCCCCGGAGGCGGGCGATGACAGGCAGGGCGAGCCGGGGTCAAGGGGCGTGGCTCACTATGCCCTCAAGGTCATCATGACCTTTGATCCTCCAGCGGGGCGGCGGAGGAAAAACGATCGCACGCGAGGCGGCGGTTCCGGGGGTAATGTCCGGCGGGCCAGGGAAAACCCGCCGGGCATTTCATGGGGAGGGTGGCCGCGAGAAGGGGAGAGGCCAGCGCTCCTTGTCGTGTTCCGCCCGATATCGCCGCACGGTCTGTGTGGTGCTTCGATCAGGCAGGGTGTCTTCAGCGTCCGTTTCTCAAAGCAGCGACAATTGCACGCCGGTGCCACCCGGCGGCACGAAGAGATCGTCGCGCAGATGAATGCCACGGCGGATGAGGCCGAGCCTCTTCGTCGCCATCTCGAAACGCCTGCCGATCTGCCAGGCATAGGGGCCGGCACCCTTCATGCGTTTTCCGAATTCCGCATCATAATCCTTGCCGTCGCGCATCGAGCGCACCAGCGACATGACATGACGGTAGCGGTCCGGATAGTTGCGCAGCAGCCAGTCGCGAAAGAGCGGGCTCACCTCAAGCGGCAGGCGCAGCAGCACGTAAGAGGCTTCCGTTGCGCCGGCGGCCTTGCCGGCCTCGAGAATACGCTCGATCTCATGATCGTTGAGTGCCGGAATGACAGGCGCCATCATCACGGCGACTGGAATGCCAGCCCCCGTCAGCGCCTTGACCGCTTCCAGCCGCTTTTCCGGCGTGGCGGCGCGTGGCTCCATGTTGCGCGAGAGCTTGCGATCCAGCGTCGTCACGGAAATGCCAACCTTGGCGAGGCCCTTTTTGGCCATAGGTGCCAGAATGTCGATATCCCGCTTGATCAGCGCCGATTTGGTGACGATGGCGACAGGATGGTCGGCCTTGGCCAGCACTTCCAGTATCTGCCGCATGATGCGCCATTCGCGCTCGATCGGCTGATAGGGGTCGGTATTGGTGCCGATGGCGATCACCCGCGGCTTGTAGCCCGGCTTGGCCAGTTCCCGCTCCAGAAGTTTTGCCGCATCCGGCTTGGCGAAGAGTTTCGATTCGAAATCCAGCCCGGCGGAAAGGCCCATATAGCTGTGGGTCGGCCTTGCGAAACAATAGATGCAGCCATGTTCGCAGCCGCGATAGGGATTGATGGAGCGGTCGAACGGGATATCGGGGGATTCATTGCGGCTGATGATGCTGCGCGGCTTCTCCACCTGCACTTCGGTGCGGAATTCCGGCATGTCTTCCAGCGTCTGCCAGCCATCGTCGAAAACCTCGTGCTGCAGGGCCTCGAAGCGCCCGTCAGGGTTAAGCCCGGCGCCACGGCCGCGACGACGGTCGATCTCGATGCGCAGGCCCGACGCATCGGCCAGCGCATTGGCAATGTCAGGCATATGGCTCGGCTGGAAGGCAGCCTGCCCCGAAAGCGTATGGTTTCTCATCTGGATGCTCCCGGGCGCCGCGCGCCTGAAGGCCCGCCAAACACCCTAAACCGTTTCCGTTCGAACAGGCTTCCATCACCTTTTCGATGATTAAATTCCTAATGCAAAAACGAGAACAATACAAGAACAAAAAATGCAGAACCGATATTTGTTCCCATCCCGGCAGGGGAAGGCTGGGGAGTGATTTCGCCGCGGGGCGGGGTGCTGATCCGCACCGGGAATGGCGGATTTTACCACGATGGGAATAGTGGCAATTTATTGTGCGATGCGTTAGAGCTATGCATATGTTGACAGTCATAATGGAATGCCGGGATCAGGAACCGGAGCTGGCGCACACGCTGTCCGCGCTTGTCACCGGGGCCGTGGAAGGGCTTGTAAGCGATGTGGTGATCCTTGATCACGGGTCGCGCGATGGATCGTCGCGTGTCGCCGATGCCGCCGGCTGCCGTTTTTATGGGCAATGGGACATCGAGGACATCGTGCAATCCGCGCGCGGCGGCTGGCTGCTTCTGATCGAGCCCGGCGCCCGTCCACAGGCCGGCTGGATCGATGAGATTCTCGAATATGTGGCGATCTGCGCCCAGCCCGCACGCTTTTCGCCATCGCGTTATCATCGCCGCAATATCTTCAGCCGTGTGCTGCGCCGCGCGCCGCCGCTGGAGCACGGATACCTGCTGCCCAAGAAACACGCCCTGTCGATTGCCAGGCCGGGCATGGGCCTGACGCAACTGATTGGCGGGCAGAAGCCGCGCCGGCTGAATGCGGAGATGGTGCCCGCCTGGGCGCTGCGGGCTCCGGCCTGACGCCGGGAGGCTGTCTTACCCTGCCAGAACCTTGCCCGGGTTCATGATGCCGGCCGGATCGAAGGCGTGCTTGATGCGGCGCATCAGTTCCATCTCGATGCCGGGCCGAATGGCGGCCAGCTCATCGCGTTTCAGCTGGCCTATGCCATGTTCGGCGGAAATGGAGCCGCCGAGCGACAGCACGATGCCGTGCACGATCTCGTTCATGTCCCGCCAGCGGCCAAGGAACTCGGCCTTGTCGGCTCCCACCGGCTGGGAAATATTGTAATGGATATTGCCGTCGCCGAGATGGCCGAAGGCGCAGACGCGGGCGCCGGGGATGGCGGCGATAACCGCCTTTTCCGCCGTCGCCATGAATTCCGGTATTTTCGATACCGGAACGGAAACATCGTGCTTGATCGACCCGCCTTCCGGTTTCTGCGCATCCGACATGCTTTCGCGCATGTGCCACAGCGCCTGCCGCTGTGCTTCTGACGCGGCGATCACCGCATCCTCGACCAGGCCCGGCTCAAAACCGCGCTCCAGCAGCGATTGCATCATCGTCTCGGCCGTTTCCGCCGAATCGGAGGTGGAGATATCGATGAGCGCGTACCAGTCATGCGGCGTCTGCAGCGGGTCGCGCACGCCGGGAATGTGTTTCGTGGTGAATTCGACGCCGATACGCGGCATGAGCTCAAAGCCGGTCAGCGCAGTGCCGCAGAGGTTCGAGGCCATTTCGAACAGTTTCAGCGCGTCATTCGTGGATGAGAGCCCGGCGAACGCCACCTGATGGCCGAGCGGCTTCGGGAACAGCTTCAGCACCGCGCCGGTGATGACGCCAAGTGTGCCTTCCGAGCCGATGAAGAGATCGCGCAGATCATAACCCGTATTGTCCTTTTTCAGCCGGCGCAGCCCGTTCCAGATTTCACCTGTTGGCAGCACCACCTCCAGCCCGAGGCAGAGCTGGCGCATATTGCCATAGGCAAGCACCGCCGTGCCGCCGGCATTGGTGGCGAGATTGCCGCCGATGCGGCAGGAGCCCTGCGAGCCGAGCGACAGCGGGAACATGCGTTCCACCGTATCGGCGGCCTTGTGGATGTCGTCGAGAATGCAGCCGGCATCGGCGACGATGACATTGGCCACCGGATCGATGTCGCGGATGCGGTTCATGCGCTCCAGCGACAGGATGATGTCGGTGCCGCCGGCCCGCGGTGTCTGGCCGCCGACAAGGCCGGTATTGCCGGTCTGCGGCACGATGGGTGTGCCGGTCTCGCTGGCGAGCTTCAGGATGGCGGCAACCTCTTCGACCGAACCGGGCTTGATGAGCAGCGGGGAGGCACCACGGTAAAGCCCGCGATTTTCCACAAGGCGCGGCGCCATTTCCGCCGGGTCGCGCACCGCATTCTTCTCGCCGACGATTGTCGTGAAGCGGTCGAGGGTATCGGATGAGGGGGCGATGGCAGTCATGGGCGTCTCGCTGTCATTGAAACGGTGGGCGAAATGGTGGGCGGGTCAGCCTCTCGGCGCGGCGGCGCGGGACAGGCGGTCGTTGATCGCCTCTCCAAGACCATGCATGGGAATGGCGGTGATTGCGATCATGTCCGCACCGCTCGCATCGGCGGCTTTCAGATAATCGAACAGATTGGCGGCGGCCTCGGCAAGATCGCCGGCGGGGCTGAGGTCGAGAACGGTGCGCGCGGCGTCTTCGCCTGAAACGGCGCGGCCGCCGAAACGGATCAGCGCCTCACCTGGCAGAACCGATGTGGCGCCGAGCCGCACGGCAGCACCCGGCGCATAATGCGAAGCCAGCATTCCGGGCGCTTCAATGGCGGCAGCGGCTTTTTTCGGCCGCTCGAGCCGCGCGCCGGCAACCCGCTCGATGTCTGCGGTGACGATGCCGCCCGGGCGAAGCAGCCGCAGGCGTCCGTCTTCTTCCACCTTGACGATGGTGGATTCGACGCCGACGGCCGCCGCCCCGCCATCAAGAACGAGATTGATCTTCTGGCCGAGATCGGCCTCCACATGGGCCGCGCTCGTCGGGCTGATCTTGCCGGAACTATTGGCGCTGGGCGCGGCCAGTGGCCTGCCGAAGCGGCGGATAAGCTCGCTGGCAAAACCCTGCGGCACGCGGATGCCGACCGTATCGAGACCGGCCGTCGCCAGCGAATGAATGCCGCTTGCCGGTTTCAATGGCAGAACCAGCGTCAGCGGGCCGGGCCAGAAGGCCTTGGCGAGCTTCAGCGAAACGGGGTCGAAAACGGCATAATGTTCGGCCATGGCGATATCGGCCATGTGGCAGATCAATGGGTTGAACTGCGGCCGGCCCTTGGTCTCGTAAATGCGGGTGATGGCCGCCGGATTGGTGGCGTCGGCGGCAAGGCCATAGACGGTTTCCGTCGGCAGGGCGATGGGCCGTCCGTCCGCAAGCTCCGCCACGGATGCCTGCAGGGCTGTTTCACGCTCTTTTTCGATATTGATATGACGCGCCATGATGCTGCCTTTCACGGCGGTCAATAGCGTATTTCAGGGCGGAGTGGAAAGCGCTAATGCATGGCGCCCGAAAGTGGCGAGCGGTTTCGGGATGGCGACATGCATAAACCCGATAAGGATACGGCGTCCGGGACGCTTTATCGCGTCTTATATCGCCTTGATGATCTTGCGCATCTCCTCCGAGCGGGCGCCGAGCATGAGCACGTTTTTCAGCGCCACCCGCGGATCATGGGTCTGGAACAGCAGGCCGCCACGGTGGAAGGACGTGTCGACGGCGATTTCCTGATCGGGAAGCGCATTGATGGCGACGGCAAAATACATGCGCGAGTAGCGCGCATCGATATTTTCGAAGAAGTTCTCGGCGCCGCTCAGTTCGGCGAAAAAATTCGCGAAATAGAAGGACCACAGCACATGACGTTCGGCATCAAAACTGGTTTTTGACGCCGTGACATGACAGTAGCCGAGATGCGGCCGGTCGTTGAGCAGATGGTGGAAGACCATCTTCGGAAAACGGATGGACTGGTGAAAGGTGTTGAGACGGCTATGGGTGGCATCGGCGGCGGCCTCGAGCTTGCGCCCGGTCATCGCCGCCACCTCGTCGTGGCTGTAATAGACACGCTCCCTCGGCAGCCAGCGTTCTTCATATCGGCTGATCCGGCCGGTGCGGAGAAAATCCGAATGCGCGGTCTTCGACCGTATCGGCGTGACCGAATGTCTGCCTGCATCGAAATAACGTATGCGTGTCGCCTTCTCCACCAGGAACGCCCTCGTTGCCGTCGGTCAGGCAAGATAATTTAGTCCGTGTTAATACTCCGTTGCCTGATAGCCCCTGTTTTCTGACGGGTGGAAGGTAATCGCGCCGCATCATGCGTCATATTGCGACGTGCCTGCGCCTGCCGAATAGCTGCCGGATTTCGCAGCGGAATGGCCTGATGCCGCCATTGGCGCATGTCGCAATTTGTCGCCAATGCGGAAGCCGATGTCGCTGTCTGTGCTGCTGCAAATGACCGCCGGTGTTTAGATGGGATCATGCTTCCGCAGCCCGGTAAATGGTGCCGGGCAGGGCGGTTTGATCGAGGATTTGGCCATGGAATTGCGTGATACCGTATTGCGCCAGCTGAAGAACCGCCGCGAGGGTTTCAGCCTGGAACAGCCCTTCTACACGGACCCGGATTATTTCAAGCTGGATATGGAAACGATCTGGTATCGCGACTGGCTGTTTGTCGGCCATGATTGCGAAGTGCCCAAATCCGGCAATTATTTCACCGTGCAGGTTGGTTCCTATTCCGTCGTCATCGTCCGTGGACGCGACGGGCAAATTCGCGCCCTCCACAATTCCTGTCGCCATCGCGGTTCCCGCGTCTGCTCCGCCCACAAGGGCCAGTCCGCCCGCCTCGTCTGTCCCTATCACCAGTGGACCTACGATCTCGATGGCAAGCTCCTGTTCGCCCGCCATATGGGCGAGGAGTTCGACAAGGCGGAATTCGGCCTGAAGCCGGTCGCCTGCGAGACCGTCGCCGGTTACGTCTTCATTTGCCTTGCCGATCAGCCGGCGGATTTCGCGCCCATGCGCGCCGAAGTCGAGAGCTACATGGCGCCGCACCGCATCTGGGAAGCCAAGGTCGCGCATGAAAGCACGATCATCGAAAAGGGCAACTGGAAGCTCGTCTGGGAAAACAACCGCGAGTGCTACCATTGCGCCGCCAACCACCCGGAACTCTGCCGCACCTACCCCGAAAACCCGAGCGTGACGGGAACGGATGGTGGTGCCAGCGACCCCGAGATCGGCGGTCACTGGGCGCGCTGCGAGGCCGCCGGCCTGCCCAGCCGTTTCAAGATCGATCCCAAGGGCCAGTTCCGCGTCGCCCGCATGCCGCTGATCGGCGAGGCGGAAAGTTACACCATGTCGGGCAAGCGCGCCGTGCGCCGGCCGCTGTCCGAAGATGTCAGCATCAGCCATATCGGCGCGTTGCTGCTGTTCCATTATCCGACGACCTGGAACCACTTCCTTGGCGACCACACCATTTCCTTCCGTGTGCTGCCGCTCAATGCCAATGAGACCATGGTCACCACCAAATGGCTGGTGCACAAGGATGCGGTGGAAGGCGTGGATTACGATCTGGAAGATCTCACCCACGTCTGGAACGAAACCAACGATCAGGACCGCCGTATCGTCGAGGAAAACGCCTTCGGCATCCGGTCGCCCGCCTACCAGCCCGGCCCGTACTCCATGGAAGACGAGGGCGGTGTGATGCAGTTCGTCAACTGGTATGCCGATTTCATGATCGACCGGCTTTCCGGCGACAAGGCCCGGCTTTCGGCAGTAGCGTGATGCGAAGATGAATATGGTTGTGACCTACAAGCACATAGACGAGATGAAGCCGTGGAGCGACAAGCTCCAGCTGCTGGAGTGCATTTCGGTGACGCCCGAGACGCAGGATGTGATGACGTTCCTGTTCCGCTCCGAGGACCAGAACTGGTTCCGGTATCTGCCGGGTCAGTTCGTCACGCTGGAACTGCCGGTGGGCAAGGAGCCGCTCTATCGCACCTATACATTGTCCTCCAGCCCGTCACGGCCCTATGCGCTTTCGGTCACGGTCAAGGCGCAGGCCAACAGCATCGGCACGCGCTGGATGTTCGACAATCTGAAGCCCGGCATGAAAATCCGGGCGCTCGGACCGCTCGGCGATTTCTCCTATGTCCGGCATCCCGGTGACAAATATCTGTTCATCTCGGCAGGCTCCGGCGTCACGCCGATGATGTCGATGGTGCGCGACATGAGCGACCGTGCGCCGCAGAGCGACATCGCCTTCATCAACTGCTCGCGCTCGCCGTCCGATATCGTCTTCCGCCACGAGCTGGAATATCTCGCCCGCTTCATGCCGAAGCTGTCGCTTGGTTTCATCGTGGAAAATTGCGGTCGCACCGATCTCTGGTCCGGCCTGAAGGGCATGGTGGACAAGGCCAAGATCGCGCTTCTCGCCCCCGACTTCATGGACCGCACCGTGTTCTGCTGCGGGCCGGAACCGTTCATGGCCGCCGTCCGCTCCATGCTCGAGGCGTCCGGCTTCGACATGGGCCGTTACCATCAGGAAAGCTTCTCGCCGGCCGCCCCGGTCACGGTCGGCGAGAGCGTTCTCACCGATGTGGACGGCGAAGCGCTGGCGATGGTGGGTTTCACCCTCTCAGGAAAAGAGATGGCCTGCCAGCCCGGCCAGACGGTTCTGATGACGGCGCGTGCCGCCGGGGTACGCATTGGCGCCGCCTGCGAATCGGGCATCTGCGGCACCTGCCGGGTGCTGAAGCTGTCCGGCGAGGTGGAGATGAACCACAATGGCGGCATTCTCGATGACGAGATCGAGGAAGGTTATATTCTCGCCTGCTGCTCGCGGCCCCTGACCGATGTGAAGGTGGAGGCCTGACGCCAGCGGGCGTTTTATACTCTTCTTCTTTCACCGGATGGTTGTCATGGAACCAAATTTCCCTAAACTCGTTTGCACGTCATCGAATTCTTTTCGGGCATAGAAACGGGGGCTACCCTTGATCTCCGACAAGAGTGAGTGGGTGAAAAGGCGCGGGCCAACGCGCTGAAGCAAATGGAGGAAGATCATGATGAATTTCCGGACAACGAGCGTCGCCACAGCGATCGTCGTGTTCCTCACAAGCTTTACGCCGTCACAGGCGTTCCAGGTGCCTGTTCCGATGCCCAAGCCGGCGGTTTCGACCGACAATGTGGTGCCGGTGCAATATCGCGAATGGGACCGCAGATACCGGCACGGTGACCGCATGTACCGTCCGCGCCCGCCGCGCGACGGCTGGTATAATGGTCATCGCGGCTACCGCGATCGCCGTCCGGGCTACCGTTACCACAATGGTTACTGGTTCCCGCTGGCAGCCTTTGCGGCCGGTGCGATCATCGGCGGCGCCATGCAGCAGCCGCGTCCGGCCTATGGCGGCAGCCATGTCTCCTGGTGTCAGAACCGCTGGCGCTCGTACCGAGCCTACGACAACACCTATCAGCCGAACAATGGCCCGCGTCGCATATGCGTATCGCCCTACAGCCGTTAATTGCATAAATGCAGAAGCCCGGTTCCATCCGGGCTTTTGTCTTCCCGGCCTGTCTTCTCCGGGAAATGCGTGATTTTTGATAAACGAAGCGTGATCGCTCCGTTAATCGTGGGTTCAGCCACACGCCCCTAGGCTGCAAAGGTAAGCGACGCTGCCTCAACATGGTGGCGGTGTTGAGAGAAGAAAAACGAAGAATTCACGTAGAACGGCCTGTCGACCGTCGTGAATGGAGGAAGTCAGATGAAAAGCTATGTGAGGAATATCCTGGCTGTCGGTCTTTCTGCGATCGTGGTTGCAGGAGCGATTGTTCCGGCGGAAGCGGCAATGCCCTTGCCTGCGGCGCCGAAGAGCATTGAGACCGCAGGCAATGATGCCGGCAAGAATATCGTGAACGTGCAATATTGGCGTGACCGCGACGGCTGGGGCGACCGCCGTGGCTGGTATCGCGGCCATCGCGGTTATCGTGATTACCGCCCGGGCTATCGTCACCACGACGGTTACTGGTTCCCGCTCGCAGCCTTTGCGACGGGTGCGATCATCGGCGGCGCCCTGTCGCAGCCGCGTGAAGTCTACCGTCCGGTTCCCGAATATCGTCCGCGTCCGGTCTATCGCGAATATCGCCCGGTCCGCCGCGGCGGGCTGAGCCAGGCGCATGTGAACTGGTGCTATGGCCGCTATCGTTCCTACGATGCCTATAGCAACACGTTCCAGCCTTACCATGGCCCGCGCCAGCCCTGCTATTCGCCTTACAGCTGATAGAATGCCAGGCTGAAATTGACAGAGCCGTCCGGTCATCACCGGGCGGCTTTTCTATTACAAAATCCGTGCCCGTTTGAGGACGAACCAGGCAAGCACGACCGAAATCACGATAAAGACGCCGGCCGACAGCGTGCCGCCCGTGCCGACGGTAAACGGCAGCTCATCGGTATTCATGCCGAAAAAGCCGGTCACCAACGATGGCGGCAGCAGGAATGCCGTCATCAGCGACAGGATATAAAGGTGGCGGTTGGTTTCGGACGAAAGTTTGGAATCGATTTCTTCATGCAGCAGCCTCGCGCGCTCCTGCAGGGCATAAACATCGTGATCGACAGCCTCCAGACGCCCCATCAGGCGTGAGGCGACATCCTCGAAACCGTCAGGCATCTCGTCATCATCGGCGGCCGAAGCCCGCCGCATCAGGGTCAGCACGGTGCGCAGATGCCGGTGCAGGCGAACCACCGTGCGGCGCAGCGGGGCAAGCCGCCGCCGCTCGTCACGGTTCTCGCTGTCATAGACCAAATCTTCGATGGCGTTCAGTTCTTCCGTCGTCTCCATCACCAGATTGATGAGTGAGCGCTGGAATTCCGCCACCAGCCCCTCAAACACATGGGACGGCGTGAGGTAGCGGTTGGAGTTCTTGTCCACTGCCGCCTTCAGCCGGTCCACCGAATGCAGCGGCTGCAGGCGGGTGGTGATGATGAAGCGGTCGCTGACCGCAAAATGCAGCCAGCCGAAATCGCGTGTTTCCTTGTCGAATTCCCGCTGGAAATCCACCAATGTGCCATAGAGCGATTTTTCATCGACCACGATGGACGGATGCGTCTCATGGGTGGTGAGGCTTGCGCGCGCTGCCGGATCGAGCCCGTCGATGGTTTCGAGAAAGCCCGCCACGCGCTGATCGGCGAGGTTGAGGTGCAGCCAGAAGAAGCCTTCGCACTCCGCCATTTCTTGAAAGCCGGCATCGGGCGCGAGCCGCCGGCAGGGGGCTGCACCGGGGTGGAATTGATAGGCCCAGACAAGGCCGGGAATAACGGGCGTTACGAGATCCATCGTGGCAGTCCTGACCGGCTGGATGGGAGGGGGAGGCGTCCGTCGTTCCGGTGTGGGAGCGGCGGCGGCGAGGCGCCTTTCAGCGCATGCTGAGCAAATTCATATGACAGTTTTATAACAATCCCGCTGAAATGACGGGAATTTTCAAATTGACGTTTACGTAAAAATCATTTAGCCCGAAGGCAGTAGCAAGATGCCAGAGCTTCGGGAGGAGGCAGCATGTATAGCGCGCCGGTGGATGATATCGCCTTTACACTCAAACACGTAGCGGGTCTTGAAGACGCGCTGTCAAAGGGTGCGCTGGGAGACCTTGGGGAAGATCTGGTCGATGCCATTCTGCACGAAGCCGGCCGTTTCGCCACCGCAGAGGTCGCGCCGCTGGCCGATATCGGCGACCGCCAGGGCGCGAAGCTTGCCGACGGCAAGGTCACGACACCGGATGGCTGGGCCGATCTCTACCGCCGCTGGGCGGAAGCGGGCTGGAACAGCCTGACGGCGCCGGAAGAGTTCGGTGGCCAGAACCTGCCGCATATGCTGAATGTCGCCGCACTCGAAATGTGGAATTCCGGCTCCATGGCGTTTGCGCTGGCGCCGACGCTGACCATGGGCGCGGTGGAAGCCCTTGTCGCCCACGGCAGCGATGACCTCAAGCGCACCTATCTGCCGAAACTCGTCTCCGGCGAATGGACCGGCACCATGAACCTCACCGAGCCGCATGCGGGTTCGGACCTTGGTGTCCTGAAGACCCGGGCGGAGCGCAATGGCGACGGCACCTATCGTATCTTCGGCCAGAAGATTTTCATCACCTGGGGCGAACACGACGCGGCTGACAACATCATCCACCTTGTTCTTGCCCGCCTGCCGGATGCGCCGGCCGGTACGCGCGGCATCTCGCTATTCCTCGTGCCGAAATTCCTGCCTGATGAGAACGGCGCGCCCGGCAGCCGCAACGATCTGTTCTGCCATTCGCTGGAACACAAGCTCGGCATTCACGGTTCGCCCACCTGCACCATGATCTTCGGCGACGGCAAATTCGGGGAAGAGAAGGGCGCTCTCGGCTGGCTGGTCGGTGAGGAGAACAAGGGTCTCGCCTGCATGTTCACCATGATGAACAATGCCCGCCTTGCCGTCGGCATGCAGGGTGTGGCGATCTGCGAAGCGGCGACCCAGAAGGCGATCGAATACGCGAAAGAACGCACGCAGGGCAAGGCGCCCGGCTGGCAGGGTTCCGGCATGAGCCCGATCATCGAACATCCTGACATCGCCAGAACGCTTCTGACGATGAAGGCGCTGACGCAAGGATCGCGGGCGATTTCCTTCAGCTGTGCCCATGCCATCGATATGGCGCATGCGAGCGAAGACGCCTCCCGGCGCGCTCACTGGCAGGAGCGCGCTGCCCTTTTGACGCCGATCGCCAAATCCTTCTCCACCGATGCCGGCGTCGATGTCGCCTCCATGGGCATTCAGGTGCATGGCGGCATGGGCTTCATCGAGGAAACCGGCGCGGCGCGTTATCTGCGTGATGCCCGTATCGCGCCGATCTATGAAGGCACCAACGGCATTCAGGCCATCGATCTGGTGCTGCGCAAGCTGCCGCTTTCCGAGGGGGCGCAGGTGCGCGGTTTCATCAGCGAATTGCGTGAGATTGCCGTCCGCACAGGCGCTTCGAACCGTGACGATCTGGGCGAGACCGCCCCTTATCTCGAAGCCAGCCTCAACGATCTGGAAACGACAACCGACTGGCTGCTGGACCGTATCAAGGCCGGCGAAACCGAAACCGCACTCGCGGGTGCTACCCCCTATCAACGTCTCTTCGGTCTGGCGCTCACCGGCGCCTATCTCGCCAAGGGCGCATTGGCCGCCGTCGATGATGGCAGGGGCGGGCACCGCGCAGCCCTTTGCCGTTTCGCGGCGGAAAACCTGCTGGCGGAAACGGCGGCGCTGAAGGATCGCGTTATATCAGGCGCGGCAAGCCTTGCCGCCGCCCGCACCTTATTGGCTTGAGGAGCTTCAGATGTCGGACGAACACATTCTCGTCGAGCGCGTCGGCCATGCGCCTGATGTCCTGACCATCCGCTTCAACCGGCCGGACAAGAAAAACGCGATCACCGATGCCATGTATCTGCGCATGGCAGACGCTCTCCACGCCGCCAATGACGACCCGGAGATTCGCGTCGTTGCCTTTCTCGGCACGGAAGGCTGCTTTTCCGCCGGTAACGACATGGCCGATTTCCTTGCCTTCGCCATGTCGGGCGGGAAGGGCAAGCTCGCCGCGCTCGAGCTTCTCAAAGCGCTCGTCGCCTTCGACAAGCCGCTGGTATCCGGCGTGGACGGGCTCGCCATCGGCATCGGCACGACACTGAACCTGCATTGCGACCTGACGGTCGCCTCCACACGCAGCCTGTTCAAGACGCCGTTCGTGGACCTGGCACTGGTGCCGGAAGCGGCCTCCAGCCTGCTCGTGCCGAAGCTTGCCGGTCACCAGCGCGCTTTTGCGCTGCTTGCCATGGGTGAGGGATTCTCGGCTGAGCAGGCAGTGCAGGCCGGCCTGATCTGGAAAGTCGTCGCCCCCGAGCATGTGGAGAGCGAAACGCTGGCGCTCGCCACCCGGCTCGCGACCAAACCGCAGCAGGCGCTGAAGATCGCCCGCGATCTGGTGCGCGGTAACCCGGCCGATATTCTCGCCCGCATCGAAGAGGAAGGCCGCCATTTCATCGCGCAGCTGCAAAGTGCCGAAGCGCGCGCCGCCTTCGAGGCATTCATGCGCCGTTGAGTGCGGGAATCGGGAAGCCCGCCACTTGTTTCTTCTCTCCGCCGGGGAGAAGTCCTCGGCAGCGGGATGAGGGGGCAAGCTCCCCGAAATCCGGCAACGTTACCCCCTCATCCGACCCTTCGGGCCACCTTCTCCCGGCGGGGGGAAGAAACGAGCGGCATCGTGGAGTTTGGAAGCCTCTGTGCTTTTGAATACGGATTATATATCGTCCATCAAACCGGTCCGGCAAAACGGATCGCACAGACTCTCCGTCCGAAGGCCACCCGCATGCGTCACCTCGTTTTCGCCCTGTCCGTCTTTCTCTCCGCCGCAACTGTTGCAGAGGCGGCAGCGATCACACGCTTGCCGGTTTCGAGCAGCAACATCATTCTGGCGCAGTCAAGCGATGACGACAGCCCGAACTATAATTCCGGCAGCAGCCGCAGCCACCAGCGCCGCGCGCGCTTCGTCTGCGTCATCACCCCGCCGGAAAGCGCCAATCGCCGCCGACCCTATATCTGCCCGATCGAGCAGGGCCGGGTTGGTGGTGCCTGCCGCTGCTCGGGTGTTGTTGGCAACGGCACGGTCGATACGGCCTGGTGATTATTTCCTGATTATTTCTCCAGCACCGCCACCGCTTCCACATGCGGCGACCACAGGAACTGGTCGACCGGTGTGACGCGGGTGATGCGATAGCCGCCCTCCGTAAGAATGGCGAGATCGCGCGCCAGCGTCAGCGGATTGCAGCTGACAGCAACGATTTTCTTCACCGCGCTGCGGGCAAGCTCCTTGCACTGGAATTCCGCACCGGCGCGCGGCGGGTCGAACACGACGGCGTCGTAATTCTTCAATTCGCTGACCATCAGCGGCCGGCGGAAAAGATCGCGTTTTTCGACGCTGACCGGTTTCAGGCCCTGCGTATTGCGGGCGGCGAAATCCAAGGCCTTCAGCGCCTTGTCTTCGGCTTCCACCGCATGCACCTTGCCGATGCGCGCCAGTCTCAGCGCAAATGTACCTGAACCGCAGAACAGGTCCGCAATGCGTTTGGATTTGCCGATATGGGCAAGCACCAGTTCCGCCATGGCGTCCTCGGCCTGTTTCGTCGCCTGCGTGAAACCGCCGGCGGGCGGCGAGACCGGAACGCCGCCGAATTCGATGATCGGCTTTTGCGGTTCGATCAGGATTTCACCTGACAGCGAGACACGCGCGATACCGCGCATGGCAAGCACCGTTTCCGTCAGCGCCCGCCGCTGCCTGTCGTTGACCGACTTGATACCCTCGACGGAAATATCCAGACCGGAAAGCGTTTCGAGAACGGTCATCCGGAACGGCTCGGCATTCGCCACCATCGAAAGCCCGATGGCGCGGATGGCATCGAGCCGCGAGACGATGCCGGGCGAGGTGACGGGACATTCCTCGATGGCGACGATGTGATGGCTGTTCGCCTGGCTGAAACCGAGCAGCAGGCCCTTTTCCGTCTTGCGGGCGGCAAACACCGCGCGGCGGCGCTCGCCGGGGCGACAGATGACGAGGTCGTCCACATCAGGCGTCAGCCCCTTCGATTTCAGCGCCGAAACCACCAGCTCCCGCTTGTAGGCATGGTAAGGCTGATCGGAAAGATGCTGTAGCGAACAGCCGCCGCAGGTGCCGTTCCTGCCCTCGGGGCCGAAGTGGCGGCAGGCGGGTTCACGGCGCTCCGCCGAGGCTTCCGTTATCGACATGACGGTGCCGTGATCCTTCACCCTGGCGATGGCGACCGTCTCGCCAGGCAGCGTGAAGGGCACATAGACCGGACCGTCGGGACAGTGCGCGATGCCATCGCCCTGCGCGCCGAGGCTCTTGATGGTGACGGTCTGTGTGCTCATGGCTTTTCGCCTCCGAGAAGAAATTCGATATTGCCGTCGCCGCCGGAAATCGGCGAGGGAATGAGGCCGAGGCTTTTCCAGCCCATGTCCTCGGTCAGCCAGCGTTCCAGCTCGGCGGCCACGGCGGGCGCCGTTTCCGGCTCCTTCAGAAGCCCGGCCTTGCTGATGGCATCGCGGCCCGCCTCGAATTGCGGCTTGACCAGCAGAACGGCAAGAGCGCCCGGTTCCGCAAGCTCAAGTGCGGGGGCAAGTGCGAGCTTCAGCGAAATGAAGGACACGTCGGAAACGATGAAGCCGATCGCCCGGTCATCGATGTCCTCGGCCGTCAGGAAACGGGCATTCAGCCCTTCCAGATTGGTCACGCGCGGATCGTTCTCGATCCTGGCATGCATCTGCCCGTGTCCGACATCGATGGCGGTGACGTGTTCGGCGCCACGCTCCAGCAGCACCTCGGTAAAACCGCCTGTGGAAGCGCCGACGTCGAGACAGTCATGACCCGATGGATCGAGCCGGAAATGATCGAGCGCCGCCACGAGCTTGAGCGCCGCGCGGGAAACATAGGCCTGTGCCGGGTCGCTGATGGCGATCTGCGCATTGCCGGCAACGGTCTGGCTCGGTTTGGTGACGGTCTTGCCGTTGACGCTCACGGTGCCGCGCGCAATCGCGTCGCGCGCACGCGAGCGGCTGGCAAAGTGGCCGAGCGACACAAGAAGCTGGTCAAGCCGTTCATTTTCAGATGTTTTGGACATGGTCCCGTTCAATGACCGTCAAACCCCGCCGATGCAAGCGATTTATCGCTGGAATGGCCCGGAATGCCGCTGCCGCCGGGCAAGGTTACATTGCACCGCAAAGTCAGAATGTTCGATTAATCCAATATAAAGGCTTGTATTGCACTTTGTGCGCAAGGCCCGTGCGGCCACCGGAACCTGCCATGACGGCATCTCCTCCAATCCACAAAATTGCGACCGTTGCAGCGCAGACGCTTGCTCCGAGGCATCGGGTCGCCGAGAGAGTTTGCGATGTCGCTGAAAAACTTCCCTATCAACATAAAGCTCATAGTCACCTTTTGTGCATTGATGAGCGTGTGTCTGCTCGCCTCCGCGGTCGTATTCTGGCAGACGCTGGGAAGCGAGCGCGTTGCGATCGACAACAACCGGACCAAGGATATCATCCAGGCGGTGGATGGTGCGACGGCCGCCATGCTGGAGCAGGCCGTCAACCAGCGCGGTTTCCTGCTGTTTCGCAGCGACAGCACCTATAATGACGTTTTCGCCCAGCGCGACCTGATGCTGAAGAAGCTCGACGAAGCCCGTGCGCTTGCCGCCGGCCAGCCGGATATCCTCAACTCCATCGACGACATGCAGAAATCCGCCACCGTGTTCTTCAAGGAACTGGCGGAACCGCAGATCGCCGCCCGCAAGACCACGGAAGCGCCGATTTCCGAAATCATCGAGATCGGCCGCAATCAGGCCAAGGGTCAGCTTGACGGCTTTCGTGCTTCCGCCGCCAAGATCAAGGAACAGCTGAACGGCCTGTCCACCGCTTACGCGGTAGAACAGCAGGCGGCGGCGCTCAATCTCAAATACGCCCTTCTGGGTGGCGGCGCCGTTGCCGGTCTGCTCGCCGTTGTGCTCATCTGGGCGCTGTCGCGCTCGATCGTCACGCCGATCGTCGGCATGACGGCGGCAATGAGCCGGCTTGCCGATGGCGACATGACCACGGAAGTTCCGGCCGTCGATCGCGGTGATGAAGTCGGCAAGATGGCGAAGGCCGTTCTGGTCTTCAAGCAGGCCGGGCTGGAAAAATCCCGCCTTGCCGGCGAGACCGAGCGTATGCGTTCGGCCACCGAAACCGAACGCCGCCACAACGAGGAAGAAAAGGCCAGGGACGAAGCCGCCAACGCCTTCGCACGCGACGAGCTGGGCAAGGGTCTGGCCGCACTTGCGGATGGCGATCTGGCCTACCGTATCGAAACGCCCTTCGTCCCGGCCATCGATCCCATCCGTATCGATTTCAACAGCGCGGTTGAAAAGCTGCAGCAGGCCCTGCGCACGGTCGGCGAGAACGCGGCTGCGATCAATGCCGGTGCTTCGGAAATGCTTTCCGCCGCCGACGATCTGTCGCGCCGCACCGAACAGCAGGCGGCCTCCATCGAGGAAACCGCCGCCGCTCTGGAAGAAGTCACCACCACGGTGCGTGACAGTGCGCGCGGCGCGGAAGATGCCGGCAATCTGGTCCAGCGCGCCCGCGCCGGCGCGGAAAAATCCGGCGTTGTCGTTCGCAGGGCGGTTGCCGCCATGCGCGAGATCGAAAAGTCCTCGGGCGAAATCGGCAATATCATCGGTGTCATCGACGATATCGCCTTCCAGACCAACCTGCTGGCGCTGAACGCCGGCGTGGAAGCCGCCCGCGCCGGTGATGCCGGCAAGGGCTTTGCGGTGGTGGCGCAGGAAGTCCGCGAACTTGCCCAGCGTTCGGCCAATGCCGCCAAGGAAATCAAGACGCTGATCGGCGCTTCCAGCCAGCAGGTCGAAAACGGCGTCAATCTTGTCGACGAGACCGGCAAGGCGCTGGAACTCATCGTTTCGGAAGTCGAAGAGATCAACGCCCATGTCAGCGCCATCGTCGTCGCGTCACGCGAACAGGCGACGGGCCTGCAGGAAATCAACACGGCCGTGAACACCATGGATCAGGGCACGCAGCAGAATGCCGCCATGGTGGAACAGCAGACCGCCGCCAGCCATTCGCTTGCCCGTGAGGCGGAAGCGCTGAATAGCCTGCTTGGCCAGTTCCGGGTGGGCGGCGCACGCGCTGCCGTTGCGAGTGCCGGTGGATATTCTGCACCGCGCCAGTCTTCGGCCAAGCCTGCCTTCCAGCCGGCACCGGCTGCACCGGCCCGCAAGGCTCCGGTAAAATCGGCCTCCGCAACCGCAAGACCGGTGGCTTCGCCGGCCCGGGCGCTTGGCCAGAGCCTCGCCCGCGCCTTCGGTGGCGCTGCGGAAGCACCGGCTGCGAAAGATCAGGACTGGACGGAGTTCTGAGCCGGATTTTCCGGATTGGATACAAAAATCGGGGGCCGAAAGGCCCCCTTTTTACATCGGCTGCTTCAGACGGGTAGCGCCGCCTAGGTGCCCTGTAGCCTGAACATCCGCTGGAAAAACACCTCGTCGGACAGGCGGTGAAGCAGGGCGGCAATGACGGCGGTTGCCGCGATGGCGAAAACCAGCCGTCCGACCAGAACGCCATAAACATCGGCCCCCAGCGACATCACCACAAGTGTGTCTTCGATCACGCTATGGGCGAAACCCATGAACACACAGGATAGAAACACCTGACGTGGTGAGATCGCTCCTGATTGCGCTTCGCGGATCAGAAAACCCGCGCCATAGGAAATTCCCAGAAACAACCCGATGGCGGTGAGATGTTCGGCCTCGCCGCGAATGCCGGCAAGCCGCAAAAGGGGCGAAAGCGCCTTCATCATCAGTGCCAGAAGCCCGGTCAGCCTGAGTATTTCGAGGCCGAGGGACAGCACGAGAAGGATGACGAACATCCAGATCATGGTTTTACCGAGACCCAGAAGATAGTCCGCCCATTCCGGCGTGGCGCTCATGGCGATCCAGGCAGGGTTCACCGGCGCAGACAACCACCCCGTTGCTTCCAGAACCTGATGCAGGAGGAAGGCATAGAGCAATCCGCCACCGATGCGCAGCGCCGTGGTGACGAGCATGCCGGGTCCTGCCTTTTCGATGATCTTCTGCTCGATGGGCAGGCCGTGCGCGAAGAGGATAAGCGCCGAAAAGACCGTGATATCCGCTCCACTGAGCGAGGAGGCGGGAACGAGTGTGAAGATAAGCGGCACGGCGCCCCAGATGCCGACCAGCATCGCTGTCAGCCAAGCGAGACCAAGCTCCGGCGGCAGCCCAATGATGTTCATGACAGGCGCGAAGGCCGGCGCCACCGCCTCGATCGCACCCATTCTCGACAATAGCTCGGTCAGGATCGCGATAGGAACAGTGATCCGCACCAGCACCCAGTAGATATCAAGCGTTTCCCGGGTTTTCTGCCAGATGGTGACGAAAATGGGCATGTGAGGCTCCTCGAAGGTTGTCCTCATCCTCTAGGCCGAACCCATTCGCATTTATGGTCAAAGATTGCAACTTCATGCAATTTTATTGCAAATCCATCCGCGAGAGATATGCTGACGGCATGGATCGGATCGACCGGAAACTTCTGAACCTTTTGCAGGGCGATGCATCGCGCACCAATGTGGATATGGCCGATGAGGTGGGGCTGTCTCCTTCCAGCTGCCTGCGCCGCCTGCAACGGCTGCGCAAATCGGGGGTGATTGACCGTATCGTCGCGATCCTCAACCCCGCAAAGGCCGGGCGCGTGATCAAGGCGCTGGTGACGGTGGAGCTGAAACTGCATGGCGAGCAGCATATGCGCCGCTTTCTGGATATTGCCATTGCCGAGGAGGCCGTGTCGCATGCCTATGCCGTGACAGGTGCAAGCGATGTCGTGCTGATGCTGCGCCTGCGTGACATGGAGGAATTCGATGCCCTGTGCGACAGGCTGTTCCGGGATCAGCACAATGTCGCACGCTTCTTCACCATGGTCGTCATCAAGACGGCGAAAGAGGAAACGGCCATCAGGCTTTGAGCGATTTTCAGGAAAGGGAATGTCCACATGGCGCCGCGCGTTAAATTGCAGGTTTTGGATGGCTCATACGGGGTGGCGCGGCTTCAGGCGTCTGATCCCATTCCGGCGTGGGCCGACGGCGGCGGATTTGTCAGCATCAGCCGAACCGATGACGAACTTTCCATCGTTTGCCGGGAAGATCGCATACCGCAGGATGTGCGGGTTGATGCCGGCTGGTCGTGTTTCAAGTTTCAGGGGCCATTTGCATTTGATGAGACGGGCATCGTCCTGTCGGTCATCGCGCCTTTGTCGACCAACGGGATTGGAATATTTGTGGTTTCGACCTTTGATGGAGACCACCTGCTGGTGAAATCGCACGATCTCGAAAAAACACGCGGTCTGCTGGCGGATGCGGGACATTCGCTCATTTAAAAACCCATGTCGCCACAATGATTTTCTGAAGAGGTACGTTTTGAAGAGTGAAATTGAACTGCCGGTGCAAAAACAGCTCGAGGCTTACAACGCCCGCGACATCGATGCATTCATGGGCTGGTGGGCGGATGATTGTCAGTATTACGCCTTTCCGGCGACGCTTCTGGCAGGAAGTGCTGCAGAGATCCGGGCGCGCCACATCGAGCGCTTCAAGGAACCTGATCTGCATGGAAAATTGCTGACACGCATTACTGTCGGGAATGTCGTCATCGACCACGAGACGGTCACGCGGAACTTCCCCGAAGGCAGGGGAGAGATCGACGTTGTCTGCATCTATGAAGTTGAAAACGGAAAGATTGCCAAGGCGTGGTTCAAATTGAGCGAACCGCGGATGTTGTCTTGAAAACTCAGGCGTTCCGGAAATAAACGCTCGCTGCGATGGATTGGGGCTATAAGGAGGTCTGAACCGGACTTCTGACCCCGCGCCGTCTGCGCGGGGCTTGTCTGTTCCTCTGCCTATGCAGCGTGATCGGCCCGCATGGGATGCCAGACGGAGATATCCCGTGGGGCTTCCAGAAGCTCGGGCAAGGCATCGTGCCATGCCTGACGATAGGGGCGGTGAATCTGGACATCGAGCACGTCCTGATGGTCGCTCCAGGTCTCATGCAGCAGGAAGCGGTTCTCGTTTTCGCCGTCCCGATGCAGGGTGGCATTCACGAAGGTCTTTTCGTGCCGCATGGCGTCGAGAAGCGCATTCAGCAATTCAAGAAAGCGCTCGCGCTGGCCGGGGCGGACCTGAAAGCCGAGGAGATAGGTGGTGTGCACGGGGTCTTACTCCTTTGTGCCTGGCATCAGGGCGGCGCGGGTTGTCGCATCGGCGGGGTAGAAACATTCCAGCACCAGTTCGGACAGCGTGACATCGGTTGCGGTTCCGAAAACCGTGGTGGTGGAGATGAAACTCAGAACGGCGCCCGAGGCCGGATCGCGCAGTTGCAGCGGTATGGCCAGTGGATCGGCCCCGGCGGCATGGGGTGAGGCCTTCGGCGCGGGATAGGCCGAAAGCTCCGCATGCAAGTGGCAAAGCATCTCGTCTCCCGTTTCCTCGACCTGACGGCGCAGGCGATCCAGCAGGTGATGCCGCCATTCGGCGAGGTTGACGATGCGCGAACTCAAACCCTGCGGGTGCAGGCTAAGCCTCAGTGCGTTGAGCGGCGGGCGAAGCAGCTCTTCGGAAACACCGGCCAGAAGCGACGTGATCGCCTCATTGGCGAGAACGACGTTCCAGTGCCGGTCGACGGCAAGGGCGGGGAAGGGCATGTGGCCCTGTACCACGGTTTCGACGGCCTGCCGGGCCGCCGCCATGTCGGGCGCATCCAGCGAGCGTTCGGAATGAACAGGCGCATAACCCGCCGCCAGCATCAGCCGGTTGGCGGCGCGGGCGGGCATGGAAAGCTGCTCCGCCAGTTTCGCGAGCATCTCGCGGCTGGGGGATGAACGCCCGCTTTCCACAAAGCTCAGATGCCGCGCCGATATGCCCGCCTCCACCGCCAGATCGAGCTGGCTCAACCTGCGGCGGGCACGCCATTCCTTCAGCACCTGGCCGACATGTTCTCGATGATGTGTCATGCCCCGCAGCCTAGCAGAACATATCGGCAATGCGATTACCTCCGAGGTAATTGTTCCGCTTCCCGACCGTCGGCATGTTTGGGCCGTCAACCAGAAGGAGCGCAATCATGACGCAACATCTCACAATCGCCCAGACCTATCTCGCAGCCTGGAACGAAGAGGACAATGAACGCCGCAGGCATCTCGTCGGTCAGGCATGGGCAGAAAATACGCGCTACGTCGATCCGCTGATGCAGGGCGAAGGCCAGCAGGGGATTGCCGCGATGATCGAGGCGGCGCGGCAGAAATTTCCGGGATATCGTTTCGTTCTTGCTGGCACCCCGGATGGCCACGGCAACTTCACCCGTTTCTCATGGCGGCTCATTTCGCCTGATGGGGACGATGTCGCTGGCGGAACCGATGTTGTCAGCCTGAATACCGAGGGACGGATCGAAAATGTCGTCGGTTTTCTCGATGGCGCGGCATCCTGAGAAAGAGGCGGGATGGTCCCGCCTCCTGTCCCGGCAATCGTGTCAGCCGGCGAAACCGACGCCGGCCTGACGCTGGCCGAGCGCATTAAACACGGTGGAAACGATGCCGGCCCGGTCAAGGCCGGCATTGGCATACATGGTTTCGGGCTTGGCCTGCTCCACCCACTGGTCGGGCAGGGTCAGCGTCCGGACCTTCGGGCCATGGTCGAGCAGGCCGGCGCTGGCCATGAAATGCAGCACATGCGCGCCGAAACCGCCGACGGAGCCTTCCTCGATCGTCACCAGAACCTCGTGATGGCTGGCCAGCTGGCGGATGAGGTCGAGATCAAGCGGCTTGGCGAAGCGCGCATCGGCAACCGTGGTCGAAAGTCCGGCCGCTTCGAGGTCTTCAGCCGCCGCCAGGCATTCCGCCAGCCGCGTGCCGAAGGAGAGCAGCGCGACCTTGGTGCCTTCCTTGATGATGCGACCCTTGCCTATCTGGAGAATCTCACCACGCGCGGGCATCTCGACGCCCACGCCTTCACCGCGCGGGTAACGGAAGGAAATCGGGCCTTCATCATAGGCCGCTGCCGTGCGCACCATATGTTTCAGCTCCGCCTCATCCGAGGCCGCCATCACCACCATGCCGGGCAGGGTGGCGAGGAAAGTCGTGTCGAAGGAACCGGCATGGGTCGGCCCGTCAGCACCGACGAAACCGGCGCGGTCGATGGGGAAACGCACGGGCAGGCTCTGGATGGCCACATCATGCACCAGCTGGTCGTAACCGCGTTGCAGGAAGGTGGAATAAAGCGCGCAGAACGGCTTGTAACCGTCAGCCGCAAGCCCCGCCGCAAAGGTGACGGCATGCTGCTCGGCAATGCCGACATCGAAGGTGCGAGACGGGAAAAGCTCGGCCATCTTGTCGAGGCCCGTGCCGTTCGGCATGGCAGCCGTCACACCGATGATCTTTTCGTCGAGCGTCGCTTCCTGGATCAGGGCCTCGGCAAAGACGCTGGTATAGCTCGGCGCATTCGGCTTGGCTTTCGCCTGCGCGCCGGTGATGACGTCGAACTTGTTGACGCCGTGATATTTGTCGGCTGCGGCTTCCGCCGGCGCGTAACCCTTGCCCTTCTGCGTCACCACATGGATGAGGACGGGGCCTTTCTGGTTGTCGCGCACATTGCGCAGCACCGGCAGGAGGTGATCGAAGGAATGACCGTCGATCGGGCCGATGTGATAGAAGCCAAGCTCCTCGAACAGCGTGCCGCCGGTCACATAACCGCGCGCATGGGTCACGGCGCGGGTAATGGCGCGGTCGATGGTCTTGCCGAGATAGGCCGTCAGTTTCTTGCCGAAATCGCGGAAGCCCATATAGGTGCGGCCGGAGGCGAGGCGTGCCAGATAAGCGCTCATCGCGCCCGTCGGCGGCGCAATCGACATATCGTTGTCGTTGAGGATGACGATCAGCCGGGCATCGAGCGCGCCGGCGTTGTTCAATGCCTCAAACGCCATGCCCGCCGACATCGAGCCGTCGCCGATGATGGCTACGACCTTGCGGTCGCTGCCATCAAGACCCGCCGCCACCGCCATGCCGAGACCGGCGGAAATGGAGGTGGAGGAATGGCCGGCGCCGAAGTCGTCATAGTCACTTTCGGCCCGCCGGGTGAAACCGGAAAGCCCGCCTTCCTGCCGCAGCGTGCGGATGCGATCCCGCCGGCCGGTCAGGATCTTGTGCGGATAACATTGATGGCCGACATCGAAGATCAGCCGGTCCTCGGGCGTGTTGAACACCTTATGGATGGCAATCGTCAGTTCCACCACGCCAAGGCCGGCACCCAGATGGCCACCGGTCTTCGACACGGCGTCAATCATCTCGTCGCGCAGTTCCCGCGCCAGTTCCGGCAGGTCGCGATCATCGATCTCCTTGAGATCGGAGGGAAAATTCACCCGGTCGAGCAATGGTGTCTGTGGCATTCCGGTCAATCGTTCGGCCTTTTCTTGTCGTCAGCAGGGCGTGCCAGAGCGTCTTTCATGTCGAAAGCCGACGGTGCAGCCCTGCATGTCGTACACTTCTATAGAATTTCAACCTTCCGGCAAAGGGACAAACTCTTCTTCGTCGCCGGGAACGATGTCGAAGCGTCCGGTTCTCCACTCCTGTTTGGCCTGCTCTATGCGTTCTTTTGATGACGAAACGAAGTTCCACCAGATGTAACGGCGCTCATTCAGCGCCGCCCCGCCGAAGATCATGATGTGACAGCCATTGCTGCCGGCCTGCAACGTGATGTCGTCGCCGGGCCGGAAGACGAGCAGTTGATCGGCGGCGAAAATATCACCGGCAACATCCAGCGAACCGGACAGAATATAGATCGCCCGCTCCTCATGATCGGCAGAGAAGGGGAATTTTACCCCCGGCTCCAGCGAAAGATCGACATAAAGCGTATCTGTAAAGGAAGAAACCGGGGAGGTGAGGCCTTCGAATTCGCCGATCACCACCCGGCCTGTCGCGCCCTTGAGGTCGATCAGCGGCATGTCTTCTTTCGCGGTGTGGGCAAAGGCGGGGGCGATTTCTTCCATGTTGTCTGGCAGGGCAAGCCAGGTCTGCAGGCCGGACATGGAAAGCGGATGGCCACGCAGATTTTCCGGCGTGCGTTCCGAATGCACGATACCACGCCCCGCCGTCATCAGGTTGATGTCGCCGGGGCGGATGACGAGTTCGGTGCCGAGACTGTCCCGGTGCTTGATTTCGCCGTCGAACAGATAGGTAACGGTGGAAAGCCCGATATGCGGATGCGGCTTGACGTCGAGCGCCTCACCCGCCTTCAGGATCGCCGGGCCCATGCGATCGAAAAAGATGAACGGCCCCACAAGCCGCCTCTGCCGGGTCGGCAGGGCGCGGCGCACGGCAAAGCCGCCAATATCGCTGGTTCGGGGAATGATCAGGTTTTCGATGGCATCGCAGGCAAAAGCATCACCCGCGACGGGATCGTTGCCGGGAAAGAAGGACATCGCAAGCTCCTCGTATCGTCTGGCGGGAGTTTAGCATAACCGAGGGGGAGGGGAGCATCGCGATATCGAACGCAGCGTCAACGATCCTTGTTAACACGACATTGTGAGAACACCTTACGGCCGGGGAAAGTTCTCAAACCTCTCCTCCGTCACCCCCGGGGCTTGTCCCGAGGATCTAAACACGTCAATAAAATCAATGCATCGCAGATCCTCGGGACAAGCCCGAGGATGACGTCGCGTGTTTGAATCGGGAGGTGGCTACCTTATCGAATCACGTCCAAACGCTCCCGCTAAATGCAGTCATTCCCCGTCGAGCGGCTCCACACCCTGCGGCTTGCCCGCACGATCGAGACGGATTTTCTCGATTCGCTTTTCGGCAGCGTTCAACAGCGTCTCGCAATGCTTCTTCAGGGCTTCGCCACGCTCATAGATGGCGATTGATTCGTCCAGCGCCACGTCTCCGCGTTCCAGGCGTGCGACAATGCTTTCCAGCTCGGCGACGGCTTTTTCGAAGGAATAACCGCTGACATCGGCTGTGTTGGCATTTTCCGTCATGTTCAACCCTTCATCATTCTCAAAATATGCATGGCTGCCGATTCCGCCAGCCCTTCCAGATCATAACCACCTTCAAGCAGGCTGACGACCCGGTTCGATGTGTATTTATCGGCCATTTCCAGAAGCCGGCCCGTGGCCCAGTCGAAATCCTCTCCCACCAGATTGATCTGCGCCAGCGGATCGCGGTGGTGCGCGTCGAAACCGGCGGAGATGAGGATGAGATCAGGCGAAAAATCGGCAATCGCCGGCAGCACCCGCGATTTGAACGCCTCGCGGAAATGTTCGCTGCCGGTGTTGGGCGAAAGCGGGGCGTTGACGATATTGTTCTTCGCGCCGGTTTCGTTCTTGTCGCCGCTCCACGGGTAAAGCGGCATCTGGTGGGTGGAACAGAACAGCACGGAAGTGTCGTTCCAGAAGATATCCTGCGTGCCGTTGCCGTGATGCACGTCCCAGTCGATGATGGCGACGCGCTCTGCGCCATGTTTTTTCTGGGCATGGCGGGCGGCGATGGCCACATTGTTGAAAAGACAGAAACCCATGGCCTTGGCGGTTTCCGCATGGTGGCCGGGCGGGCGGGCGGCGACGAAGACATTGTCGGCAGCGCCGGTAAACACGTCATCCACCGCAGCCATTGCCGCACCGATGCCGGTCAGCGCCGCCTGCAGGCTTTTCGGTGAGGCATAGGTATCCGCCTCGATGCGGTTGATCTCGCCATCCTCTTGCGGGATCTGGCGCATGACGGCAAGCAGATGCTCTTCCGGATGCGCCAGCAGCACCGCATCCTCATTGGCCTGCGGCGCTTCTTTCCGCTCCAGCCGCTCGAAATTCGGATGTTCGAGTGCGATGTTCAGCGAACGCAGGCGGTCCGGCCGTTCGGGGTGGCCGGAAGGCGTGATGTGCTCGAGGAAGATCGGGTGTTCGTATAAACGCGTCGCCATGCTTTTCCTCCCGAAGAAAGTTTGCTCAGGCGCGCTGCGGCAGAAGCGGATAACCGGCCATCACGGCACGGCCGGCCAGTGCGGCAAGCACGGCCTTCAGCGCATCGCCGGGAATGAAGGCGAGCGAACCCATGAAGGCCTTCTCGAAACCAAGCCCGACAACCAGCGCCAGATAGGTGATGCCGAAAGCATAAAGCACGACCACGCCGCCGATGAGGCTGGCGACGAAGAAACCGATGCCCTGCGCCAGAGCGGACTGGCTGCGATTGACGAGTTTTTCCGAGAGCGTGCCGGTGACGAAGACAGCCGCGATCCAGCCGATCAGGAAGCCCGTCGTCGGCGTGGTGAAAATCGAAAGACCACCGCGTCCGCCCGAGAGGACCGGCAGGCCGATGGCGGCAATCAGGATCGTCAGCAGAACCGCGAGCGTGCCGCGCTTCGCACCCAGCACGACACCGGCCAGCATGACGCCGAGCGACTGCGCGGTGATCGGCACGGGAACGAAACCGAGCGTGATCGGCGGCAGAAGCCCAAGTGCGATGATGATGGCGGAAAACAGCGAGATCAGCACAAGGTCGCGGGTCGTCATGGCTCGGAAACTCCGGATGGTTATCTGGCCGTCAGCTTTGGCCTCTGAAACCGCGCGCGTCAATGGCGTCGGCAATGGCATCGGCATCCTTCAACGTCATAATGACGAGTGGCACGATGATGGTTGCCATGCGCACGGGCAGGCCACGCGCCCGGTGTGCGTCACGCACCGCATGATACCGGTTGACGATCTCGGGCACGAACCGCACGACGAGCCCGACCGCAAGCCCGATATCGGCAGCCTTGACCAGCCCCAGCCTTTCGAGAGGGGAGGCGGCAAGCGTGATCTCATCCATGAACTGCGAGATGCTGACGGTGATGGTGACGGCGGTCGCAAGCAGCGCCAGCGCCGTCAGCCGCAAGAGATTGACTGTCGCATCATGGGCCGGGAGCAAAAGATAGCTGAAGGCCGCGACGAGGAAGATGGTCAGCATCACCGGCCGCAGCCGCAGGCCGATATCCCGCAAGGGCAGCCGCGTCTCGCGCAGGATGGCGGCCGCGAGAACCACGGCGCATCCCAGCAACAACAGATCGCGGGTAAGAAACAGTGCGATGCTGAAGCTCATCAGCGTCAGGAGCTTGAGGCGCGGCGAGACGCGGTAGAGCCAGCCCGTGCCTTCAACGTGCAGCGATTTCATCGCGCCACCGCAGCGAGATATTGCGCCACGGCCTCTTCAGGCGCGGCGTCCGCAATCAGCGCGCCGCCGTGGAAAACCAGCACACGGTCGAAGCCTTCAAGCAGCGGCAAATCATGGGTAATGACGATGAGCGACTGCGACAGCGTCACCATGGTCTTTTCCACGACAGCCCGGTTTTTGAGATCAAGCTGGTTGGTCGGTTCGTCGAGAATAAGGATGTGCGGTTCGGTAACCAGAAGCGCTGCCAACGCCGCAAGCTGCAGCTCCCCGCCGGAAAGCTCATGCGCGCGTCTCTCCTCAAGATGGGAAATGCCGAGCCGGGCAAGAACGGCCTTCACCCGGGCTTCGGTTTCCGCCTTGCCGAGACCGAGCCGTTTCAGCCCGAAGGCGACATCGTCGCGCACGATCGGCAGGATGATCTGGTTCTGCGGATTCTGGAAGATGAACCCAACCGTCTGCAAGACCGCCTTGGCGTCCGTCACGGTGTCGAGACCGTTTACCGCAACCTTGCCCTCGCTCGGCTTGTTCAGCCCGTTGATCAGCCGGGCAAAGGTGGTCTTGCCGGAACCATTGAGGCCGATCACGCCGATACGCCGTTCCGTCAATGTCAGAGACAGCGGCTGCAGGGCCTGCCGGCCCTCGAAAGCGACACCGGCGGCGTCGAAACGGATTTCCAAGCTTACATCCTCGCGCTCGTTTTCCGGTTCTATACCCCGTCATCAACAGAAGTGAAACAAGGAACAAAAAAAGAACATTGCAATCCTGAAAAAGCCGTCATACCTTCTGCCCCATGGTGATCAAGGTTTCAAACGAAGCGGCAAGACGAATTTTTCTGGCGCGGCAGGGGCTTTCCTCGCCGCCCGGCAAGGCGCTTTCCAAGAGCGACCTGCTGCAGCTGATAACCGATATCGGTTTTGTGCAGGTGGACAGCATCGGCACGGTGGAGCGCGCCCACCATCAGATCATCTTTTCCCGCAACCAGACCTACAGACGTGATCATCTGACCACGCTTTTGGAAAAGGACCGCGCGCTGTTCGAGCACTGGACACATGACGCTTCCATCGTGCCGACGGAATTTTATCCCTATTGGAAGCATCGTTTCCGCCGCCGCGAGCCGATCATTCAGGAGCGCTGGCGCAAATGGCACGGCGAGGGTTTTGACGCCGCTTTCGGTGAAACGCTGGAGCGTATTGCGGCAACCGGCCCGGTTCTGGCGCGGGAGCTGAAGGAAGAAGGGCACCAGTCCGGCGGCTGGTGGAACTGGCATCCGTCCAAGACCGCGCTCGAATATCTCTGGCACACCGGCAAGCTGGCGATTGCCGGTCGGGTGAATTTCCAGAAGGTCTATGACCTCGCCGAACGGGTCATTCCCGGCGAGCATCACGAAACCGAGGTGGAGCATGCGGAATTTGTCGACTGGGCCTGCCGGCAGGCGCTGAAACGGCTGGGTTTCGCCACCCATGGCGAAATCGCCGCCTTTTTCGATCTCGTCACCCCGCAGGAGGCGAGGGACTGGGTCAAAAGCCATCGCGATGAACTCTGTGAGGTTTCGCTTCTTGCAAGTGACGGCGACACTGCCCGCCCGTCCTATGCCTTTGCCGGTTTCACCGCCGACCTGACCGACGTGCCGGAACCCTCATCCCGCGTCCGCGTCCTCAGCCCCTTCGATCCGCTGTTGCGTGACCGCAACCGCACGGAGCGGCTGTTCGGCTTCTATTACCGCATCGAGGTCTTCGTGCCGGAGCCGAAAAGGCAATATGGCTATTATGTCTTCCCGCTTCTGGAGGGCGACCGCATGATCGGTCGCATCGACATGAAGGCGGATCGCAAGCGCGGTACGCTGGATGTTCGGCGCCTGTGGCTGGAACCGGGCGTGCGTGCCTCGGCGGGTAGGCTGGAGAAGCTCGACGCCGAACTGGCGCGGCTCGCGAAATTTACGGGGGTGGAGAGCGTGAATTATCTGGAGGGCTGGCGGGAGAACGGATGAAGGTCTTTTCGTGGTGCCCGAATGTAGTGGCTAGCCGCGAAACCCGACGTCATCCTCGCCCTTGAGGCGAGGATCCACAAGCCGCGGAAACAATGGCTTCAGTGCTCATGACTCCATGTGTCTGGAACATCTCAAGCATGTCACGTCGGGAACTGCGGGATGGATCCTCGGCACAAGGCCGAGGATGACGCCGAGCGGACGGAGAGCACACCAACCGAAGCGCTCTCGCAAACCCCCAAAATCAGCAGATATCCGTCGCCGAAATCTGGATGCCGAAGCCTTCAAGCCCGACATAATGCCGTTCGCGGGTGGTCAGCAGCTTGATGGAGCTGATGCCGAGATCCTTGAGGATCTGCGCGCCGAGACCGATTTCCAGCCATTCGTTTTCGCGCGAACGGGCCTGGGCGTGCGCTTCGTCCGGGTCACGCGCCTTGCGGCGTCCGGCAACCTGGCCAACGCCAACGGAGCCTTCGCGCAGATAGACGATGACGCCGCGGCCTTCCTCGGCGATCTTCTGCATATAATGCCGCACCGGCTGGCGGTCGCCGAAAACGTCGTCGGCGACGTTTTCGGGGTGCAGGCGAACGGGAATGTCAATGCCATCGCGGATATCGCCGAAAATCACCGCCATGTGCTGCATCGGATCCCAGGGCAGGGAATAGGTCTGCGCCTTGGCCGGCCCGAAGGGCGTTTCGATGGTGAAGGAGGATTCCATCTCCACCAGCGTTTCCTTACGCTGGCGATAGGCGATGAGATCGGCGACCGAAACGTGTTTCATGCCGTGTTTGTCGGCGAAATCCAGAACCTGCGGACCGCGCATCACGCTGCCATCATCATTCACCAGTTCGCTGATGACGCCGATGGGCGGCAGGCCGGCGAGACGGCAGAGATCGACCGCCGCTTCGGTATGGCCGGAACGCATCAACACGCCGCCCTCGCGGGAAATCAGCGGGAATATATGGCCCGGCCGGGTGAAATCGGAAGCGCCGACATTGGGATTGGCGAGATTGCGCACCGTCAGTGTGCGGTCATCGGCGGAAATACCCGTCGTTGTGCCGTGCTTGAAATCGACGCTGACGGTGAAGGCCGTCGTATGGGCGCTGTCATTTTCCGCCACCATGGCGTTGAGGTTCAGCCGCTTGGCCTCCTCGCGCGGCATTGGCGCGCAGACGATGCCCGAGGTATGGCGCACGATCAGCGCCATTTTTTCAGGCGTGCAGTGAACCGCCGAAATGATCAGATCGCCTTCATTCTCGCGGTCGTCATCGTCGGTCACGACAACGATTTCACCGGCTTCGAAAGCGCGGATGGCGTCCACGACGCGTTTCTGGTCATAGGCCATGACGATCCCCCTTATTTCAAACGGCCGGTCTGGCCGCGATCCCTCAGATAATGGTCGGCAACGGTGCAGGCCACCATTGCCTCACCAATCGGCACCGCGCGAATGCCGACGCAGGGGTCGTGGCGGCCCTTGGTGCGCACATCCACATTATTGCCGTCGGTATCGATCGACAGGCGCTCCGTCAGAATGGAGGAGGTGGGCTTGATGGCGAAGCGGGCGATGACGGGCTCACCGGTCGCGATGCCGCCCAGAATGCCGCCGGCGTGGTTGGACAGGAAGATCGGCTTGCCGTCATTGCCCATGCGCATCTGGTCGGCATTTTCCTCGCCGGAAAGCTCGGCCGAGGCGAAACCCTCGCCGATTTCCACGCCCTTGACGGCGTTGATCGACATCAGGCTGGAGGCGATATCCTGATCGAGCTTGGCATAAATGGGAGCGCCGATGCCGGCGGGAACGCCTTCCGCCACCACTTCGACAACCGCGCCGATGGAGGAGCCGGCTTTGCGGATGCCGTCGAGATAATCCTCCCAGACTGGCACCATGGCGGCGTCAGGGCAGAAGAACGGGTTCTGGTCGACCTGATTCCAATCCCAGTTATCGCGGTTGATCTTGTGCTTGCCGATCTGCACCAGCGCGCCGCGCACATTGAGGCTTGGCACCACCTTGCGGGCGATCGCACCGGCGGCGACACGCGCCGCCGTCTCTCGCGCGGAAGAACGCCCGCCGCCGCGATAGTCGCGAATGCCGTATTTCAGATCATAGGTGAAATCCGCATGGCCGGGGCGGAATCGCTTGGCGATCTCGCCATAATCCTTGGAACGCTGGTCGGTGTTTTCGATCAGCATGGAAATCGGCGTGCCCGTCGTTATCATCGTCTCGCCGTCCTCATCCAGCATCACGCCGGAAAGAACCTTGACGATATCATCCTCGCGACGCTGGGTGACGAAACGGCTCTGGCCGGGTTTGCGCTTGTCCATCCAGTGCTGCACTTCGGCAAGGGTAAACCGCAGGCCGGGCGGGCAGCCGTCCACCACGCAGCCGAGTGCCGGCCCGTGGCTTTCTCCCCAGGTGGTAACGCGAAATAGATGACCGAAGCTGTTATGCGACATAGTTCTCAAAACCGGAAAACAGGGCGCCTGTGGACAGCGCCGTTTGAAACAAGCGAATTTGTCTTAGTGGAAAATCCGGGCAAGGCAAAAGCCTTTCTTTCTCAGTGGCCGGATAAGTGCGGTGCGGGCTATGGCAGCTCTCTGCCCTCATCCCTGTGGCACGCACATTACTGAGGTTGGGGGCGGCGATTCGCACCGGGCGAAGATGTTTTTCGAAATGACGAAAATGTAAAAGCGCCGTCGTTTTCCACGCTAATCCGCAGTTTTCCAATATTGCTGCGAAATGCGGTGTAAAAATCACTAACGGCTTGAACACGATCCCAAATCCGTTCATCAATTGGGCCGAAAATGTCATGGTTGCGGGCAATTTCCGCCACATTCGAAAGGCAATTCTTCATGCATGTAAGGTTTTCACGCAAATCCACGAAAGCTAGATCGATGCGTATGATGATTGCCGCCCTTCTGGCCACCGCCAACCTGCTGATGCCCATCAACAGCTTCGCCCAGAGCGTCGACGTGGAAGGCACGATCAGCAAGATCGATGCGAACGGGCTGAGCATTACGCTCAACGACGGCAAGACCTATCGCGTGCCGGAAGAGTTCAACTTTGAAGGCCTGAAGGCGGGCGTGAAGGTCGTGGTTTTCTACACGGAAGTGGATGGGAAACGCGTGGTCGACGATCTTCAGGTCGTTGAGTAAGACCAGCCCCTTACTCAGCCCTTGTGCCAAACCTCCGTTGTGAAACGAGCGGGTGCATCTAGCTTTCTTCTCCCCGGCGGGGAGAAGAAATGAGTGGCGACGTTTAGCCAAATAAAAGCGTATCAGGGAGGACGGTGCGGAGGGTTATGCTCCGTAGACCCTCACGACACCCACTCCGCACTATTCCGGTCGATCTCAACCTTCAAAATCCGGTCCTGCGGGATTTGCGTGCGTGATGCCTCATCCTTGTCCATGCCTGACACCAGCCGGAAGATCGAGCGGATGACGCCGCCGTGGCAGACGCAGACTGTCGGCCTGTCCACGGAGGAGAGCCATGCGCCGATGCGCCAGGAGAGGATTTCATAGCTTTCGGCGTCCTGGCCGGGGGGGATGAAATCCCACTTGTTGGCCTTGCGCGCCTTCACCCGGTCAGGAAACTCTTTTTTGAGTTCCGGCAGGGTCTGCCCCTCCCAGTCGCCGAAGGAAACTTCGATCAGGCGGTCGTCGGTGCGGTAGGCAAGGGGGTCGAGGCCCATCGCGCCGCGCATCAGTTCCATGGTTTCGCGCGTGCGCCCGAGCGGGCTTGCCACATAGTCGAAATCCGTGGCCTGCTCGCCGAGCAAATGGGCGAGCAGTCTGCCATTGCCGACCGCCTGCTGGCGGCCGAAATCGTTGAGCGGAATGTCTTTCTGGCCCTGAAGCCGGCGTATCGCATTCCAGTCCGTTTGTCCGTGCCGGATCACATAGACGAGCAAGGCGATACCCCTGTTTCAAGCATCCCTGATGGTCAGTCCTTCACCACCGAAATGTCAGGCGCATCCACCGCCTTCATGCCGATGGTGTGATAACCGGAATCGACATGGTGGATTTCACCGGTCACCGCGGTCGAAAGATCGGACAGCAGGTAAAGTGCCGACTTGCCGACTTCCTCGATGGAAACCGTGCGCTTCAGCGGCGCATTATATTCGTTCCACTTGAGAATATAACGGAAGTCGCCGATGCCGGAAGCGGCAAGCGTCTTGATCGGGCCAGCGGAAACGGCGTTGACGCGGATGCCGCGATTGCCGAGGTCGACGGCGAGATAACGCACGCTGGCCTCGAGAGCGGCCTTGGCCACGCCCATGACGTTGTAGTTCGGCATGACCTTCTCGGCACCGTAATAGGTGAGCGTGATGATCGAGCCGCCATCATTCATGACAGGCTCGGCACGCTTGGCGACGGCGGCCAGCGAGAAGACGGAAATATCCATCGTGCGGTTGAAATTGTCGCGGCTGGTGTCGAGGTAACGGCCCGTCAGCTCGTCCTTGTCGGAAAACGCAATGGCGTGCACGACGAAGTCGATCTTGCCCCAGTGCTTTTCCAGCGAAGCAAAAACGGCGTCGATCGTCTCGAGATCGGTCACGTCACAGTGGCCGGCCATGAAGGCGCCGAGTTCCTGTGCGAGCGGCTCGACGCGCTTCTTCAGCGCATCGCCCTGCCAGGTGAGTGCGAGTTCCGCACCTGCATCCGCGCAGGCCTTTGCAATGCCCCAAGCGATTGAACGATTATTGGCGACGCCCATGATGAGGCCGCGTTTGCCAGCCATGAGGCCGGATGCCTGAGCCATTTTATGCTCCCTGATACTTTCGATTGATCCTGCCTATGGCATAGGCTGCAATCCTGTTCAAGATTGCCAAAGATCATCAACTGTTAGGGAGCGTAACAAAGGGTGCGTTGTCCCGGCTATTTGCAAAACTTTCACAAATAGAGGCCTTCGCGCATGTGCCGCATGAGGTCGGTCACCTTCTCGTCCGGCTTTTCAAGCAGGATGATGCGCAATTCTATGACAAGATCGCCCTGTCCGCCCGTGCCGTCGGCAAGGCCTTTGCCGGCAAGCCGCAGCACGCGATCCGAACCCGACCAGGCCGGAATGGTGAGATTTTCTTCGCCAAGCGGCGTGCGGACTTTCGTTTCGCAGCCGAGAACCGCATCGCTGAGCGAGAGCGGGAGCGTGGTGTGAATATCGAAGCCACGAAGGGAAAAGGTGTCGTCGCGGGCCGAAAGCAGGGTCACGGCCAGATCACCACGGGCCATGTTGGGGAGCTTCAGCCCCTGTCCCTTCAGCCGCACCACATGGCCGTCCGTCATGCCGGCTTCAAGCTGGAAACGCACTTCACGTTCGTCGGCAAGCGCCACCGTGATCCATCTGCGCTCCAGAAAATCGGCGACCGTGACGGTGGCTTCCGCCGTGATGTCGGGTGCCTTTTCGGGAACCGGCTGTGGTGTGCGGAACCGGCGCACGAGTGCGCTGAAAAGATTGGCGGCAAGCGAGGAGGGGACGGATTTGTCGTCACCCGCGCCGGGCTGAAGCGTCTCGCCGCTTGCCGGCGCGTCGCCTTTCGCTGCGCTGGCCGCGGCCTTCGCCGCTTCCGCCGCCTGCTGCACCTTGGGATCGTTCTGCGCCTCGGCGCCGAAAATCCGCTCGACCACATCCTCCGCCGTTTCCGCCTTCGCGTCGGCCCTCTGGCCGTTTTGCGCCCGGTTGCGGGCATCCGCGCGGGCCAGTTCCTCCATCAGCTTTTCAGCGGCCTTGGCGCGTTCGGCAGCCTCGCGCGCCGCTTCCCGCTGTTGCATGATGGTTTCGCCGCGTTGCTTCTTCTCGGCCGCCTTGCGGGCCTGATCGTAAAGATCGCGCTTCTTGGGGTCTTTCAGGAGATCATAGGCCTGCCCGATCTCGGCGAATCGCGCCGACGCATCGGGGTCGTCGCGATTGGCGTCCGGATGGACGGTTTTCGCCTTCGTGCGCCAGGCGGCCTTGATTTCCTCATGGCGGGCGTCACGTTTCACGCCGAGGATCGAATATGGATCGCGCATGCGAAACACCAGTTACGTTGGCTCAGGCGCCTGCCGCCTTTCATGGCGCAATCCTGAAACTAACCCCTCCGAAAAGGGATGCCCGCGATCATTCGCCTGCACGCCCTCGGTTTAATCAACGTCGACTGTTGCAATAAGTTGCTAATCACTCCTTTACGCAGGAAGCGCGCCGCGCAGCACCCGGCTTTATTCCATGCGCCAAGGTAAATAGATTATTTCTGTTCGAAGCGGGTGAGCAGCCATTCGCCGGTTTCCGACAGGCAGGCCTGGCCGGCATAAGCCGCGACGCCCTCGAAGGAGTGGCGTGTCGTCCTGAAATCGCGGCAGACGAAGCCGCTGGACTTGTCTTCGTGAATGGCGGTGACAACGCCGGCACTGCCGGTGGCGGCATTGGCCCAGGGCAGCGGCTGATCGGCAAGCTTGGCAAGATCGGCCGATGTCACCGCGTTGCGGATGGTCGCATCGTCGGTCTGTGCGGCATTGTTGGGCTGGTTGGGAACGGAAGCCGTGGAAAGCGAGCGGTCGACCTTGTCGCCGCCGAACAGATCGAGGCTGACACATCCGCTCAGCACCACAAGCATTGACACGACGGCGGAAACTTCCGCTATCGACGAAAGGAGGCTCTTTGTTCGACTGTTCGACTTTGCTATGACGGTCACCATCTTTCACCAGAGATCATCTCTGGGGTCCAAATCAGCTCGGGAGCATTTTAGTCAATATGTCGGAAACGGAGTTAACATCCAGTGACTTCACGGAAGAAAATGAACCTTTCACCCTTTTTGCCGAATGGCTGAAGGATGCGACGGCTTCCGAAATCAACGATCCGAACGCGGTAGCGCTCGCAACCGTCGATGAAAACGGCCTGCCGAATGTGCGCATGGTGCTGTTGAAGGACGTCGACGATCGCGGTTTCGTCTTCTACACCAATTTCGAAAGCCAGAAGGGCCGGGAGATTCTTGGCCAGAAAAAAGCGGCCATGTGTTTCCACTGGAAGAGTCTCCGCCGGCAGGTGCGCCTGCGCGGCGAGGTGGAAATCGTCACGGATGCGGAGGCGGATGCCTATTACGCCTCCCGCCCGCGCGGCAGCCGCATAGGCGCCTGGGCCTCCAAACAGTCGCGACCGCTGGAAGGCCGTTTCGCGCTGGAAAAGGCGGTGGCCGAATATACCGCCAAATATGCCATTGGCGATATTCCGCGCCCGCCCTACTGGTCCGGTTTCCGCATTCGCCCGGTCAGCATCGAATTCTGGCACGACCGCAAGTTCCGCCTGCACGACCGCGTCGAATTCCGCCGCGAGACGCCGGATGCGGCATGGTCCAAGGTTCGTATGTATCCTTGACGGCGGGGAGGGCAGGCCGGTGCGGCCTGCCTATTTCAACAGCGAATCGAACAGCGGCAGGCCGATGACGGCGGAAATGGCGATCAGGCCGTAACAGATGCGCCTGAACGCCGCCTCGTCGGCAAGGCCATGCAGGCGCGCGCCGGCATAGAGGCCCGCCGCGTAAAACGGCAGGGCCAGCAGGAAAAAAACGAAGACATCGGCGGTGAAAAGACCACCGAAAAAATAGCTTGCCGTCGAAATCACGGTCGAAACCGCGAAATAAAGAATGACATTGGCGCGCACGAAGGCGCCTTTGAGCGCCCCGCCAAGCCAATAGGCAACCACGGGCGGCCCGCCCAGTTGTGCCGCACCCGAAAACAGCCCGGCCAGAAACCCGGTAAACAGGGTCAGAGGCGTCTTCGGCCGCCCGCTATACCGCCAGCCGGACAGCAGAAACAACAGAAGCACAACGACCACGGTGGAAATGATCCAGCGCAGGGTCAACGGATCGCCATGGGAAAGCAGCAGGGTTCCAAGCGGCACGCCGACAAGTGCGCCTGCCGCCATGGTGAAAACCTCGCGCCGGTCCGCCATGCGAAACGCTGGCGGTATCATGCCAAGCGTCAACACGCCGTCCACCACCAGCAGAACCGCTGATGCAATGCGCGGCCCGACGATCGCGCTTGCCAGCGGAATGAAGATGAGTGCTGCGCCGAAGCCGGAAAAGCCGCGGGCAAGGCCGGCGAGAAACGCCGCACCCGCAAACATGGCCAGCAGCGACGGGCTATGGGCGGTGATGAGGGACGAGAAAAAATCGAGATAAGGCATGGGTGACGGCACTGTTTCGAATGACTGTTCCTATCGCGACGGCGGGCATCTGTCGCGGAGATTTCCGTTCAAGGCCGCGAAACATCCTTTCGGATCGACGCGGCCGGAGAATCGTGGTTAGAGTTGTAACGCACGAACAAAGGATGAACAAATGTTTGCTGACATGATGCGTCGGTTTGAAGAGGCCTCGCAAAAATATGCTGCTGAAAACGGAATATTCCGCGACCCGGACTGGTACATGCTGAAGCTTCAGGAAGAGATTGGCGAGGTCACGCAGGCCTGGAACCGGCTGACGGGGCGGGGGCGCATCAAGGGCAGGAGCAAAGAGGAGATGAAGCGGGATCTGGCCGACGAAACCGCCGATCTCCTCGGCCATGTGCTATTGCTGGCCCATTATAACGGTCTCGATATTGAAGGAGCGATCGAGCGAAAATGGCGTTTCCGGCCGGGAGGCTGACTGCTGCGTGAGATCACTGCGATTACGACAGCGCGACGATCAAAAACAGGATTGTAAGAATGGCAGCCGCTGGCGTCATCACCAGCCGTTCTGGACGGCTGCGGGACATGGCGTTCAGCGGTATGCCAAGCGCCAGATATCCCGTCATGATCCAGATGCCGGCGCCAATCCATGATTCAGGCCAAAAGGAGAAAAGAGCTGCCTTTTGCAGCAAAATCGATGTGATGAGTGCATATATCGTGATGGCGAACAAGCTGGATATCCGCAGGACGACCGGCAACACCCTGTGTTGACCGCCCCACGCGAAATGCCCGAGGGGCACGCCGGCCAGGAGCGCCAACTGAAACCCGGTGAGTGCGAGTAATATGACCGTTGCGAGGATGGCGGCTGAGGCGAGCATGGTTGGGTTTTTGTCTCCAGCGCTGCTTGCTCTATAAAACACATACATGAAAATCTTGTATCAAGAAAAACAAGGGCCAATTTCATCTAAGGATGAAGTAGTGCGGGGAAATGCCGATGTTCGATTTTAACCGTCTGGAGCAGCGTGCAAAAGAATTATTTGGTTCCGGCAACATCGCAGACGCCATAAAAATATATTTGTTTATGGCCGATGGAGATCCTTCTCTGGATGCTGGTTATCTGGGTGAAAAGCTCGGCGAGTGCTACGAAAAGCTTGGGGATTTGCACGCCGCCAAATATTGGTACGGACGGGCGGTGGAGGAAAATCCGGAAGTAAGGCTGCTGTCGACGGAGAGTCGTAAACGGCTTCAGCGGGTCGGCATAGACGATATCGTGTAGCGGCGTGATTGAAGCGTTTTACTGGATTCTCCCTGTTTCCTCAGCTTACACGACCCGCAGCAACAGACTGGCCACCGCATGGAGATCGCCCATGACGGCAACGCACTTTTCCCGCATTTCCTCGGTCGGCGGCGCCACATCCGGCACCATGATCGTCATCATGCCGGCCGAAGAGGCTGAGCGGACGCCGGAATAGGAATCCTCCAGCGCAAGGCAGCGGCCCGGCTCGAGGCCGAGGCGCTTTGCGGCGGTGAGATAGGGCATGGGTGCGGGTTTCGGTTCGGTATAATCGCCGCGCGCCACGATGGTGTCGAAGCGCCTGAGAAGATCGTAAGGGCCGAGATGGCGTGTGACCGATGTGTGCTGGGAAGATGTTGCGATGGCGCGGCGGATATCCAGCCGGTCGAGAAGATCGAGGATTTCGGCGACGCCAGGTTTCAGCGCCACACCCTCCGCCATCATCACACCAAGATGCCGCAGCCACGCGTCGCGAAAAGCATCCATGGGAAAATCCGCGCCGTAATCGGCAAAGATGGTGCCGGTGATGACATCCCAGGGACTGCCACAGACTTTCTGGTAGGTTTCGACCTGCATTCCATGGCCGCCTTCCTCCGAAGCCGCCAGAAATGAATCGCGATAAAGCACCTCGCTTTCAATCAGCAATCCGTCCATGTCGAAAACAACCGCATGCGGGCGAAAGGGCAGCATGGGCTTAACCGAACCGGAAGGGGCGTTCGCCCAGGCTCTCGAACGGGCGGATGAGATAACCGTCCGGATCGGCGACGATGAATTGCCGATTGCCGACCTCGACCGTGCCGCGCCTGTACCACTTCTCTTCCGGCGCCAGGACGAGGTCGATCGAAGACCGCTCCAGCCGCGTGAGAATGGGTTGCAGGGAAGGAACGGCGAGCTGCAGGTTCATGCCGCGACCCAGCGGAAATTCCAGCCTGGCATTATCAGCCACGAAGGTCCGGGTCGCACCGATCTGGTCGATCATCACCTGCGCCTCATCGAGCGCGAGATAGGCGAAGCCCTCCTCGGGACGCTCATAAACCACATGAAAACCGATCAGGTCGCAATAAAAGGCGCGGCTTTTCAGCCAGTCGGTGACGGCAAGTTCCGGGACGAGGGCATTGCGTATGATGGTCATGGTCTCCTTGTGCCGCGCAGGCCCGACGGGGGAGGAGGGCCTGCCGTGAGGGTGATCTTATCGTCTTCTCGGTGAGGTGCCAGAGGAAACCTCATCATGGCAGCCATGTGGAAGGTTATGGGCTGGGATTGCTGCGGCAGGCTCAACATTTCGCGTGACCGCAACTCTCTCTGCCGTCATGCCGGACCAGATCCGGCATCCAGCCAGCCCAAGTCCTTGGGCGGACAACACGCTTCTCGCCGCGCAGACGCGCGTCGGCTGGATACCGGCTCAGGGCCGGTATGACGGAATTTGGGACAGACCGCAGTGATCCAACTCCGAATTCCTTACGCCTTCGTACCGCCGACGGTGATCTGGTCCATGCGCAGATGCGGCTGGCCAACGCCGACCGGCACCCATTGCCCGGCCTTGCCGCAATTGCCGATGCCCGTATCCAGTTTGGAATCATTGCCGATCATCGAGACGCGCTTCATCGCATCAGGCCCGTTGCCGATCAGCATGGCGCCCTTCAACGGCGCGCCGATCCTGCCGTTTTCGATGAGGTAAGCCTCGGTGCAGCCGAATACGAATTTGCCTGAGGTGATATCCACCTGTCCGCCACCGAAGGACACGGCATAGATGCCCTTTTTGACCGAGGCGATGATCTCTTCCGGTGTCTTGTCGCCGGAGAGCATGTAGGTATTGGTCATGCGCGGCATCGGCACATGGGCATAACCCTGCCGGCGGCCGTTGCCGGTGGCCTTCGCGCCCATCAGCCGGGCATTCTGGCGGTCCTGCATATAACCTACCAGCCTGCCATTCTCGATCAGTACATTATAAGCGGATGGCGTTCCTTCGTCGTCGATGGTGAGCGAACCGCGACGGCTGTCGATGGTGCCGTCATCCACGACGGTCACGCCGGGGGCGGCCACCATCTCGCCCATCAGGCCGGCAAAGGCCGAGGTCTTCTTGCGGTTGAAATCGCCTTCCAGACCGTGACCGACCGCTTCATGCAGCATCACGCCCGGCCAGCCGGAGCTCAGCACCACATCCATGGTGCCGGCCGGTGCATCGATGGCGGTCAGGTTGACGAGCGCCTGGCGCAGCGCCTCATCCGCGCCGCGCTGCCAGCTTTCCGTGGTAATGAAATCGCCGAAGCCGACGCGGCCGCCAATGCCGTAAGAGCCGCTTTCCTGCCGGTCGCCTTCGCCGGCGACGACGGAAATATTGATGCGGGTCATCGGGCGGATATCGCTGACGCGATGCCCATCGGCGCGCAGAATATCCACCACCTGCCAGCTTGCGGAAATCGTCGCCGTCACCTGCCGGACGTTCGGGTCCTTATCACGCAGATAGGCATCGATATCGGTGAGCAGCTTCACCTTTTCCTCAAAGCTCGGGCTGCCGATCGGGTTTTCGTCGCCATAGAGCTTCTTGTTGGTACGCTGGGGTGCGGCGGCATAGGAACCGGAATATCCGCGCGTGACGGCGCCCACCGCATCCGAAGCGCGCTTCAGCGCACCTTCGGAAAGCTCACCGGCATGGGCGTAACCCACCGTCTCGCCGGCAACGGCGCGCAGGCCAAAACCCTGATCGGTGTTGAAGGAGCCGCCCTTGAGCCGGCCATTGTCGAAGGTCAGTGATTCGGCCTGGGCATGTTCGATGAAGAGTTCGCCATCGTCGGCGCCGGCAAGCGCCTCTGCGACGAGCTTGCGCAATTGCGTTTCATCGCAATCGAAGAGTTTTACAAGATCGTCGGTCATGGGAGGCTCCAGTCATTATCGTTCAATGACCGATTTAGGCACTGGAGCGGGCAGACGCAAGGCTGCCCGTTACCGGCGAGGCCTTAAGGAAGCGCGTCGTAGCCTTCGGCAAAGCCGGTCAGCTCGATCGGAATGCCGACGCGGTCCTGATCGACGGATTCACGCAGCGCAAAAACGGCGGCCTTGCCAGCGCGCAGAACCTTCAGCAGCTCGTCGTCAATATCCACTTCCACATAGCAGCCTTCTGAGAAGCAGCGGGTGAAATAGGCGCGGCCGATATTATTATTGTCGATATAGAGCTCCATGCCATCCTTCAGCAGCACGCCAAGCGGCGCGAGGATACGCAGGATGCGCGACTTGCGGTCGGCGGTCTTCAGCACCACCACCGAAAGCCCCACTTCCGGGCGGTCGTCGGCAATCACGTTCTGCATCAGGGCGCATTGCTCTTCGGATGCGCCGGCCGGCTTGTCGCAGATGACAGACCATGCGCCATGCGTCGACTTCGGCGTGCCGGGCGGCTGCTGTTGCGCCAGCGCCGCTGCGGCGGGGGCGATGATGGCAAGACCGGCGGCGGCAAGAAAAGTGCGCGCGAGCGGGGAAAGACGCATGGATACCTCTGGGATTCGAATCAGTGCGGCTATTTTGACGCCATAATCCGGAAAAAAAAGCCTCGGGCCTTCAATTCCAGCGGAGTTGGGCGGAAATAGGACCTTTCCGCTTTGTTCATGTGCGTAATTTCTCCGCCCGCCACCCCACCTCCGGCCTGGGCTGGCAGGCTGCAAAACCCTCTGAAAGAAGGGCTTGTGCCGCATTCTGACTGTTTGAAAGCGGTCGCGGCCTATCCATCGGGGTGCGGAGTGCGGGAAAGTCGACCGCCAATTGACCAATGGCAAAATTGGCTGACATCCGTGTCCCGACGCATATTGCGGCAGAGGACAAACTGTGGTTTGAAGTTAGTACCATAAGCATGGATTCTGCGTCTGTGATTGATCTAGATCAGACGCGTGAGGGAGAGGGTACCGTGAGGAATAGGATTTACGCAGCACTGGCGGGGATGACCTGTCTGCTCACGGCTGTCGGCGCCCACGCCGATCAGCCGGTGCATTGGCAAATGGGCATGCAGGAGGCCGCCACGCCGATCATGCACGAAATACGCTGGTTCGAACAATATACATTGTGGTTCATTGTTCCGGTTACGCTTTTCGTTCTTGCGCTGCTCATCATCGTTGCCCTGAAGTTCCGCGCCGCGAAAAACCCGGTGGCTTCCAAGACCAGCCACAACACCACGATCGAGGTGGTGTGGACGCTCGCGCCTGTTCTCATTCTCCTGTTCCTCGCTTTCCCCTCGTTCAATCTTCTGAACGCGCAGCTGACGCAGCCGGAAAACCCGGACCTGACGCTGAAGGCAACCGCCACGCAATGGCTGTGGAGCTATGAATATGCCGCGGCCGAGGGCGCCGAGCCGCTCTCCTTCGACAGTTACATGCTGAAGGATCAGGATCGCGCTGCCGCGGGCAAGGAGGACAAGGCCCGCTATCCGCGTCTTCTCGCGGTCGACAATGAAATGGTCGTTCCTGTCGGCAAGACCGTGCGCCTTCTGGTGACGGCGGCGCCGACCGACGTCATCCACGCCTTCGCCATGCCGGCTTTCGGCGTCAAGATCGACGCCGTTCCGGGCCGCCTCAACGAAACCTGGTTCAAGCCGGAGAAGGAAGGCCTTTATTACGGCCAATGTTCCGAGCTTTGCGGCAAGGACCACGCCTTCATGCCCATCGCCATTCGGGTGGTTTCCGAACAGCAGTATAACGCCTGGCACGCCGCCGCCGCTTCCGATCTGAACGGCGCGAACCGGGCACTGATGGCCTCCGTCGACGGCGCTCCGCGCACGGTTGACGTTGCCGCCAACGAAACCAACTGACGACTTGGAGTGAGGACAATGGCTGGACCTTCCGCACACGACGATCATCACTCGCATGGTCATTCCGCTCATGACGATCATTCGCATGACGCGCATCATTCCCATAAGCCGGGCTTTTTCGCCCGCTGGTTCCTGTCGACGAACCACAAGGACATCGGCACGCTCTATCTGATCTTCGCGATCATCGCCGGTATTGTCGGCGGCGGGCTTTCCGTCGTCATGCGCATGGAGCTGCAGGAGCCGGGCATCCAGATCTTCCACGGTCTGGCCTCCATGGTTTACGGCTTCGAGGGCGATGCCGCCATCGACGGCGGCAAGCACATGTTCAACGTGTTCACCACGGCGCACGCGCTCATCATGATCTTCTTCATGGTCATGCCGGCCATGATCGGCGGTTTTGCCAACTGGATGATCCCGATCATGATCGGCGCTCCTGACATGGCTTTCCCGCGCCTCAACAATATTTCCTTCTGGCTGATCGTTCCGGCCTTCATCCTGCTGCTCCTGTCGCTCTTCGTCGAAGGCCCGGCGGGTGCTTATGGTGTAGGCGGCGGCTGGACCATGTATCCGCCGCTATCGACGAGCGGTATGCCCGGACCGGCGGTGGATCTTGCGATCTTCTCGCTGCACGTCGCCGGCGCATCCTCGATCCTCGGCGCGATCAACTTCATCACCACCATTCTCAACATGCGCGCCCCGGGCATGACGCTGCACAAGATGCCGCTGTTTGCCTGGTCGGTTCTGGTCACCGCGTTCCTGCTCCTGCTGTCGCTGCCGGTTCTGGCGGGTGGCATCACCATGCTTCTGACCGACCGCAACTTCGGCACGGCGTTCTTCTCGCCGGAAGGCGGCGGTGATCCGATCCTCTACCAGCACCTGTTCTGGTTCTTCGGCCATCCGGAAGTGTACATCCTGATCCTGCCCGGCTTCGGCATCATCAGCCACATCGTGTCCACCTTCTCCAAGAAGCCGGTCTTCGGTTATCTCGGCATGGCCTATGCCATGGTCGCCATCGGCGCGGTCGGCTTCATCGTCTGGGCGCACCACATGTATACGGTCGGCCTGTCGCTCGAAGCGCAGCGCTACTTCGTCTTCGCCACCATGGTCATCGCGGTGCCGACGGGTATCAAGATCTTCTCGTGGATCGCGACCATGTGGGGCGGTTCGCTGACCTTCTCGACCCCGATGGTCTGGGCGATCGGCTTCATCTTCCTGTTCACGGTCGGTGGCGTCACCGGCGTGCAGCTCGCCAATGCCGGTCTCGACCGTTCGCTGCACGACACCTATTACGTCGTGGCTCACTTCCACTACGTCCTGTCGCTCGGCGCCGTCTTCGCGATCTTCGCCGGCTGGTATTACTGGTTCCCGAAGATCACCGGCTACATGTACAGCGAGTTCATCGGCAAGCTGCATTTCTGGGTCATGTTCGTCGGCGTGAACCTGATCTTCTTCCCGCAGCACTTCCTCGGTCTCGCCGGCATGCCGCGCCGCTACATCGATTATCCCGATGCCTATGCCGGCTGGAACATGGTATCGTCCTACGGTTCCTATATCTCGGCCGTTGCCGTGGGCATCTTCCTCTTCGGCGTCTGGGAAGCCTTCGCCAAGAAGCGGATCGCCGGCAACAATCCCTGGGGTGAAGGTGCGACGACACTCGAATGGCAGCTGTCTTCGCCGCCGCCTTACCACCAGTGGGAACAGCTTCCGCGCATTCGCTGATGCGCGGGCCGGAAGGCGCAGGCAAGGCTTGTGCATTCCGGTTGCTGAAAAGCGGGACGGCATGGTTTCGTCCATGCCGTTTCCGAAGGTGGGTAGGTCCGTTGCTGCGTGACATTTTGTCCAAGCGAAGCGCGTCGTCCGACATGATACATGCGCGGATGTGATAAATGCCAAGTTTGGCCTTTATGAATAAGCAGGCGCAGACGAATGGCGGAATGGGCGTGGCGAAACGCCGGCGAAAGGCATCGGTTCGACCCGATGTCGACCGTGTCGTGACATTCGGACCCATGAACTGACGCGCCGCGCATGCCGGAAACCATCTTCGTTTTTCGGGCCGGTGCAAGAGATGCCGCGGCAAGCGTCATCTGAAAGAAAACAGGACAGGAAATGACCGTTATCGACAATCGCGACATGCTTGGCGCAGAAGGCTCCGAACTTTCGGAAGCCGGCGCACGCGATTATTTCGAATTGCTGAAACCGCGCGTCATGTCGCTCGTCGTCTTCACGGCCTTTGCGGGTCTCGTGCTGGCGCCCGGCGAAATCAACCCGGTTCTCGGCATCATCGCGATCCTCTGCATCGCCGTCGGCGCCGGCGCCTCCGGTGCGCTCAACATGTGGTACGATGCCGATATCGACGCCGTGATGAGCCGCACCGCCAGGCGGCCGATCCCCTCGGGCCGCATCGCGCCGCGTGAGGCCCTGGCCTTCGGGCTGACGCTGTCGGCCTTTTCGGTGGTCATCCTCGGCCTTGCGGTCAACTGGTTCGCCGCCGGTCTGCTCGCCTTCACCATCTTCTTTTACGCCGTCGTTTATACGATGTGGCTGAAGCGCTCGACGCCGCAGAATATCGTCATCGGTGGTGCTGCCGGCGCTTTCCCGCCCATGCTCGGCTGGGCCTGCGTCACCGGCGGCGTTTCGCTTGACAGCGTCATCCTGTTCCTCATCATCTTTTTGTGGACGCCTGCGCATTTCTGGGCGCTGGCGCTGTTCAAGATGCGCGATTACGGCTCCGTCGGCATTCCGATGATGCCGAACGTTGCGGGTGAGCGCTCCACCAAGAACCAGATGATCGTTTACGCCGTGCTGACGGCGGCCGCTGCCGTCGCGCCTTATTTCACGGGTCTGGCAAGCGCCGGTTACGGCATTTTCGCCGCGGTGCTGAGCGCGATCTTCGTTTATTGTTCGCTCGATGTCCGGCGCATGCCCGAGGGTGACGAGAAGATGCTGCCCGCCAAGAAGATGTTCGCCTATTCGGTGCTTTACCTCTTCGCCATCTTTTCCGGCCTTCTGGCCGATCATTTCGCTCCGGCCCTGAAGGCCGTGATTTCGGGAGTTCTGTGATGGAAACGGTGGAACTGAGCGCGGCGCAGAAAAAATCGAGACGCGGACGTAACATCGCGCTCGGCGTCCTGCTCGCCGGTCTGGTGGTGCTGTTCTACATCATCACCATCATCAAGATCGGCTCGCATTAAGGGCTGATCGAGGGGAGAGGAGGAGGACATGGCGAATATGGAAACGCAGACGGCAGGAACCGGCAGGCAACGGGTGAGCAATCGCTCCATCCTGGTGCTCTGTCTCGTATTTTTCTGCGCCATGATCGGCATGGCCTATGCCGCCGTCCCGCTCTACACGCTGTTTTGCCGCGTCACCGGCTATAACGGCACGACCCAGCGCGTCGAGCAATATTCCGACGTCATCCTCGACAAGACCATTAACGTCACCTTCGACGCCAACACGTCGAACGGCCTCAACTGGGATTTCCAGCCGGTCGACAGGATGGTCAAGCCGAAGATCGGCGAGACGGTGCAGGTCACCTTCAAGGCGACCAACCGCTCGCCCGTGGCGACCACGGGAACGGCGGTCTTCAACGTCACGCCGATGGAGGCGGGCGCCTATTTCAACAAGGTGGAGTGTTTCTGCTTTACCGAAACGACGCTGCAGCCGGGCGAAACACTGGAAATGCCGGTGGTTTTCTTTGTCGATCCCGACATTGCCACGGCGCGCGAAACCAAGAGCATTCATACTTTGACGCTGTCCTATACGTTTTATCCGGCCAAAACCGAAAAACCGGTTGCGTCCTTGCCGGTAAAGACTGAATCTGGCGAAAGCAAATTGTGAGAGGAGATCTGGCCTTTTTGGGACCGGATCAGGGAAGAGATACCAGGGGATTGTCGCAATGGCAGACACGCATCAGAAGAACCACGACTACCACATCATAGACCCAAGCCCCTGGCCGCTTCTGGCCTCGATCGGCGCTTTCATCCTGACCTTCGGCGGCGTCTGTTACATGCGTTACCTGTCGGGCGGCTCGTTCAAGCTGTTCGGCGCGGAACTCGCCAATCCCTGGCTTTTCTATATCGGCCTCGTCATCGTGCTTTACACCATGTATGCGTGGTGGGCGGATACGATCAAGGAAGCCAATGAGGGCAGCCATACCCGCGTCGTGTCGCTGCATCTGCGTTACGGCATGATCATGTTCATCGCTTCGGAAGTGATGTTCTTCGTGGCGTGGTTCTGGGCCTATTTCGATGCCAGCCTCTTCCCGCATGAGGCCATTCAGGCGTCCCGCCTTGAATATACCGGCGGTCAATGGCCGCCCAAGGGTATCGAGGTCATCGATCCCTGGCACCTGCCGCTCTACAACACCGTTATCCTGCTGCTGTCCGGCACCTGCGTCACCTGGGCGCACCATGCGCTGCTGCATAATGACCGCAAGGGCCTGATCAGCGGCCTCGCGCTCACCGTGGCGCTCGGTGTTCTGTTCTCCACCGTGCAGGTTTACGAATACATTCACGCCCCGTTCGATTTCAAGAACTCGATCTATGGCGCGACCTTCTTCATGGCCACCGGTTTCCACGGTTTCCACGTCTTCGTCGGAACGGTCTTCCTGCTGGTCTGCCTGTTCCGCGCCATTGCCGGCGGTTTCACACCCAAGCAGCACTTCGGTTTCGAGGCTGCCGCCTGGTACTGGCACTTCGTGGACGTCGTCTGGCTGTTCCTGTTCTTCGCCATCTACATCTGGGGTGGCTGGGGCGCGCCGGTGCACGGGTAACCGACGCCGGATAGAGCCTTGCCCTGAGCAAGGCATTGCCTATGGAGCGAATGGGACCCACTTGTTTCTTCTCCCCGCCGGGGAGAAGTCCGCGGCAGCGGGATGAGGGGGCAAGGGTGAAGATAAGCCGATAGCTCGCCCTCTCATCCGACCCTTCGGGCCACGTTCTCCCCGGCGGGGAGAAGAAAGTCGCGGCGCCGTCGAACAACAAACAGGTGCCCGGGTTTTGAGGCAAGCTTCCAACAGATTGGACGTCATCCCCGGGCTTGACCGGAGGATCCATAACCCGCTGAAATCGTGGGTCCTCGGGTCAAGCCCGGGGATGACGGACGAGGGGTTAGGCAATTTCGCGGGAGGTCATCATGTCAGAACCATCAAACGGCAATTTCGCACCTGTTGATCCCATCAAGGTCGGTCTGAAAGGTTGCTGCCCGCGTTGCGGCAATGGCCGGCTTTTCGACGGTTTCCTGACCCCGAAACCGGCTTGCAGCGCCTGCGGGCTGGATTACGGCTTTGCCGATGCGGGCGATGGCCCGGCCGTCTTTGTCATGCTGATCGTCGGTTTTCTGGTCATCGGGCTGGCGCTCTGGGTCGATCAGCGTTTTGCCCCGCCCGTCTGGGTACATGTCATGCTCTGGTTGCCGTTTACGGTAATTGTCTCCCTCGTGCTGCTGCGCAAGCTGAAAGGAATCATGATTGCGCTGCAATACCGCAACAATGCAAGCGAAGGCAGGCTTGATCGTGAATGAGGTGTCCCACATGAAGGCGGCGGACAGACGGGTCTGGTTCGCCGCGCCGCTGGTGCTGCTGGCGCTTGCCATCCTTCTCGGCCTCGGCACCTGGCAGGTGAAGCGGCTCTACTGGAAAGAGGCCCTGCTGGCCGATATCGAAGAGCGGCGCAACGCCAGCCCGGCCACGATTGCCGATATCGAGGCGATGACGAAAAGCGGCGACGATATCGAATATCGCAAGGTCAGTCTTTCCGGCACCTTCGATCATGCCCGTGAGCGGCATTTCTTCGCCACCCATCAGGGCCAGACCGGTTATTACATCTATACGCCGCTGACGCTTGCCGATGGCCGCATCCTTTTCGTCAATCGCGGCTTCGTGCCCTTCGAGCTGAAAGATCCGGCCAAACGGCCTGACGGGCAGGTTTCCGGCGAGGTCACGATAACAGGGCTGGCCCGCGCGCCGCTGGTTGCAAAACCGTCCTCGCTGCTGCCGGACAATGATATCGCCAAGAACATCTTTTACTGGAAGGATCTGGCGGCGATGGCATCCAGTGCCGATATCCCGCCCGACCGGCTGGTCAATCTCTTCGTGGATGCTGATAATGCGCCAAATCCGGGCGGCTGGCCGCAGGGCGGCGTGACGCTGATAGATTTGCCCAACAATCACCTGCAATATGCGATAACGTGGTATGGCCTGGCGGCGGCCCTTGTCATCGTCGCCGGTTTTGCCTATTTCCGGAACGGTAAGGCGCAGGGTGAATAAAGCGCGCCCCGTCCGGTAGGGCCGTTTATCGGGCAAGACCACGGAGCTGGCCAAGGAGCTGGAATGAACATCGCTGTTTCCAAACCCCCTTTGACGATAAGGCTGTGCGGACCGCGCGGCTTTTGCGCGGGCGTGGACAGGGCGATCCAGATCGTCGTGCTGGCGCTGAAGGCCTATGGCGCCCCCGTCTATGTCCGTCACGAAATCGTGCATAACCGCTATGTGGTGGAAGGGCTGGAAGCCAAGGGGGCGGTTTTCGTCGAGGAACTGCACGAGATTCCCGCCGAGCACCGCGAACAGCCGGTGGTCTTCTCGGCCCATGGCGTGCCGAAATCCGTGCCGGAGGATGCGCAGGCGCGTAATCTGTTTTATCTCGATGCCACCTGCCCGCTGGTCTCCAAGGTCCATAAGCAGGCCATGCGCCACCAGCGCCTCGGCCGCCATGTGGTGCTGATCGGCCATGCCGGCCACCCGGAGGTCATCGGCACCATGGGCCAGCTTCCCGAAGGAACGGTCTCGCTGATCGAGACGGTGGAAGATGCCGGTCGTTACGAGCCGGCGGACCGCGAAAATCTCGGCTTCGTCACCCAGACGACGCTTTCGGTCGATGATACCGCCGGTGTCATCGCCAGGCTGCAGGAACGTTTCCCGGCCATTCAGGCGCCCGCAGCCGACAGCATCTGTTACGCAACCACCAACCGGCAGGATGCGGTGAAACAGGCGGCCCCCGGCTGCGACCTCTTCATCGTTGTCGGCGCACCCAATTCCTCAAATTCCAAGCGGCTGGTGGAAGTGGCGCTGCGCGCCGGTGCCAAGCGCTCCGTGCTGGTGCAGCGGGCCTCGGAAATCGACTGGAATGAAATCGGCGATATCCGCACCGTCGGTCTCTCGGCTGGCGCATCGGCGCCTGAGGTCATCGTTGATGAGATCATCGAGGCCTTCAAGGCGCGTTTCGATACTACGCTCGATCTCGCCGTGACGGTTGAGGAGACGGAACATTTCCTCGTCAATCGCGAGTTGCGCAGCATCGAGCTGACGACCGACGACATGGCTTTCGTCAACGGCAATGCCAGCAACGCCCTGCCGCCGAAAAGCGCCGCCGGTATTTAAAGCGGGGTGGTGCTGATGTGGGCGGTTTTCCCCACATGCGCCATCCTCACCCGAGATTTCCATTCCATCCTTCACCAAGAGATTTGAAATTGGCAGTTTATACGGACATCACCGAAGATGATCTGAGGAATTTCCTCACGCAATATGACGTCGGCAGCCTGACCTCCTACAAGGGCATTGCCGAAGGCGTCGAAAACTCCAATTTCCTGCTGCACACCACTAGGGATCCGCTGATCCTGACGCTTTATGAAAAGCGCGTGGAAAAAAACGATCTGCCCTTCTTCCTCGGCCTCATGCAGCATCTGGCTGCCAAGGGCCTGTCCTGCCCCCTGCCGCTGCCGCGCAAGGATGGCGAGTTGCTGGGCGAACTGTCGGGCCGCCCGGCGGCGCTCATCTCCTTCCTCGAAGGCATGTGGCTGAGAAAGCCGGAGGCAAAACATTGCCGTGAAGTCGGCAAGGCGCTGGCGGCCATGCATTTGGCCGGCGAGGGGTTCGAAATCAAGCGCCCGAATGCGCTCTCCGTCGAAGGCTGGAAGGTGCTGTGGGACAAATCCGAGGACCGCGCCGATGAGGTGGAGAAGGGCCTGAGGGACGAGATCCGTCCCGAGATCGATTATCTCGCCACCCATTGGCCGAAGGATCTGCCCGCCGGCGTCATCCATGCGGATCTGTTCCAGGACAATGTGTTTTTCCTCGGCGATGAACTGTCCGGCCTGATCGATTTTTATTTCGCCTGCAACGACCTGCTCGCTTATGACGTGTCGATCTGCCTCAATGCCTGGTGCTTCGAAAAGGATGGGGCCTACAACGTCACCAAGGGCAAGGCGCTGCTGGAAGGTTACCAGTCGGTGCGGCCGATGAGCGAGGCGGAACTGGAAGCGCTGCCGCTGCTGGCGCGCGGTTCGGCGCTGCGTTTCTTCCTCACCCGCCTTTATGACTGGCTGACGACGCCGGAAGGCGCGCTGGTGGTGAAGAAAGATCCGCTGGAATATCTGCGCAAGCTGCGGTTCCACCGCTCGATCGCCAATGTCGCCGAATATGGGCTGGCGGGCGAATGAAACACGTCGATATTTTCACCGATGGCGCCTGCTCCGGCAATCCCGGTCCGGGCGGCTGGGGTGCCGTGCTGCGTTACGGTGAGGTGGAGAAGGAACTGTCCGGTGGTGAGGCCGAGACCACCAATAACCGTATGGAGCTGCTGGCGGCGATTTCGGCGCTCAATGCGCTGAAGAGCCCCTGCGAGGTCGATCTTTATACCGACAGCGCCTATGTGAAGGACGGCATCACCAAGTGGATTTTCGGCTGGAAAAAGAAGGGCTGGAAAACCGCCGATAACAAGCCGGTCAAGAATGTTGAACTATGGCAGGCGCTGGAGGCGGCGCAGCAACGCCACAAGGTCACTCTGCACTGGGTCAAGGGCCATGCCGGCCACCCGGAAAACGAGCGTGCCGACGAGCTGGCGCGCAAGGGCATGGAGCCCTTCAAACGCCGGTAACGCAAGCCTGCTTTAGTTCCGCCTGGTTCAGTCGGGGTTGATTTGACCCAGCCTCCATTGATCAGGGTTGTGAAAACCGAAACCCGACTTATCTTGTCGTCAAGGGCGTCCCCGGGGCGCCCAATGGAGGAGAGGAATCCGGATGATCCTGCATTGTGTATTTCTACGGTTCAAGGCCGCGACGGCGTCTTCTGAAAAACACGCGATATTCGAGGCGATCGCTGCCTTGAAGGACGTGATACCGGGCATCGTCGATGTGAAATACGGTCAGAATGTCTCACCCGAAGGGCTGAATGGCGGTTTTGTCGATGGCTTCATCGTGACGCTGGAAAGCCCCGAGGCCCGCGACGACTATCTGGCCCATCCACAGCATATGGAAGTGGGGGAGCGTCTCGTGTCGCTCACCGATGGCGGCCTGGCCGGGCTTCTGGTGTTTGATATGAATGTTTGAGAGAGCGGCTTTTCGCCGCTCTCTTCCGTCATGCCCGGGCTTGCCCCGAGCATCTGCAATGTCTCGATTGAACGGGGCGCGATGTCATCCTCGGCACAGGGCCGGGGATAACGCCTTATCGAGGGCCAAGAGGCCTTCTTCTTAACGTCAAAGCTGCTCGATCATCGCCGCGGCGGCCGAAACCGTCGCCTGACCGGGGTTTTCTTCGACGTTGAGCGACTTCACCACGCCGTCTTCCACCAGCATCGAATAACGCTTGGAGCGCACACCAAGCCCGCCTGCGGAAAGGTCGGCGTCGAGGCCGAGCGCCTTGGTGAAGGCGGCGTCCCAGTCGGCGAGGAAGTGGATTTTGCCCTGGCCGCCGGAAGACTGCGCCCATGCGCCCATTACGTGCCAGTCATTGACGGCGACGATATCGTCGACGCCCTTGGCGAGAATGGCATCGCGGTTTTCGAGATAACCCGGCAGGTGGTTCAGCGAGCAGGTGGGGGTGAAAGCGCCGGGCACGGCGAAAAGAACCACCTTCTTGCCGCTGAAAAGCGCGTCCGTGGTGGTTTCCACCGGGCCGTCGGCCGTCTTTTCCTTGAAGGTTGCGGAAGGCAGTTTTTCGCCGATCTTGATGGTCATGTCCATGCTCCTGTGGTCGTTCGGTTCGCGCGACTATAGAGCACGGAAATGAAATCTGTCATGCGGTTTTCGAGGTAAATTCGAGAGCGAAACACCGGCTCGGCGATGCTCGAGGAAGCGCTCAGGGTTTCGGGAAATTCAGCATCGTTTCCATGGCCCGGTCGCCGGATTTGACCAGAATGGGCCAGCTGTTGCCCTGTACCTGATAGGTTTTCGGCAGCCCCTTGATGTTCATGTAGAAGGAGAGCTTGCGCTTGTCGCGCACCAGGTTCTGCGGCTCGTAATAGGCAAAGCCCGAGGGGCCGGCGATGAAGATCTCTGTCTCCTTCGGCGCGTTTTCCGGCAATTGCAGCTGCACGCCGAGCATGGTCTTGTCGGGCGTGATGTGGAAGTCGATCACCTTGAAATCGTCGGATGCCGCTTCGGGCAGCGTTTCGCGCGCCTCCTCCAGCAGGCGCCGTTCCTCGCGGTCGTCATCGCCCGCATTGCCGCGGTCGATCGAGAATGTCGCCTCGAAGGGGATACAGATATTCTGGCACACACCGATGAAGGCGGTGAGGTCGATCTTCCCGCCTGCCGTCGGGTCGGTTGCTTTCAGCTGGAACGGAAGGCTGACGGCGTGGTCATAGCCGATATCGGTGATATCGCCGTTCTCGATCAGCTTTGGAACCGGATAGGCCATGGTGGTGAGCGTCACACCGCTTGCCGCATCGGGTGTGATCTTGGGCGGTATGCCGGCTTCGCCCGGTTCGCGCCAGTAGGTTATCCACCCGTCCTTCGGCTCGATCTGCAGCACCCCGCGCACCACGCCGTCGGCATCCATGGCAAGGCTCGCCACGCGCATCTGGCCGCCTTCGCTTCTCGCCCAGTCGGTAATCTCGGCCCGGGCAGCCTGCATGCCGCCGAGGAAGGCGGCAAATGCGACCGCAAGGTGAAGATGTGAAAATCGAAAGAATATCCTGACGCTCATGCTTCCCGTCTAACCCAACATCGGCCGGCGGACCAGTTACGAATTCGTGCGGCCCATCATTTTCGGTTGATTGATGGAACGCTATGCCGCATCCTGTCCTTTGTCGAAGTGCGAACGCCGTTTTCCGTCGAGCGACGGAATTCGGTCTGCTGGAGGCGCCGGTGAGCTTTTCAACCCTGATGGACAAACGCGAACGTGGCTTTCTCGATGGTCAGTTCCTCATCGCGATGCCGGGGCTGGACGACGGCAATTTTGCCCGTTCGGTGATCTATATCTGCGCCCATTCGGATGCCGGCGCCATGGGTTTCATCATCAACCGGCCGCAGCAGATCACTTTCACCGATATTTTGCTGCATCTGAAACTGGTCGATAGCAACGATGCCATCATGCTGCCCAACCGCACGCGTGAATTTCCGATCCAGTGCGGCGGCCCGGTCGAATCCGGCCGGGGTTTCGTGCTGCATTCCGACGATTATTTAAGCGAATCCAGCATCCCGGTCAGCGATGACATCTCGCTGACGGCGACGCTCGATATCGTTCGTGCCATCTCCAACGGCCGTGGCCCGCAAAGGGCCACCATGATGCTCGGTTATGCCGGCTGGGGGCCGGGCCAGCTGGAAAACGAAATCGCCAATAATGGCTGGTTGAATTGCCCGGCTGCGGAAGAGCTGATCTTCGACCGGGGGCTGGACAATAAATACGAGCGGGCGCTCGCCCTGATGGGCGTCGATGCGCGGATGCTCTCCACGGATGCCGGTCACGCTTGAATCTGGCACGCCTGAATTTTCCGCTGCCCGCCCATCCAATTATGGGCTGGAACCAAATCCCGCCCCCTGACGTTACTCACCCGGAAAGCCGGGCAGACAGTACGGTTCAACCAGGGAGTAGTAACATGGGTAGCACATCAGACAAGATCGCCGGTAAAGCCAACGAAGTTGCTGGCAAAATCAAGAAGAGCGTCGGCGAAGCGACGGGCAATAATGAATTGCGCGCCAAGGGTGCCGCCCAGGAAACCAAGGGCAAGGTTCAGACTTCTGTCGGCAAGGCGAAGGACGCCGTCAAGGGCGCCGTCGACCGCATATAATCCCGCCTGACGGGACTGCGCCTTTCCACGATGCGGCGCCTGGAGCGCATGTGTTACCGCACATGCGCTCTTGTCGTGTGATGCAGATAACTTTCCGTCAGAAGCGGAGTTTCGCGGAGCACGATTGAACGGGACCGCCGGCAATCCAGCCGGGCGTCATCAACAGGAACTGAACTGTCCACTGCTCTTCCCAACTCCGTGATCCATCGCAAGGGTTTCATCAATGAAGCTTTTCTCCTGCGCTTCCTGCGGCCAGCCGGTCCATTTCGACAATCGTTTCTGCGTCTCCTGCGGCCATCGTCTGGCCTTCGTGCCGGAGCGGCTTTGCATGGAAGCGCTTGCGCCTGCCGGCGAGCCGAACTGGCAGATCGTCGCGGAGCCGGAAAAACAGGTGCGTTTCTGCGCCAATGAGGTGAACGACATCTGTAACTGGTCGGTGCCGGCGGAAAGCGATAGCGCCTTTTGCCCGGCTTGCAGCCATAATCGTTTGGTGCCTGACATCGCGACGGAGCAGGGGATCGAACAGTGGCGCCGCATCAGCCAGGCGCAGCGGCATCTGTTTTATTCGATCCTTCGGCTGGGCCTGCCGCATCCCAACCGTGATGTTGATCCGGCCGGCGGCCTCGTCTTCGACTTTCTGGTCGATGCGGTGGCGCCCGACGGTTCCGTCATTCCGGCTATGACCGGGCACGATGAAGGCCTGATCGCAATCCGCGCTGCCGAAGCCGACGATGTGACGCGCGAACAGGTGCGCGCCAACATGAATGAGCCGTATCGCACCCTGCTCGGCCATTTCCGCCATGAGGTCGGGCATTTCATCTGGAACAAGCTGGTGCGCGACGACAACCGGCTGGAAGCCTGCCGCGCCGTCTTCGGCGATGATCGTGAGGACTACGGCGCGGCGCTGCAGCGCAATTATGAACAGGGACCGCGTCCTGACTGGCAGGAAAGCTTCATAAGCTCCTATGCCTCGGTTCACCCCTGGGAGGACTTCGCCGAATGTTTCGCCCACTATCTGCATATCGTCGATACGCTGGAGACGGCACGCGCTTTCGGCGTGGCGGTCGACCCGGACGGACATGAGGAAATGGCGGCGGAGGTGACGTTCGATCCCTATAACGCCCGCAGCGCCGCACAGCTGGTCAAGGCCTGGATCCCCCTCAGTGTCGCCATCAATTCCATTCAGCGCAGCATGGGGGAGGCGGACCTCTACCCCTTCGTGCTGACGCCGCCGGTGGTGGCGAAGATGGAGTTCATTCACGACCTCCTGCATGGGAGGGTGGCGTCGATGGTAGAGCAGAATTCGGTAGTGCAATGAATGCCGGGGAAGAGGAGAGTCCTGATCAGGGGAATCATCGTTTCCTTCTCCCGTCATACCGGCCTTGAGCCGGTATCCAGCCAGCCCAAGTCCTTGGGCTGAAAGGAGCCTTTCCGCCGGGCAGACGCCCGTCGGCTGGATTTCGGCTCAAGGCCGGAATGACGAAAAGGGGTTGTTTTCGTCAAGAGGGACAAGTCTGACCGTCGAGGAGAGGCGCATCACTGTGCCCCTCGCTTCCATTTGTCCCAATATCCCGTCACGAAGCCCGCTTCGTCGGCTGGAAGCGTTCGCGCAGAAGCTTCAGCGCCGTATCGCCCGAGACCGGGGTGCCGAACAGGAAGCTCTGGCCGAAATGGCAGTTCATGCGTGCCAGTTCCGCCGCATCTTCAGGCGTTTCGATGCCTTCCGCAACCACCTGCATGTCGAGCGCCCGTGCCATGGCGATGACGGAGCGCAGGAGCACGTTGCGCTTGTCGCTGGTATTGGCCACCAGCGCCTTGTCGAGCTTGATCGTGTCGAAGGGGAAGCGGGTGAGATAGGCGAGTGATGAATAGCCGGTGCCGAAATCGTCCATGGCGAGGCTCAAGCCGGTTTCCTTCAGCTTGGAAAGCACAAGCCGCGCCTGTTCCGGATTTTCCATGACGACGGATTCCGTCAGCTCCAGCTTCAGCTGCTGTGGATTGCAGCGCGTGCGGCTCAGCATGCTGCGCACGTCATTGTACAATTCGTTGTTCAGCAGCTGTGCGCTCGAAATATTGACGGAGATGAAGATCGGCATCTTCTCGATGGCGTGTTGCCAGTCCATCAGGTCGGTCGCCGCCCGTTCCAGTGCGAACATGCCGAGTGGCTCGATCAGGCCGGAGGCTTCCGCGATGGGAATGAACTCGCTCGGCGGAATATTGCCGCGCTTGGGGTGCTCCCAGCGCATCAGGGCTTCAAAGCCGGCCAGCTCGCCATCGTCGAGCTTCACGATCGGCTGGTAGGCGAGCGACAGCTCCTTGCGCTCGATGGCGCGGCGCAGGTCGCTTTCCATCTGCAACCGGTCGGTGCCTGACGTGCGGAAGGCGGGGCGGAACGGCTCGACGCGGTTGCCGCCGGCGCGCTTGGCGCGGTACATGGCAAGCTCCGCATCGCTCAAGAGGCCGGCAGCACTTTCCTGCTGGTCGATCCATGAGACGAGGCCGATGGAGGCGGTGAGGATGATTTCGCGGTTGGCGAAATTGATCGGCACCATGATCGCCTTGTTCACCGCATCGGCGAAATCGGCAACCCGCTGCGGATCGCGCTCGGACGTCAGGATCAGGCCGAATTCGTCGCCGCCAAGACGCGCGAGCGTATCCTGCGGCTTCAGCAGACGGCGCAGACGCCGGGTCAGCGCGATGAGGATATTGTCGCCCGCGGCAATGCCCAGCGTATCGTTGACCAGCTTGTAGCGGTCGATATCGATCGCCATCACCGTCGGCTTCACCCCCTCGCTATCGGAGGAAAGGTTGAGGATCGATTGCAGGCGGTCGAGGAAGACCTGCCGGTTCGGAAGTCCGGTCAGATTGTCGTTCATCGCATCCTGCAGCAGCCGCTCGACGGAATTCTTCTGCTCGGTAATATCGGTGATGGTGCCGACGCAGCGGATGATTTCGCCGTTGGAGCCGAGAACCGGACGGGCGCGGATTTGCAGCCAGTGGAAGTGGCCATCTTCGGCGCGAATGCGGAATTCGTGATTGAGGCGGCCCTTGCGATGGTCGAGCAGCACGTCGAGCGTCGCCTTGAACCGGTCGCGATCATCAGGGTGCAGACGCGGCAGCCAGTTGCGCGCCGCCCCATGCATGGCACCGGGCTCCAGCCCCAGCCGGTTGGAAATATCGGGCGTGGTGACGATGCGGTCGCGCGTCACATCCCAGTCCCACACGGTATCGCCGCTGCCCGTCAGGGCCAGCGACTGACGTTCGAGATCGGAGAACAGGCCCTGCTGATAGGCGCTGCCGGCAAAGGCGTGCTGGATGACGGTGAAGCCGATCAGCAGCACGATCAGCACCAGCCCGCCGCCGAGCGCCGGCTGCACGATGTCGTTGTCCAGTTGCCCCGTTACTGTCAGCCAGCTGCCGAACAGCCAGACGAGGATCAGCGCCCATGAGGGCACCAGGAGAATGGCTCGGTCATATTTGTTGAAACCGAGATAGATGATGAGCGCGATGCCGGCGGTTGCCGTCAGCGCGAAGGACACGCGGGCAATGCCTGATGCGACCGAGGGATCGTAGATCGCAACACCGAACAGCAGCGCCAGCCCCACCACCCAGGCAAAGGTCGCATAACCCAGATGCGCATGCCATCGGTTGAGATTGAGATAGGTGAAGAGGAAGACCACGAAACTGGAGGCGAGCGCCACTTCGGCGCCCGCCCTCCATATTCGCTGGTCGCTTGAGGTGACCGTGATGAGTTTTTCGAGAAAACCGAAATCGACGCAGATATAGGCAAGCACCGCCCAGGCGAGTGCGGCCGAGGCTGGCAGGACCGAAGTGCCCTTGACCACGAAGAGGATGGTCAAAAGCACGGCCAGCAGGCCGGCAATGCCGAGCACGATGCCGCGATAGAGCGTAAACGCGTTGATCGTGTCCTTGTAGGCTTCCGGCTCCCACAGATAGAGCTGCGGCAGCTGCGGCGTGGAAAGCTCGGCGACGAAGGTGATGACGGAGCCGGGGTTGAGCGTGATGCGGAACACGTCGGCATCCGGGCTCGGCTGCCGGTCGAGCGCAAAGCCCTCACTCGGCGTGATCGCCATGATGCGCTGCGAGCCGAGATCGGGCCAGAACAGCTTGGAATTCACGAGGCGGAAATGCGGGGCGACGATGACGCGCTCCAGCTGCTCTTCCGACACGTTGGCAAGCGCGAAAACCGCCCAGTCGCCCTGATGGTCCGTGGAACTGGCGCGCACCTCGATGCGGCGGCGGATGCCGTCGGGGCCGGGCGCGGTCGAGACCTGAAAGGCTTCGCCCTGATTGGCATAGATATCGGTGGTGGCGGTGAGATCGAGAGCCGTGTCGTCACGGGAAATCTTCACCGGCTCGAAGGCGTAGGAATAAGAGGCAAAAAGCAGGAAAAGAAGGAAAAACGGCGCAGCCAGCGCGATTGCCGCCAGACGTTTCGCAAGGCGAGGCGCAGTGTGAGTGTAGGTCATGTATCGTACTTCGTTCCGCCGGAGCTTTGCTTGTCGGCAAGAAGGGAAAACATCATATGATCCCGCCATTGGCCATTGATTTTCAGATATTCCCGCAGGAGGCCTTCCCGCTGGAACCCGGCATTTTCGAGGAGCCGGATGCTTTTGAAGTTTTCCGGAATACAGGCTGCCTCGATACGGTGCAACTGAAGTCCGTTAAAGATGTATGGTATTACCAATTTTAATGCGGCAGACATATGGCCTTGGGCGGCGTGGCGTTCGCCGATCCAGTAGCCGATCATGCAGCTTTGCGCGGCACCCCGGCGGATGTAACCGATGGTGATGCCGCCGACCAGCAGTGTCTCCTTCTCGAACAGCAGGAACGACACCGCCGTGCCGGAGGAAAATTCCTGGCCGTTGCGCACCACGCGCAAACGGAAAGAGGATTCGGTCAGTTCGTCCGGGCGCCATGTGGGTTCCCACGGCTGCAGAAACTGCCGGCTTTCCGAGCGCAACACATGCCATTGCTTGAAATCGCTGTAGCGCGGCAGTCTGAGAAGATGATTGGCGCTGCGCAGTTCGGGCGTATCATTGTGTCGGGAAAGAAAACGCAGCATTCACGATCCCTGTGCGGCAGATATCGCCATCCGTAAGCAGGATGGCGAAAAAAGTGAGCGGTTTCTGTCCTCAAATCCCGCTCTCATATCGGTTTATCCGTTCGCCTTTATCCTTGCGGGCTGCTGCGCGGAAAGTGCGGCAGTGACGTCTGAAAGAGGTGGCAGATGTTCGAGCGGGCCAATTGCGGACAATGTCGGAACTGTATCGAAAAACAGCCGTCCCGCAAGATCGGTCAGGCGTTCGCGCGTGATGTCGCCGAGGCGCTCCATCATCTCCTCATTGGGGATGGGCCGGCCGTAAAGCATCATCTGCCGGGCCATCTGGCCGGCGCGGGCGGCGGGGCTTTCCTGGCCCATCAGCAATTGCGCGCGAATTTGCGCCCGGGCGCGGTCGATTTCTTCCTGATGGATGGTCTGCGAGGACTTGCGCAGCTCATCGAGAATGACGGGAACCAGTTCCGGCAGGTCGTTTGCGCCGGTGGCCGCATGCACGCCGAAGATGCCGGTATCGGAAAAGCCCCAGTGGAAGGCATAGACCGAATAGCACAGGCCGCGATATTCGCGCACTTCCTGAAACAGGCGGGACGACATGCCGCCGCCGAGAATATTGGCGAGAATCTGCGAACAATAGAAATCGCGGGCGTGATAGGCCTTGCCCTCGAAGCCTAAAAGCACCTGCGCGTCCATCAGGTCGCGGGTCTCGCGGATTTCGCCACCGGTATAGATCGCCTTTTCCATGACCGGCGTTGCCGCGGGCACCAGCGGCAGCGAGGCGAAACGCTCCTCCACCTGCTTGACGAAGCTTTCGTGGTTCACGGCACCGGCCGCAACGACGAAGATGCGATCCGTTGTGTAATTGCGGGCGAGATAGTGCCTGATCTGGCCTGTCGTGAAGGATTGCACGGTGTCCGGCGTGCCGAGGATCGGTCGGCCGATGGTCTGGTCGCGATAGGCGACACCGGAGAAATTGTCGAAGATCACATCGTCAGGCGTATCGGTCGCAGCGCCGATTTCCTGCAGGATGACGTTTTTCTCGCGCTCCAGCTCGTCTTCATCGAACAGCGATTCCGTCAGGATGTCAGCAAGAATATCGACGGCGAGGGGGACGTGGTCTTTCAGGACGCGGGCGTAGTAGGAGGTGGTTTCCGTCGATGTCGCGGCGTTGACTTCGCCGCCGACATTTTCGATCTCTTCGGCGATCTGCCGGGCGGTGCGGCGTGCCGTGCCCTTGAATGCCATATGCTCGAGTAGATGGGCGATGCCGTGTTCGGCAGTCGTCTCGTTGCGGGACCCGGATTTGATCCACACCCCAAGAGCAACGCTTTCGAGATGCGGCATTCTTTCCGTCACAACGGTCAACCCGGACGAAAGCCGGGTCACATTAACTCTCATACTCAACGTCTTTCCGCGTCTCTATTTGCTGGCGCGTGCATGTTGGCCGATGAAGGTTTCCACGGCTTTCAGCTCTGCGTCCAGAATGTCGAAACGCTCCTCCCGGTTCATGATATCAGCGAGCCATACTGGAAGCGCCGGGTCGATTGCGCAAGCGGATTTTACAGCGGCCGGGAATTTAGCCGGGTGGGCAGTCGACAGAACAACCATCGGGCTTCCCGCTTTTTCGTGCTTTTCCGCCACGAAAACACCGGTCGCCGTATGCGGGTCGATCAGGTATCCGGTTTTCGCAAGCGTCTCGCGGATGGTGGCTGCAACCTGCTTTTCGGTGGCGCGGCCGGCGCGGAAGTCCTTCTTGATGAATTTCAGTGCCTTCGGCGGAATTTCAAACGCGCCGGACTGCTTCAGACCATCCATCGATGCCTTCACCGCAGCGGAATCGCGGTCATAGGCTTCAAACAGCAGGCGTTCGAAGTTGGACGAGATCTGGATGTCCATCGAAGGCGAGGTGGTGGGCTTGACGCCGCGCATCTCGTAACGGCCGGTCTTCAGCGTGCGCGCCAGAATGTCGTTGTCATTGGTGGCGATGACCAGCTTGTCGATCGGCAGGCCCATCTTCTTGGCGACGTAACCCGCAAAGATATCGCCGAAATTGCCGGTCGGAACGGTGAAGGACACCTTCCGGTCAGGGCCGCCGAGCGACAGCGACGCGGTGAAATAATAGACCACCTGCGCCATGATGCGCGCCCAGTTGATGGAGTTGACGCCGGAAAGCTTCACGCCATCGCGGAACTTCACGTCGTTGAACATTTCTTTGACCAGCGTCTGGCAATCGTCGAAATTGCCGTTGATCGCCAGCGCATGCACGTTGGAGGCGGTGGAGGTCGTCATCTGGCGCTGCTGCACCGGCGAGACCTTGCCGTTCGGGAAGAGGATGAAGATGTCGGTGCGCTCGCGCCCGGCAAAGGCGTCGATGGCCGCACCGCCCGTGTCGCCCGAGGTTGCGCCAACGATGGTGGCGCGTTCGCCGCGCTCAGCCAGCGTATAGTCCATCAGGCGGGCGAGAAGCTGCATCGCCACGTCCTTGAAGGCGAGCGTGGTGCCGTGGAAAAGCTCCAGCACGAAAGTGTTAGGACCGGTCTGCGTCAGCGGCGCGACGGCAGGGTGGCGGAACGTCGAATAGGCGTCGTCGATCATCGCCCTGAACTTGTCGGCCGGAATTTCGCCGCCGGTGAAGCGGTAGAGAACCTCGAATGCGACGTCCTGATAGGATTTGCCGCGCAGGTTGCGGATTTCCTTCTTCGTCATGGAAGGCCATTCGCGGGGCACGTAAAGCCCGCCGTCCCGGCCAAGGCCCGCCAGAAGCGCGTCGCAGAAACCAAGCGAAGGGGCCGCACCCCGGGTCGATACATATTTCACGAGATAGTCCCCTGTCCTTAACCGGCCTTGTCCTTAACCGGTATGTCCGTCGCCGATCTTCGGCATCTTTTCCAGCAGCGTCTCACGGAAATGAGGCGATTGGCGAGGTAATGAAGGGCTTTTCTGAAAATTCAAGCAAAACCGAACATGCCAATCGATTTTTTCCGGCGTCGCTGCTATAGACCATCGCCAACCTGCGTGAAAGGTCAATAAACTGCGTCTCCGGTTCGGTTCCGGGACAATGGAGAGGGAATTAGAAGAGTGTCAGGGAATTTCTTGCGTTTGTCCGCCGCGATGTCGCTTCTGGCCGTCGTTGCAGGATGTAATTCCTCCAATCCAGCGGACTCGCTTGCCGTCAACCCTCCAGCCGCGCAGGCCAATGCCGTCACCCCGGTGGTGCAGGCCAACTGCCCGACGGTCACGGTTCTCGACGCTAACGCCGTGCACCGCGTTTACGCCGGCGGCGCCAAGGACGACCCGCAGAAACTCGCCTATCAGGTCTCGCTGTCAGACACGACACGCTCGTGCACCGCAAATGAATCCACGCTGACGGTGAATGTGCTGGCGCAGGGCCGCCTCGTTCCCGGCCCGATGGCCAAGCCCGGCCGCGTCACCGTGCCGATCCGCGTGACGGTGAAGGATGGCGACGGCGAGGTCTACGGCGAAACGACCAATTTCGCCATCGACGTGCCGGCAGGCTCCGCCGGCACGCAGTTCATCTTCAACAACGACCACGTTGCCATCCCCAATGGACCGGGCGGCGCACCGAGGTCGGTCAGCGTCTATATCGGCTTCGGCGGTGAGAGCGCGAAGGCGAAGACCAAGCGCCGGTGATTTGACGGGCTAGACGAAAAAAACCGGAGGCTGTTTTTACAGCCTCCGGTTTTTTATTGCTTACAGGCCGCCCAACATTCGCAATGTTATCCTTGGGCCTGTCCCGACAATTCAATCGCGTATCGGAAAATCAATCGGTTGCAGATGCTCGGGACAAGCCCGAGCATGACGGGGAGGCCCTGTGCCACGGCCACCTCCTCAGAAAGCGCCTTCCCACTCCGCCATCGCCGCGATCACGGCCGGCAGGTCCTGCATGCGTGAAATCACCGTTTCGGCGCCGGCATCGGTCAGCCGGTCGGCGTGGCTCGGATAGGTGTGGGATGCGCCGGTAAAACCGATGACCCGCATGCCGGCGGCTCTTGCGCCATGGATGCCGTGTACGGAATCCTCGACCACGACCACGCGGTCGGGGGAAACGCCGAACTGGGCCGCGCCATGCAGGAAGATGTCGGGCTTCGGCTTTACCCGGTCGGGGCCGAGGTCCTTGGCGGAATAGATATGCGGCGCGAAATAGGGTTTCAGACCCACCTTCGTCAGCATCATGTCGAGGCGGTGGCTCGAGGAGTTCGAGCAGATGCAGCGCGGCGTCGTGAGGCGCGACAGCGCGAATTTCACGCCCTCGATGATCTTCACGTCGCGCTCCAGCCGCATGTCGAGCAGTTTTTCCGACTTGTCGAGCAGGGAAGCGGAGAGCGGGATACTGGCTTCGCTTTCCACTTGCAGGAGGATGTTCTTCCAGGTCATGCCGGCGAAACGCTCGCCCATTTCCTCGACGGAGATCGGATAACCGGCTTCGGTGAGCAGGCGGGATTCCACCTGTGCGGCGATGATTTCGGAATCGACCAGAACGCCGTCACAGTCGAAAATAATGAGGTCGAAGCCGCTCATGGGCGCTCCCTGTATCGGATTTGCTTGGAGGAAGGTGATGCCGGGCTTTTAGACCATGTCCGCGCCAAGCTCAACCGGTTCGCCCGCAAGGGTCGGTCCCGCCGGGCTCATGGCTTGCCCGGGCCGGAGACCGGGAATGGACAAGTGGCTGACGGATTTCGAATATTCCATCTTGCGCATCTGGAACCTGCAAAAACCGCTACACAGTCGCGCGGCATATGCGTTATGGGATATTATGCCCAAGCCAGTGAAAACCATACCTGAAGACACCATTGCCGCACGCATCAGCCGGACGCTCGCCGACCGTATCGTCCGCGGTGAGCTGTCGCCGGGCGAACGGCTGCGGCAGGATCATATCGCCGCCGAATTCGGCGCGTCGCATGTGCCGGTTCGCGAAGCGTTTCGCCGGCTGGAAGCGCAGGGGCTGGCCGCCAGCATTCCGCGCCGGGGTGTCCGGGTGGCGGATTTCGGCCTTGACGATGTGCGCGAAGTGGCGGAAATGCGCGCCGCCCTTGAGGTTCTGGCGCTGCGCCACGCCATTCCCAACATGACGTCAGCCATTCTCGATCAGGCCGAGGCCGCGACGCTGGAAGGTGACAGCGCCGTTGACGTGCAGCACTGGGAAGAGGCCAATCGCCGCTTCCATCGCCTCATCACCGCGCCCTGCAACATGCCGCGCCTGATGGAAGCGATCGACGGCCTGCATGCCGCAAGCGCCCGTTTCCTGTTTTCCGCCTGGCGGGCCGGCTGGGAGCGCCGCACGGATACCGACCACCGCGCAATCATCGACGCGTTGCGCGGCGGCCGCGCCGAAGAGGCGGTACGCATCCTTGACGGACACGTGCAATGGATCGGCCGCAAGGCGATCCGAACCTCGTCCGGCTCGGTGCGCGACGCCTTCGCGATTGTCGGATAGGCGGGCGGCGCTTGACTGTCCGGCTCCGCCCCCACCATCTTCTCTGTATGCTGACCTATGTCGGCAAGGGCTATACTTCCGGCTTCGTCGAAAATTACGACCGTGTCGCCGCCCGACTGAATGCGGGCGAGGAGGATATCGAGCTGGTGGATGGACCGGATGATATCTGCACCGGCCTGCTCTGCGAAAGCCATGCCCACTGTTTCAACGAAGGCGTGGTGCAGCGGGACGAGGCGGCGCGGCTTTCAGTGTCGACGCTCTTGAACGAGACGCTTGCCCCCGGAAAACGGCTGCGGGCAACGCCGGACTTTCTTGCGAGAATGCGTCTTGCCTTCGCCGCCGGAGACATCCGGCAGGCCTGTCGTGGTTGCCAGTGGATAAGGCTGTGCGACCGTATCGCGGCATCAGGCTTCGCCGGGGTGAAGATAGGAGAGCGGCTGCAAACGACGGCCAAGCCCGCGACGCACTGTTCCAACCATCCGATGCTCAGACCTAAGGATGGGTGGTTCGGCCGCAAATTGTGACGCCTTCTCCTCCCTCACTCCTGTGACAAGCACAGGAATGAGGGCCGCGCCGTGCCAGTTACTCCGGCACATTCGTCTCGGTCCGCTCCGCCGCCTTCACCGTTGCCTTGATCTCCTTCGGGTCGCGCCCGGATTTCTTGTCGTAGCTCACCTTCACCGAATAATCGCCGGGATGCAGCGTTTCCTGATGCTGCGTACCGTAACGGCCGGAAATTTCCTTCTGTGTACCCTGAAGATCCTTGGTGGTTTCGACGATATCGATCCGCTCCGCGCCGGGGGCGGTGATTGCGAGAACCCCGGCATCGAGATCAAGGGTGATTTCCGTGCGCTTTCCGGCGGTCACCGTGAAGGGTTGCTCCACCGTCACCTTGCCGAGACGGGCGCGCATGACGAAGTCTCCGGCCGGCATTTCCATCATCTTGCCCGTGCCGTAGGTGCCGTTGATGGTCTGGCGCGTGCCATCAAGGGTTTCCTTGACGGACATCGCCTCGAAACGGATGTCGTCGGTTTCGACGGCCCGGCCGCCCGCCGCATAGAGCGCCTTGGCGACGACCACGCCGCTTGGAATGACAAGCTCGTGGCTGATCGTTTCACCGGCCTTGATAGCAAGGGTTTCCTGCGCCCGCGCCGGACCTATGCTGCCGGTGAGGACAATCTCGCCCGCCGGTACGAAGACGGTGTTCTGGCCATAGACGCTGTCCTTGAAATCGCCCCTGGTGATTTCGGTTTTCGCCTGGGTTTCCACATCGCCGCCGGGACTGCGTTTCGGCACGACAGTCAGTTCCGCCGCGTCGAAATTCACCTTCGGCCTCGCGACGCTGCCATCCTTCACCTCGAAGGTAATTTCGCGGGTCACATTGCCCAGCGCCGCGACGCCGACATATTTGCCGGCCGGCAGCTTTGCCTCGAAGGTGGCGTCATAGGAGCCGCCGGCATTGACGTCGGTGCGTGCTCCGGCCCTGTCTGTCTTGTAGAAATCCCACCGCACCCTGTCGCTGTTGCCAAGCGAAGGGCCGCCGTCGAACAGCACCGCATCCGTCACCACGTTGAATTGCGCTGCCGGCGTCGGCGCCTGCGCCCGTAATGGCGATGGCAACGCCGCGGCAACAAGAGCGGCGCAGACGACATTCACGGAAAAAGAAGCCATTTTCATCATGGACCCCATTGCGGATTCCCCCTGCTTTTGCCGGCCCTCCCGCCACGCAAGTCTGCGAACAGGAGAACCCGTTGTGCACAACGTTTTTGCGCCGCTTCGGGTTCCAAGCCTGTGGCCGCAAATCCCGGATGCCGGTCGCAACAGCCATTTATTTTGCATTTTCCGTGACTTGTTCAGGCTTTGATAACCATCTTCGGTAACCATAAGCGTCAGTAGAGAGTAAGCGTATGGAGCGAGTACCAATGGCAGCAGTTTTTCCGCTGGCCGATTTTCGGCGTGCCGGTTTTGATCGTGCGGGCGAGAGTGACGCCTGGAAAGACAGCATCATCAAAGGTGATTGTGTCGCTGCCTTGGATGCCCTCCCGAGCCAGTCGGTCGATGCGATTTTCGCCGACCCGCCCTATAACCTCCAGCTTGGCGGCACGCTGCACCGGCCCGATCAGTCGCTGGTCGATGCCGTCGATGACGAATGGGACCAGTTCGCCTCCTTCGATGCCTATGACGCCTTCACCCGCGCCTGGCTGCTCGCCTGCCGCCGCGTGCTGAAACCGAACGGCACCATCTGGGTCATCGGCTCCTACCACAATATTTTCCGCGTCGGCTCCATGCTCCAGAACCTCGATTTCTGGATTCTCAACGATATCGTCTGGCGCAAGACCAACCCCATGCCCAATTTCAAGGGCCGCCGTTTCCAGAACGCGCATGAGACCATGATCTGGGCCAGCCGCGATCCGAAAGCCAAGAACTACACCTTCAACTACGATGCGCTGAAGGCCTCCAACGACGATGTGCAGATGCGCTCCGACTGGCTGTTCCCGATCTGCAGCGGCCATGAGCGGCTGAAGGGCGAGGACGGCAAGAAGGTGCATCCCACCCAGAAGCCGGAAGCGCTGCTGGCGCGCATCATCATGGCCTCCACCAAGCCGGGCGATATCGTGCTCGACCCGTTCTTCGGCTCAGGCACCACGGGTGCCGTTGCAAAACGTCTCGGCCGCCACTTCGTCGGCATCGAGCGCGAGCAGGATTATATCGACGCGGCATCCGCCCGCATCGCCGCCGTCGAGCCGCTCGGCAAGGCGGAACTGACCGTCATGACCGGCAAGAAGGCGGAGCCGCGCGTTGCCTTCAACACGCTGGTGGAAAGCGGCCTTGTGCGCCCGGGCCAGGTGCTGACGGATGTGCGACGCCGTTATAGCGCCATTATTCGTGCCGATGGTACTCTGGCATCCGGCGGGACCGCCGGCTCCATTCACCGCCTCGGCGCGAAGGTGCAGGGTCTCGACGCATGCAACGGATGGACGTTCTGGCATTTCGAGGATGGCGACGAATTGAAGCCGATCGATGATCTCAGAACCATCATTCGCAGTGAAATGGCAAAGGCCGAATAGTCGAAAGCCTAAAAGGCTGAAGACGGACGATCCACCGCCCGCCCTTGTCAGAATACGTCTCTGTCCGGTTTAGTACCTTCAGTCCCGGATGGAGAACGACCAACGCCCGGCACCTCGGTGTCGGGCGTTGGTATATTCGAATATATAACTTTAGCCAGACAAGTTTCGCGCAAGAGACCGGTCATAGTGTCTGATGCAAAGCAGTGGTTGTGAAAATCCGGTTCGGACAGATCACGAAAACGCTGCTGTTCCATGCCGCTTGCGGCAGGACTGGCGCAGGCCGGAGACCGCCATTTCCGCCTGCGCCAATTTTCTTTTTTGGGGTTTTTGCAGGCTTTCCGGCGCCTTCATGGCGGCCCGCCCGGCCAGAACTGGCTCCCGATCCTTAACGATAGATGTCCTGCGAGTTACGGAAGATTAACGTGACGCGATACGAGGCCGGGAGTACATATTCCTCCAGGCTGAGTGTCGCCGGCGACCGAAAACGATCGCGACGCGACGATGCGAGACAGCCGGATTCGCGGGCCATTGCCTGCGATGAACAAGGAGGCGTGCCATGCGCTCGCTTTTCAAGACAGTCACAATAGCATCCTTCATTCTGGCGGCCGCCACCGGCGGTGCTTTCGCAGCCGGACATTCACATGGCGAGCATTCCGGCTCCGGCGGAATGCAGAGCGAACGATCCCATGATTTCGACCGGGGCGGCAGGCATTTCTTCCGCCACAATGATGACGACCTGTTCATGAACGACACATACATGGGCTATGCCAGCCCCGTCGTTTACGGGCAGGGACCACATCTGGTGCGTGTTCTCCATGAACTGCGTGTCGCCGATCACAGGATCGATTTCGAACGCCAGCAGGGCAGGCTGAGCGCCAGCGCGTTCAACAGGCTTGAAAATGAATCGTCCGCAATCCGTAACCAGGCATTGAAAACCGCCGACATGCATCGAGGCTATATTCCCATGAAGGCGTTTGCCACCCTTCAGGGCGAAGTACGCCAGCTTGACCGGAACATCGTCCGCATGAGCTGACCGGGGCTTTCCATCCTCGCGCGGACGAGGATCGGTCATGCCACCACAAGGTCGTGCCGGAGAGCGGTGACAGGATAACAGCCCGCCCTCCGGCCTTCAGGACAAGCATTTCCAGCAAGACCGAGGAGCGGTTTTATGCCCGGATAATGCGAGAAAACAAAGAGTTGGATCGTTTTGGCGATTCAGGGAAAAGCCGGAACGGTCCAGCCCCCCACGGGGTTGTGCGGACTTCGAAAGACACGATTGGAAACTCAATAACCATGCGCCGGGCCGGATGCATGGGGCGCGGCTGAGCCCGTTCCCCAGACGGCCGAGGCCGTAAGCATGTCCTCGAAAGGAGAAAGATCATGACCAGCATTCTTCGCAGATATCGCATCGCAGCTTTGCTTGGCGCAGCCTTTGTCGCCGCACCGCTCGCAATGCCCGTCTTTCTGCACAACACGCCCGCTTTCGCACAGGCCGGATTATCGGCCGTTCCCGGTCCCGTAACCTCGGGTGGCTCCTTTGCCGGGATCGTCGCGGCCGACAAGCCTGCTGTGGTGACCGTCACCACCGAAATGAAAACGCAGGAGCAGGCGACCGATGATACCACGCCGTTCGACCAGCAGTTTCGCCAGTTCTTCGGCGAGCAGGGCATTCCCCTGCCGCAGCAGCAGCCGCAGCAGCGCCAATCCCAGACCGCGGAAGCACTGGGTTCCGGCTTCATCATCTCGCCGGACGGCTATATCGTCACCAATAATCACGTCATCGACAATGCCACCTCCATCAAGGTGACGCTGGATGACGGCACGGAGCTTCCCGCCACGCTTGTCGGCGCCGATCCGAAATCAGACCTTGCCGTCCTCAAGATTGCTTCTCCCAAGCCTCTGGCAGTGATTTCCTGGGGGGATTCCGACAGGCTGAAGGCTGGCGATCAGATATTGGCGATCGGCAATCCGTTCGGCATCGGCACCACGGTCACGGCCGGTATCGTCTCGGCCCGCGGGCGTGACCTGCACAGCGGACCCTATGACGATTTCATCCAGATCGACGCGCCGATCAATCACGGCAATTCCGGCGGTCCGCTGGTCGATGTCGAAGGCAAGGTCGTTGGCATCAACACGGCGATCTATTCGCCGAATGGCGGCAGCGTCGGTGTCGGTTTCGCCATCCCCTCCGATCAGGCGCAGAATGTCGTCGTCCGCCTCATGAAGGATGGGTCGATCCACCACGGCTTCATTGGCGTCCAGATACAGCCGGTGACCCCTGACGTCGCCAATGCCATCGGCCTTGCCACGGCGGAAGGCGCGCTGGTCGCCAAGGTGGAAGCCGGCACTCCGGCAGGCCGCGCCGGCATCAGGACCGGCGACGTGATCACCGCGCTCGGCGGACAGGCGATCAAGTCCCCGCGCGACCTGTCGCGCATGGTCGCCGATCTGTCGCCGGGCCAGAAGGAACATGTCACGGTCTGGCGCCAGGGCGAGACGAAGGACGTGCTTCTCACCGTGGGTGGCAATGATGGCCAGAGTGCACAGACATCGTCCGACAACGGCCAGCAGAAGGGCGACGCCTCATCGCAAGCCCTGCCGATGATCGGTATCGGACTGGCGGATATCACCCCGGCGATCCGTGAAGCCCTCAATCTCCCGCAGGATGAAAAGGGTACGATCGTCGAAAGCGTGGCGCCCTCGAAACCAGCCGCCGAGGCTGGTTTGCAGGCGGGGGACGTGATCGTTTCGGTCAATCAGACCGCGGTGAAATCGGCTGCCGATGCCAAGGCGGCCATTGCGCAGGCGGGCAAGGCGGGTCGCAAATCCGTTCTGCTGCTCATCCAGCGCGGCGATTCGCAGACCTATGTCGCCGTGCCCTTCGCACAGGGCTGAACCCCGGTTTTCCGGTGAAATCGCAAGGAACGGGCAACTCCATCGGAGCTGCCCGTTACGTCATTTTCAGACATCCACCCCATGGGCGCGCAAGTCCTGCCGCAGCTTTTCCGCGCCGGTGAAGTGCACTGCCTGCCAGCCGGCCTGCTTTGCGCCCTCCACATTCGCCAGCGTATCGTCGATGAAGATGCTGGCTGCCGGATTGAGGCCGAATTCCTTTGCGTGCAGATCGTAGATCGCCACGTCAGGCTTCAGGAGCTTCACATCGCCGGAGACCGTCACGCCGCGCGGCAGGGTGAGGAAGGGGAACATCTTCTGCGCCTCGCGGAACGTGTCGGAAGCGAAGTTGGTCAGCATCGTCACGTCGTGGCCGCTGTCGATCAGGGCAACCATGATCGCGACGCTGTCATCATAGGAATGCGAGACCATTTCGTGCCAGAACTTGCGGAAGGCGCGAATGTGCTCTTCCCGCTCGGGAAATTGCTCCAGCAACAGCGCTTCGGCATCCTCCCAGCGGCGACCGCGATCCTGTTCGAGGTTCCAGTCATGGGTGCAGACATTCTCGAAGAACCATTTGCGCTCGTCGGCATCGGGAATGAGGCGGCTATAGGGAATATGCGGATCGTAATGGATCAGCACCTTGCCGATGTCGAATACGATATGCTCAATCTTGGTCATCGAAACTTCCTGCTTTCATCGAATGCGGATGGAATAGCTTGGGTGATGACTTTTTTCATCACCGTTGGCAGCGCCTGCGCGTCAAGATTTGTAACCGGCTCCCACCATCCGTCATCCGGGCCGGTTTGAAGGCCGTCGGGCACCTGCGCGCGATAGACGGTGAGCCGCAGTTCGAAATGGGTGAAGACATGCACGATGACGCCCGCCGCCTGCCAGCCGGCGGCAAAGGGCGCGTGACTCGCTTCCGTGCCGCCGTCCATGCGGGCGGTCCATGCCGTTGTCGGCACCTCGGTCATGCCGCCGAGAAGCCCGCTTTCGATGCGCCGCCGCAGCAGGATTTCGCCGCTCGGATTCACCGCCACGAAGGCGGCGCCGAGCCGCACGGGCTTGGCCTTCTTCGCCGCCTTGACCGGAAAACGCTCCGGCTCGTCATGGGCAAGCGCCAGACAGGCGCCATTGAACGGACAGAGTGCGCAGGCCGGCCGTTTCGGTGTGCAGATCGTCGCGCCGAGATCCATCATCGCCTGGGCGAAATCACCGGGCCGATCGGCGGGCGTGAGCTCGGCCACCTTCGCTTTCATGGCCGGTTTGGAACCGGGCAGGGGAGCATCTATGACGAAGAGCCGGGAAATCACGCGCTCCACATTGCCGTCCATCACCGCCGCCTGCCGGTTGAACGCGATGGCCGCCACGGCGGCGGCGGTATAATCGCCGATGCCGGGCAACCTCTTCAGGCCCTCTTCCGTATCCGGAAAAACGCCGCCATGGTCGCGCGCCACGGCTTCCGCGCATTTCTTGAGGTTGCGGGCGCGGGCATAATAACCAAGCCCAGCCCACGCCGCCATGACATCCTCGACCGGTGCCGCCGCCAGATCGCTGACGGTTGGCCAGGCGGCGAGGAATTTCAGGAAATAGGGTTTGACCGCCTGCACCGTCGTCTGCTGCAGCATCACCTCCGACAGCCAGACGTGATAGGGATCGGCGCGTTTTCCCTGTGCCGCCATGGCCGGAGACGTGCGCCACGGCAGCTCGCGATGGTGCCGGTCGTACCATGCCAGAAGTTGCTCCGCCGTCGGATGTGATATTTGTTGTCGCGCATATGTGTTCATCGCCGCTGAACATAGAGACGGCGCGGCAATCTGCAACAGCAGCCTGTCGTGGCGAGGCGGAAAACCTTATCCGGCGGTGAACGCCATGGCATCGAGACCCACCATCCGTTTCAGGAGGACCAACCCATGCCGAACGCGCTGCTGGAAAACATACCCCAACCGCTCCTCCATATTGTCGGAGCTCTTCTCGCATTGTGCCTGATCATCAGCCTGCTGAACCGCATCGGTCGGCTGTGCTTTGGCACGCAGAACGGGGTCGCCCTGGTGACGGCGCGGGTAATCCGGCACATTCGTGAGCTGGAAATGACGCGGGAAAAACCGTCACGCCGTTTCCGGATTTTTGAATCGGGTTTCTGGGCGGTTTTTTGCCATGGCCTGTGGATATATCTGTTCGTCGTTCTGGCCTGCATGTTGGTGATTGCTTTTATCTCGGATAAGCCGGGCATCCTTCATCTGAAGATTTTGGCTGCGAGCTATTTCCTCTTTGGATGTTGGGTGGCGGGAATGATACGCTTGGGCGCCCGCCGGGACTGGCGACGATTCCGTGCGCTGTTGCGCGGCGAAGAAGGTGACGACGGCGCGACCGCTTGAGGTCGTTTGCCTCTGTCGAGGAGAGCATGAAGAAACCTGCAGATTCGTTCCGCAAGGGCGTCGTACAGATCGCCGAAGTCGCCAACGGCATCATGGATCCCGTGCTGTCGAAGCGGGCGGGCATCAACACGGCGCTGCTCGGCTCCTGGGACGAGATCGCCGGCGACGACTTTGCCGATTGCACCCGGCCGGAAAAGATCACCTGGCCGCGCCGCGACGAGGGGCCGGATCGCGGCGGTTATCAGCCGGGCGTGCTGACGATTGCCTGCGAAGGCGCGCGCGCCCTGTTTCTCACCCATGCGCAGGGCGAACTGATTGCCCGCATCAACGGCTTTTTCGGCTTTCCGGCGGTGCGCCAGATCAGGATCGTGCAGAAACCGGTGTCCCAAACCATCACCCGCCGGCGCAAACCGCAGCCCCTGCGCGGCGATGCGGCAAAACGTCTCGATGACATGATGGACGGCATCGAGAGCGAGGCGTTGCGCAAGGCGGTGGAGCGGCTTGGCACGGCGGTCCTGCAGAAAAAGCCGCGCGGCAGGACGATTTGATGTGGGCGCGCCGTCCTTGACTGGTCACAATTCTTTGACAAGAAGAGTTCAAAACCCCGCTTGTGATGAACAGGCCGTCGCTATATCGGAATCAACAGACAATAGAGTCTATTACCAACAGGTGCTTTCATGCATTTTCCCGAACTGACCATTTCCCGTCGCGGCCTTCTCGGCGGTGTTGCCCTTGCTGCCGTTGCTGCGGCCCTGCCGTTTGCCTTCACGCCCGGTATTGCCGAGGCGCAGGAACTGCCTGAATCCACCGGCGATGTGGATATGGCTGCGGTGATGAAGCCTGGCCCGCTGCCGGAAGCAGCGCTCGGCGATGCCAACGCACCCGTCAAGATCGTCGAATACATGTCGATGACCTGCCCGCACTGCGCCAACTTCCACAACAAGACCTTCGAAGAAATCAAGAAGAAGTACATCGATACCGGCAAGGTCTATTTCGTGCTGCGCGAATTCCCGTTCGATCCGCGCGCCGCTGCCGCCTTCATGCTGGCGCGCTGCGCACCGGAAGGTCAGTATTTCCCCTTCGTTTCCATGCTGTTCAAGCAGCAGCAGAGCTGGGCCGTTGCGCAGGATGCGCGCGCCGCCCTGCTGCAAATGTCGAAAATGGCCGGTTTCTCACAGGAGTCTTTCGAGGCCTGCTTGACGAACCAGAAACTTCTGGATGATGTGAACGCAACCATGCAACGCGGTGCGACGGAATTCGGCGTCAACTCCACGCCGACTTTCATCATCAACGGCAAGAAATACGCAGGAGACATGTCGGTTGAAACCATGTCGGCTGTCATCGACAAGCTGCTCTGATCGCCGGACCCTGAAAGAAACGGGCGGCGGATATTTCCGCACGCCCGTTTTTTATTGCCTGTCTTCTTGCCGGGGCGTGACGGCATGAAGTTCAATAAGCTCCGCCTCGTCGGTTTCAAGTCTTTCGTCGAGCCTTCCGAATTCATCATCGAGCCGGGGTTGACCGGTGTCGTCGGGCCGAATGGCTGCGGCAAGTCCAATCTGGTCGAAGCGCTGCGCTGGGTGATGGGCGAGAATTCCTACAAGAACATGCGCGCCTCCGGCATGGATGACGTCATCTTCTCCGGTTCCGGCAATCGCCCGGCCCGCAACACCGCCGAAGTCGGCCTTTACCTCGACAATTCCGACCGCACCGCCCCCGCCGCCTTCAACGATGCTGATGAAATTCAGGTCACACGCCGCATCGAGCGCGAAAACGGCTCCGTCTACCGCATCAACGGCAAGGAGGCCCGCGCCAAGGATGTGCAGCTGCTGTTCGCGGATGCCTCCACCGGCGCGCGCTCGCCTTCCATGGTCGGGCAGGGGCGCATCGGCGAGCTCATCAACGCCAAGCCGCAGGCCCGCCGCCAGCTGCTGGAAGAGGCGGCCGGCATTTCCGGCCTGCATTCCCGCCGCCACGAAGCCGAGCTTCGTCTGCGCGCTGCCGAGACCAATCTGGAGCGGCTGGAAGATGTGACCGCCCAGCTGGAAAGCCAGATCGAAAGCCTGAAACGCCAGGCACGGCAGGCCAACCGTTTCAAGATGCTGTCAGCCGATATCCGCGCCCGCGAGGCGACCCTGCTGCACATCCGCTGGGTGGAGGCGAAGGAAGCCGAAGGCGAGGCGGAAAGCGCGCTCAATCAGGCCACCAATATCGTCGCCGAAAAGGCGCAAGGCCAGATGGAAGCGGCCAAGCAGCAGGGCATCGCCAGCCTCAAACTGCCGGAACTGCGCGAGGGCGAGGCGAAAGTCGCCGCCGCCCTGCAACGCCTGCAGATCGCCCGCACCCAGCTGGACGACGAAGCGAACCGCCTTCTGCGCCGCCGCGACGAGCTGGCCCGCCGCCTGTCGCAGCTTGGCGAGGATATTATCCGCGAGGAACGGCTGGTCTCGGACAATGCCCAGATACTCGCACGGCTCGATGAGGAAGAGGCCGAACTTCTCGAAATCCTCTCCGATTCCGGCCGTCATGCGGAGGAGATGCGCGAAGCCTTCGAAGTCGCCGCTGTCAAGCTTGCGGAAAGCGAAGCCGTTTTCACAGCGATCACCGCCGAACGAGCCGAAGCCGCCGCCGCGCGCCAGCAGTTGGAGCGGGCGATCCGTGATCTTTCGGATCGTAAGCTGAGGCTGGAACGGCAATCGCAGGAAGCATCCGCCGAGATCGATGCCATCGACGAAAAACTCTCCGGCCTTCCCGACCCTTCCGAACGGCGCGAAGCCGTCGAGGCGGCGGAGATCGCGGTCGAGGATGCTCTGATCGTGGTGGAGGAAGCCGAAGCCGCCGTCGCCGAGGCGCGTTCCGCCGAAGCGCTGGCGCGCGCGCCGCTGGAAACGGCGCGGAACCGGCTGAACGCGCTGGATACGGAAGCACGCACCATCACCAAAATCCTTGCCTCCAGCGCCGCCGCCAATGGCAGCTTTACGCCGGTGGCGGAAGAAATGACGGTGGAGCGCGGTTTCGAGGCGGCATTGGGTGCCGCCCTCGGCGACGATCTCGAAAGCTCGCTCGATCCCGCCGCGCCCGCCTATTGGGCCGGCAATGGCGATGGCGCCGATGATCCCGCCTTGCCGCAGGGTGCCAAACCGCTTCTGGATTATGCACGGGCGCCGGAAGCCCTGCGCCGCGCTTTGGCGCAGATTGGCGTCGTCGCCAACACTGCGGAAGCCCTGCGCCTGCTGCCGCATTTGAAGGCCGGCCAGCGGCTGGTGACGCGCGAAGGCGCGCTGTTGCGCTGGGACGGTCACATCGCCAGCGCCGATGCGCCGGGTGCCGCAGCACTTCGCCTGTCGCAGAAGAACCGCCTCGCGGAAATCGAGACCGAGCTGGATGAGGCCCGCTCCATTCTGGATGAGGCCGAAGACCAGCTTGCCGCGAAAACCGAGGATATCCGCAGCAGCGAATTGCGGCTCTCGGAAGTGCGCGACAGAAGCCGCCTTGCGACCCGCCATCTTGCCGAGGCGCGCGAGGCGCTCACCGCCGCCGAACGGGCCTCGGGCGATCTGCTGCGCCGTCGCGATATCGTTTCCGAAGCACTGAACCAGATCGGCGCGCAGATCGATGAGATCGCCGTTCAGGAAGAAAACGCCCGCATCGAAATGGAGGACGCGCCCGATCTTTCCGTGCTGGATCTGCGGCTGCGCGAAAGCCAGCTCGAAGTCGCGACCGACCGCGGCCTTCTGGCGGAGGCCCGCGCCCGCCATGAGGGTGTGAGCCGCGAGGCGGAAAGCCGCCAGCGCAGAATTCAGGCGATAGGGCAGGAGCGCTCCACTTGGCAATCGCGGGCGGCCAGTGCGGCCGATCACATCGCGACATTGCGCGAACGTGAGGAAGAGGCGCGCGAGGAAATCGCCGAGCTGGACATAGCGCCGGAGGAGTTCGACGAGAAACGCCGCAATCTCCTGAATGAATTGCAGAAGACCGAAGACGCCCGCCGCGAGGCCGCCGACCGGCTGGCCGAAGCGGAAAACCTGCAGCGCGCCGCCGACCGGGTGGCCGCAACGGCGCTTTCGGAACTGGCCGAAGCCCGCGAAAAGCGCGGCCGCGCCGAAGAACGTCTGGTTTCCGCCCGCGAGAAACGACAGGAAACCGAACACCGCATCCGCGAAACGCTGAATACCGAGCCGCATATGGCGTTCCGCCTGACCGGCCTTGGCCCGGACCAGCCGAAGCCCGATATTCGCGATGTCGAGCGCGATCTCGACCGGCTGAAGATCGAACGCGAGCGACTGGGCGCGGTCAATCTGCGCGCCGAGGAAGAGCAGGCCGAGCTTTCCGCCAAGCTCGAGGCGCTGATCAAGGAACGCGACGACATCATCGACGCCGTACGCAAACTGCGCGCCGGCATCCAGAACCTCAACCGCGAGGGCCGTGAGCGGCTGATCGCCGCTTTCGACGTGGTCAATTCGCAGTTCCAGCGGCTGTTCACCCATCTCTTCGGCGGCGGCACGGCGGAATTGCAGCTGATCGAATCCGACGATCCGCTGGAAGCGGGGCTGGAAATCCTCGCCCGCCCGCCGGGCAAGAAACCGCAAACCATGACGCTGCTTTCCGGCGGCGAACAGGCGCTGACGGCGATGGCGCTGATCTTTGCCGTCTTCCTCACCAATCCCGCGCCGATCTGCGTGCTGGACGAGGTGGATGCCCCGCTCGACGACCACAATGTCGAGCGTTACTGCAATCTGATGGACGAGATGGTGGCCTCCACCGAAACCCGCTTCGTCATCATCACCCACAATCCCATCACCATGGCGCGCATGAACCGCCTCTTTGGCGTTACCATGGCCGAACAGGGTGTATCGCAGCTTGTATCGGTGGATTTGCAGACCGCCGAACAGCTGCGTGAGGCCGTCTGAGGCGGCTTGTCCGGGATCAGCCCCGACTTTTGCTCAATGTGAATTTATCTGGCCGTATCACCCATTCGGGTGAGCGACATCACGCGGCATTTTGCTATGTTTTTCGAAACAACCAAGGGCTCTCACCAGACCCCACCATCCGGTTTCCTGTACCGGATGGAATGCCTTGCGAGGCCGCTGCCGTGGCCTCGCAAGGCTTTCTTTTCCGGGCTCAAAGGGCGAGGTGGCTGCATGGCTGGTAATCGTTTCCGGGGCGCAAACCTCCTCCGTCATTCAGGCCTTGAGCCGGTATCCAGCCAGCCCAAGTCTTTGGGCTGAAAAGCGTCCTTCCCGACGCGCAGACGCGCGTCGGCTGGATTCCGGCGCAAGGCTGCTGCCGTCCCGTTTAAATTTCTGGATACCTTATATGGCCTGGAAGCTAGCGGTGAACGTTGCGCATTTTCTCGACATCATCCTTGGGCTTGTCCCAAGAATCTAAACAGGTCAAAAAATCAATCCGTTGCAGATCCTCGGGACAGGCCCGGGGATGACGTCGGAGTGTTTGGCGAGGTTTGCCATTCATAGGACGACGGCCATACGTCATTCCTGTCCCAATGCTCGAAATTTAAACCGGACAGTAGCGTTTCAAGGCCGGAATGTCGGAAGGAGATGATGCTGCGAAGCCCTCTAAACGCTTAACCCGCCGTAACCGTCAATCGCGCAGTGTGCTCCGCATCATGCATGGAGACCAACCACCACTCACCCCGGCGCCAGCCGCAGCCGCGTGCCCCATGGGTCGATAGCCTCAACCACATCGTTTTCCATCTCCACCAGCACATAGCCGGCTGCCCTGAGCCGCGTCTTCTGCGCCTCGAGATCGTCGGGATTGCGAACGGTGATTGAGAACCAGTCGAGGCCGGTTTCGGTGGCGTTGCGCGCCTTCGCGCCCCGGCTGTTCCAGCTATTTACCGCCAGATGGTGGTGATATCCCCCCGACGACAGGAACGATGCGTCCGAACGTGCATCCTGTGTCGGCTGCAGGCCGACGGCCTCTTCGTAAAAGGCGCGAGCGGCGGCAATCCCGCCGACCCTGAGGTGAATATGCCCGATGCGCATGGCCGGCGGGGCAGTCACATAGTCGCTTCTTTTGGTGTCGGTCAGCTTCACCAGATCGTCCACATCAAGCGGTTCGGTGCCCATTTTCACCACCCGGCCGCTCCACACCCATGTGTCTTTCGGCCGGTCGCTGTAAACCTCGATCCCGTTACCCTCGGGATCGTTGAGATAGATCGCCTCGCTGACATTGTGATCGGCAAAACCCGAAAGCGGCACCTGCCGGAGCGCGGCATGCACCAGCCAGCGGGCCAGATCCTTGCGGCTCGGCATCAGATAGGCGATGTGGAACAGGCCGGCGGAAGTGGGACTTTCGTAATCGGCCGCCGGCTTGTGGACGAGATCGAGCAGCGGCACGCTTCCGACACCCAGCGTCACGCCTCTCGCCGTGCGTTCCACCTCGTTCATGCCCAGCACCGACCGGTAATAGTCGATCATCTGGTCAAGATCGCGCACGCGAAGCGCGGCCTGGCCTATATGCATCGGTGTCGTCAGGGCAAAGGGCAGCGTGGTGGCGGCATTTGCGGCGGGCGTGCCGCCCTCGGCTTTGAGCGCGCCGGCGAAAGCGGTGGCGGCGCAAGAAATTCCGGCGAATTTCAACGTGTGGCGGCGAGTAAATTGCATGAATAATCTCTTTGTCGGCGATGATAATGGTTAGGGAACACTCCGTTTCTGCGCACTACACGAATGCGTCAGTCCTGCTGTTATTTTGTGTTTAAGGCGATTCTGGCGCCGGATTCGCCGCAATTATGCTGCACTGCGATGTAAACTGCACGTTGTGGCGTTTCCAACATGCTGGCAATGCTGTAGATGATAGAAAAATGACAACGCTTCTGGGTGGAGAGCGTGGAATGAAAAAATGGGTTTATACCTTCGGCAATGGTGCGGCCGAAGGCAGGGCAGGTGACGTTGCGATATTGGGCGGCAAGGGCGCGAACCTTGCCGAAATGGCAAGTCTCGGCCTTCCCGTTCCCCCCGGCCTTACCATCATTACAGATGCCTGCGCCCTTTATCACAAGAACGGCCGCGATCTTCCCGAAGAGCTGAAGCTGCAGGTCATGGCCGGCCTGCACGGCATGGAAACCGTGACCGGCAAGACCTTCGGCGGCAGCCAGTCGCCGCTGCTCATCTCCGTCCGCTCCGGCGCGCGCGCCTCCATGCCCGGCATGATGGATACTGTCCTCAATCTCGGCCTCAACGACCGCACCGTCGAGGCGCTGGGCCATGATGCGGGCGACGCGCGTTTTGCTTGGGACAGCTACCGCCGCTTCATCCAGATGTATGCCGATGTCGTCATGGGCCTCGACCACGAATTGTTCGAGGAAATTCTCGAGGACGAAAAAGGCCGCCTCGGCCACGAATACGATACCGACATGTCGGCGGTCGAATGGCAGCATGTCGTTTCGCTTTATAAAAAGCTGATCGAGGATGAGCTGGACGAAGCCTTCCCGCAGGACTGTCATGTCCAGCTCTGGGGTGCGATCGGCGCCGTCTTCGCCAGCTGGACCAACCATCGCGCCGTCACCTACCGCCACCTGCATAATATTCCGGGTGACTGGGGCACAGCGGTCAACGTTCAGGCCATGGTCTTCGGCAATCTCGGCTCGTCCTCGGCAACCGGCGTCGCCTTTACCCGCAACCCCTCGACGGGTGAGGCGGAGCTTTACGGCGAATTCCTCGTCAACGCTCAAGGCGAAGATGTGGTGGCGGGCATCCGCACGCCGCAGTCGATCACCGAGGCCGCGCGTCTTGCCTCCGGCTCCGACAAGCCTTCCATGGAAAAGCTGATGCCGGAGGCGTTCAGTGAATTTCTGGCGATCTGCAAGCGGCTGGAAACCCATTATCGCGACATGCAGGATCTGGAATTCACCATCGAGCGCGGCAAGCTCTGGATGCTGCAGACCCGTTCCGGCAAGCGCACCACCCGCGCCGCCATGAAGATCGCCGTCGATATGGTGGAAGAGGGGCTGATTTCGCAGGAAGAAGCCGTCTGCCGCATCGAGCCGTCATCGCTCGACCAGCTGCTTCACCCCACCATCGATCCCGGCACATCGCGCCCCATCATCGGCTCCGGCCTGCCGGCCTCTCCGGGGGCGGCGACGGGCGAAATCGTCTTTACCGCCGAAGAGGCGGTTGCGGCGGAAGCCGAAGGTCGCCGCGTCATTCTGGTGCGCATCGAAACCAGCCCGGAAGATATTCATGGCATGCACGCCGCCGAAGGCATTCTGACGACGCGCGGCGGCATGACCAGCCACGCCGCCGTGGTGGCGCGCGGCATGGGCATTCCCTGTGTCACCGGCGCCGGCTCCATGCGCGTCGACATGCGCAACAAGGTGCTGATCGGCGTCGGCTGTATGTTGAAGCGCGGCGATGTCATCACCATCGACGGTTCTTCCGGCCGGGTGCTGAAGGGCGAGGTGCCGATGACGCAGCCGGAGCTCTCTGGCGATTTCGGCAAGCTGATGGAGTGGGCCGACAGCCTGCGCCGCATGACGGTGCGCACCAATGCCGATACCCCGGCCGACGCCCGCGCCGCCCGCGCTTTCGGCGCTGAGGGTATCGGCCTCTGCCGCACCGAACATATGTTCTTCGAGGGCGACCGCATCCATGTGATGCGCGAAATGATTCTCGCCGAAAGCGAAAAGGGCAGGCGGGCGGCGCTCGATGAGCTTCTGCCGATGCAGCGCTCGGATTTCACCGAACTGTTCCAGATCATGCACGGCCTGCCGGTGACGATCCGCCTGCTCGACCCGCCACTGCACGAATTCCTGCCGAAGACCGATGGCGAAATCGTCGAGGTGGCGGCCGCCATGGGCATGCCGCAGACGGTGTTCCGCCAGCGGCTGGATGCGCTGCACGAATTCAACCCCATGCTCGGCCATCGCGGCTGCCGTCTCGCCATTTCCTATCCGGAAATCGCCGAAATGCAGGCCCGCGCGATTTTTGAAGCGGCGGTTGCCGCGGCGCGCATCACCGGTGCGCCGGTCGTGCCCGAAATCATGGTGCCGCTGGTCGGTCTGCGCTCGGAACTGGATTACGTCACCGAAGTCATCGACGGCGTCGCCGCTGCGGTGGCGCAGGAGACCGGCATGGAGATCGAATATCTGACCGGCACCATGATCGAGCTGCCGCGTGCTGCCCTGCGCGCCCATGTGATTGCGGAAGCGGCGGAATTTTTCTCCTTCGGCACCAACGATTTGACGCAGACCACCTTCGGTATTTCCCGTGACGATGCGGCGCGTTTCATCAATACCTATCAGCGCAAGGGCATCATCGAGCGCGACCCGTTCATCTCGCTCGATTTCGACGGCGTGGGAGAATTGATCCGCATTGCCGCCGAACGAGGCCGCCAGACGCGGCCGGAACTGAAGCTCGGCATCTGCGGTGAACATGGCGGCGACCCGGCCTCGATCCATTTCTGCGAGGATGCCGATCTCGACTACGTGTCCTGCTCGCCCTTCCGCGTGCCCATCGCCCGTCTGGCCGCGGCGCAGGCAACGCTCGCGGCGAAGAGGGATGAGGGCAGGGTGGCGAGCAATGTCGCCTTCATTCCCGTCAGGGGTTCTGTCGGACGATGATCTGACGCTCGACCACGACCGGCCGGTAGAACATGTCGCGGTTCATCCGCGCCTGCCAGGCGCGGTTGTCGGCGCGGCGGTCCATTTCCAGATCGAGAAGGCAACCGGCCATCGGGTCCGTGCCGGGGCGGAAACCATAACCCCGGCATGTCGCCTCATCCCGCGCCCGCCGCTCTTCCGGCGTCAGCGTCTGGCAGGCGGTGAGCGCCATGAGGGCGGCAAGCGAACCGAGGACGATGGAAACACGCATCTTGTTTCTCCCTTAACATGACAGCCGTACGGCACTTTTATTGCCGCGATTGATACGCCTGTTTTGATACGGGGAAAAGCCGCGTAGGGGCGGAAAGTTGCGTTTGGCAAGGGAACTTCTTCGCCGTCATGTGGGCCTTGAACCGGCATCCACTTGCTTGAGCCTCGGCATCAGGACTGTCTGGAACGCGCCATTTCAGCGCGCATCCAGCTTGAGTCTCCCCATGTCGAGAGCCAGATCATCAGATCGGTGAGAAAGCCGATAATCGGCAGCAGAAGCATATGGCCCAAACCGCGCGTCGTCTGGTTTTTCTCTGCCTCGTGCAGATGAGCCAATTCCTGTTCCTGAATTGAAGCGATAAGCCTATGCAGCTCGGGATCTCTTGTTTGCAGGAAGGCCAATTGATCTTCCAGATGGCGGTGAACGGTGCTTTCAACGGCTTCGGTGCAAATCCAGACCATGTTGCGTCCGCCGAGCGCGGTCAGAAAACCGAGCAGAAGACCTCCAAGGCTCCAAAACGCCATTACACGACAAGGCTTTGCGCTTCTGGATGGCATGGCGTCCCGAAACCGGCGGCAATGATCGATCTCGTCTTCCCGCATTTCCTGAAGAGCGGGTACGATGTCTGGAAACAGCCGGTGAGCCATCCATATCTGTGCGCCGTAGATACGAATGGCGCCAAACTCGCCGGCGTGATTGACCTTGAGAATGCGCCGAACGGTACGCGCCGGGTCGTCTTTGCCGGGACTGCCAGACGTTCGAAACATTACCAAGGCGCGTTCCATTCCAGCTGAATGCAGCAGATTCTACCAGCACTAAGAGAGGCGGTTGTGACCACGATTGATAAGCCTGTTTCGATGCCGGGAGAACCCCATTTGGCGCGGAAAGTTGTATCCGCCAAAGCGGAGATGCAGATCCCGCAGCCTCCGTCGTTCCGAACCAAACGTCCTGATTTCGCTCAAGGATTGCGAAGAAAAGACGGCGGGAACAAACCCTGTTGAATGAGCCAGTCGCCGAGCAGAAGCGTGAGGATGGCGATGAGGACGATGCCGCCGATAAAGGCGAAGAGGCCGAGCGTGGCGCGGGGCCACCGGCGGGTTTGATAGAGGTAAATCGCAAGCCCGATGGGTGCGAGCAGAACGGTGGTGATCTTGGCGGCGGAGCTGCGCCGGAGGTCCCGCTTTTCGGCATCCTCTATCTGCCACCAGGCAAACAGCGTGATGATGCCGATCATCTGCACCAGATCGTTTGCGGTAAAGGATGCTGGAGGCCCGGCAGGCCAGACGGCCGCGTCGATCAGAAGCCCAAACGAGATGAAAGCAAGCAGGCCGACATAGATCCAGTTACGTTTCGCCATGCACAGTTTCCGCTCTAAATTGCGTTATTGTCCGTGCCGCTATCGCTATCGATGAAATTATCGCCGTCAACCCCAAACTATCAGGGAACAACGGGAATGATCCGCATGGGGCGTTTCCTTTTTCACCGGAAACGCCCCATGATTATCGCTGTCAGGCCGGCGCTGCTTCCCTGTCGTCGAGTGCGTCGATATCCTTGGCGTTATTGTAGACGGCCTCATCGAGAATGCCCTCGCGCTTGGCGACGATGGTGGGCACCAGCGCCTGGCCGGCGACGTTGACCGCCGTGCGGCCCATGTCGAGGATCGGGTCGATGGCAAGCAGCAGGCCCACACCTTCCAGCGGCAGGCCGAGCGTGGAAAGCGTCAGCGTCAGCATCACCACGGCACCCGTGAGGCCAGCCGTTGCGGCCGAACCGAGCACCGAGACGAAGACGATCAGCACATATTCCTGAATGCCGAGCGGCACCTGGAAGAACTGCGCGATGAAGATCGCCGAAATCGCCGGATAGATGGCGGCGCAGCCGTCCATCTTGGTGGTGGCGCCGAGCGGCACGGAGAAGGCGGCATATTCGCGCGGCACGCCAAGGCTCTTTTCCGTCACGGTTTCGGTGACGGGCAGCGTGCCGATGGAGGAACGCGACACGAAAGCGAGCTGGATGGCCGGCCATGCGCCCGCAAAGAAGCGCGACGGCTTCAGGCCATGGGCGATCAGCAGCGCCGGATAGACCACGAAGAGCACCAGCGCCAGACCGATATAGACGGCCGCCGCATACCAGCCGAGCTGCGAAAGCGTCGTCCAGCCATATTGGTCAACCGCGCGGCCAAGCAGGCCGATGGTGCCGATGGGGGTGAGGCGGATGACCCACCACAGGATTTTCCGCACGATGGCGAGCAGCGACTGGTTGAAGGCGAGGAACGGCTCCGCCGCCTTGCCGGCTTTCAGCGCCGCGACACCAAAGGCAATCGAGACGACGAGCAGTTGCAGCACGTTGAAATTCAGCGAGGTGCTGCCGGAGCCGTTGTTGATTTTGGTAGACGCTTCGAGGCCGAAGACGTTGGCGGGAACCAGGCCCTTGAGGAAGTCCAGCCACGAGCCGGTGGAGGAGGGGGCGGCCGCCGCCGTATTGGCAATCGCCGTGTTGACGCCGGGCTGAATGACGAGGCCGAGCACGATGCCGATAACCACGGCGATGAGTGCCGTGATGGCGAACCACAGAAGCGTCTGCCAGACAAGCTTTGCCGCATTGGAAAGGTTCTTGAGATTGGCGATGGAGGCGACGATGGCCGTGAAGATCAGCGGCGGAACCAGCGCGCGCAAAAGCTGCACGAAAATGCTGCCGATGGTTTGCAGCGTCACCGAAAGCCCGTTCGGGCTGCCGGCGGCATCAGGGCCGATGTTGCGCGCAACGAGCCCGAGCAGCAGGCCGATGACCATGGCGATCAGAACCTGAAAGCCGAAATTGCGATAAAAGGGTTTAGGCCCGGAGGGGCCGGCGGACGTCGTTGCCTGTGACATGACATGTCTCTTTATTGTGCAAGAAAACGAGAATGTTGCACTTTTTACACGCATTCTCGAGGGAGGTCGCCGAGGATACGCCGATTTCCTCAGCAATTAAGGGATGAACGTGCGTATTTGTTGCATTCTCGAGGTATTGTTCTCTGGAATGGAGGAAATCAGAAAAAATATTCTAGTTCTTCGCCGCCCCGGCTCCTTGCCGGGATGATAGATGCCGGCGACCCGGAAAGCCCATGCATTTGGCGATGGGGCGGTGCCTGGGCGTCGTGATCAGCTTTTACCCGCGATCGAACCCGTCCTTTGTTTTCCTCGCCGTAAATCCGGTCTATGACATCATATGCAGGTGATTCCCCGCCAAAATTCGGGTGCAACGCTTTCAAGCCAATAGGATTCAACGGATATCCGCTTCCATGACTGTGCGTTTCGTCCGGCCTTTTTCGGTTGCAGCCTATCTTTCCCGTTATCTCGGTCTTGCGGCGCTTGCGCTGTTTCTCATTGCCGCGGGCATACATCGGTTCGGACCGTTGACGACGCCCGACCTTGTCGGGCTGCTCATCATTGCCGCCGGAATCGCTCTCGCGGCCGTGCTTCTGGCGCTGGTCGGCCTTGAGCGGCTGTGGACCAGGGGCGCGCGCGGCGGGCTTTCGGCGCTGGCCGCCCTGCTTCTGTCGGCCCTGCCGCTTGGCGTGGCCGGATACGGCGCCTTTCTTTATTGGCAGCAGCCGAAGATTTACGACATTTCCACCGATCTGACCGACGTGCCGGAATGGCTGGTGACACCCACGGCCAACCAGCAATGGCTGGCAAGGCCCGCCACCGTTGCGAAAGAGGACCGGGACGCGCAGGCGATTGCCTATGCCAGCCTCGCCGGCCGCCGTTATGAGGGGGCGATCGACCGCATCTACACCGCCGCCAAAAAAATGGCGGTTGCGCAGAATATCCGCATCGCCCATACCAAGGGCGTCATTGGTGCCGAGGAAGCGCCCGCAATCGGCATTCCCGAGCAGGACAAGACGACACCTGCCGAAGAGGGGCCGGTGGAAGACCTGCCCTCCATCGTGCCGGTGCCCACGGCGCGGCCGAGTGACGCGCCGCAGCCCACCTTCTTTAACGGCAGCGGCGTGGTGCTGATGCAGGGTGAGACCCGCACGCGCATCTGGGGCCTGCGTTTCGATATTCTCATCCGCCTGAAAGAAGAGGCGGAAACCACCATCGTCGATGTCCGAGTCGCCTCCCGCTACGGCCCGCACGATCTCGGCATGGGTGCTGCGATCGCGGAAGCCTATCTCGACGCGCTGGATGCGGAAATGCAGGGGCTGAACGACAATTGAAGCCAGAAGGCAAAGTTACACGTCGGCCGGATGGATCGCGACCTCACCGCCTGTTTCTTCTCCCCGAGGGGGAGAAGGTGGCCCGAAGGGTCGGATGAGGGGGGAACCCTCTCCGTAAATCGTGAAGCTCGCCCCCTCATCCCGCTGCCGCGGACTTCTCCCCGCCGGGGAGAAGAAACAGATGGCACCCGCTCATGCTCCAGCGAAAAGGGGCGGCGGGCACGAAAGCATGTTGCGAACTCGCTGGTTAAAATCCCGTCACGCCGGAAAATACTCACCCGAGAGCGAAGGCGCGCCATCCGTCCGCACCTCACCCTTTTCGATCAGATCCTCGATATGCGCGAGTACCGAAAGTGCGGCCGCGCCATGCAGGCGCTTGTCGGTGCTGGCATAGATCACCTTCACCATGTCGGCGATAAGCCGGTCGCCTTCGCGGATACGCTTCAGAACCGCCTTTTCCCGCATGCGGCGGTGGGCGCGAAGCCCGCGCATGAAGGCGGCGGGATCGGTGACCGGGCCGCCATGGCCGGGCAGGAACAGCCGGTCGTCGCGGGTGAGCAGCCGTTCCAGCGAGGCCATGTAATCGCTCATCGCCCCATCCGGCGGCGCGACGATGGTGGTGGCCCAGGCCATGACGTGATCGGCGGAAAAGACGATGCCGCTGCCATCGAGCGCAAAGGCGGCATGGTTGGCGGTGTGTCCCGGTGTATGCAGGGCGGTCAGCGCCCAGCCGTCACCGGAAAGGCTCTGCCCATCGCCAAGTGCGATATCGGGGACAAAAGCCATGTCGGAGCTTTCGGCAAAGGGATTGGTCTCACCCGCATGCAGCGGCCGGGCGGCGCGGTGCGGTCCTTCCGCCACCGTTAGCGCCCCGGTCGCCTCCTTCAGCCGCCGGGCAAGCGGTGAGTGATCGCGGTGGGTATGGCTGACGAAGATATGGGTGACTTCACGGCCCTTCAGCGCCGCCATCAGCGCCTGAAAATGCGCCTCATCCTCCGGGCCGGGATCGATGACGGCGACGGAACGGTCGCCGACGATATAGGAGTTGGTGCCATGGAAAGTGAAGGCGGACGGATTGTTGACGGTGAGGCGCTGGATCAGCGGGGCGACAGGAACCGCCTCGCCATAAGCCGGCTGAAAATCGAGATCGAATGCCGGGTCCGCCATCAAGACCTCCTGAATGAATGCCATGCCGCCAGTGCCGGCGCCGCCCGCCGCCCAATCGCCAAGCCCTATCACGCTGTCTGCGGCGCGGCACCCAAAAAGCTTGGATTTTGTGAAAAAAACGGCCGCCGGGTCATTGCCGCGCCGGTCCGGCTTTGCTAATCAGGCGCGGTTCAGGCAGCGGCGTTTCGCCTTCGCTGCCCTGTTGGGGCGTCGCCAAGCGGTAAGGCACCGGTTTTTGGTACCGGCATTCCCAGGTTCGAATCCTGGCGCCCCAGCCAAATTTTCTTACCGCAGTTAAATAAAAGACTTAGACGTAGATGCGTACCTCAGTGAGTACCTCACTATGTACCCGTTTGCCGCAAGATTTGAACTCTTTCGACCACCTATGTTGCGTGAGTGATAGTCGCCTATGTTCTGCCAAGCAGTTAGCGGCGTCATTATCGGAAGTGAGGAAGCTGGAAGCGCACGCCGCGAGCTCATTGATAAATGGTTATTGCCCGGACTATCGAGCAGTGACCTTGATATTATCGGCTGTGGATACCTGTGCGTCGCGAATATTATCGCAATATTCGTAGGATATAGTGTGCGTCTTGTGCCTTGCCTTTTGGGGATTTAATTGAATGAAGACGACTTTACTTCTCTGTGCAGCAGCGATTGCATTGGCTGGCTGCCAGACTCCGGCACCACAATCCGTTTTGGATTCGCAGCGTCCACCGTCCAGACCGATTAAACGTGACTATGTGGCCGCCATGCGCGGAACTATCAAACCTGGTTATTTCACAAAAGCCCAGATTTCGAGCGTAGTGCTGCTCGATCCTAAAAGGCAGATTTACGCTTACTGCACGCGTACAGCGGAACGTTCCAACCCCGATTGGTCGTATATTGGCGTAGCCGTGTACCAGAATTTGAGCGTGGACGCCTCAAAGAATGACTACCGCTGCCGTGACAAGCGGCTGCGTTACTATGATTTTCCTGAGTTGCTGAACATGAAGTCCTGACAGAGCCGGGCAGGCGGCGCAAAGCTTGTCTTCCGCGCCGCCCATCTTCACTCCCGTGCTGGAGACCATGCAAGGAAACTTCAGGAGAGGTTCAGGGTCTCAGCGAAAGACAGCAGAAGCCACAGGCATCACCTCGTAACGCTCCAACGGTATCTGAAGGTGACCTGACGTCATCCGATGATGGTCGGCTTACCAAGCCACGCTATAACCCAGGATACCGTTAAGCGCGAAAACCTGTCCTCCGTCATTCTCGGGTCAAGCCCGAGGATGAGTGCGGGAACGGCGTGCATCAACAAAAAACGCCGCGTATCCAGAGGCACGCGGCGTCCAATCTTAAATCTCGCGACGATGCCTTAAAGCGCGATATCCGGCACCTTCTTCACCGGCGCACCCGCAGGCGCCGCACCGGCGCCCTTCAGTGCCTCAAGGTCGATCTGCGGCGGGGTGGGCAGTTGCAGGTGCTCGGCGGTGTAAGCCCATTCCTGCTGCACCTTTTCCGGATCGTCATTGAGCTTGGTGCCGTAGCTCGGCACGATCTGGCGGATCTTGGCCTGCCATTCCGGCGTCGCCACCTTGTCCTTGAACACCTTTTCCAGGACGCTCAGCATGATCGGGGCTGCGGTCGATGCACCCGGCGAAGCGCCGAGCAGGCCGGCGATGCTGCCGTCCCGTGCGGAGACGACTTCGGTGCCGAGCCGCAGCACGCCGCCCTTTTCCTCGTCGCGCTTGATGATCTGCACACGCTGGCCGGCCTGCCACAGGCGCCATTCGCCCTGCTTGGCATTCGGGAAATATTCCTGCAGCGCGGCAAAACGGTCGTCATCCGACATCATCAGCTGGCCGGCGAGATATTCCACCAGCGGATATTCATCGATGCCCACACGCACCATCGGCCAGGCATTGCTGGTGGTGACGGAGGAGACGAGATCGAAATAGGAGCCTTCCTTCAGGAACTTGGTGGAGAAGGTGGCGAAAGGTCCGAACAGGATGACGCGCTTGCCGCCCAGCACGCGGGTATCGAGATGCGGAACCGACATGGGCGGCGAGCCGACCGAGGCCTTGCCATAGGCCTTGGCCAGATGCTGCATCGTCACATCGGGGTTCTCGTTGATGAGGAACGAGCCGCCCACGGGGAAGCCGGCATAATCATCGGCTTCCGGGATGCCGGACATCTGCAGCAGATGCAGCGCGCCGCCGCCGGCGCCGATGAACACGAATTTCGCATCCACCACCTGTTCGGCATCGGTCTTGGTGTTGGTATAGGTCACGCGCCAGCTGCCATCGGCATTGCGCTGGATGTCGGAAACCTCGCTATTGACCTGCAGGTCGAAATTCTGGTCGCCCTGCAGATGCGATACGAATTGCCGGGTGATTTCGCCGAATTCCATGTCGGTGCCGAGCGGCGACCATGTTGCGCCGATCTTCTGGGAAGGATCGCGGCCTTCCATCATCAACGGCACCCACTTCTTGATCTGCTCGGGATCGGTGGAATATTCCATGCCGGCGAAAAGCGGGCTGGCCTTCAGCGCCTGATAGCGCTTTTCCAGATAGGCGACGTTCTCGTCACCCCAGACGAAGCTCATATGCGGCGTGTGGTTGATGAAGGAGCGCGGGTTCTTCAAAACGCCGTTGCGCACCTGCCAGGCCCAGAACTGCCGGGAAATCTGGAAGGATTCGTTGATGTTGACGGCCTGGGTGATCTTGATGTTGCCGTTGTCGTCTTCCGGCGTGTAGTTGAGCTCGGCAAGCGCCGAGTGGCCGGTGCCGGCATTGTTCCAGCCATTCGAGCTTTCAAGCGCCACGCCATCCAGCCGCTCCAGCATCTGCATCGACCAGGTGGGCTCGAGTTCGCGAAGCCACACACCGAGCGTCGCGCTCATGATGCCGCCGCCGATCAAAAGCACATCGACCTTCTTGGCGGTCGTGCTGGCGAGAAGCGGAGAGGAGGGCAGCGCTGCTGCGGCAATCCCGGCAAGCGCGCCACCCAGAACCTGACGGCGGTTCATGGGAAACGCGTGGGAAAGGGAAGTGTCCTGGGAAAGATCAGTGAGCTGGGATTTGTCTTGATCGATGGGAGTCACGGCCATACCTGATTCTTGTTTTGTGTTAAAAACACTCCTCCCAACCGCCCCGTTATAGCAAAGCGCAAAGCGGCACAACCCGGAGCAATTCACTCCAGTTCAAGCGCTTTTGCATGGGTTTTGCCGGGACATATGGTCGCAACGGCGAATTTCGCGGTTTTGCCAATCGTCATTTTTATGACTGTGAAGATTAGCTGAGGCTTTCAAACGGTTGAAAGGCCTCTCCCGGCCGGATATCGCGGAAAGGCCCTCTGATGCCGTTTGCTGGGCGTCGTGGACCGCAGGGTGCCTGCCTTACGCAAAATTTTTTTCAGAAAAATGACGATAATCCCGAAAAAGTGAAAAGGCCCGCCTGTTTGGGCGGGCCCTGCCTGTTCGGTTTCGGGCCAAAGGCTCAGTTTGCGGCGAGGAATTCCGCGCAGTAGCTGGGACCGTTGACGCCGGGGCGGTCGGACACCGTGCGCACCGAGGTGATCGTATAGTTGCTGGAAACGGTCAGTTGCACCGTGCAGGAGAGCGAGGCGGTGCGGGCGGGCGAAATCTGCCGGCCCTTCTTGCCGTCCTTGCCTTCTTCGAACCTGGCCGGAACGGTGGCCTTCTTGTAGCCGCCGCGCCAGTTATAGATGGTCGAGCTGCCGGATTCCGTGTCGCTCAGCGGCGGGCCGAATTTTGCGAAGAAAATGCCTGCCGACTGGCCGACCCACCGCGTTTCAACGGGGCTCTTCTGGGTGAAGGAGGGAGTGGAGCCGCCCGTGGAGGTGGTGCAGGCCGAGAGCGCAATGGCAAACGCTGCGAGCGTTACGCTGCGAAATAGCATGGTGAAATGTCCTTTGTGCCGTGTCCGGCATCCCGCCGGTCATTCCGTTCCCCTAGCAGATTTGGCGGCGGCGGGCAGGGGAGGTATGCGGCCCGATGAAAATTTCCTGCCACAATTGCTTTTTTGTAACGTTTTGCAGCCTTGCGCCCCGTGTTGCGGGCGACTGGCGGTGCTGTTTCACCCGAGGCGAAAAACTTGTCATAAAAAATGCAATAAGCCGCTTGTCGAATGCCGGAGGCTGGTCTATAGAAGCGCCGCTGGTCACGGAGTGTAGCGCAGTCTGGTAGCGCACCACGTTCGGGACGTGGGGGTCGGAGGTTCGAATCCTCTCACTCCGACCAGCTTGAAGCCCAATAGATACAGCGGCTTGCAACTGATCCCGATATTTCCTGAAAATCCCCAAATAAAAGTCTTGTACCGAAACCGGACCGGTTTGGAGCGTATTCGCCGCTCTTGTCTGAAAATCCGGGCGCGGGTGCGAATAAGTGCCTTCAAATTCCCGCTCTTCAATCGGTGCCTGATTTGGGATGCGGTGGTGCCACCTTTGGGGCTTTTGTTGCCATAACCGCCTGCCTGAACGAAAGAGGCCCGTCGCTCCGCCAAGCGCCAGGCCTCAATGTCGCGGCCTTGTTTCAGGGGACGCGCGACACGCGTCGTCTTAGAATCGCCAATCCTGATCCACAACCTAAGAAGTTACCCGTCACCGCCATTGGCCCTGAATTTCAAGGGCATCGTGATGATCAACTTATCGCGATCAAAAAAGAGGCCCGCTGTTTTTACAAACAACGAGCCTCTGTTGGGCCGCTTGGCGGAGCGACCACGTGCAAATTCGCCTTTTGCGCATGAACGTCAAATGAACAAACGGCTTCTTCCGATGCCGAGAAACAACCCGTAAAAATCAGGGGCGTCATGGATCGGAAAGCCGCCTCAGCCGTTATCCAACCATAACAACGATGGAGGATAGCATGCTGAAGGGTATCGCATTGTGGGCTATGGGCGTTCCGATCTTCGTGATCATTCTGCTTTATATGTTTGTATTTTAAGCTGGTTCGGGGCTCTCGAACAAAAAAGGCGACCGCTTGACGGTCGCTTTTTTGTTGCCTGCATACGCGTCTGTCAGTCGAGGTCGCCGATCAGTCGCGAGGCTGTCGCCGCATCCGTGCGGCGGATGTCGATCTCGTCGCGGTGTTTGGCCAGCAGTTCGCTCGCCAGCAGCTTTTCAGCAAGGCCGGCGGGCAGCGAGAGGATGACCCTGTCGCCCTTCTCTTCCGTCGCACCCGTGCTGCGCTTGCCGGCGATCATGCCGCCCGCAACCGTGTTGTTGGTGTCGGGATCGATCAGGATGAAGGAGCCGGTCGCCCGGTTCTGTTCATAGGGATCGAAGATCGCCGTCTCATCGAAGGAAAGCCGCACCTTGCCGATGGCATTCATCGGCAGCGAGGTTTCATGCGCCTGCCATTCGCCTTCCTTCAGGTTCAGCTGGCTGACAGGCTGCACGCTGACACGCTGGCGGCGGCTGCCGCTTTTCAGCCAGTAGCGCTTGCCTGCCTCGATGCCGCCCGGCTGCAAGGCCACGATCTGGGCGTCGAAGGCAAGGCCGGTCTGCGGCTGCGCCTCGATGGAGACGATCATGTCGCCGCGTGACACATCCACCTGACGGTCGAGGACGAGCGTGACCGCATCGCCCGCCACGGCGGCGTTGCGCACCAGATCGAAGGTGACGATCTGCTTGACGTTCGCGACCATGCCGGAAGGCAGGACGACGACGCTGTCGCCCGGCTTTACCGAACCGCCGGCAACCGTGCCCTGATAACCGCGAAAGCTCTCACCGGGGCGCGAGACACGCTGCACCGGCAGGCGGAAGCCGCCGGACTGCGCGGAGCGCACGGTGGCAAGCTCCAGCGTTTCCACCAGCGTCGGGCCTTCATACCAGGGCATGGAGGACTTGCCGGAAAGAACGACGTTTTCGCCCTTCAGCGCCGACATCGGAATGGCGGTGATCTGCTTGATGCCGAGATTGGACGCGAAATCGCGGAACTCATGGGCGATCAGTTCGAAACCGGCCTTGTCATAGTTGGTCAGGTCGATCTTGTTCACCGCCAGCACGAATTGCCGGATGCCCATCAGCGCCGCGATGGTGGCGTGACGGCGGGTCTGTTCGAGAATGCCGGTGCGCGCATCCACCAGAAGCACGGCGAGATCGGCGGTGGAAGCGCCGGTCGCCATGTTGCGGGTATATTGCTCATGACCGGGGGTGTCGGCGACGATGAAGGCGCGCCGGTCGGTGGCGAAATAGCGATAGGCGACATCGATGGTGATGCCCTGTTCGCGCTCGGCCTGCAAACCATCCAGCAGCAGCGCGAAATCGGGCAGGCCGAGATCGTTCTGCTTGCCGCTGTCGCGGTGCAGGGTGGCGGCCTGGTCTTCCTTCACAGCCTTGGTGTCCCAGAGAAGACGGCCGATCAGGGTCGATTTGCCGTCATCGACGCTGCCGCAGGTGATGAGGCGCAGCGGACGCGTATCGCGCGTTGCCTTCGAATGTTCGGCAAAGGGCAGAATGGTGGCGGAAGAGGGGGGATTGATGGCGGCAGCACTCATCAGAAATACCCCTCACGCTTCTTTTTCTCCATCGAGCCGGACTGATCGCGGTCAATCGCGCGGCCCTGCCGTTCGGAAACGGTGGCGATTTCGAGTTCGGCGATCACGTCCTGAAGCGTCGCCGCCTCGGAACGGATGGCGCCGGTCAGCGGGAAGCAACCGAGCGTGCGGAAGCGGATCGAGCCATGCTTGATCTCTTCGCCGGGCAACAGCTCCAGCCGCTCGTCCTCGGCAAGGATCATCATGCCGTCGCGTTCGACATAGGGGCGCTCGGCCGCGTAATAGAGCGGCACCAGCGGAATGTTTTCCGCCTCGATGTAACGCCAGATATCCACTTCGGTCCAGTTGGAGAGCGGGAAGGCGCGCACGCTTTCACCCTTGCGAACCATGCCGTTATAGATGTTCCACAGTTCCGGGCGCTGGTTGCGCGGGTCCCATTTATGATCGGGCGTGCGGAAGGAGTAGATGCGTTCCTTGGCGCGGCTCGCCTCTTCGTCGCGCCGTGCGCCGCCGAAGGCGGCATCAAACTGGCCGGCATCCAGTGCCTGACGCAGCGCTTCGGTCTTCATGATGTCGGTGTAGAGCGCCGATCCATGCGAGAAAGGCGTGACGTTCTCCGCCGCACCGCGCGGATTGGTGTGGGAGATCAGGTCGAGATCATATTCCTTGACGATATTGTCGCGGAATTCGATCATTTCCTTGAACTTCCAGCCGGTATTGACGTGCAGCAGCGGGAAGGGGATGCGACCCGGGAAAAACGCCTTGCGCGCGAGATGCAGCAGCACGGACGAATCCTTGCCGATGGAATAGAGCATCACAGGCTTGTCGAATTCGGCGGCGACTTCGCGGAAAATATGAATAGCTTCGTTTTCAAGCGCCTTCAGATGGGGGTCGAGCGGCGGCTTGGATGCGACAGTATTCTTGCTGTCCGTCTCGTGGACTGCGTTGGACATTGTGAACTCCGGGAGATGTACTGAAAGATTATCGTTGCGGGATGGCGGAAACGGCGGATGTCTGCTCCGCACCGGCGACGTGAAGACCGCATTCGCGCTTCTCGTCGTTTTCCCACCACCATCGTCCGGCGCGCTCAGGCTCGCCGGGCTTGATGGCGCGCGTACACGGCTCACAGCCGATGGAGGGGTAACCGCGCTGATGCAACGGATTGACGGGGATGTTTTCCTCGGCGACATGCGCCCGGATGAGGTCGATATCCCAGTCAGCCAGGGGATTGATCTTGATGAGATTGCGATCCGCATCAAATTCGGCGAACGGCGTCGTGGCACGATTGCCCGACTGGCCGCGACGAAGGCCGGTGATCCAGAAGGCGGCGCCATCAAGCGCCTTGCCGAGCGGGATCAGCTTTCTGACATGACAGCAGGCGTGACGGGCTTCGACGCTTTCGTAAAAGCCGTTCAGGCCGTATTTTTCGGCATAGGCGTCGATATCGTCCTGCTCCGGGCGGAAGCGGCGGATTTCGATGCCGAAACGCTCTTCGGTTTCATCGATGAGATCGACGGTTTCCTTAAACAGCCGGCCGGTTTCCAGCGTCACGACATCGATCGGCAACCGATGCGTGCCGATGGCGGCGGTGATAACCTGATCCTCGATGCCGAGGCTGGTGGTGAAGACGGCGCGCCCGCCAAGGCCGGCGATAAACGAAAGCCGACCCGCCAGATCGAGCCCGGCAAGCGTGGCGTCGAGGGAGGCGGCATCGGCAGAGGCATTTGCTGAATTGATCGTCATTGTCACGTCCGGGATTTCCATGGCCGATTATTGTTGAAATCCGGCCTATGGAACAGAAATGACAGTCTTTGTGCGCTGCACTTGAGAGCAAAAATGCCTCTCGCGCGCGTGGTATGAGCAAAAGATACCCGTTCACCTTCTTCGCAGCTTGGATTTGAATTGTGACAACTTCTGCGCTAAGCCGGAATTGCCGGGTTTCCGGGCTTGTGGTCTACTGGTTTTACGATGATTTCGCAGAAGGCAAAATACGCGCTGAGGGCGCTCCTTTCGCTGGCCAAGGCCGACGGTGCCTGTCCTGTGCAGATTTCCGACATTGCCCGCGAACAGGCCATTCCGAAAAAGTTTCTGGAACAGATCCTTCTCGAAATGAAGAAGGAACGCCTCGTGGAAAGCCGGCGCGGCAAGCAGGGCGGTTATCTGCTGGCGCGCCCGGCTGCGGATATCACCTTCGGCGAGGTGCTGCGCCTCATCGACGGGCCGCTTGCCCCCTTGCCCTGCCTGTCGCAGACCGCCTATCGCCGCTGCGAGGATTGTGACGGTGAGAAGCAGTGCGAGATCCGCCACGTCTTTGCCCGCGTGGCCGACGCGACGCGCAACATCCTTTTCAACACCACCATCGCCGATGCGGTGGCGGGGGTGGACGTGCCCGAGCTTTTGACGGCCTGATCACCCGGCGGCAATTGGCTTGCGCCAACCTTTCCCACCCTCATTCCTGTGCTTGTCACAGGAATCCAGCCAGCCCAAGTCCTTGGGCTGGAAGGGCTCTCTTGCCGCGCAGACGCGCGTCGGCTGGATTCCTGTGACGAGCACAGGAATGAGGGCGGGGGCGCCGCCGCTGCTATTCCAAACGAAAAAATCGTCTAAAACCCCATAATATTTTTCGCCATCGCGGCAAAAAATCGGCAAAAATGTGAAACGGTTTTGCATTCAGCAAAGTTTTACACGACGCTTGTTGCGCCTTTCGCTTATGCTGCGCTGTATTTGTTGCCCGGGAAAACGCTCTCGGGAAACACTTTTTCGATCGTATTCGGCCTCATTGACCAACTCTACTCAACCGGTAGAGTTAAGCCATCGCAATCAGGAGGGAATACCGATGTCCAAGCTTCTGTCCGGTTTGAGCGTTGTCGCGCTTAGCCTTTCACTGGCACTTGGCGGCGCTGGCTCGGCCGCCGCGCAGACCAAGCTGCTCAATGTGTCCTACGATCCGACCCGTGAGCTCTACAAGGATTTCAACGAGGCCTTCGCCAAGAAGTGGAAGGCCGATACCGGTGAGGATGTCACCATCCAGCAGTCGCATGGCGGCTCCGGCAAGCAGGCGCGCTCGGTCATCGACGGTCTGGAGGCGGATGTGGTGACGCTGGCGCTGCAGAGCGACATCGACGCCATTGTCCAGAATTCTGGCAAGATTAACAAGGACTGGCGCGCCCGCCTGCCGCATAATTCCTCGCCTTACACCTCGACCATCGTTTTCCTGGTGCGCAAGGGCAACCCCAAGGGCATCCATAATTGGGGTGATCTGGTGAAGGGCGATATCCAGATCGTGACGCCGAACCCCAAGACTTCGGGCGGCGCGCGCTGGAACTACCTTGCTGCCTGGGCCTGGGCCAATGAAGAGTTCAAGGGCGATCAGGAGAAAATCAAGGCCTATGTCGGCGATCTCTACAAGCGCGCCCCGGTTCTCGACACTGGCGCCCGCGGTTCCACGGTCACTTTCGCACAGCGCCAGATCGGCGATGTGCTGCTGGCCTGGGAAAACGAAGCCTATCTCGCCGGTCAGGAATTCGGCGCTGATGCCTTCGATATCGTCGTACCGCCTATCTCTATCCTTGCCGAACCGCCGGTTGCCGTGGTTGACGCCAATGTCGACGCCAAGGGCACCCGCAAGGCGGCGGAAGCCTATCTGCAATATCTCTATTCCGACGAAGGACAGAATATTGCGGCCAAGCACTTCTACCGTCCGTCCAATCCCGCCGTTGTCTCTAAGGACCTGCTGAAGCAGTTGCCCGACATCAAGCTCGTCACCATCGATGATCCGATCTTCGGTGGTTGGGCCAAGGCGCAGCCGGAACATTTTGGCGATGGCGGCATCTTCGACCAGATTTACAAGCCCGCAAAGTAAGCGGATGATGGGGTGAAACGCGATCACCCGTCCGCAGGGACAAGACAATAAGAGCCTGATCGACCGGACACCGTGCCGGTCGATACTTTATAATAAACGCCGGGGAACGCCGGCTCCCAGAGGGCATTTCCAGGAAAAGCGGACCCCGGTTTCCTGTCCTGGAAATGTACAAAAACAAAGATTATCCGGAGCCTTGATGAGCAATAATACATCCGGAAACAGGTGGAAATGGCGGCAGTCAAGCGTCATACCCGGCTTCGGCCTGACGTTTGGTTACACCGTCACCTATCTGTTTCTCATCATTCTTATTCCGCTCGGCGGCCTCGTCTGGTCCACGGCGAAACTTGGTTTTGCAGATTTTATCGCGATTGCCACCGATAGCCGCACGCTGAATGCGCTGCGCGTCAGCTTCGGCACCGCCTTCATCGCCGCTCTGGTCAACGCCGTTTTCGGCGTCATCGTCGCCTGGGTGCTGACACGGTATCGTTTCCCCGGTCGCCGTTTCGTCGATGCCATCGTCGATCTACCCTTTGCCCTGCCAACGGCGGTGGCGGGTATCGCGCTCACCACGCTTTATGCCAATCGCGGCTGGGTCGGCTCGCTGTTCGAACCCTTCGGCATCAAGATCGCTTTTACCCCGACCGGCATCGTCATCGCGCTGATCTTCATCGGCCTGCCCTTTGTTGTGCGCACGGTGCAGCCGGTCATGGAAGAGATCGACCGGCAGGTGGAGGAGGTGGCGGCAACACTCGGCGCCAACCGTTTCCAGACCATCACCCGCGTTCTGCTGCCAAGCCTCACGCCCGCCATTCTCACCGGTTTTGCGCTCGCCTTCGCGCGCGGCGTCGGCGAATATGGCTCGGTCATCTTCATCGCCGGCAATATTCCCTATGTTTCGGAAATCGCGCCGCTCCTCATCGTCATCAGGCTGGAGGAGTTCAACTATGCGGCCGCGACCGGCATCGCCACCATCATGCTGATCATCTCCTTCGCCATGCTGTTCCTCATCAATCTCATTCAGGCCTGGAGCCGCAAGAGGTACGGTTATGTCTGAGACCGCTTCCCGCACCTCGCCCCGACCGTTCCGCGATCCCGCCAGCGAAAGCCTTCCCGCCCGGCTGGCGCTGATGGCCGTGGCCTTCCTGTTCCTTGCGGCCTTCCTCGTGCTGCCGCTCGTCTCGGTGTTCTTCGAAGCCTTCCGCAAAGGTGGGGAAGCCTTCTGGGAAGCCATCGTCGAGCCTGATGCGCTGTCGGCCATTCGCCTCACACTGCTTGTCGCCGCCATTTCGGTACCGCTCAACGTGGTCTTCGGCGTTGCCGCCGCCTGGGCAATTGCCAAGTTCGAATTCAAGGGCAAGGCGTTCCTGATCACGCTGATCGACCTGCCATTTTCGATCTCGCCGGTTATATCAGGTCTGGTCTATGTCATCCTGTTCTCCGCCCACAGCGTGCTTGGCCCATGGCTGAAGAGTTACGGCATCGAAATCCTGTTTGCGGTGCCGGGCATCGTGCTCGCCACCATCTTCGTCACCTTTCCCTTCGTCGCGCGTGAGTTGATCCCGCTGATGCAGGATCAGGGCAACGGCGATGAGGAGGCGGCGATTTCGCTTGGCGCTTCCGGCTGGCAGACCTTCTGGTATGTCACGCTGCCGAATATCAAATGGGGCCTGCTTTACGGCGTGCTGCTCTGCAACGCCCGCGCCATGGGGGAATTCGGCGCCGTTTCCGTCGTGTCAGGCCATATTCGCGGTGAGACCAACACCATGCCGCTGCATGTGGAGATACTCTATAATGAGTACAATATCGGCGCGGCCTTTGCGGTGGCGACGCTGCTTGCCGGTCTGGCACTGGTGACGCTCGTTCTTAAAACCATTCTCGAAATACGCTTTGGCGCGGGCAACGCAGCCGGCAAGCATTGAAAGGCATCTTCATGGAAGTGAAAGTTTCCGGCATCACCAAGCAGTTCGATCGGTTTCCGGCGCTGAACGACGTGTCGCTCGACATTCGTTCCGGTGAGCTGATCGCGCTGCTCGGTCCTTCCGGCTCCGGCAAGACGACGTTGCTGCGTCTGATCGCCGGCCTCGAACAGCCGACGCAGGGGCAAATCTTCTTCGGCGATGAGGATGCGTCGCACCGCACGGTGCAGGAGCGCAATGTCGGTTTCGTGTTCCAGCACTATGCGCTGTTCCGCCATATGACAGTGGCCGACAATATCGCCTTCGGCCTCAAGGTGCGCCCCGCCGCCAACCGCCCGCCGAAAGCCGAGATCCGCAAACGCGTATCCGAACTTCTCGACATGGTGCATCTCTCCGGTCTTGAAAAGCGCTATCCAACCCAGCTTTCCGGCGGTCAACGCCAGCGCGTGGCGCTCGCCCGCGCTGTCGCCATCGAGCCGAAGGTTTTGCTTCTCGATGAACCTTTCGGCGCGCTCGACGCCAAGGTGCGCAAGGAGCTGCGCCGCTGGCTGCGCGAATTCCACGACCGCACCGGCCACACCACCGTTTTCGTCACCCACGATCAGGAAGAGGCGCTGGAACTGGCCGACCGCGTCGTCGTCATGAGCCAGGGCAAGATTGAACAGGTCGGCACGGCCGATGACGTCTATGACACACCTAACTCCCCCTTTGTCTTCTCCTTCATCGGCGAATCCTCGAGCCTGCCGGTGACGATTCGCGATGGCCATGTGCTCTTCCAGGGCGAAAGCATCGGTATCGATGAGAGCGGCACGGGCGAGGGCGAGCTTTTCTTCCGGCCGGAAGATGTGGCGCTGACGGAAGAAAAAGACGCGCTTTACGGCAAGGTCACCACCTGTCGCCGCCTTGCCGGCACCCGCATCGCCGAAATCGACATCGCCAATAACGGCCATGAACCCTATCACCTCGAAATCGAAGTGCCGCTCAACGCCGCCGTGGCCGTTGGCGCGGAACTGCGCTTCCGCCCGACGCGATGGAAGGTGTTCGGGAAGAAATAGGGAGAGGTGACCGCAAACCATGGTTGCTGATTTATCGCTCTCCAACGCGCGTCACGTTCAATCTGATTCCACAGTACACCGCAGTTGAAATCATCGACGGTGCTGGGTGTCGTTATCCCCCTCTGTCCTGCCGGACATCTCCCCCTCAAGGGGGGAGATCGACATGCCGTGAGGTTTAGGCCATCTCGATGTCGGACAATGAAGTGGCTGTAGTGCTTCTTGCCGATCTCCTCCCTTGAGGGGGAGATGTCCGGCAGGACAGAGGGGGGTAGCGACACGCAGCACCGTCGATGATTTCAACTGTGGTGTACTGTGACCCGATTCACGCGACGCGCTTTGGATTTTTTTTAAGCATGTCATTGTCCCAAAACCGCTGCACAGTTTTGGGAGGCATGCTTTAGTTCTCCGTCATACCGGCCTTGAGCCGGTATCCAGCCAGCCCAAGTCTTAGGGCTGAAAGGAGTTCTTCTCGTCGCGAGAGAGCCGCACCGGTATTCGAGGCGCAGGTTTCTCCAATCGACGAAGCAATATCCAGAAACGGAAAAGGGCCGCCGAAGCGACCCTTCCATGAGTTTGGTCCTGTTTACAGACCCGGGACTGTTTCTCAACGTTCCGAAGGCAGAAGAGGTTTACAACGAGGGTTGCCCCGTCGAAAACACACCCTTTCCATTGCCTGCACCAGAGACCGAAATCTCACTAGACATTGGATCACCTCCTTCCGATACGTTGAACATAACTAGAAGGTAGTACGATTCGTGAGTAATGCAAGAGGTACCGTCACGACACCCGCATCACGATCTTGCCGATATGATTGCTGCTTTCCATCAGCCGGTGCGCGTCCACAACCTCGTCCAGCGTGAAGACCCGGTTGATGACCGGCGCAACCTGGCCACTTTCAACGAGCGGCCAGACCTGCTGGATGAGGTCGTCGCGGATGGCGCGTTTTTCGTCGGCGGTGCGGGGGCGCATGGTGGAGCCGGTGACGGTGAGGCGTTTGACCATGATCGGGGTGAGATTGATCTTCTCGGCAACCGCGCCGCCCAGAAAGGCGATGATGGACAGGCAGCCATCCTTGGCGAGTGCGGAAAGGTTCTTTTCGAAGTAGGCCGCACCGATCATGTCGAGAACGACATCGACGCCCTTGCCGCCGGTCTCGGTCTTGATCACGGCGGCGAAATCCTCTTCGCGGTAGTTGATCGCGCGTTTGGCGCCAAGCGTCACGCAGGCTTCGCATTTCTCCGCCGAACCGGCCGTGGCATAGACCTCGGCCCCAAAGGCTTTGGCAAGCTGGATCGCCGTCGTGCCGATGCCGCTGGTGCCGCCATGAATGAGGACGGTTTCGCCTTCGGTCAGACCCGCCATCTGGAAGAGATTGGCCCAGACGGTAAAGAAGGTTTCCGGCAGCGCTGCCGCCTTGACGGCATCATAACCCTTGGGAAAGGGCAGGGCCTGGCCGACCGGCACGGTGCAATATTCCGCGTAGCCGCCGCCATTGGCGAGCGCGCAGACTTTATCACCCGGTTTGAATTCGATGACACCTTCACCGAGCGCAACCACCTCTCCGGCGATTTCCAGCCCGAGGATGGGGCTTGCGTCCTTCGGCGGCGGATACGTGCCCTGCCTCTGCGCGACATCGGGACGGTTGACCCCCGCCGCCTCGACCTTCACGAGAATCTCGCCTTTTTCGGGTTTCGGCAAAGGCGCCTGCGAAAGCCGCATGACCTCCGGGCCGCCATGGGAGGGAAGGTCGATGAAGCGCATTGTTTCGGGCAGGGTCGTGGGATCGGACATGGGCGAGGGCAACTCCCTGAGGATTGGCGTTTCCTTAAAATGTAGGCCGGATGCGTTCTTTAGGGAAGGCGGCTCTTTGACGCTGGGGCGTGTTGCACATTTCTGGAGACACGGGCTTGGAGTATGCCGCTCACCCCCCTCTGTCCTGCCGGACATCTCCCCCTCAAGGGGGGAGATCGGCAGGAAGCACTAACGTCACTTCATTCTCAAACGTTGAGATGGCTGAGGCCTTGCCGCTCGTCGATCTCCCCCCTTGAGGGGGAGATGTCCGGCAGGACAGAGGGGGGTGAGCGGCGCGCACAGAGGCGAACGCATCCCACGACCAGTGTCCATTTCTCAATGTGCCTCGCCGAACACCCGGATGACCAGCCCGCCTTCGCTTTCCTTGGCGGCGGTTTTCACGCTGGCGATTTCGCTGCCGATACGCTCGGGATTGGCGATGATCAGCCCTTTCGGCAGGGTAAGAACGCCGATCGAGCAGCGCAGCAGGGCGAAGTCCCGCTCGTTGCCGCGGCGGTCGAGCCCGGCCATGCGGCCGGCCAGCCGGTCCTCCGGCGAATAGAGTTCGGCCACGTCGTCATGGAAATCGCTGAGCAGACGCTCGAGGATTTCCGTCAGTTCCTCCACCGTCCAGTCCCGCACGCCGATGAAGAAATCGTCGCCGCCAATATGGCCGAGAAAGCAGTCGCCGGCGAAAAAGTAACGGCGCATCAGCGCCGAAAACAGGGTGATGGCGTGATCGCCGGCGTTGAAGCCGTATTTGTCGTTGAAGGGTTTGAAATTGTCGAAGTCGCAATAGCAGAAGAAGCGGGTCTCGTCGCCGTCGCTGCAGCTGTCGGCAATGAAGCCGCCAATCGCACGGTTTCCGGGCAGCGCCGTCAGCGGGTTCTGATCCTGGGCCATCTTCAGCTGCTTTTCATTGATGACCTTGATGAGCGAGGCGGCGGAGACGATGCCGGCGTAACGCATGTTTTCGGTCAGGATGATGCAGGCGCTGCCGCCCATGCTGGCGAACATGTTCATCAGCTGGTCCGCATCGGCATCGAGGCCGACAATCGGGGCGGGATCGACGAAATGGGAGATGGTGCGCTCATAGATCTTGTTCTTGAGCAGGTCGCGGCCGAAAGGCCGGTAGATATATTCCTTGAGGTGATATTCGTTGATGACACCGCGCGGTTCGCCATTGGCGTTGAGAACCGGGAAGAATGCCTGCTGCGGGTTCCTGCGGAACAGTTCGAAGACATTGTCGACGCTGTCATGCTCATAGACGGTGGGAAGACGCTCGATTTCGCGGCGGATCAGGATTTCGTCCAGCGTCTGGCTGCTGCGGCGCGCGGTGCCGATGCGGTTGAGGTGCGGAAAACTCTCGGGAAGTTCGCTGGTGAAGACCGTCGGCTTGGCAATCAGCCAGCCCTGCACCAGGTCGACGCCGAATTCGCGGCAGGTGAGGAATTCCGCTTCGGTCTCGATGCCTTCCGCAATCACCCGCACGCCGAGGACATGGGCGATGTTGACGATGTTGCGCACAAGGTGCTGCTTGCGCGGAAGATGGTCGACACCGTTGATGAAATGCCGGTCGATCTTCAGGTAGTCCAGCGGAAAGTCGCACAGAAGTTTCATTTCGCCGTGGCCGGCGCCGAAATCGTCGATGGCGAGCTTGAAGCCTTCCTTGCGCATCCGGGCAATCAGCGCCGTGAATTCCGGCACGCTGGTATTGTCGAAACGTTCGGAAAGCTCGAAGCAGATGGATGAGGCGGGAATGCCCGCCCGCGCAAGATGGCCGACAAGCTTGTCGAGAATGGCGTCGCCCTGGGAAATCAGCCGCACATCGAGATTGAGGAAAAGCGTGGCGGAGGAAAAATCGGGCAGGGTTGAAAATTTCGCCAGCGCACGGCTGGCCAGCATCTGTTCGAAAGCCTTGAGTTCGCCGCCCTGCGCCGCCTGATCGAGAAGCGCCAGCGGATTGGAAAACCCGAGCCGGTCATGGCCGCGCATCAGCGATTCATAACCGAAGATCGTGCCTGTCGTCGCCTCCACAATCGGCTGGAACGCGGTTTCAAGCACAAGCTTCGCCATGGGAAACATGTGCCCGGAGGCAAAGCGCCTTATGACATCGTTCTCCATCGTGACGGCCTGCATCTCGTTCTCCGCTATTGACCGCTCCCTTGATTGCATGGCGTGAAAAATCCGCCATACGGGGGAGCCGTTTGTTTTACGGCGAACAATTGCAGATGACAGGTCAACAAAAGCTTTCACGACTGTGAAGCTTTGATGAACGTTTTGTCACAGACCCCTCAATATAGGGGGTCGCAGGCGAGGGCCTCAGGCCCGGCGTGCATGCCCGGTGTGAGCGGCATAGAGTTCCGCAACATTCATGCGTTCCCGGTCCGCTTCGACAGGCGCGGAAGGCTTTGTTTCAGTGCCTTGCTGGGCGGAGGCCGCCCATAGTCTCAGCGCTGCCCTGACGACCTCGCTGCCGGATGCATAAGCGCCGCAATTCACGGCCTCGCGCATTCTTGCTGCCTGTTCCGGGGAAATCGATACTGTTACCATTGGCATGATATCACTCCCTTCTTCAATGACCGCGATAAGCGACCCGATGGATGTCCGCACGGCGGACGGGGCGATGGCGGTCTTTTGCGGACGGTCATTTTTGACGTTTCGTCTGGGCGCCGCTTCCAGCGAAATTGGTATCATCGTTCATCTTACCACAAAACGCGTTCCATACCCAATTTGCAGTATATGGGGGTTTAGTTTTTCCCCGCCCGGCATGGATCCGGTATGACTTGGCATGCCGTGCCGTATTGACCCTTATGAACGCATGGCCATGGCGACGGCAATCATTGCAAAGCCCTGCATGATCAGGTCTATCGCCAGAAACAGACCCAGCACCCAAAGGCTGTTGACGGGCCAGCCGGCGGCGATCACCAGACCGGCGAGGGCGGTCACCGCACCCGCTGCGGCAACCCAGCCCCAACCCGTCGAAGGTTTCAGCCGGAAGCCGACAACGAGACGGAAGACGCCGGCGACAACCAGAGAAATCGCCATCAGCAATGTCAGCACGGCCGCGGTCAGATCGGGGTTCTGGAAGGCGATGACGCCGGCAATGGCGTAAAGCAGGCCGCTCAGCGTCCAGAACAGAACGCTTTCCCACCCCTTCACCTGAAAGGCGTGAAGAAGCTGCAGAATACCGCCCATCAGCATCATGATGCCGACATAAAAGACGGATGCGACGGTGGCGACGAGAAGATTGCCGAGCGCAATGACGCCGAAGGCCAGAAGAACGAGGCCCAGGGCGAGGAACCAACCCCACTTTGCTCTCAGTGGTGAAAATCCAGGCGCATTGAGACTTTGGGTCATCTCGCTGTCTCCATGAACGGTCGCGATCAACGCTATCACGATTGCATCCTAACGCAACGTATATGCCGAAGATTTGATTCAAATCACGGCGGCATTGGCCGGCAAAACCTCCACTCGCTGTCGCCTGCTGGCCAACAAGCGAATACGCGACATAAAATGGCGCGTTTTTTATTGATTGATCAGTCAATCAAGAATAATTTGCCATCCGTCAAGGAGACCCTTATGCCCAAGATCGGAATGGAGCCTCTGCGCCGCAAGGCGCTGGTGGATGCGGCGCTTCGCACCATAGGCCACCATGGTTCGCTGAATGTGACGATGTCGGATATCGCCCGGGAAGCGGGTGTGTCGGCCGCCCTCGCACATCATTATTTCGGCAGCAAGCAGCAGCTTCTGCTGGAAACCATCCGCAGCCTGCTGCGCGACCTCAGGCGCGATGCCGTGGCGGCTTTGACCCGCGCTTCCGGCCCGCGCGAAAGGTTGAGCGCCATCGTGCATGTCTCCTTCCAGAGCGACCAGTTCACGCCCGAAACGGTGGCGGCATGGCTTGCCTTTTATGTCGAGGCGCAGCGCTCGGAAGAAACCCGGCGCCTGCTCGTGCTTTATTCGCGCCGCCTGCGCTCCAATCTCATGGCCAGCCTCAACCGGCTTTGCCCGCCCGACGATGCGGCACGGATCGCGGAAGGGGCGGCGGCCCTGATCGACGGGCTTTATATCAGGCACAGCCTGCGTTCGGCCCCCCTCGGCATCGCCTCCGCACCGGCGCTCGTCGAGGATTATTTCGACATGCAGCTCAAATCTTTTCCCGATGGACAGCGCCAAAAGCCGTCCATCCGCGTTCTTTAAGGAGACTTCGACATGACCACGCTCAAGGCGCAGCCGAAAGCCTCGCATTTCATCGACGGGGATTATGTTGAAGATACTGCCGGCACACCGTTCGAAAGCATCTTTCCGGCCTCCGGTGAGGTGATCGCGAGACTGCACGCGGCAACGCCTGCCATCGTCGAGCGCGCCATTGCCTCGGCCAAACGTGCGCAGAAGGAATGGGCGGCGATGAGCCCCATGGCGCGCGGCCGCATCCTCAAACGCGCCGCCGATATCATGCGTGAACGCAACGATGCGCTCTCGACGCTGGAGACGCTGGATACCGGCAAGCCCATTCAGGAAACCATCGTCGCCGATCCGACGTCCGGCGCGGATGCCTTCGAATTTTTCGGCGGTATCGCGCCTTCGGCGCTGAACGGCGATTACATCCCGCTCGGCGGCGATTTCGCCTATACCAAGCGCGTGCCGCTGGGGGTCTGCGTCGGCATCGGCGCCTGGAACTATCCGCAGCAGATCGCCTGCTGGAAGGCGGCACCCGCGCTGGTCGCCGGCAACGCCATGGTCTTCAAGCCCTCGGAAAATACCCCGCTCGGCGCCTTGAAGATCGCCGAAATCCTGATCGAGGCCGGTCTGCCCAAAGGCCTGTTCAACGTCATTCAGGGTGATCGCGATACCGGGCCGCTGCTCGTCAACCACCCCGATGTGGCCAAGGTCTCGCTCACCGGCTCGGTGCCGACCGGCCGCAAGGTGGCCGCCGCCGCTGCCGGGCATCTGAAGCACGTGACCATGGAACTCGGCGGCAAGTCGCCGCTGATTGTCTTCGACGACGCCGATATCGAAAGCGCTGTCGGCGGGGCCATGCTCGGCAATTTTTATTCCTCCGGTCAGGTCTGCTCCAACGGCACCCGCGTCTTCGTACAGAAAAAGGCGAAGGAGCGTTTCCTCGAAAACCTGAAGCGCCGCACCGAGGCGATGATCCTCGGCGATCCGCTCGATTATGCCACCCATCTCGGCCCGCTGATCTCCAAGGCCCAGCAGGAGAAGGTTCTCGCCTATATCGAAAAGGGCAAGGCGGAGGGCGCGACGCTTATCACCGGCGGCGGCATTCCCAACAATGTGTCGGGTGAGGGGGCTTACGTTCAGCCGACCGTGTTTGCCGATGTGACGGATGCCATGACCATCGCCCGCGAGGAAATCTTCGGGCCCGTCATGTGTGTGCTGGATTTCGAGGATGAGGACGAGGTTCTCGCCCGCGCCAACGCCACCGAATTTGGCCTCGCCGGCGGCGTCTTCACTGCCGACCTCGCCCGCGCCCATCGCGTGGTCGATCAGCTGGAGGCGGGCACGCTTTGGATCAATACCTATAATCTCTGCCCAGTCGAAATCCCCTTCGGCGGCTCGAAACAATCCGGCTTCGGGCGGGAGAATTCGGCGGCGGCGCTGGAGCATTATAGCGAGTTGAAGACGGTTTATGTGAGCACGGGGAAGGTGGACGCGCCTTATTGACGGTTGGCGGGTGGGGCTTACCCCCCCTCTGCCCTGCCGGGCATCTCCCCCTCAAGGGGGGAGATCGGCAGGAGGCGCTACCGCCACTTCATTCGCAAACGTTGAGATGAGCGAGACCTCGCCGCAGATCGATCTCCCCCCTTGAGGGGGAGATGCCCGGCAGGGCAGAGGGGGGAAAGCCCCACCCACTGACAGTCAATCAATCAATCGGAACCAACGCTCATCGGAGAGAGCAGATCATGCAAGCAGATTACGTCATCGTCGGCTCCGGCTCCGCAGGCTCCGCCATCGCCTATCGCCTGTCGGAAGACGGCCGTTATTCCGTCATCGTCATCGAGGCCGGCGGGTCGGATTTCGGCCCCTTCATCCAGATGCCGGCCGCACTCGCATGGCCGATGAGCATGAAGCGCTATAATTGGGGCTATCTCTCCGAGCCCGAACCGAACCTCGACAACCGCCGCATCACCGCACCGCGCGGCAAGGTCATCGGCGGCTCCTCCTCCATCAACGGCCTCGTTTACGTGCGTGGCCATGCCGAGGATTTCAACCGCTGGGAGGAGCTCGGCGCGCATGGCTGGGCCTATGCGGATGTGCTGCCTTACTTCAAGCGCATGGAACACAGCCATGGCGGCGAGGAGGGCTGGCGCGGCACGGATGGGCCGCTGCATGTGCAGCGCGGCCCGGTCAACAATCCGCTGTTCCACGCCTTCATTCAGGCCGGCGCGCAGGCCGGTTTCGAGCTGACCGACGATTATAACGGCTCCAAGCAGGAGGGTTTCGGGCTGATGGAGCAGACGATCCATCATGGCCGCCGCTGGTCCGCCGCCAATGCCTATCTGAAACCGGCGCTGAAGCGCGGCAATGTCACACTGGTCAACGGTTTCGCCCGCAAGGTCGTCATCGAGAACGGCCGTGCGGTCGGTGTCGAGATCGAGCGCAAGGGCGTAGTCGAAACCGTCACGGCCAGTCGCGAGGTCATCGTCTCGGCATCCTCGTTCAATTCGCCGAAACTGCTGATGCTATCGGGCATCGGCCCCGCCGCGCATCTCAAAGACATGGGCATCGAGGTAAAGGCGGATCGTCCGGGTGTGGGCGCAAACCTTCAGGACCATATGGAGTTTTATTTCCAGCAGGTCTCCACCAAGCCCGTCTCGCTATACTCCTGGCTGCCGTGGTTCTGGCAGGGCGTGGCGGGCGCGCAATGGCTGCTGTCGAAAGGCGGGCTTGGCGCCTCCAACCAGTTCGAGGCCTGCGCCTTCCTGCGCTCCGCACCGGGCCTGAAGCAGCCCGATATCCAGTACCATTTCCTGCCCGTCGCCATTTCCTATGATGGCAAGGCGGCGGCGAAAAGCCATGGTTTTCAGGTGCATGTCGGTTACAACCTGTCGAAGTCACGCGGCAACGTCACGCTGCGCTCAGCCGATCCGAAGGACGATCCCGTCATTCGTTTCAACTATATGAGCCACCCGGAAGACTGGGAAAAATTCCGCCATTGCGTCCGCCTGACGCGCGAAATCTTCAGCCAGAAGGCCTTCGACGATTTTCGCGGGCCGGAAATCCAGCCGGGTGAAAAAGTGGCGAGCGACGATGAGATCGACGCCTTTTTGCGGGAGCATCTGGAAAGCGCCTATCACCCCTGCGGCACCTGCCGGATGGGCGACAGAGACGACCCGATGGCCGTCGTCGATCCCGAATGCCGGGTGATCGGGGTGGAGGGCTTAAGGGTGGCGGACAGCTCGATCTTCCCGCATGTGACCTATGGCAACCTCAACGGCCCGTCGATCATGACCGGCGAAAAGGCGGCGGATCATATTCTCGGCAAGGTCCCGCTGCCGCGTTCCAATCAGGAACCATGGGTAAACCCGCGCGCGGCTGTCAGCGACCGGTGAGGATCAATGGTAATCATCCTCGCGCTGGTGGCGGATCGCGAGGATGGACACGGTTTCCGCATCTTCGATTTGAATGAGGACGATGTAACCGGAAGATCCGAACGGAACGATCAGTTCTCGTAAGAGTGCGTTGTCCCCAGGCGCCTTGCGCGTTGCGAAAGGAAATTCGCTCAGTCCCTCAATCGTCGAAATGATTCGGTCCACGGCTTTTTCCGCCGTCGAAAAATCCTTTTCCAGTAGAAAATCATATAGCCGGGTTATGTCCGCTCGGGCTGCAATCGTGTACCGGAGATTGAAGGTCACTCGCCACGCTCAGCTTTCTTGGCGGCGAGCATCGCCCGCAATTCCGCATGCACCTCTTCGGCCGAATAAAAAATCCCCGTCCGTTTGGATTCTTCGAGCGAGGCCAGCCCGCGCGCAATGAACTCTGCCTGTGATTTACGGATTTCCACCTGCCTGCGCACGGAATCCTCAACGAAGGAAGAGAGCGTTTCGCCGTCCTTCAGCACGCTTTCCGCCGCTTCGCGAAAATCCGCCGTTACCCGCAGCGAAGGCAATGTCGCCGTTTTCATATTGCGTCTCCATGCGTTGCAATTGCGACGCGCAGAATGCGCCGATAGGGGCGGTCTGTCAAATGCAAAACCTTGCAATCCCCGCCCGAGAGGCGGATAAACGGGCTTCCCGCCTGATGACGAACATCAAAATCACCGATCTGGACCGCCATGCCCGCCGACTACAAAAAGCTGAAGATGCTCCGCCGTTCCCGTGTCGTGTGGGGTTCGTGGCGGGTGTGGAGGCCGAGGGCGGTTTTCTGGATTGGCGCGATTGCGGTCGGCCTTATCAGCGTCGGTTTCGCTTGGGCGGCGGATCGATCCCAGCACCTTTTCTTTGCGGCAACCTCATCGGGCGAATGGGCCTTCCTGCTGCCGCTCATCGTCACGCCGCTCGGCTTCACGCTCTGCGCATGGCTGGCGATCACGGTTTTTCCCAATGCCGGCGGTAGCGGCATTCCGCAGGCGATTGCGGCGCGGCACCTGCGTGATGATGTGGACCGTTCGCGGCTTCTGTCGCTGAAACTCGCTTTCGGCAAGGTGGTGCTGACGGTCGCCGGCCTTCTCTCCGGCGCTTCCATCGGCCGTGAAGGGCCAACCGTTCAGGTCGGGGCCTCCATCATGCTGCAGGCCGCCCGCTGGGGTGGCATCGCGCAGGCCAGGGGTCTCATCCTTGCCGGCTCGGCGGCAGGCATTGCGGCGGCCTTCAACACGCCGCTCGCGGGCATTGTCTTCGCCATCGAGGAAATGAGCAAGACCTACGAATCCCGTGCCAACGGCCTTGTCCTCACGGCCGTCATCCTCTCCGGTCTTGCGTCGCTCGCCCTGGTTGGCAGCTATACCTATTTCGGCACAAGTTCGGTCATGGCGAAAACCACGATGGACTGGCTGCTGGTGCTGATCTGCGGCGTTGGCGGCGGCGCATTTGGCGCGCTGTTCAGCGCCGGTGCCCTGAGATTGTCCGCGCGTATCCGGCGTTTCGCCCAGACCATGCCATTGAAACGGATGCTGGCGGTGGCGGCCGCCTGCGGCCTTGCCTCCGCTGTCATCGGTATTGCAACGGGCGGCGCGACCTTCGGAACGGGTTACGAACAGGCACGCGCCGCGATCGAGGGAGAAGCCGCTCCGGCATTCTTTTTCCTCGAAAAGCTGGCGGCGACGTTCCTTGCCATGATGTCGGGCATCCCGGGCGGCATCTTCGCACCGTCCTTGTCGGTGGGCGCGGGTTTCGGCAGCACCATGGCAAGCCTGCTCGGCACCAGCATCGGCCTCGGCGCAATCGTCGGCATGGCGGGATATTTCGCGGGCGTGGTGCAGGCGCCGATGACGGCTTTCGTCATCATTCTCGAAATGACCGGCAATCATGAAGGCGTCATACCCATCATGGCCGCGTCGATGCTGGGGTATCTGACCTCACGGCTTTTCTCCCGCGAGCCGCTTTATCACGGCCTGTCGCGGGTCTTCATCGCCCAGAGCATCCGCGCCCGGCGCGCAGCTCAGGCCAGCGAAACGTAACGTTTTAAGCGCGGATTCCCGCCACCCCGAAATAACCGAGCCCCGGTATCTTCACGCCGGGCCGGCCAAAATCGAAGCCGGCGACGAGGCCGAGAAAATTGATCTCGAAACCGCTGCGCGCACCCGCCGAAACGCCGAACAACCCACCGAGCGACACGCTCGCATCCTTCCAGTCGTCGGCAATGTGATAGAACGCCCCGTTCGGCAGATAGTCGCGGCCCACCGCGTCGGGCGGCAATACCACGCCCAGTTCCGGCACGCTGCGCAGCACATGGGCAACGAAGGTGTTGGAGTTGGGGCCGGGATAGATGCGATAGCCGCCCGGTCGGCCATAGGGGTAATCGGCAATCGCCTTTTCGATCCTCGGAATAAGTTTTTCCGCTTCCGCGCCGTGAATGGCCACGACCTGGCGCGGCGTGTTGGAATACCAGAAGGCATCCGCCGCATAACCATTGTGGCGGATCGGCGTGCCCCAGCCCACTTTGTCATAACGGTCATAGGTCGCGGCACCCGGCTTTTTCAGCACGACCCACGCATGGCTGGCGACAGAGCCCTTGAAACCGCCGGTCATGGCGGAAAAGACGTAGACGGCGGCTTGCCCGTCATTGGTCGCGGCCGGCAGCATGCCGGAGGAAGACCATTTCGCGGCGCTCCAGCCCTGCGGGTGGTCCTTCATGGCCCATAAACCGGCCGACGCCAGTGCGGGCAGCAGGTAGATAACGGCAATTGCCAGCAGCAGACGTTTTGCAAATTTCACTGATAGCCCCGTGCATCGAAAAATCAATTGCGGTATCAACCACATGAAATCAGAATTTTTTGAGGCTGCGAACATGAACAATTCCGTTACCGTCGAAGTCGTCAGGGGCAACCTTGTCGAAAGCCGCCATCAGGGCCTTGCCGTGGTGGTGGATGGTGATGGCGGCGTGCTGTTTTCGGCTGGCGATATCGAGCGCGGCATCTTCCCGCGTTCCGCCTGCAAGGCCATGCAGGCGCTGCCGCTGGTGGAAAGCGGTGCTGCGGATGCCTATGGCTTCGGTAACCGCGAACTGGCACTTGCCTGCTCCTCCCATTCCGGCGAGGACGCGCATGTGGAACTCGCCGCTTCGATGCTGGCGAAAGCGGGCAGGGATGCCGATACGCTGGAATGCGGTGCGCACTGGTCGTCCGACCAGAAAACCATCATCCATCAGGCCCGCACGCTGGAAAAGCCGACGGCGCTTCACAATAATTGCTCGGGCAAACATTCCGGCTTCATCTGCGCCTGCTGCCACACCGGCACGGATCCCAGAGGTTATGTCGGCTACGATCATCCGCTGCAGCGGGAAATCCGCGCCACGATGGCAAGCCTGACGGGTGCTGCTCTCGGTCAGGACAATTGCGGCGTCGATGGCTGCTCCATCCCCACCTATGCCGTGCCGCTCAAAGGGCTGGCGCATGGTTTCGCGAAAATGACGACGGGCAGGGGGCTGGAAGCGGGTCGTGCGAAAGCCTCGCGCCGTCTCGTCGAGGCCTGCATGGCGGAGCCCTTTTACGTGGCGGGCACCGGCCGCGCCTGCACGAAACTGATGCAGATCGCGCCGGGGAAAATCTTCGCAAAGACCGGCGCCGAAGGCGTTTTTGTCGCCGCCCTGCCGGAAAAGGGCATTGCCATGGCGGTGAAATGCGAGGATGGCACCACGCGCGCGGCCGAAGCCATGGTCTCGGCACTGCTCGCCCGCTATTTCGATGAGGGCAGCGCCGAAAAGCAGGCTCTGACAGGCATGGCCAACCGGCAGATGCGCAACTGGAACGGCATCCATGTCGGCGATGTCAGGGTCGTCGGATTGTAAAATCCGGCATCAAAAACACGATAAAACCTTTGACGCGGCCGGTTGCCGGCACGATGATGGTTCGCCCTGTGCGTGATGGCCGACTCCCGGTCGCCGGCAGGGCCCGGCGTCCGCGACAGGAAGAGGTGGACGCCTTCATTGTCCTGGAGGTCGCATATCCATGTTCACACTGTTTTTCTCCCCCGGTTCCTGCTCGCGCGCCAGCCATATCGTGCTTGAGGAATCGGGCCTGCCCTACACAGCCCACCGCGTCAATTTCGCCGAGGGCGAACAGCGCTCCGAGACATTTCTGAAGATCAATCCGAAAGGCCGCGTACCGGCGCTCGCCACCGCGAGCGGCGTGCTGACCGAGACCCCGGCCATCCTCGCCTTCATCGCCCAGATGGCCCCGGAGAAGAAGCTCGCACCGCTTGACGATCCCTTCGAATTCGCCGTCATGCAGTCCTTCAACGCCTATATTTCTTCCACCGTGCATGTCGCCCACGCCCATGGCCGGCGCGGCAGCCGCTGGGCGAACGAGGAGAGTTCGTTTGCGGATATGAAGGCAAAGGTGCCGCAGACCATGGGCGAGTGTTTCGAACTGATCGAGCACGGCCTCCTGCACGGCCCGTGGGTTCTGGGCACGGCCTATTCGGTGGCCGATCCCTATCTTTTCGTCATGTCCGGCTGGCTGGAAAGCGACGGTGTGGACATTGCCCGCTTCCCGAAGGTGCATGACCACTTCCGCCGCATGAACGACCGCCCGGCGGTGCAGCGGGCCTTGGCGAGCGAGAGGGGTTAATAGTTACTGCCGTCATCCTCGGGACAAGCCCGAGGATGACGTTGAGTACGGAGGGACGTCTCCAGTCCGCGCCCAAAGCTCGTGTCAAGCCGCTTCGGCCGCGCGCGTATCCCACATGGTCTTGAACGCCGTGCGGGCCTGGCAACGATCCAGCCAGGCTTTCAGCGCCGGATGGGCATCGAACAGCGGTTTGTGGCCCTGCGCGTAACGGACGATTTCCGCCGCGTTGAGATCGGCCACGGTGAAACGGTCGCCCACCAGATAGTCGTGGCTGGAAAGATGTTGCTCCAGCACCCGGAAGGGGCGCTTCAGCAGACGGGCGGCGACATCGATCACCGCTTTGCCGCTGTCGCTTTCCGACAGGCCTTCGGCGATGGCGGAGGAAATTTTCAGCGAATTGGTCTCGATTTCGGTCGCGGCAAAGAAGGACCATTGCAGCATCGCCGCATCTTCCTTCAGATCGACCGGGGCGAGCGGCCCGCCATATTTACGCGCCAGATAGAGATTGATGGCCATGGATTCGTAAAGCACCATGCCGTCATCCTCGATGCAGGGAATGGTGCCCATCGGGTTGACGGCGAGGAACGCGGGCGACAGCGTGTTGAGCGGCGCGTCCGCTGCCAGCGGATCGGCAAGGCGGCGGGCCTGTATGACCGGCACATGCCTGAATTCTATGCCCAGTTCCCCCGCCAGCCACAGCGTGCGCGTGGCGCGGGAGCGGTAGACACCGTAAATCGTCAACATCGAAATTACCCCTTGACCAGTTCGATGCGCGGCACGTTACGGTTTCGTTGTTTTAAAGTGAAGTTGCAGATCGCCGGGGCAGCTATGATTTTTTCTGATCCGTGAAGAAGTCCGTATCCGGGGAGAGCCGGTATTCGAAACGTTCGATGAACCGCTCGAACAGGCGCGCGAAAGTCTCCACGTCGTCGGCCGGCCATCCCTCCATCACATCCTCGATGACGCTCATCTTGGTGCGGCGCATTTCCTGCAGCAGGCTGGTGCCTAGCGGCGTGATCTCGACGATGCTGCGACGGCCATCCTCCTGCGAGACGCCACGCTTCAGCAGGCCGCGCCCGACCATATCCGCGACGACACGGCTGCCACGGGAAGGATCGATGCGCATGCCCTCGGCAATCGCACCGACGGTGACATCGCCTTCGGCACGGCGCAGAATATCGAGAACGTCAATATGCGAGAGTTCGAGACCCGGAGCGAGCTTGGCAAGCGCCATGCGGCCGATGATGCGGCGGCCGATCATGATGCGCATGCGCGTCATCGTATTGCCGATCCGCTTGATGTCCTCGGGCAGATCCTCGTTCCAGTTTTCCTCATTCACCACGCTTTGCCGTTCCTTTCATTGCCAGTTCGCGATCACATTTAGAGCATTTCCAGTAAAAGTGCGTAGCGGTTTTACATCAGGACAATGCGCAAGAACAAAAACATGGAGCGCGCCCGACGCTTCGATTTAACCGGACGCGCTCGTCGAGTAGCATGGATGTCAAAAACTTGCCATTGACATATATGTGCTGATAGCACACAAATTGTCGCAGCAAAACCGCCGGAACTCAACGAGATTTTCATGGATATGTCCGCAGCCCCCGTGGCGCCGCTTGTGTCGGATCATCGGCGCAGGCTCATCGTCTTTCTGTTTCTGATGCTGGCCATGTTCATGGCGACCCTCGACAACCAGATCGTATCGACAGCACTTCCCACCATCGTCGGCGAGTTCGGCGCGCTGGAGCGCTTCGGCTGGATCGGCTCGGCCTATCTTCTGGCGACCAGCGCGGTCATGCCTGTTTATGGCAAGCTCGGCGATCTGTTCGGGCGTAAATATGTGATGATCGCGGCGGTCATCATCTTCACGCTCGGCTCGCTTGCCTGCGGTCTGGCCTGGTCGATGGATTCGCTGATTGCGGCGCGGGTCCTGCAGGGGCTTGGTGGCGGCGGCATCATGGTGTCGATCTTCTCCGTCAATGCGGATCTGTTCGAACCGCGCGAACGCGCCCGCTACCAGAGCTATTCCAGCCTCACCATCATGGCGTCGGGCAGTGTAGGCCCGATCCTCGGCGGCACGATGAGCGACCTGTTCGGCTGGCGATCAATCTTCCTCATCAACCTGCCGCTTGGCATCATCGTCATTGCGGGCCTGGCGCTGATGTTGCCCTATCGCCGCCCGGCCCGCCAGCCGAAGATCGATTATCTCGGCGCGGTCCTCCTGGCGGCCACCATTGCCAGCGTGGTCTTCTGGGCCGACAGCAGCGAGTTGTTCGGTTCGCTGATCGCGGCCCCAAGCCTCGGTATCATCGCCTTCGCCGTCATTGCCGCTTTCCTCTGGGTGCAGGTGGAGCGGCGTGCGCCGGAACCCGTCGTACCGCTCAGGCTGTTCAAGGATTCGACCTTTCCGCTATTGATGATCGTCTCGCTGACCAGCGGCGGTATCGGTATCGGCATGGTCAATTATTATGCCCTGTTCCTGCAGACCACGACCGGGCTTTCGCCCTCCCATGCCGGCCTGTTCTTCATCGCCGTCACCGGCGGCATCGTCATGGGCTCGCTATCGGCGGGGCGGCTGATTTCGATCACCGGCGTTTACAAGCCCTTCTCGGTGGCGGGTCTTTCGATCAACCTCATCGCCATGCTGCTGTTCACGCAGATGCATGCCGGAACGCCGCTTCCCCTGATCGCCTTGCTGATGCTGGCGCAGGGCTTCGCCGTTGGCCTCGGCCAGCAGGCGCCGATCATCGGTGTGCAGAATTCCGCGCCCAAGGCGGATATCGGTGCCGCGAGCGGCGCGGTGACCCTGACCCGCATGGGTGGCGCCGCCATTGCCATTTCGGTCTATGGCGCCATCGTATCGTCGAGCCTCAAGGGCGTGGCGGTCGATATTCCCGGCGTCGGCAGAATAGAGGAACTGACGCCGAAAATGCTCTCCGAACTGCCCGCCGCCTCACAGGCCGCCGTTGCCTCGCTTTATTCGGATGCGTTTACGCCGCTCTTCTTCGCCGCGGCCGCAACCGCCGCCATCGGCCTTGCGGCGGCGCTGATGCTGAAACCGGTGCGACTGCCGGCGGCGGTGCAGGCAAAGCCGGCCGAAGGGGCGGGGGAGTAGGGAAGTGCAGTCTGCAGGCTGGCGCGAATGCCAGCCTCACGCGGCGTTCAGTGATTTTTCGACAGCCAGCCGGAAGCCCAGCGCATGCAGGACTCTCTGCACGGTCTCGTAGCGGAGCTTCGAACCAGGTTTAAGCGCTTTATATAGGCTCTCCCGGCCGAGACCAGAGGCATCCGCGACATGCGACATTCCGCGAGCCCTGGCAACTGCGCCAAGGGCGGCGATGAACACATCGGGGTTTTCGTTTTCCATCGCCACTGCCAGATATTCGATCATGGCTTCGTCGCTATCAAGATAGTCCGACACATCGAATTTGCTAAATTCCGTCATGACCATCCCCTCCTATTGTTTGCGCCATCGCGATTGCGCGCTTTATGTCCCACTTCTGCGACGACTTATTCCCGCCGATCAGAAGGAAGTAAATCCTCTTTCCGACACGCGTGAAATAGACCCGATAACCCGGACCACAGTGGATGCGCATCTCTGAAACGCCTCCACCCACCGGCGCGCAATCGCCGAAATTCCCATGCTCGGCTGCCGTGAGGCGATGAAGAATCCGTACCTTTCCGGTGCGATCTTTCAAAGCCTTTAGCCACTCGTCGAACTCTGCTGATTTCTCGAAACTGTTCGTCATGAAATGTATCCGATTGGATACATTTCCGCAAGCACCAATCCCATGGCTACCCTCCAGCCGGTCGCACGCGGGCGTTGCGCCTGCGAACTTTGTAATGCAACGCTGATACAGGCCCGGCCCAAAATCGAAATGACAGGGAGGCGGGGGCCAAACAAAATCGCCCCCACTGGAAATTTAACGCCCGTTCCGCGTTATGCTCGCAGCACTTTACATTCGCGCGGGCGGCCCTATCTCAATGAATATGAAGCCGGAACAGCTGCTGAATTCCACGCCCAAAGGCCTCTATTGCCCGGCGGGCGATTTTTATATCGACCCCGTGCGCCCGGTGGCGCGGGCGCTCATCACCCATGGCCATTCCGATCACGCCCGTGCCGGCCATGGCGCGGTGCTGGCCACGCGCCAGACGCTGGATATCATGCGTATCCGCTATGGGGAGGATTTCTGCGGCAGCGAGCAGGCGGTCGCATTCGATGAGAGGGTGGAGGTGAACGGCGTCACCGTCGGTTTCCATCCCGCCGGCCATGTGCTGGGTTCGGCGCAAATCTCCGTGGAAATGAATGGCCTGCGCATCGTTGCGTCCGGCGATTACAAGCGGGGTGTCGACCCCACCTGCGCGCCCTTCGAGACGGTACCCTGCGATGTCTTCATCACCGAGGCCACTTTCGGTCTGCCGGTGTTTCACCATCCGCTGCCGCGCGTGGAAATCGGCAAGCTGCTGACCTCCATCCGGCAGTTTCCGGAACGCACCCATCTCGTCGGGGCCTATTCGCTCGGCAAGGCGCAGCGCGTTATCAGGCTGCTTCGCGACAACGGTTATGCCGATCCGATCTACATTCACGGCGCACTGGCGCGGCTTTGCGATTATTACGTCTCGCAGGGTATCGATCTCGGCGATCTAAGACCCGCAACGCTCGAAAAAAGCGATCCTTCCGCCTTCAAGGGCGCCATCGTCGTCGGCCCGCCCTCGGCCTTTCAGGAACGCTGGGCGCGGCGCTTCAACGAACCGCTCATCGCCTTCGCCTCCGGCTGGATGATGGTGCGGCAGCGGGCGAAGCAGGGTGGCGTGGAATTGCCGCTGGTCATATCAGACCATTGCGACTGGCCGGAACTCCTGGAAACCATCGGGGAAATCGGTCCGCAGGCCGTCTGGGTCACCCATGGCCGTGAGGAGGCGCTGGTCCGCTGGTGTCAATTGCAGGGCATTGCGGCCAAGCCGCTGCATCTTGTCGGCTATGAAGACGAGGGGGATTGAGATGAAAGCCTTCGCCACCCTTCTCGACCGCCTTGTTCTCACTCCCTCGCGCAACGGCAAGCTGAAGCTTCTCACCGATTATTTCCGCGATACGCCCGATCCCGACCGGGGTTACGGGCTGGCGGCGATTGCCGGTACGCTGGACTTGAAAAGCGTCAAGCCTGCCCTGCTGCGCGATCTGGTGCTGGAGCGCATGGACGAGGTGCTGTTCCATTATTCCTACGACTATGTCGGCGATCTGGCCGAAACCATTTCGCTGGTCTGGGGCAATATCGGCGGTGCTGACGATTCCGAGGCGCAGGACCCGCGCCTCGGCGAAGTCGTCACATTGATGAATTCTCTGGGGCGTACCGAGGTGCGCGGCGCGGTGCGCGATCTGCTCGACCGGCTCGATACCTCCTCGCGTTTCGCTTTCCTCAAACTCGCAACCGGCAGCCTGCGCATCGGCGTCTCGGCGCGGTTGGCGCGACAGGCGCTGGCGGATTTCGCGGATAAAGACATCACCGAAATCGAAACCCTCTGGCACGGGCTGACGCCGCCCTATACGCCGCTTTTCGCATGGCTTGAGGGGAAGTCCGGGCGGCCGGTGCTGGCGACGCCCGCCATCTTCCATTCGGTGATGCTGGCCACACCGGTTTCCGATGGCGACCTCGATGCGCTGGACCCGGCCGACTATGCCGCCGAATGGAAATGGGACGGCATTCGCGTGCAATTGTCCCGTGCCGGTGGAGCGCGAAAACTCTATTCCCGCTCCGGCGACGATATTTCCGGTGCTTTCCCTGACGTTCTGGAGGCGATCGATTTCGAAGGCGTGATGGATGGCGAATTGCTGATTGGCGGGACAGCGCGCTCCAACAATCTCACCCGCACCTTCTCGGATTTACAGCAGCGGCTGAACCGCAAGACGGTGACAACGAAGATGCTGGATGATTATCCCGCCTTCATCCGCGCTTACGATCTGCTGTTCGAGGGGGAGAGCGATATTCGCGCGCAGAGCTATCTGGAGCGCCGTGGCAGGCTGTCGGATATCATCGATCACGCACCGCATGACCGTTTCGACCTCTCGCCGCTGATCGGCTTTTCCAGCTGGCAGGAACTGGACGCCCTGCGCGCCGCGCCGCCCGATCCGGTGATCGAAGGCGTGATGATCAAGCGCCGCGACAGCGCCTATCAGGCCGGCCGCGCCAAGGGGCCGTGGTTCAAGTGGAAGCGCGATCCCTACAATATCGATGCCGTCATGATGTATGCGCAGCGCGGCCACGGCAAAAGGTCGAGCTATTATTCCGATTTCACCTTCGGTGTCTGGGCGGAAGGAGAGGATGGCGAACAGCTCGTTCCCGTGGGCAAGGCCTATTTCGGTTTCACCGACGCGGAACTCGAAGTGCTGGACAAGTTCGTGCGCGACAACACCGTCGAGCGTTTCGGCCCGGTGCGGGCGGTGCGGGCCACGCCGGATTTCGGTTTTGTGCTGGAAGTGGCCTTTGAGGGCATCAATCGCTCCACCCGCCACAAATCCGGCGTCGCCATGCGGTTTCCGCGTATTGCGCGGCTGAGAGCCGACAAGCTGCCGGCCGAAGCGGACCGGCTTTCGACGCTGGTTGCGATGATCGATGGTGCGGAAGGGTAAGGTGGCCGTCCAGAAATTGCCATGAATGCTGCGAATACATTGTTGTCATTCGCGAATCCGTGATTGGACAGTCTCCCGCCGCAGTGCTGAACTGCTAATATTACCATCCCCGTCTTCAGGTGTATTCATGGCAGATAAGCGCCTTCTTTCCTCAGCCTTCGGACAGGAAGAAAGCGGCACTATATGCCCGGGCCTGACGCGGCGTGGCCTGCTTGCGGGTGCCATGGGCCTGTCGGCGGCGGCGCTTCTGCCGCAGGGCGCAAAAGCGGGCATTGCCACGCCTCAGGTTCTGCCACTGGAACGGCAGGATTATGCGGTGGCGCGTCAGCACTTCCACACCCGTCTGTTGCGAAAAATGGCGGCGCCGGAGAAATCCTCGGCCCTCGGCACGCCGCCCGGGGCGCAGCGCGTCACCTATCCGGGCGGGCCGGATGGCTCCATCGAGCTGGTCGCCTGGCTCTCCCATTACCAGCCATCAAAAACGCTGAAACCCGCGGTCCTGTTTCTCCATGGCGGCAACGCCACCGGTGATGGCCACTGGGCGCTGATGAAGCCCTATTGGGAAGCGGGTTTCGTCGTGCTTTTGCCGTCCTTCCGTGGAGAAAACGGCCAGAGTGGCAATTACTCCGGCTTTTATGACGAAACGGCGGATGCGCTGGCGGCGGCAACCTATCTGGAAAACCTGCCGGGCATAGACAGCAGGCGCTTTTTCATTGCCGGTCATTCCAATGGCGGCACACTGACGCTTCTGGCCGCCATGAGCCGCAGGTTCCGTGCCGCAGCCCCCATCTCGGCCGGCGTCAATTCCTGGCGTTATTTCAACCGCTATACCGACGAAATCTGTTTCGATGAGACCGACGAGCGCGAATTCATCATGCGTTCTTCCGTCTGTTTCGGCCCCAGCCTCAAATGTCCGGCGCTGTTGCTGCGCGGCGATGAGGAGCGGCCTTTCGACGCCGATCACCAGCTTTTCGTGGATCGTGCGCTGACATCCGGGTTCAAGGTCGACAAAAAGCTTTTGCCCGGCACACATATCGGTGTGGTGCCGGGCGCGGTGGTGGAAAGCATCCGCTTCTTCAATCAATTCGCCTGAAAAGGGCCGAAAACCGCCGCTGCGGTTTTCAGCCCTTCCGTGAAATCAGGCGCTCTTCTTGAAATAACCGAGCAGCCGCATGGCATTGGCGGTCACCAGAACCGTCGCGCCGGTATCGGCGAAGACGGCGAGCCACAGGCCGGAAAGGCCGGTGACGGTCGTGACCAGAAACACCGCCTTCAGGCCAAGCGCGATGGTCACATTCTGGCGGATGTTGCTCATGGTGGCGCGCGACAGGCCGATGAGGCGGGCGGCATCGCCGACATTGTTGCGCATCAGCGCCGCATCGGCGGCTTCCATAGCCACGTCAGTGCCCGAGCCGATGGCGACACCGACGCTGGCGGCGGCAAGGGCGGGCGCATCGTTGATGCCGTCACCCACCATCACCACGGTCTTCTTTGCCGCAAGCTTGCGGATTTCCTCGACCTTGTTCTGCGGCAGGAGTTCGCCGCGCGCTTCAAGGCCCAGCGTGTTGCCGATGGCACGCGCCGTGCGGGCATTGTCGCCCGACAGCATCAGCGAGGAAATGCCCATTTCCTTCAGCGCCCTGACGCCGTCAGCCGCATCCTTGCGCGGTTCGTCGCGCATGGCGAAGAGGCCGCTTGCCGCACCGCCGGCCATGACGACGGCCACCGTCTTGCCTTCGCTCTCAAGCGCAGTGATGCGGTCGGCAAGCTCCTTCGAGACGGTGCCCACCTCGGTCGCAAAGCGCGGCGCGCCGATGAACAGCTTCTTTCCGCCAACGGTGCCCTGCATGCCGCGACCGGAAATCGCCTTGATATCCGAACCGGGCAGGGGCTTCACGCCGGCCTTTTCGGCATGGTTGACGATGGCTCTGGCAAGCGGATGGCTCGATTCATGCTCGATGGTGGCGGCTTCGGCGATCAGCCCGGTCTCGTTGCCGTCAAGTGCCACCACGTCGGTCACCACAGGTTCGCCAAGCGTCAGCGTGCCTGTTTTGTCGAAGGCGACGGTTTCGGTGCGCGCCAGCATCTCGATGACGGCGCCGCCCTTCACCAGCATGCCGTGCCGGGCCGCAGCCGAAAGGCTGGAGGCTATTGCCGCGGGAACGGAGATGACCAGCGCGCAGGGGCAACCGATGAGCAGCAGCGCCAGGCCGCGGTAAATCCACGTATCCCAGTCACCGAGGCCGGCAAGCGGTGGCACGATGATGGTGAGCACCGAGATCGCCACGATCAGCGGCATGTAATAACGCGAGAAATTCTGGATGAAGCGTTCGGTCGGCGCGCGCGCATCCTGCGCTTCCTCGACCAGCGTGATGATGCGGGCGATGGTGTTGTCTTCCGGCGCGCGGTCGACGCGGATGCGCAGCGAACCGTCATGGTTGATCGAACCGGCAAAGACGCGGGCGCCTTTTTCCTTGGCGACCGGGATGCTTTCGCCGGTCATCGGCGATTCGTCGACGCTCGATTCGCCCTCCATCACCACGCCATCGGCGGAGATGCGGTCACCGGGCCGCGCCACGACCACCTGGCCGATGCGGACCTGATCGGCCGGCACCTGCCGCAACGTGCCGTTTTCTTCCACCAGCGCTGTCTTCGGCAGCAGCGAGCCAAGCGCCTTGATGCCGGAACGTGCCCGCGCGGCTGCAAAGCCCTCAAGCAGTTCACCGATCGAAAAGAGCAGCACGACGATGGCGGCTTCCTCCGCCTCGCCGATGAAGATCGCGCCGATCGCGGCAATGGTCATCAGCATCTCGATGGTGAAGATCGCACCGAAGCGGGCGGCGTTGAAGGCATTGCGTGCAATCGGAAACAGTGTCACCAGCGTGGCGATGATGAAGGCATAGCCGCCCCAGGCCGGGAAGGTCAGTTCCGCCGCATAGGCAACCGCGACCAGAATGGTGCCGGTGAAGGTGTTGCGGGCCTTTGCCGTGCGCCACCATGCTCCTTTTTCATCCGCGCCATGGGTGTGTCCGGCCTCACTGCCAGAGGCCACTGCCGCCGGCTGTGCCTTCTCGTGCGAATGCTTGGCGTGATCATGGTCGTGGCCGCCGCAATTGGCGTGGTCGTGATCTGAATGATCATGGCCGGAATGATCGTGATCATGATCGTGATCGTGGTTATGGCCGCCGCAGGATCCATGGTCGTGCGTCTGGTCATCCGTCTTTTCGCGTGCGGCCTTTTCCTGCGGCAGCAGGGCGGGTTTGAAGCCGAGCTTGCGCAGCGTGTCCTCGACCTTGTCGACTGCGGTTTTCCCCTCCGTGAGCGAGAGGTTCAGCCTCTCGCGCGCGACCGAGACCCTGACGTCGGCAACACCGGGCAGACGCGAGAGTGCCGTCTCGATCTTCGCCGCGCAGCTGCCGCAATCCATGCCGCCGACCGAAAAGGTCAGGGCATTGCTCTTCTCACCGCTTAGCCCCTTGTTGCTTAGCCCAGTGTCGCTTGGCCCCGTGTCGCCTAGCCCGGTGTCGGCATGATGGCCGCCGCAGGTGGAATGGTCGTGATGATCGGCCTCGATTTTTGCCTGCGGAGCCTTTTCCCGCGGCAGCAGGGCAGTTTTGTAACCGAGCTTGCGGACGGTTTCCTCGATCTTTTCAACCGAAGTCTTGCTCTCGTCGAGTGAAAGCTTCAGCCTTTCGCGCGCCACCGAGACCTTGATGTCACCCACACCCGGCAGCCGGGTCAGCGCCGTCTCGATTTTGGCCGCGCAGCTGGCGCAATCCATGCCACCGACCGTGAAGGTCAGCTCCCCGTCGTCGCCGTTCAGATTGCCGCGTGTCGAAATATTCATGGTTTTCGCTCCTGAATTCCAGTCGACAGTCAATCTGGCACCTCTAGCAACTAGAGGTTCAAGGGCAAAAATGCGATTTTCCGATTTTATTTGAAAAGGTGACGCCAGCTTCGCGCCAGCCGCACGGTTCATCATGCCGGCATATTGGATTCCATGAAGCGGTTCAGATGACAGCACTCCTTTTGAAAACCTGCCGCCGGGCGGCCTCTCTGGCGGGCCTTGCGGCTCTGTCGCTCCTGAGCGGCTGCCTTTTCGTGACGGATACGACCCGCATGGACCCGGATGTCTTCGTGCGGGAGACAGCGCCGGTCTTCAACTTCAATTCCGTAAGCTCCAATCGCCAGCCGGAACTGCCGCCGCAGCCGGGCCAGCTTTCGACGCGCCCGCCGGACCTGTTCCGCACCCGTTTCCATCAGGAATATGGCCCGCCGGTGCGCGGGCAGGGGCTGAACGCGCCGCAGGTTCAGGGGCAGGCGGCACCGCTTGTCCCGGATCGCATGGCGACCTACGGCCTGCCGGTCTCCAATCCGCTGCATCGTGTCATGTATGGCCCGATCCGCGATGATGACCGCTCGCTTCCGGCCATTCCCTATGGTCGCATCGATCCGCGTTATCTGCGGCAGGAAGTCAGCTATCAGACGGCGGAAGCACCCGGCACCATCGTCGTCGATACCAGGCAGCACTTCCTCTATCTGGTGCAGCCGGGCGGCAAGGCGATCCGTTACGGCGTCGGCCTCGGTCGTGACGGTTATGCCTGGTCGGGTCGCGGCAAGATCCAGTGGAAGGCGAAATGGCCGCGCTGGACGCCGCCCGATGAAATGGTCAAACGCCAGCCGGAGCTCGCTTCCATTTCCGCCGCCAATGGCGGCATGACGCCGGGTCTCAACAATCCGCTCGGTGCGCGCGCTCTTTATATCTTCAAGGATGGCAAGGACACGCTTTACCGGGTGCACGGCACGCCGGACTGGCAGTCCGTCGGCAAGGCCACCTCGTCCGGCTGCGTGCGCATGCTCAACCAGGATGTCATCGACCTTTACGAGCGCGTGCCGCAAGGGGCGCAGATTGTGGTTATCTGACCACGTTCTAAAAGAAAGCGCGGGGATGGGTGGCTCCTCCAGCGGCTTGTCGCTGGCTTTTAGCGGTTGGTTAACTATTTTCGCAATACGCCTGAAACGTGGAACAAACGACGTACAACGGCGATCCAGGCCGTTCGAAATGTGGGACAATCCGGACTTATGACGAGCACCGACACAGATCTTTCCAGACGTACTTTCCTTTCCCTTCTGGGCATCTCCTCCGCTTCGCTTCTCGCGGGCTGTGCCTCGTCCGGTACGGGGGATGCAATCCGCCAGCAGGCGAGCGCCATCGGCAGCGATTTCCGCCAGATGTTCTCGCCCGGCGTCAGCGATGCGGAACTGGCCGTCATGTACGGCTCGGTTGAGGACGGCGGTTACGTCATTCCCGCCGTACCCTATCAGAAAATCGACCGGCGTTATTATCGCCAGCGGGTCGTCGACCCGACCGGCGAGCGCCCCGGCACCGTCGTCGTGGATACGCGCTCGCGCTTCCTCTACGTCGTGGAGCAGGGCGGCAGCGCCATGCGTTACGGCGTCGGCATCGGCCGCGATGGTTTCGCCTGGTCAGGCGAAGGTGTGATCCAGTGGCGTCAGAAATGGCCGAAATGGACCCCGCCGGACGAAATGGTCGCCCGCCAGCCGGAACTCACCAAATATTCGTCCAAGAATGGCGGCATGCCGCCGGGCCTGAAGAACCCGCTGGGTGCGCGCGCGCTCTATATCTTCCAGAACGGCAAGGACACGCTTTACCGCCTGCACGGCTCGCCGGAATGGAACTCCATCGGCAAGGCCGTCTCTTCCGGCTGTGTGCGACTGATGAACCAGGACGTCATAGACCTCTACGACCGCGTGCCGCAGAAGGCACGTGTGGTGGTGTGGCAGTAAGCTGACGGAGTATCCGAACCGCATTCAGTACATAAGCTGACCGATCTGACAAATAATGGCTGCAACACGAAACCTGCTGCGGCCATTTTTTATTTATAATAAACGAATGTTCTTTTTAATTATAATAATCTATTCTATAGTATAATTTCAAATTTCGTGACTCTTATTGATTTTTTATTATAATAAATACGGGTTATTCATAAATTTTTACTGAAGCTAATTTCCTGTATTGCGATCATTCTAATATCTCTGTCGTTAATCGAGGAGTGAATGGCATGACTTATTATCTCGCAGATAGTTGGCAGATAGGCACAAGTTCAGGCGAAACTTTTTATGGTGATCGTTACGGCGCGGTTAGGAACGATACGTTTCAGCTTGGCGGCAGTGCGTTTGGCGGTCTAGCTGGAGTCCAGAACGGGTGGGAGCGGTTTTATGGCGGTGAAGGGGAGGATAGAATTTATGTCTCTCCAACGTCGGGCTACTCGTGGACCGCCATCATGATTGCCGACAATGGCTTGAGCAGTATTGAAAAAATTCAATTCAATCAGTTTAGCCAATGGCCGGTGGAGCCCGTCTACTTTGCAGGAAGAGTTGATTTTTCGAGTGTTAAATACATGGAGTCCAGCGTTACGATCTATGGCAGGGCGAACGATAATACGTTCATCGGTGGCATGCTCGGTGAGACAGTTCAAGGCGATGGCGGGAACGACACGCTTTACGGCAATGGTGGCAATGACAGACTATTCGGCGACTCTACCAGTGCTAATCGCTGGGTTGCGGATTTGAACGCGGCCGGGAACGATAAGCTCTATGGTGGAGATGGAAACGACTACCTTAACGGCCAAGGTGGTAACGACCTTCTGTATGGCGATGCAGGCGACGACAATCTTTATGGTGGGACTGGAACCGACCAGCTTAGCGGTGGGGACGGCGCAGACAAGCTATTTGGTGAAGCTGGAAATGACCAGTTGCGCGGCGGGGCTGGAAACGATGTTCTCGACGGAGGCGCAGGTAGCGATTTGATCGAAGGTGGAGGTGGTGAAAACGTTCTTTGGGGTGGGGCTGACGCTGACACGTTCTATTTTTCCGTCAGGAGCGCGCAAGACACTATCAAAGACTTCCAGTTAGGAAGTGACAAAATACGGTTTGACACTGCGATAGCAGACGATTTTGCGGATCTTATGATTGCAGACGGTGTCAACGGACACGCCAATATTAGCGTGGACGGTTTGCAGATTGCGCTTTCTGACGTCTCGGCTGCATCACTTGTCCCTTCTATGTTTGAATTTGGCTTACTTGCGTGAGTTAAAGGGTCGGAGCTCCGTCGGAAAACCGACGGAGCACTCTCAACTTGAATACGACTGGAGTTCCGATTTTTTGTAGGCTTTTACCAAGCTCCCCATTTTGTCGAAAATTTCCAGTTCGCCGGTTTCTTTGTACTCAACCATTTTCTGCCCGTTGCCGTAATATAGCGTACCGGGTGTAACCGACACCTGACCATTTTCACCGAATTTAAGAACTATGGCGGAACCGAAAAATTCCTTAAGCGCTTTTTCGCTGTCATGCATATACTGTCTCGACACTTCGCAATATGTTCCATCGAGAGAGTTGTTGAGTTCCGCCATCTTGACTTGGCCTTCGTAAACTCGGTCACTGATAAAATACGCGACCTGCTTTTTCACGACCGCCTCATCCTCACCATTCGCGATGCGTTTTGCACCCCACTCAGCGTACTGGGCATCGTACTCTTCGCGCGCTGGCACAATGATTTTTGATACTTGGCGCGGACTGGCTCTCGAAGCCATGGATATTAGCTCCTTTACAATCGCTTCTGCATTCTCCGCTGTCCGTTCGATCGGCTTGATGTAAGAGGACGAAATTATATACGTCGCCGCGGCGTCCATCGCGCTTACCGTTGCCTGCGGAATGGCGGCGGAGACTATCTCCTTTGTGGCAACAGTCTCCTGTTTTACTTTGGTAACGCGGGAAGCAAGCGATACGATCGTGTCAATGGCTTGCGCAGTCTTCTGCGGGTTGTCTGCGACAATATTGAGGATCGAGTTAGCGGCGCTATTCTGTGAGATGTCCCGCGTGGAAAAAGTTTGATTAAGAATGGTCAATGCCATCGAATTCGCAGAGATCAAAGTCATCAATATGCCTTTTGAAATCTGCCGCAAAATGCCCTCATCGGCTTTTGGGGCTGGAAATGCAGCGGCAAGTCATTTTAGCTGCATAAAATATAAATGCAACTTTATCGGGAGCTAGTTAATAAATCCTTTCCGCCCCCTTGTTTTTCAGGGGTCAACCCCTCGAAAGGCCATCCTTCAACGCATTCACCCGGTCGCGCAGCTGGGCCAGTTCCTCCAGCCCGCAGCCGGTGGCGCCGCCGATGGCCATCATGATCTTCACGCCCTCTTTTTTGAGGTCGGCACCCTTTGGTGTGAGAGCCACCAGCACCTGCCGCTCGTCCACCGTGCCGCGTTTGCGGGTTATCAGCCCTGCCTGTTCGAGCCTTTTCAGCAGCGGTGAGAGCGTGCCTGAATCCAGCCCCAGCATTTCGCCAAGCGCCTTGACGGTGGAGGTCTGCTTTTCCCAAAGCGCCATCATGACCAGATATTGCGGATAGGTAAGCCCGATCGGATCGAGCAGCGGTTTATAGGCACGTGTGAAAGCGTGCGCCGCGCCATAAAGGGCAAAGCATATCTGCTGGTCCAGCCTCAACAGGCTTTCCATCTTCGTGTCGTTGCCCTCTGCGCCCATAGTCCTGCTCCAAAATAAAACCGGGGAGGGAACAATCGGCCCCCGCTTTCGGTTCCTGCCGCATGGATGCGCGGCGAAATTTCGTGAAAACTATCGCAAAAAACAAATTTTCATTCAACGCGCAAAATCATATTGCGCACAATTTAATTGTTCGCTATAAAACATTCAACACCAACCCGAAGGGAGTAAATGCCATGCCTATTCTCTATACGACCAAAGCATCCGCCACCGGTGGCCGCGCTGGCAACGCCAAGTCGGAAGACGGCGTTCTCGACGTTACGCTGACCGTTCCGAAGGAACTCGGTGGCGATGGTGCCCGTGGCACCAATCCGGAGCAGCTGTTCGCCGCCGGTTATTCCGCCTGCTTCCTGGGCGCACTGAAATTTGTTGCCGGCAAGGAAAAGGTAAAGATTCCTGAAGACACGACTGTGACGGCGACAGTGGGCATCGGCCCGCGTGAGGATGGTGGCGGTTTCGGCATCGAAGTATCGCTGAAGGCGAATATTCCGGGTGTCGAGCGCGAAGTCGCCGAAAAGCTCGTTGCCGCCGCCCATATTGTCTGCCCTTACAGCCACGCCATGCGCACTTCCACGGAAGTGCCGGTCTCGGTTGCCTGATATTGCAGAGATGAAAAGCGAGGCCGGGCTTGTCCCGGCCTTCTTGTTTTCAGAAATAAAAATGCTATATTCTTTCTGAAGAAAGGATATGCGCCATGAATGTTCACGCCAAGACCGCCATGGATTCTCCCGCACAGGGCAGGGTCGTCACCAAGGCCGTCATCGCCGCCGCCGAGCGGCTGGGCCTGAATGCCGCCCGCACGGCGGATATTCTCGGCGTTTCAGCCCCTACGGTGTCGCGCATGAAGCGGCTCGATTTCCTGCTGGAGCCGGGCGCCAAGTCTTTCGAACTGGCAGTGTTGCTGATCCGGGTTTTCCGCTCGCTGGACGCAATCGCCGGCGGTGACGAGGTGGTGGCGAAGAACTGGCTGCGCAACCACAATGTTGCGCTGAACGCCGTGCCTGCCGACAAGCTGACCACCATTACCGGATTGATCGATGTCCTCTCCTATCTGGACGCCCGACGCGCTCCTGTCTGAAAAACGCGCCGTATCGGGAAAATACTGGCGGCTGGTCGAGGCGCAGCATCAGGTATCCACCATGAAGCTGGTGGATACGGTGGATGAGCAATCGCTGCTGGAAGATATTCTGGAGACGAGCAAGCGGCCGTTTCCGCCCGAATGCGCCGGTTTCGATTATCTTCTCGCCACGCCTTTCCGTTATGGCGCCGCCTATCCGCACGGTTCGCGTTTCCGCCGTGCGGGTTTCACCGAAGGGGTTTATTACGCTGCGGCGAAGGTGGAGACGGCGCTGGCCGAAATGGCCTTTTACCGGCTGCTGTTTTATGCCGAATCGCCGGGTACGCCGCTGCCCGCCAATCCCGCCGAATATTCCGCCTTCGCCGCCCGTGTCGCCACCGGTGCCGCACTTGACCTGACGAAACCGGAACTGAACCGCGACGAGCGGCTGTGGACCGATCTCACGAATTACGAGCCCTGCCAAGCGCTTGCCGACAAGGCCCGGGAGGCTAAGGTCGAGGCCATCCTTTATCGCTCGGTGCGCGATCCGGCAGGCGGCCTTAACATCGCAATTCTGTCGCCAAAGGCCTTTGCTGCCAAAACGCCTGTAGATCGAATGAGCTGGCGCATTCACCTGTCGAAAACCGGGGTGCAGGCCCTGTGCGAATTTCCGATGTGGCGGGCCGGTTTTTCTGTCTCGGATTTTGCCGGTGATCCGCGTCTGGCCGGCCTCTTGGGGTAACGGCCGCTGGCTAAGCGGACGCTGCCGCCTGTTTCTTCTCCCTACCGGGGAGAAGGCGGCCCGAAGGGTCGGGTGAGGGGGCAACGTTGCCGAATATCTCTAGCCTTGCCGCTCATCCCGCTGCCGCGGACTTCTCCCCGGCGGGGAGAAGAAACAATCGGCATCCCCTCGGCCTGTTCAGGCCCAGCCGCAAGCCTGAGTCCCGCTATTGCTTGCCCACACGGGCGCGCAGTTCTTCCACATGCGCTGCGATTTCCGGCGTTACGGCATCGCCAAAATCTTCCATTTCGAACAGCGGGCGGATTTCGATTTCGCTGCGCTCCAGCATCGGGTTGGGGCAGCGTTTCACCCACGCCACCGCCTCATCCATGTCCTTGACATTCCACAGCCAGAAGCCGGCGACCAGCTCGTTGGTATGCGGGAAGGGGCCGTCGACGACAGTGCGGCTGTCGCCATCAAAAACAACCCTCTTGCCCTTGGAGGAGGGGTGCAGGCCGTCGCCGGATTGCATGATGCCGGCATTGACCAGTTCCTCGTTGAATTTTCCCATTGCCTCCATGAGTTCAGTCGTGGGCATCACGCCATCTTCGCTGCTCTTGGTGGCTTTTACAAAAACGATTGCACGCATGGTCTTTCCTCCTAGATTGCGTTTTCCGGGTCGTTTCATTCGTAGTTTCGTTTTTCAGCACGACGGCCCGATGACATTCTGGCCGATAAAAGTGGCGTCATGCCGTCATGCCGTCAGCCGAGATCGATAAGATCGCGGCGCAGCCGGTCGGGGTCGCCACTGCCGATTTTCGCTTCGATTTCGGCATGGGTCTGTTCCCAGATGGGAAAGGCCGCCGCAAGCACGGCCATGCCATCCGCCGTCAGCCGCAACCGCTTGCCGCGCCTGTCCTTCGGGTCCTGTTCGATACTGACGAGCCCGCGCCGTTCCAGCGGCTTCAGCGCCGCCGTCAGCGTCGTGCGGTCCATGGCGAGAAGATGGGCCACCGGCCCCATCGGCGGCGGCTCCGGCCGGTTGAGCGACATCAGCAGGGAAAACTGGCCATTATTGATACCAACAGGCTTCAGCGCATTGTCGAACAGCCGCGCCAGAGCCCGCGCCGCACGCTGCGCATGCAGGCAGAGGCAGGCGTCCCGCACGAAAAGAGTTGTCGAAAAAGGAATCACGCTGGCGTTTGACATGGGATAAATATGTTGATATCAACCTAATTAGTCAAGCGGAACTTGATGCTCCGCTGATGGTTTAACTGACTTTCAATACAGAAATAGGCGGTGCCCTCCGGTGGAGCGGGGTGGTGCCGTGGTGAAAGACGGATCCAAGGAGGAAAGATCATGTCTCATCCCGTCGTTTCGAAAGAGGAGTGGCTTGCGGCCCGCCGCGATCTGCTGGTGAAGGAAAAGGAACTGACCCGCGCCCGCGACAGGCTGAACGAAGCCCGGCGTGCATTGCCCTGGGAAGAGGTGACGAAGGACTATATTTTCGACGCGCCTTCCGGCCCGAAATCGCTGAAGGAACTGTTCGGCGATTGCAGCCAGCTCATCGTTTATCACTTCATGCTGGCGCCTGACTGGGAGGAGGGCTGCACCGGCTGTTCCTTTTTCGCCGACCATGTCGATGGCGCGATGATCCATCTGAAACATGGCGATGCGGGTTTCGTCGCGGTTTCCCGCGCGCCGCTTGAAAAGATCGAAGCCTATAGAAACCGCATGGGCTGGAAGTTCCCGTGGGTTTCCGCAGCGGACAGCGATTTCAATTATGATTATCAGGCTTCCTTCCGTGATGAGGATATCAAGGGCGGGGCCATCACCTATAATTACCGTGAAATCGAACCGATGGGCGATCTGAAGGATCTGCACGGCGTCAGCATTTTCGCCAAGGGCGAAGATGGCAAGATTTATCACACCTACTCGGCCTATGCCCGCGGCATGGAACAGGCGCTCGGCACGTTGATGCTGCTCGATCTGGTGCCAAAAGGCCGTAATGAAGACGGTGTAATGGATTGGGTGCGCCGGCACGACCAATATGAGGACGCGCCGAAAGCCGCATCCTGCTGCCACTGAAAACAGACAGACGAGGAGGAGACGACAATGGAAATGGAAAGCGCCAAGCCGCAGAAGGAACACGAGTTCCTGTCGAGGATCGTCGGCGACTGGGTCATGACCGCCAGTTCGGGCCATGATTGTTATGACGCCAACGATCCCTCGCAGCGATTCACCGAGACGGTCCGTTCCATCGGCGGGTTGTGGATCGTCGGTGAAGGTACCGGCAGGATGCCCGATGGCGACCAGATGACGGCCGTGATCACGGTCGGTTTCGATCCGGCCAAGGGTAATTTCGTCGGAACCTGGATAGGGTCGATGATGACCAATCTCTGGGTCTATCGGGGCTGGCTGGAAGAGGACGGCAAGACCCTGACACTGGAAGCCGAAGGCCCGGCCTTCGACGGTTCCGGCCGCATCGACACCTATCACGACGTTCTGGTGCTGCATGACGACAATCACCGCAGCTTTTCCGGCAGCGTCCGCCAGCCGGACGGCACATTCAAGACCTTCATGACATCGGAATTCCGGCGCAAGGCATAAAGCCTGCCGGAAGCAAAAAGCGCCGCCGCACCCCGCGGCGGGCGATCCCGCAAACACAGACGCCCCATCTCCCAAGGAGAAGACAATGTCGGATACACATGGAAAATTCATCTGGGTCGAACTGATGACGCCTGACATGGAAGCTGCCGCCCGCTTTTATGGCCATGTCATCGGCTGGCAGACCAAGGATTTCGGTTCGCCGGAAATGCCCTATCTCGTGCTGGAGGCTGACGGCAAAGGCATGGGCGGCGTGATGGAGCTGACCGAGGAGCACAAGGGCGCGGGCATTCCGCCGAACTGGACCGCCTATGTCGACGTCGATGACGTGGATGCAACGGCGGAACAATTTGCGGCAAAGGGCGGCGCGATCAGGCGCCCGCCAGAGGATATTCCCGAAATCGGCCGTTTTGCCGTGGTGGCCGATCCCTTCGGCGCGGTCCTGTGCATCATGACGCCGCTGCCGATGGAAACCGGCGGTTTCCCCGAGGATATGCAGGCCAAACAGGGCCATGTCGGCTGGTACGAACTCTTCACCGACAATGTCGATGAAGCCATGGCCTTTTACGCCGACGTGTTCGGCTGGACCAGGGACCATGATTTCGACATGGGCGAGATGGGCCCGTATCGTATCTTCGCCCATAACGGCAAGGGCGTTGGCGGCATGATGAAACGCATGCCGGAAGTCCCGGTCTGCCACTGGGGTTATTATTTCAACGTCGATGGCATCGAGGATGCCGTCACGCGTGTCAGTACCGGCGGCGGCAAGATCGTCAACGGCCCGATGGAGGTTCCCGGCGAAAGCTGGATCGTCAACTGTATGGATCCGCAGGGTGCTTATTTCTCGCTGGTGTCGCAGAAGAAATAAGAATATTGGCCCCTCCCGCCATTCGGCCGGCGGGAGGGGCAATCGTTTCGCAAAACGTCAGGCCGAGGCGAAAAACGCTTCCGGATCATCCACTTCCACCAGCCGGCGTTTGTCGATCAGCCAGAAACGGGTTCCGACCGCCCGCACGAAGCTCCGGTCGTGGGAGACGAGCACGCAGCTCGCCTGCCTGCCGGTGATTTCCGCCTCCAGCGCTTCCTGCCCCTCGATGTCGAGATGGTTGGTCGGCTCGTCCAGCAGATAGAAGTTCGGCTCGGTCAGGCGCAACACCAGCATGGCAAGCCGCGCTTTCTGCCCGCCGGAGAGCGATGCGATGCGTCGTTTCTGCATTTCCATATCGATGCCCGCACCCGCCAGCAAACCATGCGCGCGCTGGTCGCCAATGTCGAAGCGGTGCGTGATGAGCGCAAGTGGCGTGCGCCTGTCGTCGATTTCGGCAAGCGACTGGTCGATATATCCGGCCACCAGCGAGGGCGTGGCCCTGATGCCCTCCACCACCTCGCCGTCGGCGGCTACCGCCGCCTTCAGGAGCGAGATCAGCCGCGTCTTGCCGACGCCGTTACGGCCAAGAATGACGATGCGGTCGCCCTGGCGGATGAACTGCCGGCCGGTGCGCAACAGCAGGGCGCCATCGGGCGTCGAAACGGGAATGTCCTCCAGCGTCACCAGAACCTTGGCATGTGTGCCGCGATTGGCGAGCTGGATCTTTCCGGCGGATCGTTCCTGATGGGCGGGACGCGCTTTTTCCTCCAGCTTCTCGGCGCGCTCGCGCAACTGCCTGGTCTTGACGGTCAGAAGATCGCTGCCCGAATTGATGCCGATATTGTTGAGCTTCGCCGCCTGCCGGCGCAATTGCTGCACCGTCTTCATGTCGCGCTCGAAGCGCCGCTCATCGGCCGCGTCCTCTTCCTCGAGCGCCGCCCGCGCATGGCCATAGGGCAGCCGGAAGAATGAGGAATTGTCCGGCCGCAGGAACAGCGTGGATCTGGTGACGTTGTCGAGAAAGGCGCGGTCATGGCTGACGATGACCACCGCCGTATCGCGCGGCAATTGTTGGAGAAACCCTTCCAGCACCCTGATTTTTTCGAGGTCGAGATGGTTGGTCGGTTCGTCGAGCAGGAGAATATCCGGCTCGGTGATCCATGCCCGTGCCAGCATGGCGAGCCGCTGCCAGCCGCCGCTCAGCGCCTGCAGCGGGCGATGGCGATAGCTTTCCGGCACGGCCATGTCGTCGAGGATGATGTCGGCGCGCCAGCTGTCGCTGTCGATCACATCCGCCGGCAGGGCGGACAGCACCGCGTCGCGCATGGTCTTTTCCAGAAGGGCCGGGGGCAGATGCTGGTGGACGATGGACTGCGTCAATCCGCGCTGCCGGGTGATATCACCGCTGGTGGCATCCAGTTCGCCAGCAAGGCAATTGAGCAGGGTGGATTTGCCGCAGCCATTCGCGGCGACGATGCCGATGCGGTCTCCCGCATGGATGGTGAGGCTGAGACCGGAAAAAAGCGGTTTGCCCAGAATGATTCCGAGGTTTCGAAGCGTAACAAGAGTCATGATTTATCTCTGGCGGCACGGGCCATCGACGAAGGCTCGCCTGCGCCATGCGGGCAAGGCGACCGGTTCGCGATGATCCGTAATGAAATATGCGCGATGGCAGACTAGCTGCGTTCCGCGCGGCCTTTAGGGCAAACCAGAGATGTCGTCCGTCCGGTCAGCCCTGCAAACGTATCTGCAGGGCAGAAAGGTGGCGAATCTGGCGATAGCGCCAAAAGCAGGAAATATCCATGCGAAGCCTCCTTTCCGATACGGGTTGAACTGTTTGATGATTAGCAGCGGCGGGGATGGGAGGCAATGGGTTTTGCCGTCGGTCGGGATGATGGGGCGGCAGAGAAATCCTCGGAACAATCCGCTGGCCACCAAAAAAGATACTCAACTGGTCAGATTGTCGCCGTTGGCAGATAAATTGACAGCCCATAAGAGGGGCGCGGGTGAAGCCGCGATTACATGTTTTCTAAATAATTGCTTTGTCAAATTGAACCTTATACGGTACAAGGATTTCAAATGAAGCGCATCGTGGCGACATTCTTCGCGACGGACGAGGGAGCGGAGCCTGTTAAAGACTGGCTTATGTCACTCGATAAGGACGACCGCCGCATGATCGGGTCTGACATTGCGACCGTTGAGTTCGGTTGGCCAATTGGAATGCCCATTTGCAGGCCCATTAGGGATGGTGTTCGTGAAGTCCGTTCCAGCGTCAAAAATGGAAAGGTTGAAGCCAGAACCTATTTTGGAGTTGATGGCGGGATAATGCTCCTGCTTCACGGGGAAGAAGGCAAGGATGGCCAACAGGATGCGATCAAACTGGCGATCAAGCGTTGGAAAGAGCATCAGGAGCGATCCAGGCGATTGAAAAAGATCGATAAAGGGAAAAAGAAATGAGCGATGCGAAACCTTCTGTCGGCGGTACCCTTGAAGATTTCCTTGATGGGCTTGGCGAAAAAGAAGAAATCTATGGCGAGGCGATCAAGCGAGTTTTGGCATGGCAGATCGAAGAGGCCAGAAAGAAGCAATCGCTCACCAAGTCCGAAATGGCTGCGAGAATGGGTACCAGCCGTACCCAGGTCGAAAGAATACTCGATCCTCACAATGTCGCCGTCTCGCTCGATACGCTCGAGCGAGCGGCCCGTTCAGTGGGTAAAAAGCTGAGGATCGAGCTTGTCGACGCCTAGCCGCTTTAGCCGTTACCGCTTCAAACTACCCAAAATCCCGCGCACGATCGCGCGTCCCACTGAGGTCGCGACCGAGCGGGCGGCACTTTTCATCGCCGCCTCGATCACCGTTTCGCGCTGGTAGCCGGTCTTGCGTGTGCCGCCATTGCGCGAGCCGGTGGAGGCCGGTGCGGGCTCTTCGTCGCCGAAGCCGGGCAGGCGCCAGCGTCCGGAGGCGTTGTCGGACTGGTTGGCGGCATTTTCCTCTTCCGCGCGCTTGGCGGCCTCGGCTTCCGCCACCTTCTGGGCGCGGGCGGCGAGGATTTCGAAGGCGGATTCCCGGTCGATATCCTTGTCATATTGGCCGGCGACGGGGCTCACATCGATCAGAGACTTGCGCTCCGCATCGGTGAGCGGCCCGACGCGGCCCGATGGCGGGCGCACGAGGGTGCGTTCCACGATGGAAGGCGCGCCCTTGTCATGCAGGGTGGAAATCAGCGCCTCGCCCGTGCCGAGCGTGGTGATGGTGTCGGCGGTGTTGAAGGCCGGGTTCTGGCGGAAGGTGTCGGCGGCGGTGCGCACGGCCTTCTGCTCGCGCGGCGTATAGGCGCGCAGCGCGTGCTGCACGCGGTTGCCGAGCTGGGCAAGAACGGTTTCCGGCACGTCGAGCGGGTTCTGCGTCACGAAATAAACGCCCACGCCCTTGGAGCGGATAAGCCGCACAACCTGTTCCACGCGTTCCACCAGCACCTTCGGCGCATCGTTGAACAGCAGATGCGCCTCGTCGAAGAAGAACACCAGGCGCGGCTTTTCCGGATCGCCGACTTCAGGCAGTTCCTCGAACAGTTCCGAGAGCATCCAGAGCAGGAAGGTGGCGTAAAGGCGCGGGTTCATCATCAGCCGGTCGGCGGCGAGAACCGAAATGGTGCCGCGACCATCGGTGCCCACACGCATGATGTCGGCGATCTTCAGCGCCGGTTCGCCGAAGAAATTGGCGGCACCCTGCTGTTCGAGAACCAGCAGCCCGCGCTGCAGCGAGCCGACCGAGGACTTGGAAATCAGGCCGAACTGGTTGGAGAGCTCAGTTGCATTTTCGCCCATGTAGTTCAGGAGCGATTGCAGGTCTTTGAGATCGAGCAGCGGCAGCCCGCCCTGATCGGCGATCTTGAAGGCGATGTTGAGCACGCCTTCCTGCGCTTCCGAGGCATCCATCAGCCGGGCGAGCAGCAGCGGCCCCATTTCGGCGATGGTGGCGCGCACGCGATGGCCTTTTTCACCGTAGAGATCCCAGAAGATGACGGGCGACTTGCCGTAAGAAAAATCGGTGAAGCCGATCTGTTCGGCACGTTTCTGCACCCAGTCTTTCGCTTCGCCCTCGGCCGCGATGCCGGAAAGGTCTCCCTTGATATCGGCGCAGAAGACAGGAACGCCGGCCTTGGAAAAACCTTCGGCGAGAACCTGCAGGGTCACGGTCTTGCCCGTGCCCGTCGCGCCGGTGATGAGGCCATGGCGGTTGCCGAATTTCAGTTCCAGATATTCGCCCTTGTTCAGGCTGTCGTCCGGATTGCGGCTGGTGCCGATATAGAGCTGTCCGTCCTGCAACATCGACCATTTTCTCCTGCGGCTGATGCATGACCCTTAAATCGCAGTGGATTTTGCAAAAGTCATGTCCGAATTAAAAGCGTAACTGGCATTCCGTGGCCTTTCCTCGCGGAAGCGGCCTTTTCATAGTTTGGTTGTGATGATCTTATAAGGACAGTTTCGAGGCGCAACAACTGCTTGATGGCGATGAATAAAAAGCGCTTGATGAAAGTTGCCGCACCTATCCGTGGCCGCTTGAATGCGGCATGAGATTGTTTTACGTTGACGTTAACGTCAGTTATTCGATGTTGGCGTCGTTTTTCAACAGGAGGCAAGAATGAACGAAATCATTGATCAGATCGCCGCGAAGGCAGGTATCGACCCTCAACTGGCCGAAAAGGCCGTTGGCATGATTCTCGGTTTTCTCCAGCGCGAAGCGGCCGACGGCCCGATCGCCAAGATGATCGAAGCCATTCCGGGCGCCAGTGATCTCGTGGCGCAATATAACGGCGAGGGCACCGGCAATGGCGGCGGCGGTCTGCTGGGCGGACTGATGAGCGCGATCGGCGGCGGCGGCATCATGGGTCTCGGCCAGCAGTTGATGAGCCAGGGCATCGGCATGAGCGAGATTTCCACGCTCGCCAAGGAAACCATCGCCGTTGCCCGCCAGCACGCCGGTGACGAGACCGTTGACCAGGTGATCGCCTCGGTTCCGGGCCTCAGCCAGTTCGCATAAAGCGACATTAATCCATTGCGGGGCGCGGTGGCTGTTCTTTGAACCGCCGCCGCGCCTCTTCTATGTCCGCATGGTGCGTTTCCGCCCAGATCCACACGCCGCAAAAGGCGCTGCCCAGCGTGCGGCCGAGATGGGTGAGATCATAATCCACATGCGGCGGGATGACGGGGTGCACGGTGCGGCGCACCAGCCCGTCGCTTTCCATCTGTCTCAGCGTTTTTGTCAGCATCTTCTGGCTGATGCTGCCCACATGTTTGCCGATCTGCGTGAAGCGCAGCGTGCCGTGCTCTTCCAGCACTTCCAGAATGAGCATCGTCCATTTGTCGGCCACCTTGGCGATGATGTCCTGAACCAGCGCCTCGATGATCGGATCGGTTTCCGTGGGCGGCGGAACCTTGCGCCGGCTCTCGATGGCCGGGTCGGCGGCGTGCCGTTTCATTTTACACTCTCCTTTGGGTAAGTATAAATCTTTTGGGTGCCTACTTTCGATTGGAGAGTATCATAGCTAACTTCCTTTCAGCCAACAAGCAAAGGATGCTGCAATGAAAATCACCGGCAACACCATTCTCATCACCGGCGGCGGTTCCGGCATCGGCCGGGCGCTGGCGGAAGCGTTTCATCAGGCCGGCAACAGGGTCATCATTTCCGGCCGCCGCAAGGCCATGCTCGACGAGGTGACGGCAGCCAATCCCGGCATGGCCTCGATGGTCATGGATGCGACGGACGCCGCAGGCATCCGCGCGTTTGCCGAAGCTCTGGTGAAGGCCCATCCAAGCCTCAACGCCGTCATCAACAATGCCGGCATCATGCGGCCGGAAGAGATCGCCGCCGCGCCGGATTATCTGGATACGGCCGAAGAAACCATTGCCACCAATCTTCTCGCGCCCATCCGCCTGACGGCGGCGCTTTTGCCGCATTTCCTCAAGCAGCCCGCCGCTACCGTGCTCACGGTCTCCTCCGGCTTGGCCTTCGTGCCCATGGTGCTGACCCCCACCTACAGCGCCACCAAATCGGCCATTCACGCCTATTCGGTCGCGCTTCGGGAGCAGCTGAAGGAGACGCCGGTGGAGGTCATCGAAATCGTGCCGCCCTATGTGCAGACGACGCTGATGGGCGAGGGACAGGCCAATGACGAAAGGGCCATGCCGCTCGACGCCTTCATTTCCGAGGTTATGGATATCCTCAAGAACCGCCCGGATGAGAAGGAAGTTGTGGTGGAGCGCTGCAAGCCGCTGCGTTTTGCCGCGCAGAACGGCAATTTCGATCAGGTCTTCGCCATGATCAACCATATGCATCCTTGAGTGCAGGTGTCTGTCGCACAAGGACATCCTGTGATAGCGTCGCGCTCTTTCCCGCGGAGCGCGCGCTTTCATGGCCCAAGGCCGGTTCCTGATGCCGAAAACCAGCATGCCCGGTGTCGCCGCCGTGGTGGCGGATAGCGATCGTTGCTTTCCGCGCCATATGCATGATCAATTCGGCATCGGTCTCATCGAACGCGGCGCGCAGAAATCGCTCTCCGGCCGTGGCATGGTGGAGGCGGGCGCCGGCCATGTCATCACCGTCAATCCCGGCGAGGTGCATGACGGCATTCCGCTTGGAGAGGGCGGCCGCGCCTGGCGGATGCTTTATCTCGACATCGATATCGTTCGCGATGCAATTGCCGATGTCTGCGAGAAGGATCACGGCTCTTTCGAATTTGCCTATCCCGTTGACGCAAGGCCGCTGGCGCAGCGGTTCAACGCTGTCTTTTCGGCCGTCACTGCGAAGGAACGGCCGGGCGAAACCCTGCATGGCGATGAGACCTTGCTGATGCTTCTGGCGGCAGCAATGGAGACGGCGGCGAAGCCGGGCGAAATCGCCGCACCCGAGAATATAAAGCGGGCGAAAAGCCGCATCGATGACGACCCTGCCCACCCGTTCCGCCTTGCCGATCTGGCCGGGGAGGCCGGCATGAGCCAGTTCCGCTTCCTGCGGGCCTTCGCCAAAGCGACCGGCCTGACACCGCACAGTTATCTTCTCCAGCGGCGCGTGCATGTGGCACGCCATGAGCTGACCAGAGGCACACCGCCCGCCGAAGCGGCCTTCATCGCCGGTTTTGCCGACCAGAGCCATCTGAACCGGTTCTTCGTGCGGCAATTCGGGGTTACGCCGGCGGTTTACCGGGCGGCGCTTTCGTAGGGCAGGTTACTCCAAAAGCGAAAGGTCCCGTGCGGCATGTCTTGGGTTTCAGGGGAGCGCAGGACGCACCCCTCTTCCTCATTCCTGTGCTTGTCACAGGAATCCAGCCAGCCCAAGTCTTTGGGCTGAAAGGACTCCTCCGCCACACAGACGCGCGTCGACTGGATTCCTGTGACAAGCACAGGAATGAGGGGGAGGGAGCCTCTGGACATCAACCCTGCAATTTCATCCAAGACACCCACCCCACGCACCATCATGCTCCCGTCCTCCACCCACAGGACACACCCACACCATGACACCCGAATTCCTCATCACATCCTTCATCGTCGCCGCGTCTCCCGGAACCGGCGTGGTCTACACGCTGGCCGCCGGTCTTTCGCAGGGGGCGAGGGCGAGCGTCATTGCGGCTTTCGGCTGCACGCTCGGCATCGTGCCGCATCTGCTCGCCGCCATCACCGGGCTTGCCGCCATCCTGCACACCAGTGCGCTGGCCTTCGGCATCGTCAAATATCTGGGGGTCGCCTATCTTCTCTACATGGCGTGGAACACGCTGCGGGAAGACGGTGCGCTGAAGATCGACGATACGAGGGAGCCTCAGAAGGCGGCCCGCGTTATCGGCGAGGCGATCCTCATCAATCTGCTGAACCCGAAACTGTCGATCTTCTTTTTCGCCTTCCTGCCGCAATTCATCGCGCCGGATGAGGCTTTGCCGACATGGCGCATGGTCGATCTCGGGCTGATCTTCATGGCCATGACGTTTCTGGTCTTTGCGCTTTATGGCTGCTTTGCCGCCTCGGTCCGGCGCCAGGTGATATCACGCCCGGCGGTCCTCGCCTGGCTGAGGCGCAGCTTCGCGGCCGCTTTCGTGGCGCTGGGTGCGAAGCTGGCCCTGACCGAGCGATAAACGGGACCGAATGGCCCCGTCGCCTCAGTCGTCCCAGTCGGGCGCGAGGTGGCCGGGGCTGACGATGCGGCCATTCGGCCTGGCAAGCGCGTGGATCGCCCGCATTTCCTCTTCCGTCAGCGCGAAATCGAAAACATCGAAATTCTCTTTCAGGCGGCTTTCCGTCGCCGTCTTGGAAAGCGCCACGATATCCGGCTGCTGCACCGCCCAGCGCAGGGTCACCTGCGCAGCGGTCTTGCCGTGTTTCGCGCCGATATCCTTCAGAACGGGATCGTTAGGCACCTTGCCATCGGCCATCAGATAATAGGCCGTCACCGACATTCCGTGCTTGCGTGCGGCCGAAATCACCTTCGTCTGGTCGAGATAGGGGTGATATTCGATCTGGTTGGTGGCAAGCGGCGTATCGGACAGTTTCACCGCTTCGTCAGTCAGCGCCACGTTGAAGTTGGAAATGCCGATATTGCGCGCCTTTCCGGCCTTGCGCACCGCGTTCAGCGCGCCCATGCGCTCGGCAAGCGGCACGTCACTCTTCGGCCAGTGCAGCAGCAGCAGATCGACATAGTCGGTCTTCAGTTTCGCAAGGCTTTCATCGACGGAAGCGAGAAAATCGTCGTGGCGGAAGCGGTCCACCCAGACCTTGGTGGTCAGGAAAATATCGTGCCGGGAAATGCCTGACTGAGCGATGACCTCACCGACTGCGCCCTCGTTCTTGTAAATCTGCGCGGTATCGACATGGCGGAAGCCGAGCTTCAGCGCCTCCGGCAGAATGCGCCTGATATCGTCTTCCGGAATGCGGAAGGTGCCGAAACCGAGGGCGGGAATATTCGCGCCATTCGCGCTGACGTCATACATGGGATGTCTCTCCTGTTTGCTGAAAACATGGCCGGCGGCGGATGCCGGGCGGGAAGCCGTCTTTCATTAACTGGTGTCCGCGCAATCGGTTTCAACCCGGCGGGACGATATCACATCAGCACATAATCCACCGGTCGCGGATCGGCCGGCAGATCGGTCTCGCCCATCGCCTCGCGCAGATTGATCTCGATGGTGGTGGCAAGCGCATTGATCGGCAGTGCGTTGAAGCCGGTGCCGAAGGGGTCTTCCAGCTCGTCGGACAGGGCATCGAGACCGAAAAACGTATAGGCGATAAGCGTGCTGGTGAAAGGCGTGGCCCAGCCGAGCAGATCCGTGAAACCGAACGGCAGCAGCAGGCAGAAGAGATGCGCGGTGCGGTGAAGCAGCAGCGAATAACCGAAGGGAACCGGCGTGTGGCGAATGCGTTCGCACGATGCCTGCGCGGCCGTCATCTGCTGCACGGTGGCATCCAGCATCTGCAGCTGGATATCGCTGATCTGCCCCTTCGCATTGGCGGAAACCAAAGCATCGGATATTTCGCGCAGCAGCATGTCCGGCTTGTTGCGGCTGCGGGCATAGGCTTCCGAAATGTCCTCGGGAATGAGGCGGGCTGCGGTGGCGGTCGCTTCACCGGGGCGCAGATGCGAGACCAGCGCGTGGCAGAAGGCGATTGCAAGATCGATGATCCGCCGGCGGGCAACGGGATCGGCAATATCCTGCCGGCTCTCCAGCATGGTGCTCTGGCGTGCCAGCGTGCGCGCCACGGTCATCAGCGCGCCCCATTGCTTGCGCGCCTCCCACCAGCGGTCGTAACAGGCATTGGCGCGAAAGCCGAGGAACACCGAAAGCGCGATACCGAGCAGCGAAAATGGCGCGCCATTCAGCGCTGGCACCAGATCCGGCCGGTCCTTGTGCGCCCAGACCACCACCGTCGACAGCAGGAAAACGGCAAGCACCTGCGGAAAGATGCGGGCGATGATGGAGCCGCGCAGGATGGTGAAAAGTTGCAGCAGGTTCGGTTTTGGACGAACGATCATGGTGGAGACTCAAGATGCCTGTGATGGTGGCGGGGACGCGAAAATCCCCGCGCATATTTACATGATGGCACATCGGGCTTGTCCACTCCTTTTTGCGCGGTTGCGCCCGGCAGCAGGCGGAGTTACCCCATCGAGTGATGTCGGCGAAATGTCGGCGACACGATCAAAATGGGCGCATGGAAGGAAATGTCGCATGTCACGCTCACAACGGTTGCTTGATCTGTTGCAGATCCTTCGCTCCCACCGCATGCCGGTCAGCGGTGCGGCCCTTGCCGCGCAGACCGGCGTCAGCCTGCGCACGCTCTACCGCGATATAGCGACGCTTCAGGCGCAGGGCGCGGATATCGAGGGTGAGGCGGGCGTGGGTTATGTGCTGCGCCCCGGCTTCCTTTTGCCGCCGCTGATGTTTTCCGGGCAGGAAATCGAGGCGCTGGTGCTGGGTTCGCGCTGGGTGGCGGGCCGTGCCGATGCGGGGCTGGCCGAGGCCGCCCGCGCCGCGCTCGTCAAGATCGCCGCCGTGCTTCCCGATGCCCTGCGCGAGGAACTCGACAATTCCACGCTTCTCATCGGCCCCGGGCAAGCCGTGGCAACCATCCGCGTCGATCTCGCCGAAATTCGCGATACGATTCGCAAGGAGAGCAAGGTCGTGATGACCTATCGTGACGAAAAGGGAGAGTTGACGGAGCGGGTGATCTGGCCATTCGCGCTCGCTTTTTTCGATCTGGTGCGGGTGGTGCTGGCATGGTGCGAAACGCGGCAGGATTTTCGCAGTTTCCGGGCCGATCGCATCGAAACTTTCCGGCCGATGGACAGCCGTTATCCCCGCCGCCGGCAGGCATTGCTGAAAGAATGGCGCGAGCGCGAAAAACAGCGGCGACGGCAGGATCATGCTGACAAAAACTGACAGCAGGCGGGTCTAGACATCGTTCATCAGCAACACAGGAGAACGACCATGAGCCACCCCGATTTCACCATCCTTTACGTCGACAATCCGCCAGCAAGCACGGAGTTTTACAAGGCTCTGCTGGGCACGGACCCGGTCGAATCCTCGCCGACATTCTCCCTCTTCGTTCTTCAGAACGGCATGAAGCTCGGCCTCTGGTCGCGCCACACGGTGGAGCCGAAGGCATCGGTGACGGGCGGCGGCGGCGAGCTTGCCTTCCGTGTCGAAAACGATGCGCAGGTGGATGAGACTTTCGCCGGATGGCAGGCAAGAGGCGTCCCCATGCTGCAGCAGCCCGCGAAAATGGAATTCGGCTACACGTTTACGGCCACCGACCCCGACAACCACCGCCTCAGGGTCTATGCCTTCGCGGGCTGACGCTACTTCTTCACCGCCACCACAAACAGCCGTGGAAAGCGCAGAAGCAGGCGGCCGTCCGCCATCGGCGGATAGGCCGCCTTGATGCGCTGCGTATAATCGCTGAGGAAGGCTTCGCGGTTTTCCTCACCGGCGGCGGCGAGATAGGGGCGCAACCCCGTGCCCTTCACCCATTCGACGATGCTTTCCGCATCCTTCATCGGGTGATTGTAGATGGTGTGCCACACATCCACGCGGGCGGATTTCGGCGCCAGCGCGTTGAAATAGTCGGATGGCGCGGGCAGGGGTTTGCGCCGCAGCCTGCCATCGACAAAGGTATCCTTCCAGGAGCCGTTGGCGCCGGTGTCCTCCATGGCGCGATGTGTCGGTTCCTGCAGATTGTCCGGCATCTGCGCCGCCAGAACCCCGCCGCTTTCCAGCTGATCCATCAATTGCGAAAGAACGGCAAGATGATCGGGCACCCATTGGAAAACCGCGTTCGCATAAAGCAGGTCGGCCTTCTGGGCCGGCCGCCATTGCGAAAGATCGGCCTTGCCGAAACGGGTATTCGGCAGCCGGTCGGCGGCCTTTTCCAGCATGTCGTCATCGCTGTCGATGCCGGTGATGACATTGACGCCGTAGCGGTCGGTCAGAAGCTCGGTGGAATTGCCCGGCCCGCAGCCGAGATCATAGCCGTTCAGCACCCGTTCCAGCGGCACCTGCGCCAGAAGGTCCCGGGCGGGACGTGTCCGCTCATCTTCGAATTTCAGATATTGCTGGGCGGACCATGCCATGATTTCCTCCTGCCAGAGAGCTGTAAGACCGGGAGCATCGCACGGGCGAAATGCCCCCGCCATCATCCGATGCATGAATTATTGTGATGAACCTATTCATCAACCTTTTGTTTCGCCTCATAAAACATCTTTATCGGGGCGTCGCTTTGTTATTTTCCATCAAAATCTGAAATCGCGGCAATTAAAACTTGACCTCATCAGGCGAGAGGCATTCACTCCGGCCGATTTCCAGCACATGCCCGACTGAGAGCTTGCAGCGCTCTTCATCCGGCAATGCATCAGAACAAAAAAGACGGAGCGTTTTTACCGAACGAAAACGCTTGAAACAGGAGCCTACCATGAGCGTCGATACAGCACCCCGATCAACCACCTGGACCTATGTTGACGGTCAATGGCTGCCCGGCAACCCGCCGCTCATCGGCCCGACCTCGCATGCCATGTGGCTGGCCTCGACGGTGTTTGACGGCGCGCGCTGGTTCGATGGCGTGGCGCCCGATCTCGATCTGCATTGCCAGCGCGTCAACCGCTCGGCCGTTAATATGGGCATGAAAGCGACCATGACGGCGGAAGAGATCGAGGCCCTGGCGCTGGAAGGCGTCAAGAAATTCGACGGCAAGATGGCGATCTATATCAAGCCGATGTACTGGGCCGAACACGGCATGCCCGGCAGCGTCGTGGCGCCGGATGCCAGCTCCACCCGTTTTGCCCTCTGCCTGTTCGAAGCGCCGATGGATGCCGGCAAGCCGCTGACGCTTACCGTTTCGCCGCTGCGCCGTCCTTCGCCGGAAACCGCGATGACCGACGCCAAGGCCGGCAGCCTTTACCCCAATAGCGGCCGCGCCATTCTGGAAGCCCGTTCGCGCGGTTTCGACAATGCCCTGATGCGCGACATGAACGGCAATGTCGCCGAATCGGCCTCCGCCAACATCTTCATGGTCAAGGACGGTGTTGTCCTCACCCCGGTGCCGAACCGCACCTTCCTTGCCGGCATCACCCGTTCGCGGGTGATCGGCCTGCTGCGCCAGGCCGGCTTCGACGTTCGCGAGGCGACCTTGTCGGTCGAGGATTTCCGTGAGGCCGATGAAATCTTCTGCTCGGGCAATTATTCGAAGGTGTCGCCGGTCATAAAGCTCGATGATCGCGAGCTGCAGGCCGGACCCGTGGCGCGCAAGGCGCTGGATCTCTACATGGACTGGGCGCGTCTCGGCGCAGACGTCTGAGCCGTTAGCCCCCCCTTTTCAGAAGCCGCGGTGGGTCCGTACCTGTCGCGGCTTTTATTTTGAACTGCGAGCCTGAGCGGCCTCACCGTTTCCGCACATCCGGCAAGGCAGCGGCAAGCGCCCGCAACGGCGCGGTCATATGTTTGTCGCGCCTGAGCGCCAGCGCGATCCGGCGCTCCAGCGGCGGGTCGAGCGAGCGCCACTCAAGCCCGGATGCCACACCTTCATGCTCCATGGCCATGCGTGGCACGATGGCAAGGCCAAGTCCTGCACCCGCCAGTTTCTTGATGGCCTCGACACTGCCCAGTTCCATGGCGGGCTGCACGGTGCGGCCGCTCGCTGCAAACCATTGATCCACCAGCCTGCGCGTATTGCCGCCCTCATAAAGCAGCAGCGGCTGCCTCGATAATGTTTCGGCATTCAGTGTCTTTTCGCCGGTGCCCCGTGGAAAAACCGCGACCAGTTCGTCGAGATGGATGTCGCTGATATCAAGGCTACGGCCGCTGGCGGGCAGGGCCACCACGGCGGCATCGATGGTATTGGCCTCCAGGAGCCGCAAAATATCGTGGGTATTGCCGGTCTGTACGACGATGTCGATACCCGGCATGGCCTGGCGGATTTTGCCCAGCACCGGCGGCAGCAGGTAGATGCAGGCGGTGGCGCCCGTGCCGATACGCAGCCGCCCCGTCACCCCGCTGCGATGCGGCGCAACCGTCTCGATGGCATGTGCCACCTCTTCCGCGATCCGCCTTGCATGGATGAGAAAATCCCGGCCGGCAGCCGTCGGCTGCGCCCGCCTGCCGACCCTTTCGATCAGCCGCACGCCGAGCTGCTTTTCCAGCAACCTTATATGCAGGCTGATGGCCGGCTGCGTCAGCCCCGCCTTGTCGGCGGCGGCGGAAAAACTGCCGAGATCGGCCACATCCATGAAGCTGCGCACCTGCCGCAGATCGAGGTCCATCATCAAAGAAAACCTTATCGTTTGTATAAGACAGATAATCTTTATTTTGATCGCGCCGCAATGCACAATGATGGCGTGAATGATCCGCAGGACAGCAAGAATGACCCCTTCCACCGTTTCCAGCCCTTTGATCCGCCCCTGTGAAGAGGCGGATATTCCAGCCATTACCGAAATCTACCGGGATGCCGTGCTTTATGGCCGCGCCAGCTTCGAGATCGATCCGCCGGCCGCCGAGACGATGGCCGAGCGCCGCCGCCTTCTGGTGGAAGGCAATTATCCCTATCTCGTCGCCGAAGTCGGCGGAAAGGTAGCCGGATATGCCTATGCCGGCGCATATCGTGCGCGCCCGGCCTATGGCGCGGCGGTTGAGAATTCCGTCTATATCGATCCGGCCATGAAAGGCATGGGCATTGGCCGCAAGCTTCTCGATGCGCTGATTGAGGATGCGACCGCGCGCGGCTTCCGCCAGATGATTGCCGTCATCGGTGACAGCGCCAACGCCGCCTCGATCGGCGTGCACCGCGCCGCCGGTTTCGAGCATGTCGGCACTTTCAAATCCATCGGCTGGAAACATGGCCAATGGCTCGATACGGTGCTGATGCAACGATCACTGGGCGAGGGTGATACCACGCCCCGTTTCTGACCGATCAGGGCTTCGTGGAGCCGGGAATTTCCACCTTCAGCGTATCGCCGGCAAGTTCGCTGCCCAGCTCCACGGCCTTGGTCTTCTTGTCATAGACGCAGATGTGGCTGACCGTCGCATCCGCGCCCTTCGCCTTGCCGGTGAGGATGGCAAGGCCGTAATTCTCGCTGCCGACAGGATCGACCACCGCCTTGGCATCCTCGATCATGTCCCTGGCGCCCGCAAGGCAGGCGGTCTGCACATCGGCCACGAATTCCTTCCACGCCTCATCGGAGGATGCGGCGGCGGGCAGCGCAAGCGATGAAAAGGCGCTGACGAGAAGGACGGAGCGGATCATGGGACGTGGGAAGCGGCGGGTCATGGAATTTCCTTCCTGCAATCTCGCTCAAGAGCGAACCGATAGGGTGGAAAACGGTACGCCAGGGTTGTGAAACAAATATGGTGGCGGCTGGGTTGAGAGGAATTTTCTCTTTTGTCGGAACATTTTGATATTTCGCAGGTTGCCCAAACACAGCTTCGCTCCTATGGTCCGCTCACACGGTTTCTAGGAGCGGTAACCCGCTGCAAAAAGGAGTAAAAACCATGGCCTTCGAACTTCCTGAACTCCCCTACGACTACGACGCGCTTGCACCCTACATGTCGCGCGAGACGCTCGAGTTCCATCACGACAAGCACCACAAGGCATATGTCGACAACGGCAACAAGCTGGCTGCCGAAGCCGGTCTTTCCGACCTGTCGCTCGAAGAAGTCGTGAAGAAGTCCTTTGGCACCAATGCCGGTCTCTTCAACAACGCTGCCCAACACTACAACCACGTTCATTTCTGGAAGTGGATGAAGAAGGGCGGCGGCGGCAACAAGCTGCCGGGCAAGCTCGAGCAGGCGATTGCTTCCGATCTCGGTGGCTACGACAAGTTCAAGGCTGATTTCATCGCCGCCGGCACCACCCAGTTCGGCTCCGGCTGGGCATGGGTTTCCGTCAAGAACGGCAAGCTCGAAATCTCCAAGACCGCAAACGGCGAAAACCCGCTGGTTCACGGTGCAGAGCCGATCCTCGGTGTCGACGTCTGGGAGCACTCCTACTACATCGACTACCGCAACCTGCGTCCGAAGTACCTCGAAGCCTTCGTTGATAACCTCATCAACTGGGACTACGTCCTGGAGCGTTACGAAGCCGCTGCCAAGTAAGCTTGGCGAACGGAATTTTTTGAACACCCGGCCTTTGTGCCGGGTGTTCTGCTTTTGGGGCATGCCGTTCCGGCCGCTTGTCACAAGCCTGTCATCAGCCGGGTTTATCGCGGCGCATCATGACTGAAAAAAGCAAGCCTCTCTTCTCCTTCGGCATCGTTGCCGATCCCCAATATGCCGATGCCGATCCCCGCCCGGACATGGGCCGTTATTATGCCGAAAGCGTCAAAAAGCTCTCCGAAGCGGTGGCCGCCTTCAACGAAGAGGACCTCGCCTTTGTGGTGACGCTCGGCGACATCATCGACCGTGGCTTCGACAATTTCGATGCCATCCTCAGCGTTTATGACGGGCTTCGCCACCCCTCGGTCCTGTTGCCGGGTAATCATGATTTTTCAGTTGCACCTGAACATCTGACCGCCATCCATGCCCGCCTTGGCATGCCCGCCCCCTGGCATGACTTCGCCATCGGCAATGTCCGCTTCGCCGTGCTCGATGGCAACGAGGTCAGTCTCTTCGCCCCGCCGCCCGGCGATCCGCGTCGTGCACTTGCGCAGGAGCGTCTGAAGCAGCTGCAGGAAGCGGGCGCGATCAATGCGCAGGACTGGAATGCATCGCTGAGCGACGAGCAGTTCGAATGGCTGCGAAACGTCCTGCAAACGGCGGATGCGGCGGGCGAAAAAGTGATCGTGCTGTGCCACTATCCGCTTTATCCGCAAAACGCTCATAACATGTGGGATGCGCCGCGCATTCTCGACCTTCTCGGCGCCCATGCGTCGGCCGTCGCATGGTTCAATGGCCATAATCACGAAGGCAATTACGGTGTGCTGGGCAACACCCACTTCGTCAATTTCAAGGGCATGGTGGATACGCCCGACCAGAACACCTTCGCCATCGCCGATGTTTTCGAAGACCGGATCGTCATTCGCGGTTTCGGGCGCGAGGAGGATCGCCTCTTACGGCTGTGAGGATGGATTGCCCGGCTGGTTGCTCTGCCAGCCGCTCATCCACAACTGCCGCAGCTTTTCACCTTCCAGCTTGAAAAAGCTGCCGGTGCTTTCGCAGGTCAAAACCCGGTCAGAGCGGAAGTTGCGGATCGCCTGCCGTAATTCGCACCAGCCGACGATATTCACCGTTTCCGAATAATAGATCACGGCAATCGGCCGAATCCGCCGTTCCGTCTGCGCGCCGCTTTCATCCCGATAGCGGATTTCCAGTCTTTCCTCGTCGCGCACCGCGCGCCTGACTGTGGCAAGGTCGATGCCGACAGGTGCTGGCGCGATGCTGCCCCAGGCATGCAGGGCATTGGCCGACAGGGTTTTGGACAGGGGTTCGGGCAGGGAGGCGGCAATCTTGTCGCTCGCCTTTTTCGCTGCCTGCCGCAATTCGGTATCACTGGAGCGGCCGACCATGGCGAGTGCGAGCACGATCGCCTCGGTCTCTTCGATGGAAAACATCAGCGGCGGCAGGCTGAAGCCGGGGCGCAGAATATAACCGACGCCGCGCTCGCCTTCGATGGGCACGCGCATGGTCTGGAGGGCGGCTATGTCGCGATAGACCGAACGGGCCGTCACCTCCAGCTTTTCGGCAATCGTCTGGGCGGTAACGGGCCGACGCGCCAGCCGCAGGATCTGGATGATCTCGAACAGTCTCGAAGCCTTGCGCATTGCCGCTTTTCCCTGTGGCTCCCCACGCAACTGACACAACGCTGTCAGTTGGCTTTTCCTATAAAGGACAAAACACATTGAGAAACATGCACTTTCCCGAATGTGCCATGAACCGTCCTGGGAGATACTGACATGAGTTACGCCGAAAATCTCTGGCTTTTCTTTCTGGTCCTGTTCGGCATCATCATCCTGCCGGGCATGGACATGCTGTTCGTGCTGGCAAGCGCGCTGACGGGCGGCAAGAGAACCGGCCTTTCCGCCGCAAGCGGCATGAGCGCCGGCGGCATCGTGCATTCGCTTTATGGCGCGGCCGGCGTTGGCCTGCTCGCCGCCTGGATGCCGTCGCTGTTCCTGCCGCTTCTCATTGCCGGCGCTGCCTATATGGTCTGGATCGGCATCGGCCTGATGCGCAGCGCCATCGTGGTGAATGGCGAGGAGGCGCAGGCGAGCGCCTCTGTGAGAAAGGCGTTCTGGCGGGCGGTGCTGACCTGCCTTTCCAACCCGAAGGCCTATCTGTTCATGATGGCCATCTATCCGCAATTCCTAAAACCGGCCTATGGCCCGATCTGGATGCAGGGGATGGTCATGGGCGCGATGGTGGCGGTGACGCAGTTTACCGTCTATGGCACGCTGGCGCTGACGGCGGATAAAAGCCGGCAATGGCTGGTGTCCTCGCCCGGCGCCACGATCTTCATCGGCCGCGCCGCCGGTTTCATGCTGATTGCCGCAGCCCTGCTGACACTTTGGGAAGCCCTGTCCTAGACTTCTGTTTTCACGATAAAATTCACCGCAATGTGACTTCTTTTCGCCATCCGGAAAGGGCATCCTCCCGCCGTTCCATCAAGCGTCCGGCACCCGGCCGGAATCAAGGAGAGAATGTATGAAACTGAAAACCATCGCGGCGGCCATGCTTTTCGGCTGTCTTTGCGCCGGAGCGGTCTATGCTGCCGGCGAAGTCGAAAAACGTGAAGGCATGATGAAGCAGATCGGTGGTTCCATGGGGGCGCTTGCCGCCATCTCCAAGGGCCAGAAGCCGTTCGATGCCGAAGCCGTCAAGGCTGCCGTGACGACCATCAGCACCAATGCCAAGGCTTTCCCCGAACAGTTTCCCGCCGGCACCGAGACCGGCAGTGCGGCGGCCCCCGCCATCTGGGAAAATTTCGAAGACTTCAAGGCCAAGGCGGCCAAGCTCGGTGCTGATGCCGATACGGTTCTTGCCAATCTCCCCACCGATCAGGCGGGCGTCACCACCGCCATGCAGACGCTCGGCGCCGATTGCGGCACCTGCCACCAGACCTATCGTCTGAAGAAGTAAGTCTCGAATTTCAAAACGCCGCTTCCCGGCGGCGTTTTTTCACTTTGAAAGACACCTGACCAGCTCGGGTGAGAATGGGGAGAGGGGTATGTCTTCCATCTGGACGAAGCTTGTGGGCGGGGCCGTGATCGCAGCCATTGCCGGCTACGGCATTTTCGCCTGGGTCACCGCGCCGGAACGTCAGGCGCCCAGCCATTGGGTCAGCCTCGGCGAACCGGATCTGGCCAATGGCGAAACGTTGTTCTGGGCGGGTGGTTGCGCAAGCTGTCACGCCGCACCTGACGCCAGCGGCGATGCGCTGTTGACGCTCGCCGGTGGACAGGCGTTGAAAAGTCCCTTCGGCACCTTCCATGTGCCCAATATTTCCTCCGATCCGCAGCACGGTATCGGCGGCTGGACGCTGGCGGAATTCGGCGATGCCATGACGCGCGGGGTGGGAAAGAACGGCGAACATCTCTACCCGTCCTTCCCCTACGCCTCCTATGCGCGCATGACGCAAAAGGATGTCAACGACCTCTTCGGTTATCTGAAAACCCTGCCGGCCAGCCAGAATGACGCGCCGGATCACGACCTGCCATTCCCCTTCAACCTGCGCATGGCGCTTGGCGGCTGGAAGTTCCTCTATTTCGAAACCGCAGCGAGGCCGCGCGTCGAGCTTGCCAATGCCAATGCCGAATTGCTGCGCGGCCAATATCTGGTGGAAGGGCCGGGCCATTGCGGCGAGTGTCATACGCCGCGTGACGCGCTTGGCGGTTTCCTGAACGACAAGTGGCTGGCCGGCGGCCCCAACCCGGAAGGCGAGGGCCGTATCCCCGATATCACGCCCGGTTCCGAAAGCATCGGCGCCTGGACGACGGCCGATATTGCCGGCTATCTGGAGACCGGCTTCACCCCTGAATTCGACAGCGTCGGCGGCTCCATGGTCAAGGTGCAGCAGAACATGGCGCATCTGACCGCCGAAGACCGCAATGCGATTGCCGCCTATCTGAAGGCGATCCCGTCTCGGTAGAGAGTTTGAAGTTACCCTCCGTCATACCGGCCTTGAGCCGGTATCCAGTCAGCCCAAGTCCTTGGGCTGAGAGAGCTTTTTCGTCCTACGGACGCAGGTCGGCGGGATTCCGGCTCAAGGCTGGAATGACGGGAGAGTGTTTTTTCGTTCCAGTTTCTCACGCGAGGACGTTGACTGAGGTGCGTTGCCGGCAGTGCCAACATCTCGCCGCCATTGACTCCCGCACCCACCCGGCGGATAACATCTGCGTGATGGTTCCTTCCGGGCGTTCCGGAAGGTGAAAAGGGAACACGATAGGGAGCAATCCTCATTCGTGGCTGCCCCCGCAACTGTGAGCGGAGAGCCTGAAACGAAATGCCACTGGCAAGCCATCTCGCCCCCATTCAAGGCGAGGGCGATGCCGGGAAGGTGTTTCAGGTTTTGACCCGTAAGCCAGGAGACCTGCCATCACGGAAATGTCCATGCCGGCGGGGTGTCCGGAAGAGCGGAATGTCAGGGTCGTCGGTTCGGTGCCCCTGTTTCAGTCTCGTATCCCCGTGGTGAAGTGTATCATATGCGGCTGCGCGGCTTTTTGCCGTTCGGCCGCGTCTTATGGCGCGGGGTCGCGCCGGGAGAGGGGTCACCATGTCCATCCAGCAGAATACGGCCAATGCTGCCGTTTCAGCAAAAACGGGCAGCTTCGCGCAATCGCTGACGGCGATCGTGCTGGGTCTGTTCGTTGTCGGTTTTGTCGGCTTTTCCCACGTGGAAGCCGTTCACAATGCCGCGCATGACACGCGTCATGCCAATGCCTTCCCCTGCCATTGAGGGGAAACGACATGTCATTTTTTCGCAATATCGTTTTTACCGCCGTTCTGGTCGGCATCGTTGGCGGTTTAGCCGTCTCGGCCATGCAGGCTTTCGGCACCACGCCACTCATCCTTCAGGCGGAAACCTTTGAAAGCGCTGGCGGCGAAGCGGCCCACAGCCATGATGCGGCAGCACCCGGCGCTGCGGTTCCCGCCCATGAGCATAATGACGAGGCCTGGGCTCCGGCCGATGGTTTCGAACGCACCGCCTATACCGTTGCCGCCAATGTGCTGACGGCCATCGGTTACGCGCTTGTTCTGACCGGTCTTATCTCGCTGCGTGGCACCGAAGCCGGCTGGCGCGAAGGTCTTCTGTGGGGCGTTGCCGGTTTTGCCGCCGTCATGCTCGCACCGATGATCGGCCTGCCGCCGGAATTGCCGGGAAGCCCGGCCGCAGCACTTGAGGCACGGCAGATCTGGTGGCTCTCGACGGTTGCCGCAACCGCGGGCGGCATTGCGCTGATCGCGTTTCGCCGCGAGCCCTGGGCCATCGTTTTGGCTCTGGTGCTGATCGTCGCGCCGCATGTGGTGGGCGCACCGCTGCCGCCGGAAGGCGAACATGCGCTGGCGCCGCTGCCGCTGGAACGGCAGTTCATCGTTGCCGCCACCATCACCAGCTTCGTTTTCTGGGCGCTGCTTGGTACATTGAGCGCGTTTTTCCTGAAACGCTTCCAGTCGGCTTGAAACCATGCAGGACGCAGCGGAGTGGAGTGACGAACTCGATGCGCTGCGTTTTGCCGTTCCCGGTCACGGCGCTTTCTGCGCCGTGCACCGCCTTGCCTTCAAGGCCGCTCTGGGCCCAAGCCCTGATCGTGATGCGGCGCTTGCCTATTTTTACGACCACGAGGCTGCCTTTGCCGCTGCGGCACTCGCCAAGATCAAACGTTCAAACTTGCCCGCCGGCCACAGCCTGCATTTGAACAGCCGCGATATCCGCCGCGCGATTGCCGGCGAGGGACCGGAGTTTGCGGCGCGTGTGTGCCGGGTGCTTGACCGGCACTGACTGGCCTGATGCTCGCACTTCCGTCATACCGGCCTTGAGCCGGTATCCAGCCAGCCCAGGTCCCTGGGCTGAAAAGACTCTTCTCGCCGCGCAGACGCGCGTCGGCTGGATTCCGGCTCAAGGCCGGAATGACGGGGAAGTGGAGAGATTGTACGGCATCAAGATGGCTACGCCTTACCGATGCTCCGCCGCGAAAATTCCAAGTTCCGCCTCGGCTTCCGGACCAAAGAGGCCGAGGTTTTTCAGAATTTCAACCGCGAAGCTCACCGGTGCGCTGCCGGCGGCCGTGATGATGCCGCCATCGCTGACCGCCTTCGGCTGGTCGCGATAAAGGCCGTCGCCACGATAGGCCGGATAGGCCTTGTGCGAGGCGAGCGAATTGCCGGTATGGGCGACATGGTTCAGGATACCCGTGCCCGCCAGCGCGCTTGCCGCCGCACAGATACCGGCAACCAGCCGGTCCTTTTCGCGAAAGCGCTGCACCAGTCCGCCAAGATCGGCGGCCGTGCCCTTTTCCCAGCTGAGACCGCCGGGAATGACGAGTGCATCGATGTTATCAGGATCAAGCGCGTCATAGGAGGTTTCGGGCGTTACATTCAGCCCGCCCATCGACGTTACCGGCCGCCCGTCCGGGGTGGCATGAACGATCTCGACGCCGAGATAGCTGCGTGCCGCTGCCGCAAGCAGCGCCGGTTCCCAGTCCGCAAAATCCTGCGCCAGCGCAATGGCGATCCGTGTCATGGCCGTCTCCGTCGGTTTTGATCAGGCGATGGACTGCATGTAGCGCATGCCGGTGACCGGGCGCGGCGCGAAATCCATGTTTTCGTAGAAACGATGTGCCGCCACATTGCCGGTCGTGGCGCTGACGGAAAGATAATCGCAGCCCAGCCGCTTGGCGATATCGCGGGCGCGGGAAACCAGATGCTGGCCGGTGCCATGGCCGCGATGGCCGTCACGCACGAAGAGATGGTGCAGTTCAAGCCCGCGCCGGCCTTCCTGCGCCCTGTAGAGCGGCAGAAGCAGCGCGTAGCCGATCAGCGCGCCATCGGCTTCAGCGACAAGACCATGCACCCAGGGCAGGGGGCCGAACAGGTCGCGCTCAAGCTTGGCCGGCGTGATCGCCGCCGCATCGCCGTGATAGGAGGCAAGCAGCGTGATCATCTCGTTAAGCTCGGGCAAATCCGTCTTGCGGGCGCCGCGAATGATGACGACGGGCGGTCTTTCCAGTGTAAGGGAGCTATCTTCGGTCATTTTTTCGGTCCTTTGGTCTTATCTGTGCCGTCAGGACGTTTGAAAACAACAAAGCCGCCTGACGGCGGCTTGTTGACAATATGATCTGTCGAGCCGCCCTTAAAGGTAGGCCCAAAAGTACGAGCAGGAGATGGGTGCGCGTTCGTTGATCATGGCGAATGCAATGCGCCCGAATCCTTAATCTGTCAAGCGGCTTCAATTTGCAAATCGTGCGATTGCTGAAACAATTGCATCTTCCATCCCGGCATCACCGGTGGAATGCCCGGCTCCACCTATGGCAATCAACTCGCTTCCCGGCCATGTGGCGGCAAGGTCATAGGCGGTGACGGGCGGTCCCTGCAGGTCACGCATGCCCTGGATGAGCACGCCGGGAATGCCGGCAAGCAGGCCGGCATTGCGCAGAAGCACGCCGTCTTCCAGCCAGGCCGCATGGTGGAAATAATGGGCGCAGAGACGGGCGCGGGTCAGGATATAATCGCCGCCCCGCCATTTTTCCGGAAAGGCCGAGCTGGCCTCCGCACTGATTGAGCCCGCCTCCCACAAATGCCATTCAAGCGCCGCCATCCGGCGGACGGCCGGGTCAGGATCGTTCAAAAGCTGGAGATACGCGCCGACGGGATCTTCCTTCGGCAGATGATCCGGGATAGCCGCGATGAAACGCCGCCACTGTTGCGGCAGAAACATTGCCAGCCCCTTGTAAAGCCAGTCGATCTCCTTTTGCCGCGTAGTAGTGACGCCAGCCAACACCATCGCGCGCACCCGCTCCGGGTGGCGCTGGGCATAGGCCAGCGCGAGCGTGGCGCCCCAGGAGCTGCCGTAAACCAGCCAGTCATCCACCGAAAGCGCGCAACGGATAGCCTCCATGTCGTCGATCAGGTAATGCGTGGTGTTGTGCGCCAGGCTCTCGCTAGCATTCGGCGTGCTTTTGCCACAGCCGCGTTGGTCGAACTGGATGATGCGGTAGCGGGCGGGATCGAAATAGCGTCTGGCCGTCGCCGAAAGCCCCGAACCGGGGCCGCCATGCAGCAGGATCGCCGGCCTTCCCGCCGGATTGCCGGCAATCGTCACATGCAGCCGGTGACCTTCGGAAACCTCGAGAAAAACAGTCTCGAACGGGGTGATTTCGGGAAATATTTCGGCCATCCGGCATCCCTTCTTCAAGCAGGAGAGAGCGCATACAGGGCGCGGATGACAGTGGAATGTCAGCCCTGTTCCGGATTGTGCCTAGTGTTCGCCGCCGCACATGCCATGGTCGGAAAGCGCACGGATAACGTAGCAATCCTCGATGGAATGGCCATCGCAATGGGCGACGATGCGTTCCAGCTCGTGCTCCAGTTTCCTGAGCTTGGCGATTTTTTCGCGCACATCGGCCAGGTGTTCGGCGGCGATGCGATCCGCGCCCTCGCACGGCATCTGCCGGTGCTGGCTAAGCGCGATCAGCTCGCGGATGGCCTCGATATTCAGCCCGAGATCGCGCGCGTGGCGGATGAAGGCCAGCCTTTCGAGGTCGGACTTTTCATAACGGCGCTGGTTGCCATCGGAACGATCGGCTTCGCGAATGAGGCCCATCTGCTCGTAATAACGGATCGTCGGCACCTTCACGCCGGTGCGTTTCGACAATTCACCGATGGACAGCATGGCTTTCTCCATATCCCGGACGCGGCAGAGGGGCGGGATGGTCCCGCCGCTCATCATCCGATGCTCTAGTCTCTAGAGATATGGTGTTTTCGCCCGCTGTTCAATGGGCCTCAGGCGGCGTCTTCCACACCCAGAGCCTCAGCCAGCGCCTTGAGAACCTCATTCTCGATGGTGGATGCGGCTTCAGGCCGAGCGGAGGCAGTCATTTCAAGGGCAGGCCTGATGGGGGTGGCACCGCTATCGAGGTTCCACAGCGCGGCGGCAAGACCGGCGGAAATGCTGGCGGCGGCCGGCGCAACGGCCGGCGCGACGCTCTCGGCGCTGGAAATGGCGCGGTGCGCCGCCCGGGTCAGCTCCAGCAGGGTCTCTGTGGTGGAGTGGATTTCCCTGCTTTTTGCCGGTTCGAGGCCACGGACCGGAGTGCCGTAATAGCTGCTGGTGGTTGCTGCAATAGTCGTCATGACTGAGTCCCCCTGAGTTCTGATGGGTAGTTCTAGGAACCGAAACATTCGCGAGGATTGTGTCTTGGGGGGCTTGAAGGCAAAATCGTCCTCATATAGTATACCCCCCTATACTATATGAGGTGCTCATGTCCCATACGATCCGCAACAAGGAAAAGCTGCTCGCCCGCATCCGCCGCCTGAAAGGGCAGATGGAGGCGGTGGAGCGTGCGCTTGATGATGCCAAGCCCTGCGGCGAGGTGCTGCAATTGCTGGCTTCGGTGCGCGGCGCGCTTTCCGGCCTGACGGGGGAGGTGATGCAGGAGCATCTGCACGAACATGTGGTGCATGCCGAAAATGAAGACGAGCGGGCGCGGGCGGCGGAAGAGCTGGCCCAGGTGCTGAAAACCTACATCCGCTAGCACGCCCCCCAAAAAAAGTGTCCGCGACTTTGGGAAAGGCCATGCGTGGAACGACTAGCTTGAAGATCGAACAGGATTAGCGACATGACGACGACATCCGAATTCCCTGCCACGACCGGCCACGACCATGTTTTTCTCGGCCAGAACCATGAGCGAAATGAAAAGCGCGTGTGGATGGTGATTGCGCTGACCACCGTGATGATGGTGGCCGAGATTGTCGCCGGCCACTGGTTCGGCTCCATGGCATTGACGGCTGACGGATGGCACATGTCCACCCATGCGGGCGCGATGCTGATTTCGGCGCTGGCCTATCTTTATGCCCGGCGTGAGGCGCGCAACCCGCGCTTCACCTTCGGCACCGGCAAGTTCGGTGATCTCGCAGGTTTTGCCAGTGCCGTCGTGCTGGCGGTGGTGGCGCTGCTGATCGCCGTCGAAAGCGCCATGCGCCTCGTCAGCCCGGTCGAGATCGACTTCAACCAGGCGATCCTCGTCGCCGTCATCGGTCTTGCCGTCAATCTCGTCAGCGCCCTGCTTTTGAAGGATGACCATCATCATGACCACGGGCATGGACACGGCTCGCATGCCCATCACGATCACGGCAGCCACGCGCATCATGGCGACCATGGCGCGGCGAAGGGCGGCAGGGACAATAATCTGCGCGCCGCCTATCTGCATGTGCTGGCGGATGCGCTGACCTCGGTTCTCGCCATCGTCGCGCTGCTGCTCGGCAAATGGAACGGCTGGTCCTTTCTCGACCCGCTGATGGGCATTGTCGGCGGTCTGGTCATCGCCCGCTGGTCATGGGGGCTGGTGCGCTCCACGGCGGCAACCCTGCTCGATGCCGTGCCGCAGACGGAAGATCTGCCGCAGGAAATCCGTGAAAGCGTCGAGACGGAAGAAGATCGCATCACCGACCTGCATGTCTGGCAGGTGGGGCCGGGCCATCATGCCGCCATCGTGGCGATCCAGTCGCAGGCGCCGAAGGCGCCCGATTTCTACAAGCGGAAACTTGCGGCCATACATGAACTGTCGCATGTGACAGTGGAGGTCAGCCCGGCAAGGGCCTGAGAAGAATCGCCTATTCGTATTCGGAATAGGCGCTGCGCACCCACTCGGCCTGTGCTTCCGCCTTGTCCTCGGCGGAAGCCGTCGCCGGCGTATCCTGATAGGCCGGCGCGCTGCCATTGCCCACGGCCCACAACACGTTGGCCAGCGAATGCGAAAGAATGGTGCTGGAAACGGTGGGATTGCCGGGGCCGCGTTTGACGGCCTGCTCCTCCGGCGCGCTTTGCGTGCTGCCGGCTTTTTCGATCTCGCGGATACGTCCCTGATAATTGTATCCGCCGATATTGCTTTCGATCTGCATGTCGGTGATTCCGCGTTCAAAAGTTAACGAAGGGTTAACGGCGGCGACTTGTCTGAAACTTGCGCTTGCTGCGTTGCAGCGACTGTCGAGGGTTGACAGCCGGCGAAGTAGTGCTTCGTTTTTGCATAGTGAAGACGGGGCAGGAGGTGATTGCCAGCTTTGTCCCTCGCGGCATTGCAGTCCGGTTTAAATTTCTGGCGCCGTGAATACCTCACTCCCGTCATTCCGGCCTTGAGCCGGAATCCAGCCGACGCGCGTCTGCGCGGCGAGAGAGTCTTTTCAGCCCAAGGACTTGGGCTGGCTGGATACCGGCTCAAGGCCGGTATGACGGAAAGAGGAAATCTCGCGGACGCGGCCAATCCGTCCGGTGCCGGATTACGCCGTTTCCTTCTCCACCGGCATAACCGTTTCCTGGAGCTTCTCCGGCTTCTCCGCCGCTTCCGCCTCCGCCTCAACCTCCTGCGGCGCTGGTGTCACCATCGCCGCCACCAGCGTATCGAGGCCGATCGAGCCGACAGCCTTGCCATCCTCATCAACCACATGCGCCTGCGTCTCGTTGGCCTCCGACATGTCGCGGGCAATGGTTTCCAGCGTCGCGTTTTCTGGCACCGGCATGCCTTCCGGCTTGCTGTCCAGCGGCTCCATGACGGTGGTGGCCTGAAGCACGCGGCCGCGATTGACATCGCGCACGAAGTCGGTGACGTAGCCATCGGCAGGGGAGAGAATGATGCTCTGGCCGTCGCCCTGCTGCACCACTTCGCCGTCCTTCAGAATGGCGATGTGGTCGCCCAGCCGCAAAGCCTCGTCCAGATCGTGGGTGATGAACACGACGGTCTTCTTCAGCTCCTGCTGCAGATCGAGCAGCATGGTCTGCATGTCGACGCGGATCAGCGGATCGAGCGCCGAATAGGCTTCGTCCATCAGCAGAATATCGGCGTCATTGGCAAGTGCGCGGGCAAGGCCCACACGCTGCTGCATGCCGCCGGAAAGCTGGTTCGGATAATAATCCTCGTAACCGGCAAGGCCGACGCGCTCCAGCCAGTAACGGCCCTTTTCCTCGCTCTTGCTGCGCGGCACGCCCTGGATGTCGAGGCCGTAGACGCTGTTTTCCAGCACCGTGCGGTGTGGCAAGAGGCCGAATTTCTGGAATACCATCGCCGTCTTGTGGCGGCGGAATTGCCTGAGCGCCGAGGTGCTCATGCCGCAGATATCCTCGCCGTCATAAAGAACCTCACCCGCTGTCGGGTCGATCAGCCGGTTGATGTGGCGGATGAGCGTCGACTTGCCGGAGCCGGAAAGACCCATGACGACGGTGATCTTGCCGCCCGGCATGGTGATGTTGATGTTGTTGAGGCCAAGCACGTGGTTGTGTTTGTCGTTCAGCTCCACCTTGTCCATGCCGGATCGCACCGCTTCGAGATATTTCTCGGGATGCTTGCCGAAGATCTTGTAAAGATTCTTGATTTCGATGCTTTTAGCCATGGGAGACCTCGCGGTACTTCTGCAGGCGCTTGCCAAAAGCCTGGCTTGCCCGGTCGAACATGATGGCGATGGCGACCAGAGCGAAACCGTTCAGGAAGCCCACCGTGAAGAACTGGTTGTTGATGGCCTGCAGCACGTTCTTGCCGAGCCCGCCGACACCGACCATGGAGGCGACGACGACCATGGCGAGCGCCATCATGATGGTCTGGTTGATGCCGGTCATGATGGTGGGCAGCGCCAGCGGCAGCTGCACGTTGAACAGCTTCTGGCCGTTGGAGGAGCCGAAGGCATCGGCCGCTTCCAGCACTTCCCGGTCCACCAGGCGAATGCCGAGGCTGGTCAGGCGAATGACGGGCGGAATGGCATAGATCACCACTGCGATCAGGCCCGGAACCTTGCCGATGCCGAAAATCACCACCACGGGGATGAGATAAACGAAGCTGGGCAGGGTCTGCATCACGTCGAGCACGGGATTGATGAGGCGTTGCAGGCGTTCGGAACGACCCATCAGGATGCCGAGCGGCAGGCCGATGACGATGGCGATCAGGGTGGCGATGGCGACGATGGACAGTGTCGTCATGGCGTCTCGCCAGAGGCCGACCGCGCCGATCATCAGCAGGGAAATGGCGGTGCCGCCGGTGATCTTGAAGCTGCGCCCGGCCAGATGCACGATGGCGAGAATGACCAGCATCGTGATGATCCACGGGGTCTGGATGAACAGCCGCTCCGAGGAATTGAGGAAGAGCTGCAGCGGATGCACGACGACGTCGATCGCATCGCCATAGTTGCGCACGATATCGCGAAACCCGTCATCGATGGTCTTGCGTGCCACACGCATCGTGGAGTTGTCGATGGCCGGGAACTTGCAGAGCAGGTCCGGCAGGTAATTGCAGAGGGCCATTATTGTTGTTTTCCCTTTGGGTTATTGGGGATGGTGCGGCGGGCGACGGAGGCTGGGATACCCCCCTCTGTCCTGCCGGACATCTCCCCCTCAAGGGGGGGATCGGCAGGGCGCACCCTTTTCCAATTCTCAACGTTTGTGATGGGCGATACCCCGCCGCAGGTCGATCTCCCCCCTTGAGGGGGAGATGCCCGGCAGGGCAGAGGGGGGTAAGCGGCTTGCGCCGACTCCCCCATCAACCAATCACATCGAAGCCTTGATCTTCTCCGCCACCTCGGCCGGAACCCACTTCGTCCAGATGTCCTCGTGGTTTTCGAGGAAATATTCCGCGCCATCCTCGTTGGTGCCCTGGTTCTCATCCATCCAGGCAAGGATTTCGGCGACCATCTTGTTGTCCCAGTTGCGGGCCTTGATGTAGTCCATCGTCACCCCGGCCTTGCCTTCGAAATCCTTGGTGATGACGGTGTAGACATCGGCCACCGGATAGGCGTTGACCCTGGGGTCGGCGCAATCGACCTTGGCGGTGCACTCGTCGAAATGGGCGCGGTCGAGTTCGACGCCGTCATCCAGCTTCACCATCTCGTATTTGCCGAGAATGGCGGTGGGCGACCAGTAATAACCGAGCCAGCCCTGCTTCTTTTCGAATGCATTGGCGATGGAGCCGTCAAGGCCGGCGGCGGAGCCGGTATCGACCAGCGTGAAGCCCTTTTTGTCGCCTTCGCGTGCCTTGTAGAGATTGGTGGTGGTCACCTGGCAGTTCCAGCCGGAGGGGCAATTGTGCACGGCGCCCTTGCTGGCGTCCTCCGGAGCGGGGAAGAGCTCGGGATGCTTCAGCGCATCCTCGACGGTCTTGATGTCGGGATGTTCATCGGCGATGAATTTCGGGATCCACCAGCCTTCGATACCGCCTTCGGAAAGAATTTTGGAAGCTTCGATCATACGGCCGTCCTTGACGGCGGCATCGAGCGGCTCGCGCACGGCATTCACCCACAATTCGGGCGCCATGTCCGGCTGGCCCTTTTCGTTCATGGAGGCGAAGGTCGGCATGGTATCGCCGCTGACGACATTGACCGTGCAGTCATAGCCGTTTTCCATGATGAACTTGTCGACGTAAGCTGCGACACCGGCGGATGCCCAGTTCATTTCGGCGATGGAGATGCTGCCGCACGCTTCGGCGGCATTGGCGGAATGTGCTGCACCGGCAGCGATGGTAAAGCCCGTTACGAGAATGGTCGAGGCCAGGAGTTTCTTCATGGTGTAAGACCCCCAAGTCTGATGCAGTGTTTTCAGTTGGCAAAGCGGGAGCACTGCAAAGCCCGGATTGCCAAGGGCGAACTGACATGGCGCATGGAAAAGCCGAAAAATCCCGGCAAGAAGAATATCCGCAGAACACGCTGCGGAATTGCCGCAAGAAGAGCGGCGAAAAGGCGCATGAATATGTCAATGAACGGCATAATACGGCCAAAAAGTGATATTGCAACGCGAAATGGCGCATCGCAGCCATGCGTTCGATTTTTGGAACGTTTTCTCATTTGATGTAATACATGAAATATATTCTGATTTTACAGAAATATATTATAAATTTCAGTAAGGTGAAATAAAAATCCTGACGCAGTCAAGTTGGGATTCAAGGAAAAAATAAAGTCGCGATTTTGTGGAAAAAATATTCGAAAAGAGGTTTTGCGAAGGTATTTTTATGCTGTTTCGGTGCGGGCGGCGGCTCTGTCGCCGCCCGTTCCACGGTCAGGCTGTCAAACAGCGTCCTTGCCGGCCACCTTCAGCGCGAAGGCATATTCGAAGGCGATTTCTTCCAGCCGCTGGAAACGGCCGGACTTGCCGCCATGGCCTGCCGCCATGTTGGTCTTGAGCAGGATCGGCGCTTCTCCCGTCGTCTTTTCGCGCAGCTTCGCCACCCATTTGGTCGGCTCCCAGTAGGTCACCCGCGGGTCGGTCAGGCCGGATAGTGCGAGGATCGGCGGGTAAGGCTTCGCACCGACATTGTCATAGGGACTATAGGCAGCGATCCAGCCATATTCCTCCGCCGATTCCAGCGGATTGCCCCATTCGGGCCATTCCGGCGGGGTCAGCGGCAGGGTGTCGTCCAGCATGGTGGTCAGCACATCCACGAAGGGAACGGCAGCGATGATGCCGGCGAATTTTTCCGGCGCCATATTGGCAACGGCCCCCATCAGCATGCCGCCGGCCGAGCCGCCTTCGGCGATGATGCCGTCATAGGAGGTGAAACCTTCCTGAACCAGATGATCGGCAGCGGCGATGAAATCCTTGAAGGTGTTCTGCTTGTCTTCCATCTTGCCGGTTTCGTACCATTCGAAACCCTTGTCCTTGCCGCCGCGAATATGGGCGATGGCATAGATGAAACCACGGTCGGCGAGCGATAGTGTGGTGGTGGAGAAGGAGGCGGGAATGGTGATGCCGTAAGCGCCGTATCCATAGAGCAGGCAGGGGGCGGAACCGTCAAGCGCCACATCCTTGCGGTAAAGCAGCGAGACCGGCACCAGTTCGCCATCATGGGCGGGCGCCATGATGCGGCGCGTGATGTAATCATCCGGATTGTGGCCCGAGGGTACTTCCTGCGTCTTCAGAAGGGTCCGCTCGCGCGTCACCATGTCGTAATCGAACAGCTGGCTCGGCGTCGTCATCGAGGAATAGGAGAAGCGGATGACATCGGTGTCATATTCCGCCGCGCCATGCAGGCCAAGCGAATAGGCTTCCTCGGCAAAGGCGATCGAATGTTCCTCGCCCGTGCGACGATCGCGGATGACGATGCGCGGCAGGCCGTCGCGGCGCTCAAGCCAGATCAGGTGGCGGGCATAGGCATCGACGGAAAGAATGAGACGGCCCGGCTCATGCGGGACGATCTCTTTCCAGTTTTCTTTGCCAGGCGCCGTGACCGGCGCTTCCACAATGCGGAAATCCTTGGCATCGCCATCATTGGTGAGGATGAAGAACACATCGCCGCCTTCGCACATCGAATATTCGATGCCTTCCTCGCGCTCCGCCACCACGGCAGGTTCGGCGGTCAGGTCGCTGGTGGAGAGAAGGCGATATTCGCTGGTTTCATGGTCGTGAATGTCGATGAAGATGAAATCGTCGAGAACCGACGCGCCGACGCCCATGAAGAAGCCGGGATCCTTTTCCTCATAGACCAGCCGGTCGGCCGATTGCGGCTCGCCGATGATGTGATGGAAAACCTTGGAGGGACGATGGTTTTCGTCCTGCAGCGTATAGAAGAAGCTCTTGCCGTCAGGCGCCCAGGCCCCGCCGCCGCCGGTGTTTTCCACGACGTCGGCAAGGTCCTCGCCGGTTTCGAGGTTGCGGATGCGCAGGGTGAAATATTCCGAGCCCTTGTCGTCGTAACCCCAGATGCCGTAGCTGTGATCGGAAGACTGGTCGAGGCCGGACAGGCGGAAATAATCCTTGCCTTCGGCCTCCTTGTCGCCGTTCAGAAGCACGTGTTTTTCGCCGCCATCGCGCGGTGTGCGGAAATAATGCGGCTGCTCGCCGCCGGTCACGAACAATGTGCCATAGGCATAGGGGCCGTCTCTTACCGGAACGGAGGAATCATCCTGCTTGATGCGGCCCTTCATCTCCGTAAACAGCTTTTCCTGAAGTGCCCCGGTGTCGCCCATCGCCGCTTCCATATAGGCGTTTTCCGCCTCCAGATGGGCGCGGATCGCGGGGTCGAGAATGGATGTGTCCTTGAACATGGCCTGCCAGTTATCGGCCCGGAACCATGCGTAATCGTCGGTGCGGGTAATGCCGTGATGCGTGTCCTGAACAGGCCGTTTTTCGGCGGTCGGGGCGGCGGGCAGGTTCTTGAAAATCGGCAAGGGAAACTCGCTTTCCTGTAAAAATTCTTGGGCGGCACCAAGATGTAGAGCGGGCCTTGCGGCCGATCAAGTTTCAAATCTCCACAGGCGGAATGCAGCTCGGGCACAATTTCGTCAGCTTTCGATCACATTTTGGCAATATCCGGCAAATCAGCGATGATGCGCTCAGGTCGCCCGGCCTGCCGCAATCACCAAGAACAAACGAAAAAACTGACAGGATCCCATGCGAAAGCTTCTTCCCGCTGCCCTTTCTGCCTTTTTCCTCGGCTTGCAGGCCTTTACCCCCGCTTTCGCGATCGACGCCAGCGTCATGCGGCAGCTGAATGCGCTCGCCCCCGAAGAGCGTCTGGAACAGCGCTGCGATATCGAGGCGATGGAGAGGATAGCGACGGAGCAGAAGGGCATGCGGCCGGACAAGGTCATCGCTTATACCTTCGGCGATCCGGAAGTTGGCAAGAACTCCATCAAGGCGCCGGGCGCGGTCTTCAGAAGTTCCGGCGAATGGTACAAGCTCAAATACAAGTGCCAGCTGAAGAGCGACAGCCTCAGCATCCAGTCCTTCGATTACCGCGTTGGCGACCGGATTCCCGAGGAGCAGTGGAAGAAGTTGTATCTTTATGACTAAGCAAGGATTTTTTCGGTTGCGGGCAGGGGTTTAGCCGCCGCTTTTCTTGCCGCTCCGCCACCGGCTCTGTAACCCTGCCTGCCGATCAAAGCGAGGGAGACGGGCATGGCGACACGATTCAAGGGACTTTCGGCTTTTCCGATCACGCCGGCCGATGAGGCCGGGCGGGTGGACACGCAGGCTTTCTCCGCGCTGATCGAGCGGCTGGATGCGGCGGCGGTCGATTCTGTCGGCATTCTCGGCAGCACCGGCATCTACATGTATCTCACGCGGGAAGAGAGACGCCGCGCCATCGAGGCGGCAGCCGCCATCCTCAGGGGCAAGCGCATCTTGATGGCCGGCGTCGGCGCATTGCGCACCGATGAGGCGGTGGCGCTAGCGAAGGATGCGGAAGCGGCCGGCGCCGATGCGCTGCTGCTCGCACCCGTCTCCTACACGCCGCTGACGCAGGAAGAGGCCTATCACCATTTCGCCGCCGTGGCCGGCGCGACGGCCCTGCCGCTTGCCATCTACAACAACCCGACGACAACCCGCTTTACCTTCAGCGACGAGCTTCTGGTGCGGCTTGCCTATATCCCCAATATCCGCGCCATAAAGATGCCGCTGCCTGCCGATTCCGATTATGCCGGTGAGCTTGCGCGGCTGAGACCGAAGCTGTCGGATGATTTCGCCATTGGTTACAGCGGCGACTGGGGCTGCGCCGACGCCACGCTTGCCGGCGGCGACACCTGGTACAGCGTGGTTGCCGGCCTGCTGCCGGTTCCGGCCCTGCAATTGATGCGGGCGGCTCAGGCCAAGAATGCGGAAGAGGCAAAGAGGATCGATGCGGCCTTCCAGCCGCTCTGGGCGCTGTTCAAGGAATTCGGCAGCATCCGTGTGGTTTACGCCGCCGCCAACATCCTGCAATTGACGGCGTGCGAACCGCCCCGGCCGATCCTGCCGCTCACCAGCGCGGAACGCCAGCGGGTGGAAGAGGCGCTGGACGCCCTGTCCGCGCTGGAAACCGCGCCATAATTCGGGCGCTTTGCGGGCGGATTGCCACGTCCTTACACTTCGGAAAACCAAAAATGCTGCGTCGCCTCTTCATTGCCGCCCTGTTAGTCTCTGCCTCATCTGCTGCGTTCGCGGGCACCGGCCTCGTTGAGCCGACGCTGAAGATGACGCCGCAGCATGACGGCAAGGTGCGGGTGGCGATGACGCTGGATGCCTGCATGGGCAAGACCGATCACCGCATTCTCGATACGCTGGTGAAGGAGCGCATTCCGGCAACGATCTTCGTCACCGCCCGCTGGCTGAAACACAATGGCGAGGCGCTCGCCGTGCTCATGGCGCATCCGGATTTGTTCGAGATCGAAAACCACGGCGAAAACCATGTGCCGGCGGTGGACAGGCCGGTTTCCATCTACGGCATCGCCGCCGCCGGTTCGGAAGCGGCGGTCGAGCAGGAAGTGGAGGGTGGCCGCCGGGCGATCGTCGCCGCCACCGGTCTCCAGCCGCAATGGTTCCGTGGTGCGACGGCCAAATACACCAGGTCCTCCATGGCCACCATCAACCGGCTCGGCATGCGGGTGGCCGGTTATTCCGTCAATGGCGATGGCGGCTCGCTGCTGGGTGCGGCGATGACGGCAAAACACATCGCCTCTGCCAGGGATGGCGATGTCATCATCTCCCACATCAACCAGCCCACCCATGAGGCGGGCGAAGGCGTGGTGAAAGGCCTTCTGGCGCTGAAGGCGCGCGGCGTCATCTTCGCCCGGCTGGACGACCCATCCTTCGCGCCGCCGGGGAACTGACCCGCAAGGTTGCCGCCCATTTCTTCTCCCCCCTCGGGGAGAAGAAATATGCCGTACTCGCTCGGTCCTGAAGCGACGCAGGCGAAAAGAACCGATGGCATCCCCACATCCACGCCCGTTTTTCGGCGGCGCAGACCCGAAAATTGCGCTAGCATCCTCCCATGATGCTGTTCAAACGCCCCGACACCGAAACGCTATATTCCGCCCTTGTGAACAAGGACCCCGCCTATGAAGGCGTGGCCTATGTCTGCGTGACCTCGACCAAGATTTTCTGCCGCTTCACCTGCACGGCCAGAAAACCGAAGATCGAAAACTGCCGGTTCCGCGAAACCATTGCCGAATGCCTGGAGGCCGGTTTCCGTCCCTGCAAGCGCTGCAAGCCGATGTTGTCCTACGGCACCGCCGACGAGACCGTCTCTTCGCTTCTGACGGCGCTGGAAAACGAGCCGGCGCGCCGCTGGCGAGAGGAGGATGTGGTGGCGCTCGGCCATGATCCCTCCACCGTGCGCCGCAGCTTCAAGCGTCGTTTTGGCATGAGCTTTCTGGAAATCGCCCGGCTGCGGCGGCTGGGTGATGCGGTCACGGGTCTTGCCTCCGGTGAAGCGGTGATCGGTGCGCAGATCGATGCCGGTTACGAATCCGGCAGCGGCTTCCGCGCCGCCATCAACCAGTTCTTCGGTGCCTCGCCCGCCGCCATGAAGGGCAGGGGCTTCCTGAGGGGCGACTGGATCGACACGCCGATCGGGCCGATGCTGGCCGTTGCCGATGACCATGCCCTGCATCTCCTCGAATTTGCCGACCGGCCGGCGCTCCCGGCCGAGTTGAAACGGCTGAAGGCCCGCACGGGCGCCGACATGGTGCTGGGCAGGACGGCGGTGACCGGCCAGATCGCGGCGGAACTTGCCGCCTATTTCGCCGGCAGTTCGGCCATATTCGAAACCCGGCTTGCCGGTCACGGCACGCCCTTCGAACGCGATGTCTGGCGCAACCTGCGGGAAATCCCGGCGGGAGAGATCGTCAGCTACTCCTCCCTCGCAACCACCATGGAACGACCGTCGGCCGTGCGCGCGGTCGCCCGCGCCAATGGTGCCAACCAGATCGCCATCGTCGTTCCCTGCCATCGGGTGCTGGGCGCGGATGGCAGCCTCACCGGCTATGGTGGAGGCCTGTGGCGGAAAAAATGGCTGATCGAGCACGAGCGCCGCATGGTGAGCGCGCAGGGGAAGGTGCAGGGACTGCCGCTCGCTTCCTGAGCAGCCTGGGGGCTGGTTTTCGGGAGGTTGTCCGTTGACGGTGGTGCGTGGGGCTTACCCCCCTCTGCCCTGCCGGGCATCTCCCCCTCAAGGGGGGAGATCGACAAGCGGTTAGGTTT